>CAYGSU010000035.1:0-40814 GCA_964352715.1 uncultured Flavobacteriaceae bacterium | reverse complement strand
ACGACGGATTTCGAGGCCGCCTTTGCCGAGCGCTGCGGCGCGAAACACGCCATCGCGGTGTCGAGCTGCACCGCCGGCCTGCATCTGACCCTGTTCGTGCGCGGCATCGGCCCCGGCGACCGGGTCGCCGTGCCGGCCATGACCCATGTCGCGACCGCGCATTGCGTCGAACTGCTGGGCGCGGAACCGGTCTTCGTCGATGTCGACCCGGTAACCGGCAACATGGACCCGGCGCGGCTGGAACAGGTCAACGGCCCCCTCGCCGCCATCATCCCCGTCCACTATCTGGGCCTGCCCTGCGACATGGACCGCCTTCTTTCCATCGCCGCCGCGCGCAACGCCTTCGTTCTGGAAGATTGCGCGCTCAGCGTCGACGCCACCCATGACGGCCGCAAGACCGGCACCATCGGGCTCGCCGGGTCGTTTTCCTTCTATCCGGTGAAGCACATGACCTCCATCGAAGGCGGCATGCTGACCACCAATGACGACGATCTCGCCGCCCGGGTCAGGAAGCGCCGCGCCTTCGGCTACAACCGGGCGCTGGGTGAACGGACCCGGCCCGGCCTGTACGATGTCGATGCTCTGGGCTTCAACTACCGGATGAGCGAGGTCGAGGCCGCCGTCGGCCTGTGCCAGATCGGCAAGCTGGACGGGTTTCAGGCGGCGCGGAAGCGCAACGACGCCATCATCCGCAACTATCTGACCGGGCTGGAAAGCCTGCACCTGTTTCCGGTCGCCCACGGGAAATCGGAATCCAGCCGCTACTGCCTGAACATCGTGCTGCCGAAGGATGGGTCCATCGCGCGCGATCCTGTGGTCGACCGGCTGAAACAGGCCGGCATCGGCACCTCCATCCACTATCCCGGCCCGGTGCCGCTGTTTACCTATTACCGCGAGAAATACGGCCACAAGGCAGGCGGGTTCCCGGTCGCCGAATGGCTGGCGGAACAGACGATTTCCCTGCCCGTCGGCCCGCATCTTTCCGCCGATGACGCCGACTATCTGGGGCAGACCCTGCGCACCGTCATTGCAGAAGCCACCGTAAACACCTGATACTGGTTCGATGATCGTAGAAGCGAGACCGACATGAGCAGCATTCCCTATGAAAGCCTTATCCCGAAACTGAAAGGCCAGCGCATCATGCTGGTCGGCGGGGCCGGGTTCATCGGCCACAATCTGGCGCTGGAACTGGCGCGCATGGGCGCGGAAGTCACCATCGTCGATAACCTGATGGTCAACAGCCTGATCGAGAACGCCTTCACGCTGGACCAGAACCAGGTGCAGCGCACCGCCTATGAAGGGTTCCTGCAGGACCGGTTCGCCCAGATGCGCGCGGCCCGCATCGTCATGCGCAACGCCGATGCCCGCATCCTGACCGACCTCGCCCGCTGTTTCGAGGAAGTGAACCCGACCAAGGTGGTGCATCTTTCCGCCATCGCCAGCGCGGTCGATGCCAAGCAGGAACCGGGCCTGTGTTTCGATATCCAGCTGATTACCCTGCGCAACGTGCTGGAACTGGTCCGCGCCCGGCGGGACACCTGCAACCAGGTGATGTTCATGTCGTCCAGCACGGTGTACGGCGATTTCGACGGCGATCAGGTCGATGAACGCACCTTCCCGCGCCCGGAAGGCATCTACGCCAACGCCAAATACATGGGCGAACGGCTGGTGCGCACCTACCGGGCGCAATACGGCGTCGGCTCGACCATCATCCGCCCGTCGGCGCTATACGGCGAACGCTGCATTTCGCGCCGGGTCAGCCAGGTTTTCATCGAGAACGCGCTGACCGGCAAGCCGCTGCTGCTGGAAGGCGGTGGCGACGGACGGCTCGATTTCACCTATATCAGGGATCTCGTGCAGGGCCAGGTGCGGGCTTTGGCGCTGCATGACAACCCCGACAAATCCAGCACCTTCAACCTGACCTTCGGCAATGCCCGCACCATCGCCGATCTGGCGGCGATCGTGAAAAGCATCGTGCCGGATACCATTCTCGAAGAACGGCCGCGCGCCGTCGACAAACCGATCCGCGGCACGCTTTCCATCGAACGGGCCCGCAGCGTACTCGGCTTCGAACCGGAATGGCCGCTGGAAAAAGGCTTCAAGGCCTATTGCGAATACTATGTCGAACAGTGGGAACGGGCGAAACGGATGCGCAACCAGGGCTGACTTTTTCAGGTATGGGGCACAGGAAAGGTCAATAGAATGGAACATGCAGCGCATATCGTGCTGGCGCGCCTGAATTCGCGCCGGCTGCCCGGCAAGGGGTTGCTTGATCTCGGCGGCAAGCCGCTGCTGCATCTGACGCTGGAACGGCTGCGCCGGTGCGGGACAGTCAACCGGATCATTCTTGCCACCAGCAAATCGGACGTGGACGACCCGCTGGAAGACTTTGCGAAGGACGAAGGAATCGAAGCCTTTCGCGGCGATCCGGAAGACGTCGCCGGCCGGTGCCTCGCCTGCGCCAAGGCCAACAGGCTGGACTGGTTCATCCGGATCTGCGGCGACAGCCCGTTCATCGATCCGGCGGTGGTGGATCAGGTCGCCGATCTCTACATCGATGACGGCGTTGAGGTCGCCACCAATGTGCTGAAGCGAAGCTATCCGGTGGGCTGCAGCGCCGAAGCGGTCGATACCGCCGCCCTGTCGCGCCTGTGCGCCGCCACGCGGGACATGCGATATCTGGAACATGTGACCGCGTATTTCTATGAAAACCCGGATATCTTCATGATCAGCAGTCTGGAAGCACCGGACGACCGGTACGAAAACATCTCCATCGCGGTCGATACGGAACAGGATTACGTGCGCACAAAATGGGTATACGATCATCTGTCCGATCCGGTTACCGCGCCGCTGGACGAGGTGGTCAGCGTGACCCAGGAATGGGGCGGCAAGGAACTGAAAAAAGAGTAAGGATCGGCTTACCGCCATGAAAGTAGACCGCCAGACCCCTGCCCGGCGCTTCACCGTGAAGGATGTCGAAATCTCTCACGTCGCCGATATCGAGCTTGCGACGGATGAACTGATCACGTTCAAGACCGAAACCGGCGCGGAATACGATGTCGCGCGAAAGGACTGGGGCTTCTACGCCACGCCGTCGATCAACGGACGGCTCCGGGACAACGGCTTTCGTACCGCCCTGGTATCGAACCCGGAAGGGCGTCACTATGTGTTGCTGGTGGAACAGACGAAAATGCCGTCCTTCGATGCCTATTGCGAACAGCAGACAATCACCGTGCTGAAGTGGCTGGATGACGAACCGGTTTGATACCCTGACCTTCAGGCAGGCGACCGAAGCCGATCTGCCCGCCATCGTCGGGCTGCTGGCCGACGATTCCCTGGGCCGGAACCGGGAGGAAGCGACCCTGCCGCTGGACCCCGGCTATGTTGCCGGCTTTCTGGCCGTTTCCGCTGATCCCAACCAGTTGCTGAGCGTAGCCGTTCTCGACGGCAAGGTTATCGGTACCCTGCAGATCACGTTCATCCCCGGTGTTGCGCAACGCGGCGTGAAGCGCGGCCAGATCGAGGCGGTGCGGGTGGATAAATCCCTGCGTGGGCAGGGCATCGGAAAGCGCTATTTCGACTGGGCCCTGCAGCAATGCCGCGACCGCAACTGCGATTTCGTTCAACTGACGATGAACAAGGCCCGCACCGACACGGTCCGCTTCTACGAGCGCATCGGGTTTCAACCGACGCATGAAGGCTTCAAGCTGTATTTTTAAATTTCCACGTGGATTGTTTTCCCAAACATCATTATAATACTTATTATAATGAAAGGAGATTTTCATGATCTCGGCAAAAGTTACGACTATCGGAACGTCATCCGGCATCATTTTCAACAAGGAAGCGATGGCTAAAATGCGCCTCAAAAAAGGCGACACCGTTTTTCTGACCGAAGCGCCTGATGGCGGTTTTCGAATAACTGCCTACGATCCGGAATTCGAACGTCAGAATGCGCTGGCTGAGGATATCATGCATGAAGACCGTGAAGTCCTGCGCGCCCTTTCCAAATGACCACTAGGAGAGTCTGGCGCTGGGTCAGGCCGGATGTCGTTTTCGCAATTCATGACCGCCAGATCGCCGAACACGGCGGGTCCGATGGCATTCGCGACCTAGGCGCCATTGAATCGGCGTTAGCTCGGCCTCAAAATCTTGCTCACTACGGCGATCCCGATGCGGCGGATCTTGCCGCCTCGTATGCTTACGGACTGGAGAAGAATCACGGCTTCGTGGACGGGAACAAGAGAATTGCGTGGGTTTCTGCCAGACTGTTTCTTGCTGATAACGGATACAGGCTGAAGTTCGATCAACTGGATGCCATCAGGATGATGGAAGGCTTGGCATCAAGCGCCGTGAGCGAACAGGATCTCTCGATCTGGTTTCGAAGCAAATTCATCGACTAGGACCGGGCGTCCAGTGCCAAGTATCCTGCCGGTCTGCTTCCCGGAAGCCGAGACGTTTATAGAAAGCGAGCGACGCCTCGTTTGCGGCCTGGGTGCCAACGCGGATGCGGCTGACGCTTTCGCCCTGCCCGATCGACACAACCAGCGCTCTACCGACACCGCGCCCCTGCACCACGCCGGAAACGGCGATCAGATCGATGACGATTGCATCATCGCGCCGCAGCAGCGCATTGAAACCGATCACATCATTACCCCTGCAGGCGACAAGCACACGGTCGGCCCGTCCCCGGATGGCGTTTTCGATCCAGGCGGCGCGCAAGGCGTCCGCCGCACCATTGTCTATTTTCGGGTCGGCATGGAACCGGTTCTGACGCAATTCGGCGATGGCGATGCTCCGGCAGCTATCGATATCCGCCGTCGTCGCATCGCGAAGTGTGAAACCCGTCGGCACCGACGTTTCCGGCGGGGTTTCTCTTTCCAGCGTTACCAGTGTTTCGATCTTCCGGAAACCGGCCATCGACAGGTCTGCATTGGTTCGGCAGGAAATCAGCACCGCGCCGGCCTGCTGCCCGAACCGAACCGCCTGCGCCGCTGCCGCCGGATCGGCCAGCCGGTACACTGGTCCGCCCAGATACTCTGCCTCGAACGGCGACGGTTTCAGAAAGTCCGGGATCGCGGGGCCGGGCATCAGTCGGCGGACAGGAACGCGCGCAGGGTGTACTTGCCGCTTGGTTCGCGTACGCGTTCGGCCAGATCGCACCGGAAACCGGCCTTTTTCGCCAGCATCACGATAGAGGCCATCGAATACGCATCGTAGTGTTCGACGAAGAATTCCTCTCGGCCGGGGCTGTCCTTCAACGCCGCCTCGCCGTCCGGCAGTTCCACATACACCAGCCCGTCCGCATCCAGTGCCGGCTTTGCCCGCGCCAGCAGGCCGACCGGGTCACGCACATGCTCCAGCACCTTGTTGAAACTGACCAGACCGTAAGTGCTATCGAGCTGCACCGTCATGAAATCGCCGGCGATGGCGTCGACCCCGGCTTTTGCTTCCGCATGCGCCGCGCCCCGCTGGTCCGGGTCAAGCGCCGTCGCCTGCCAGCCTGCCATCCGCATCACGGCGGGAAACACTGCCAGACCGGACCCGACATCCAGCACGCTGTGCCGGTGCGGTCGACCAATCTCGTCGCAATAGGTGCAAATCCGTTTAACCCGCGCCCGGTTATCCGACTGCGCTTCCGGCAGCGCCATGATGCGGTCATAGGTCGCCGCCATGCGGTTGCCGCCATAGGTACGGTCCCAATACGCGGATGTATACAGGTCGTCGAGAGTCATCCGGTGATGGTTGATGACATGGCCGCATTGCCCGCATTGCCAAAGGCTGCGGTGGTAATCGGCAAGACCGAAATCAGTTTCGCCAACCGGCGGCGCATCAAACGACGCTTGCCGCTTCCAGCCGCTTGAGCCGCAGAATACGCAGTTATCTGGCGGCTCTTCGCTGGTCATCATCTAAAGAGAAGCGGTGTAGGTTTCGAAATACCGCTGGCAATCGTCTTTCAATACCGCCGGCATGAACGAATACCGCCTGCCCTTCATGGTTTGCGGCCGCGAAATGAACTGGTCGAACTTTTCCAGCAGATCCAGCGCCGACAGCACGAGCTGAATACAGACCTCGGTATTCGCCTGGCGCAACTCATACATTTTCATGCCGGGTCTGATCGGAATATCCGCGCTCAACACGACGCCGCCACGATCCATGATTGATTCTACCCGGTGCAATGTCGTCACCAGACCTTCAAAATCGCGGTGATAGATCGCCCAGAGATGGGTATCGATGCCGACATAGTGTTCAGGGTTCGCACCGTGCAGGTTGACGATACGGTCCGGGCGGATGTTGATCAGTTCTTCGCTGATCTTGCCGGTGCCGAACACGATAATGGCGTCGGGTTTGAATTCGGCAAGATGCTGGATACAGACGGGATCATTGATGTCGGAATAGGTTTCGACAGGCGCGAATTCATTCAGTGTCCGCTCCTTGCCATCGAACCAGGTATCGCGTTCATGGGCAGCTCGGTCGTCCTCGAAAGGGTGCGCCGTTTCGAACCGGGCCGAAATCGGTCGCTTTTCCTCAAAAACCCGCGTCATCGGGTACACGTCTACCACCGCGCGGACAAAATGCGCGTGATGCAGCGTCTCGGTTGTGAGGACCGCTACCCTCAGTCCGCTCTTTTCGTCTCCCATGCCCAATCCTCTACCAGGTAACCCGGTATTTTCCATACGTTTCCATCTCGACCCCAAATATCCGTGTTTCGGAACTTTTCGCAAGTCTGCCAAAACCAGTCCACCGGTCGATCGACAAACCGGCAGAATGCCGCGATATCGTCCTCAGGAACCTGCAACCCCTGGTTTTTCAAGGATTCTATCGCTTCGCACCGCGACATCTGCCCGTCTCTGATTTGCACCGACAGGTTATCGAACGTACGGGTTATGCCGAACTTGTACCACTTCAGAAAGTGATGCAGGGAGATAAACCGACAGTCAATGTCCGCAAAATCCCAGGTTCCGGTTCTGAGATCGCCTTTGTCGTAACGGAAACCGTGCGCTTCTGCGACACGTGTATTCTCAAAACTCGACCATTTGAAAAATGAGCCGAGGAAGACGGAGTCCACCGAAAAATCCGGATTGTCGGGCAGCCGGTATGCCGCCAGGTCAGCTTCCGTAAGGCCCTGTCTGCCGACCCAGTCACCCGCATTGGTGGATTGCAGGCAGCCGTGTTTCGCCAGCCAGTCCGCATCGAGCCGGGTGGCAAGCTGTTCTTTCACCGTCCCGCCGTATTCCAGCTGCGCATTTTCACCCCACACAATCAGCGGGATGCGCATCTGCACCGCAAGGCGGATGGGAATGGCGAACAGCGCCATGTGCATCGGCAGGCCGGTCGCGCCGACATCCTCGAACGCCGCCAGCATGAAGCGGCGTTCGACATCCGGGTTAATCGTGTAGTCGATATGATCGACGCCGAGGCAGCGGATCATCTCGTCCAGATTGCGCTGACCGATTTCTGTCCGCGCCGGCGTCTGCCAGGTAACGGCCAGCACTGTCAGACCATATTCCTGCGCCTTGATGATCTGGTACCAGCTATCCTTGCCGCCACTGACCGGCACGATGCAGTCATAACCGGATGACCGCGCTCTTGCGTCTTCAACAAGTGTCGCAAATTCCCGTTCCCGCGCCACCCAGTCGATGCCGGTTTCCTTCAAGTCGTGCCCGCGGCAGGCCGAGCAGATGCCTGCCTCGTCTATCACGATCCCGGGCCGTGTATCCGGCAGAATGCAGCGCTGACAGTAGGTCATCGTCATAGCGGGTCTTCCATCGCTTCCAGCCACAGTTTCAGACTGATCAGCGAAAACAGGAACTTGCTTTCACTGTTCAGCGCGAGCGGCGTATCAAGCAACGCCGCTACCTTGTCGCGTTGGACATAGTCGAACAATGGACCATCCGACAGCAGCCTGTCTCTTGTACCGGAATCGCTGAAATCGAGAAAGTTCGTCACCGGCGCATTGATGCCCTGTTTGCGCGGGTTGGCCAGGACATCCTGATCGACAATGCCCCTGCCCGCCTCGCGCAGCAGATACTTCGGCAATCCATCATGGATCAGATGTTCCGACGGTACCGTAAACAGAAACTCGACAAGCCGGCTATCAAGATAAGCGGCCCGGTTTTCAACAGAATACGCCATCGCCGCCAGATCGTCCTCATGTAGCATTACCGGTACGGTTTCGCCGAACAGTTCGTTCAGCATCCGGTTCCGTAAACCGTCTTCACAATATGCCGTTTCCCGATGCGCTTCCGCAAATCCGTCCGTCAGAAAGCCGGAAAACCTGTCTGCACCGAGAAAGATATGATCCCGCGCCGACGGATCTTTGGCAAAGGCATCCGGGTCCTGAAGATACGGGTTGCGGACGAACCTTCCGTAACTGCCGCGCCACTGCTGCACCAGTTCGGCATGATCCGCTCGGCCCTTCATTTCTGCCAACCAGAACAGATAGTGGTCGTAATAACCGCTGAAAATTTCGTCTGCCCCGGTACCGCCAAGCGAAACCTTGATACCGGCTTCGTGGATCGCTTCCGACACAAGCGCATGCAGGTAGTACGAGATGGTCATCATCGGCCCATCAAAATACCGGACCAGCCTGTCCATTCTTTCCCAGAACCCTGTTTTGGGAATTGATATGCGCCGGTGTCGTCCACCGAAATAGGCAATGGCCTTTTCGATATGCAGGGTTTCATCGTAGCGCGGATCATCATCAACGATAGAAAACGTCTCGACATCACGACCCAGGCGTTTCAGCGCCGTGCCTGCGATTACATTTGAATCGATGCCACCACTGAGGCGAATGGCCACCGGCACATCGGCCCGCAACCGAAGATCGATAGCGCTAGTTACCAGCGATTGCGCGGTTTCAACCGCATCCGCCAGCGCCATCGACTGCGGGTCGAACCCGACCGACCAGAACGCCTGCGGCGTCTCATCACCATTGCCGACAACACAATAACTCGCTCTCGGAAATTCATCGATCTGCCGATAGAACGTCTCGCCCGACGGATACAGGCTCTTGTATCCGTTGACGAGATAACGACGGACTTGCGCATCGTTGACCGCCGGACGCGCACCGACCATCGCCGAGATCGCCTTTACTTCGGACGCGAAAAACAGGTCGTCATGCCGCTTCCAGACATAAAGCGGTTTTTCACCGAACCGGTCCCGGCTTAACACGAAACACTGCCGAGCCTCATCGAACAGCGCCATCGCCCACATGCCTTCAAATCGGCGAAAGGCGTCGGTTTGCCATTCCTCATAGGCCGAAAGCACAACTTCCGTATCGCTGGCGGTGTGAAAGCTGTGGCCCAGACCTTCAAGCTCGCGTCGAAGTTCGATGTGATTATAGATTTCGCCGTTGAATACCAGCGTCAGGCCGCCGCGCGTCATCGGCTGGTCGGATGCCGAAACCGGATCGATGATCGAAAGGCGGGTGTGAAACAGGGTCAGATTTTTTCCGGCACAGGAGGCGGTAAAAACGCCCTCGCCATCCGGCCCGCGATTTCGCATTGTCGCCAGCACATTGGCGATCCGTCCGTGATCGGGAGGCTTCGTTGAAAAGACGCCGGCTATACCGCACATGCCGGTATCAGGCCGCTTCGACCCGGCGCAGGAACGTCTCCGTCAGTGTCGTCGTCTGTTCTTCCATCCTGTCGATGGCTTCAATCAGGATTTCGCGGAAGTCGTTAAAGAAATCTTCGCGCGCCGCTTCTGGCAACCGACGATAGGTCTGGTACAGAAAATTGTAGCAGTTCATCATTGTACCGGAATGAATCTGCTGGACCGCCTTGTCGGCTTCCGTCGCCAGCGGATCATCCAGCAGATCCTTGAATTCGTCGAACAACTGTCTCAGATCGATATCGGACGAGTCGACGCTGCTGATGACACTGCGTATGGACAAATAGAAAATGGTCAGCGCATCGGTCAGTTCCGTCAGCCGGTCCTGCGAGATAATTTCCTGTGGCGGAACGACATCCAGCTCCTGCCAGATGGTTTCCCACTCCCGCATCTTGCTGTTTTCAGGCGGGTCAATCTGCGCTGCTTCCAGCAGTTTTGGAATCGTCCCGGTGATGCGGATGCCGTCGCTGCAATTGTAAACCACCGCCCCCTTGTACTGGGCGATCATCGCGGAAAAATGAATGCCCGCATACAGAAAGCTGTGATTGGTGCGGACCTTGCCGCCAAGATTACCCGGCGCCTCTATCGTATACCGGCTTGCCGCCAAATGGTCAGGATGGGTCTTCAGGAAATCCAAATCGGCCATATAGACGGATTTTGTGGAATGGTGCCGGTCGGCATCGCGTGCGCCGAGATCAACCCCCAGCAGAAACACATTCCGGAACCCGAAGCCGAGCGCAATTCGCGACGCCGCATTGGCGACGGTCGGCGCCGCATAGTAGATCTGGCCGTACTTGCCGGCAAAAATCTTTGATGAGGATACGGAATCCCGGAAATAAAAAATCCGCTTGCCGAAATGACGTGAGAGATCGGGATGAACCGTGTTCGTTGCGACGAGGACGATACTTGAAAGGTCATGCTTCTCCGCCAGCTTTGCCAGTATTTCCGCAGGCCCCGGTGTATTTTCGACCTCGACATGGAAGTCCGGCACAATGCCATGCCCCAGCAACGCACCAAGCCCTGTGCCACAGCTCATGATAAAGCAGGCATCCTGCTGCTTGCGGATGAGCTCTACCGAGTTGTCGATTGATGGCCCCGATCCGCAGATCAGTATAGGTGTCTGTTTCGCATAGCGAAGCTTGTCCGCGAACAGGTGTTCGGATGACTGCGCCATATTTTCCACACAGTTTGTCATCATCACCAGCTCGTCTTCGAAAAAGCCCGGAGACCCCATCAGAACCGGCAGGCGGTCAACAAAGAGACGCTTGGTTTCGCGCATCACAAAAGAATCGTAATGAGTGTAGATGTAGGACCCGTCGATCAACCCGAACGCATCATGGCGCATCTGATAGAACAGGTAATTGGCGATGTTGACCGGCACATCACTGAACAGGAACTGAACCGACCCCTTGCGCTGGTCAATCGTGGTCAACACTTTCGCTATATCGGCTTCGTGCATCGCATGCAGCAAAAACTCGTCATACTGCTCGATGATAACCACCGATCGAACGTCGAGCTGTTCTATCAGCGGTTCCAGGTGCAGGCCCAGTCCGAGACCCAGAACAACCAGATAGCCGCCGTCTGGGTCCATCGACTGCGTCTGCTTGCCATACCCCTTCTCTTCCAGTCGGTCCAGCGACCGGCCGATCACGTCTTTCCACAGGAACCGCCTGTCGCCGGGCATGGTCGGCCAACCGAGGCTGATACGCTGGTCAGGTTTGTTGACGAAGGCCTTCACCTGATCGGCGGAGAAGGAAACCGCATCGGGTTTGTAAAACCGCGTATGGCCAAGATCGATATTCAGGTCGCCGGCAGCGGCCCGACCGACTTTCCGTGAATACGGCGCCACCATGTTCTCAATACGATTGGCCATGTGCGGCTGAAACCGCCGCATTGCTTCCATGTTCCGTTCGTATTGCTCGGTCGACATCATCAAGCCTCGATCTTCTGTCGGGATTTCTGAAACACAGCCAGGGATTCCATGAACCGCTTTGATCTTTCGGAAGTGACACTGCCGACGCATTCTTTTGTCACCAGTTGGTGAACTTTGACCAATAGGGCATTGACTGCATCGGCATCCGCGCCAAGGCCGGAGAGTTTTCCGGCCATATCGTCAAACGATTCCGCAACGGTTTCCGCAAGCCCTATTCCGGTCATCACCGAGGCCGTAAACCGGCTTTGCGGTTGCCGGCCCGGAATGCTGAACATCGGCTTCGACCGGCTGAGGCATTCCCATAACAGGGCTGGCGCCGGTGTCGGACCGATGTCGAGAACGACATCGCAGGCATTCAGAAACCCGGCAAGACCGTCTGCCGCCGTATCCGACGGCTGCGACGGACCGACCCGGTTGTAAATGCCGCGCTCTTCCAGGATCGGGTCGATATCGTCCAGCGCCGACATACCGCCCAGCGCCGCATAATCAAGCACGAATTCAACCACCGTGCTTTCGTTGCATATCCCCTGTATGAAATCGAACACCGCATTTGATAGCTGCCAGCGCGCCACAGACAGGCCGACGCGCAATGGTACCCCTTTCGGAAAGGCCTGCGGCGGCGCGACAACCGCATCCGGTGGCAAGGCGAATGGCCCGCCATCGACCAGGACACAGCGGTCGCCGCCGTCGGGATACAGCACGGCATCGCCGATAACGCCGTCATAGGGCGGCCGCGCAACAGATACTGCATCTACCGGCACACCGGCCCATCTGAGCACGGTGGGCGCCGGGCGTCTTGCGGCCAGACCAGGGCGCCCGCCGGGCTGGTGACCGTCCAGGTCGATCAGGATATCCACGCCATCGTTGCGGATGATGGTGCCGGCTGTCAGATCGTCGGTCGGGCCGATATCCGTCCAGCCATCGACCCGGCCGCGGAGGCGGCGGGTCAGCGCATCGTCGCGCGTGTTGTTGCTGTAGACATTGATCGTTACATCGGCATAGGCGGCGGAATCGAACAACGGCCAGACGAGATCGGCCAGACTGCCGCCACGGATCGATCCGGAAAGCACGCCGATCGTCAGATGGCTGCCGGGTTTGTCCGCCGAACGCACACCCGGAATTTTCGGTAGCGACCCACCCCAGAGTGCTTCCTGGCGCAGAATTTCATCCGGCGAATCCAGATCGCACCGGGCAATGGTACGAATGAATCTGGACCGCAGCGACAGGTCCATCGGATCCTGTTCAATGGCGTCGACAAAACATCCTTCGCCTTCCACAAACCGGCCGATGGCAATCAGAATTTCACCGACAGCAGCAAGATCCTCACCAGCGGGTTGTTCCGCCGATGCAAGGCTTTGGGCAGCGAGCAGGGCCTCGTAGGGCCGGCGGTCCATCATCAGACTGTCGCGCAAACCGCGCCAGCCCGTGGCGTTGCCCGGTTCGGCCTGCAACCCTTTTCGCAGGGACTCCACTGCAGCCGCGACATCGCCGCGCATGAATTGCTGCATGCCCTGTTCGATAAAATTGGTATTGTCTATTGCGTCGAAAGCGTCCTGAAAACTGCCCAGCCAGTCCGGCAACAATGCCGAGCGATCCGCATCTTCAGTCAATACGGAGGCAAGCTTGCCGTAGAACAGCGCATCGTGCAGACGGCCCAGTCTGGCATTGATGATCGACAGCGCTTCGACATGTTCGCGCACATTCGGCGCCTGCTTGTGCGCCAGGCTGAACAATTCCTCTGCACGCAGAAGTTCTTCCATCCGGATCGCAACGAGACCAAGAACATGCGCCGCATCGGATGAACCGGGCGCAGCCGCAAGTTCGCGCTCGGCCGCAAAAACGGCCTCTGAATAATCTTCCTGCCCGATAAAGGTCAACGCCGCAGCGAGCTGCCCGCTGAGCCCGTTATGTTCTTGATTCACCTTGCTTTTCCAATTTCAAAAACACCATATCGATTTTGTCTGGCACATGAAGGAGAACCGCGGCCGATACCCCGAGACGCAGATTGAAGCGCACCTATAACGCGATTCCGGATTGTCCGAGAAGATTCCTGACCGGCAGACTTTGCCGAGGCATCGCAACACCGTACCCCGGACGACAACGGCGACGGCCCGGAAAGGGACCGCCGCCGCATCGAATGAACCGCGTACTGTTACGATTACTGCAGCAGCGCCAGGATCGCCTGTTGCTGCTGACCGGAAATCGCCAGCGACTGGATACCCAACTGCTGCCGGGTCTGAAGGGCGACGAGGTTCGCACCTTCCTCGTTCAGGTCCGCCAGCGTCAGCTTGTCGGAACCGGTTTCCAGCTCACTTACGTACTCCTGTGTAAAGTTCAGCCTGGTTTGCAGGATGGCGACGTTCGACCCGAGAGTCTGCGCGTGACCACGCAACCGGTTGATACCGGCATCCAGCAACTGAACGATCGAAGTCGCATTGCCGACATTCGAGTTGTCCTGACCGAATGACGTGAAACTCGATGACGAAATACCGAGCGCGGTCAGCGCAATTGCCGAGTTCGCTGTGAAGAAGACCGCAACCGAAAAGATACCGGTGGTCGAGTTACCGACTGTCGCATTGAGATCGAAACCGTCGATCTGCAACCGCGATGATGTTCTTGTACCGAACGCGATGTCGAGCGTCGAGTTGGTCGATCCCAGCAGGTTAAGACCCTGGTAGGATGTATCTTCGATCAGTTCGAAAATCTGGGTACCGACTTCGGTAAACTGCGTCGTCGCGGAAATACGTTCCGAGGTCGACTGCGACCTCGCCGCTTCAACGATACCTTTAAGCTGGTTTAGCAGAGCATCGATCGCCTCAATCGACTGCAAGGCAGTGTTGACGGCGCTGATGCCCTGATCAATATCGTCTTTGCGCAGTTCAAAGTCCGACGCTCTGTCGGTCAGTGTGCGGGCTCGGAAAAAGTTAACCGCATCGTCAACGACAGTGTTGATTTTCCGGCCTGTCGATAACCGTGTCTGTGTCCGACTGCTCAATGCGTCGGTTCTCTGAAGCGAAAGCAGAGACTGCCTTTGCGCTGCTGTTAGTGCAATATCGTTAGCCATTTTTCATCACCCTTCTAGCGGACCTTCTGGCGTCCGGCCTGAACTGGTTTCTCCTTAAGCTTCTGCTTTCGCCGCAACCCGGATCAGCGGTATCGCGACGTGCTCGCAGAAGCAGTTTTCAAGAAACGTGCCAGAATGGGGTGACTGCTGAGGGCTACCAGCGCCTGGAAATTCTAACGCATTGAAAATGCGCTGATTTTTTGGCGACCGACTGACCGCGCAAAAGGAATGGGGCCCCCGAAGGAGCCCCATCGAACGACCGGTTCGAAAACCGGAATGTCCTTATCCTTAGTTCAGAAGGGCAAGAATGGCCTGCTGCTGCTGACCGGAAATGGCCAGAGACTGAATACCCAACTGCTGCCGGGTCTGCAGGGCCACCAGGTTGGCGCCTTCTTCGTTGAGGTCGGCAAGCGTCAGCTTATCCGAACCCGTTTCCAGTTCGTTCACGTAGGTTTCCGTGAAGTCCAGACGGGTCTGAAGGATAGCAACGTTCGCACCGAGCGTGGCTGCCGCAGCACGAAGCCGCGAGATACCGCCGTCGATGATGCTGACCGCCGTTGTCGCAAACGACAGGTTCGAGTTATCGCCACCGAACGAGGTGAACGAGGACGAGGAAATCCCGAAGTCCGTCAGCGCCACCGTCGAGTTGTTGGTGAAGAAAACGGCTGCCGAGAAGATACCGAAGTTCGTATCCGCCGCGGTCGAGTTCAGGTCGAAACCGGAAACTTCCAGGCGGGATGCCGTCCGCGTACCGAACGCGACATCGAGGGTCGAGTTGGTCGAGGAAAGCAGGTTAAGACCGGCAAACGACGCATCTTCGATCAGTTCGAAGATCTGCGTGCCGACTTCGGTAAACTGCGTGGTTGCCGAAATACGTTCCGAGGTCGACTGCGACCGCGCGGCTTCCACAATACCTTTGAGCTGGTTGAGCAGCGAGTCGACCGATTCAACGGCCTGCAGCGCGGTGTTCACCGAGCTGATCGCCTGGTCAATATCCGCACGACGCAAGTTAAAGTCCGATGCACGGTCGGAAAGAGCACGTGCACGGAAGAAGTTAACCGCATCGTCGGTAACCTGGTTGATCGCACGACCGGTCGACAGACGGGTCTGTGTCCGGTCACTCAAATCAGCAGTTCTCGTCAAGGAGAGCAGCGACGTACGTTGGGCCGCTGTTAGAGCAATATCACCAAAAGCCATGATGAATATCCTTTCTGGATGGTGTTAATGTAAGTTTCTACTTACCGACCCATTCTGGGTCATACGCTTCATATCTTTACCGCTCCCGTCGAGTCAAGAAAATTTTGCCGCCTGAAATTCGTGGAGGCCTTCGCTTTTCGGCGATCAATCCTGCTGTTCGCCGCATGGCATGTTAATTGCTTATCAATACGGGAGAAATACCGTAACCGCTTGAAATCCGTGAGGACCACCATGGTAACGAGAGTAAGCACACAGGGCATTCTCTCTTCCGACCTGTTTCTGATCCAGCGACAGAATACCCAGTTCGACCTTTTGAACTTTCGAGTTGCGACCGGCCGTCAGTTTCGGGAACTGAAACAATACGGCAACCAGGCGCCGCAGATTCTCGACCTCCAGAACGAACTCGCCTCGCGAACGGGCTATAACCGGTCGATCAGCCTGGCCGAAGTGAACCTGAATTCCTACGATGTCACGCTGGAACGGTTGATCGAGGTTGCGACCCAGCTCGTGAAAGCATCGACGCCGCTGTCTTCCGACGAGCCGAACTTCACCACCACCGCCGAAGCCACGGCCGCCAGCGTGCTGGTGGAAATCGAAGCCAATCTTAACATCGAGATCGGCGAACGGTTCCTGTTTGCCGGGTCACGGTTCGACACTGCGCCGGTTGTCGAACTGACCAGCCTGCCCTTGTACACGGCGAACGATATCGGCGTCGCCAACGCGGTGGAGACAGCCAACGACATCCCGACCTATACAGTCGATTCCGGCGGCGCGAACACGGCAGTGTCCTACCATACGCAAGGCCCGAACACGGTCGATGCCCGGTCCTATGACAGCGCAAAGCTTACCATTGCCGACAATATTTCGGTCAGCTATGGCATCACGGCAAATGAATCCGCCTTCCAGAAGCTGATTGATGCAACCATCCGCTTCCGGTCTTCGGCACAGGCCGGTCTGACATCGGCAGAACGCGAATCCTTCCTGTCGGAAGCGCAGACCCTGGCCCAGAGCGCCCGCGACGAATTGCGGCAGTTGCAGTCAATCAACGGTCTGAACCTCGCCCGCCTGAAACAGCAGACTGACGCCCACAACGCCTTCATCAGCATCAGTCAGATCGCACTCGACGACATTACCCTGGCCGATGATGCAACGTCGGCGGCAGAGTTATCCTCCTTGTCTTCGCAGATACAAGCATCGTTTACGGTTATTTCGCGACGGGCACAGTTATCGCTGGTCAATTTCTTGTAGTAACACTTGATTAATGACAATCCGTTACTGTGAAACCTTGTGGTCTATTCTGTCGTCCGCTTTCGTGCGAAACGAATTCGTGTATGGTATTGTTCAGGCAAATCAGGCATGGAATAGACAACGGGATGGCTGGAAGAAGCTGACGGTAACAAACGCATGACCAATCCTTACGCCACACAACATCGGGCCAGTCTCGAGAATGCGCCCGCGCAACATGCTGAAGGCTGGGCGCTGATTGAAGCCGCCCGGCGCATGGATAATGCTCGTGTCGATCCGGAAAAAACCGATACGGTTCTGGAATCGGTCCGTCTGAACTGGCGGATATGGACGATCATTCAGGCTGCACTTGTCGATCCCGACTGCCCGTTGCCCAAGCAGATCCGTGAAAATCTCATCAATCTGTCGAATTTCATCGACAAACGCTCGGCACAGATGATTGCCAACCCGAAATCCGTTGAAAAGATGGATGTGCTGATCAACATCAACCGGCAGATCGGCGCCGGCCTGCTCGGTAATTCGGGGGAAGAAGCCGCCGATGCCCCGCAAACAGTGGTCCCTGCCGCATCCGAACCGCCGGCAACGGGAAAAGAAACATCAGAGCAAGCGGCAGCGTCCAGGACGCCATCAACCGGGTATTCCAACCAGGATACTCAACGGTCTTCGGTATCCACGCCGCTGGGCAGATCAACATCTACCGAAGCCTGAGATGACACTTGCCGGTTGACGACAGCTCGTTGATCTTTCTGATGAAACCGCTCGAAGCGGGCTTCTTCACCAAATCCGTCCATGACATCGACCCGACCGTGCGCATTGTCGCGGCTGCCAGCCGCGAAGAGCTGATCGAAGTAGCAGACAAAGCGCCTGCCAATACGCGGCTGATCGCGTTCAGCACAAATGTCGTGGTTCCGGCCGAGATTCTGAAAAAGCTGGACTATAACTGCATCAACTTCCACCCGGGACCGCCAACCCGGCCGGGATACCGGCCAACCGGCTTCGCGCTTTACGAAGGCGACCGCGAATACGGCGTTACCGCGCATTATATGCTGGAAAAGGTCGATTCCGGGGCGATTGTAGGCGCACGGCTGTTTTCCCTGACGCAGGACGCGATACTGGTCGATATCGTGAAACAGGCGTATCTGGAACTGGCCCGGCTGTTCATCGCCCTGCTGCCCGATCTTGCGCGCAGCACGGTGCCGTTACAGCCGAACGGCATGGAATGGACCGGTAAAACATCGACCCGAAGCGACTATGAGGCGATACGCCGAATTCCGCGCGATCTTCCGGAACACGAGCTGGTTGAGCGATTTCGGTGTTTTGACGGTATCTACACGCCGCTGGACGGGGCCTGACTGCAGGTCGGAAAAGCCGGCCCGTTATTCCGTTGCCGGTGCAAATCCATTGGCTTCCACTTCGCGCAGGCGTTCGCTTTCATGATCGATCAGCTCCTGCGTATCCCGCAGCGCGTCGTAGTATTTCTCCTCGGCAATCGTCGCCTTGAGTTTCGACAGGATGGGGCGCGCGCTGGGTGCGGCTTCCTGGTAGTCGTTCGCCAGTCGTTCGAACAATTGCAGATATTGTTCCCGGTCGGTGTCGAACAGGTAGGCGCATTGCAATGCATAATAAACCCGGCGGGCCGGCGTCGTCGCCTCGCCCTCGGACATCACTTCCTTGCGCCGCAGGATATCAACCCTGTTGTGCAGGATGATGGTTGTGGCTTCGCCGGCATTCTCGATCACGGCGCCATTGATGATGATCTTTTCCTTGGCAGGCAGTTTGATGCGCAGCGGCATGATTGTATCCTTGTTTCAAGTGCCGGATGACCGGCTTCGTGCAGGTATGTTCCAAACATTAGGGTCCGTTTCTTCAGAACCGCAAGTCCGGCACCCGTAAAACTGCCCAGCAGGATTCATGCCGAAGCGCCTGACACAAAGCCCATCCGCCGATCCGGGCAACAATCTTGCTGCAACCGGCAATTTTTGATATAGTAAGTGCGGTTAGGACTGTTTCTTGTTCGTGCGGTTGCGTTGAAGTCGATAGAAAAGTCAGGCTCAAGCGTAAGGCGACAACAGTTCAACCTGTCTGATTTTGCAGGTTTTCCGCCGAGTACGGTGGCAAAGGCAAAAAAGACAGCATGAGTTTCGGTGGCAGGCCTGAAAAGCCGTCCGTTCGATACTATATCATTGTGGAAAGAATGGCAGAAGCTGTTCGGAGAGCACGAAGATGGAAGTAACATTCAATAGCCCTGTCCAGGCCCAGCCGCAAACTGCGCCTCAGACAACCCAGCCCGGAGCCAATGTCGAAGCCGGGGCGACGGCGACCATCGCAACGGTGGCCGATAACGTCGTTACCGCCGCTGTCGAGACTTCGGACCCGAATACCAGAAGCGACGACGCAACCCGGCGGCAGTCGGCAAGCCCGCAGGATAACCTTCCTTCGCTTGCGGAACTGCGGGCTCAGGGCCTGTCGACGCGGATCGGTTTCGATCCGGAAAACGAACAGGTTTTCCTCGAGATTCTGCAACCCCGCACGAACGATGTGATCCAGCGGATCCCGTCCGAAGGGCTTGTCGAGTTTTTGAGCGAACAGTTCAACCGGATCGTCACTAACGGCGCGGATGGCGGCAATCCGAGGTTCGACACCTCTATCTAGGTTTCATGGCCCGCGGAATTCGGCCGGCGCAACCCGAAAGGCGTTGCGTTGGTCCCTTCGTTTTGCGCCCGTCCACCTAGTGCGACCGGACCGGCATTTCTTACCCCTTCCCGACGGCCATTCTTTCCCCCAGGGTTCAGATTCTGCCCCTTGCCTGCCCGGCAGATTAGGACCGGTAGCGGCGGGAAACCTGCTTCTACCCAAACCTCTATCTTCTAACCATATGTTTTCAATGGATATTTAGGGATACAGCCAAACTGGCCCGACCTTTGCTGTCTAGTCGACGGACATTATTGCAAAGAGGGCATATAATTATGACCGTCGCTTTCGTAGAGCAAAGCGCAGAAGGCCTCGCAAATTCGCAACAGCGGAAGAATCCGCAAAAAGAAGCCGCCACCGGATCCGAGCTGTTTTCCTCGCTTCTGAATGGCAGGGTACCATCCAACATCGTCTTCACCCGCGCCGATGCGGCGTTGGCGCCGCCGAAGGGCGCGGAAAAGCGTGACGACACGCCGGTGACGCCGTATGGCGACGATCGCCGCGAAGAGCCCGTCTACAATGACGAGCCTGTAGAAGACCCGGTCGATCATCCAGATTACGACGCAGCGTCGAACCAGCCGGTTCAGAAGGATGTGCCGCGCGACAATGCGGGCGATCAGGATCAGATCGCCGCCGCCGCACAGCCGGCGAACAACAATACCGACAAACAGGCCGCTGAAGCCCGGCAGAACAGTCAGGCCAGCCAGGGCGATGCCCAGGCTCAGGCCCGGACAGACGCCGCCGCGGCGAAACCGGATGCCGCAAAGACCGCGACCGTTGCGACAGTCGATCCGAATGCCGCCGCGATCGCAAAGGCAAAGTCCGACAACAGCGCAGCCAAGCTGGCTGCAGACCCGGCCTTTCAGAAGGCTGCAGAGTCGAACCCTGTCGTTACCGACTCGGTAAAAAAGCAGGCCAATTCGAACAACAATCTGCGCGCCTATGTCGCGAAAGCCCCAGACCCTGTTTCGGCGCAGCCGCAATCGTCACTGTCCGCGCAGGCCAGTGTCACGGCGCAGGAAGCCACCGATACCAAGGCGATCAACAAGGCGCTGCGGGATGCCGGTCTTGCGACCCTGGCGGAAGGCGGCGCCGTAACCACCGAAGGTGACGGCAAGGCCAAGGTCAAAACCGGCCTGATCCCGAAAACCGGTCAGGCAACACAGGAAACCCAGAACGCCAACCAGCCACAGCAGCAGGGTCCGGACATTGCCGCACTGGCGGCGCAGGCTGCGCAGAACCAGCAGGTCAGCGCCGCCGCCGCCGCCAATGTGCAGCCGTCGCCAAACAGTTTCGCCAATGCACAGGCAGGACAATCGATGGCGATCGACGGCGCCGCCGGCTCCGGACAGTTGAACGGTACGAACGCCGGTGCGCAGCAGCGCGCGACCGTGGCGCAGGCGCACACGCCGAACCGGCCGCATGTGCCGTATCAGGCGCTTGCCGATCAGGTTGCCGTGCAGATCAACAAGGCTGCCGAAAACGGTCTCGACCGCATCAACATCCAGCTTCGCCCGGCCGATCTCGGACGGGTCGATGTGAAAATGGAAGTCGGTCACGACGGTCGCGTCAGCGCGGTCATCTCCGTCGAGCGGCAGGAAACACTGGACATGCTGCGACAGGATTCACGGATCCTTTCACAGGCCTTGCAGGATGCTGGTCTTCAGGCAGATCAGAACAGCCTGAGCTTCAATCTGCAGGGGCAGCAGGGCCAGTCGGCCAATGCAAACGCCCAGGGCAACGGGCCTCTCGGCGGGTCCGGCGGTGAAGAACAGTCTGCGGAAGCAGCCGGTGACGGTCTGCTCGCCATGGGCGAAACGCCTGAATTGACGGAGGACGGCAGGCTGGACGTAAAAGTCTGACCGCCCTTGCGTCGAATTGGTTTGAATACAGGAGCTAGGTAAATGACTGATGAAGTTTCGGCAGTTTCAGCATTCGCGAACACGGGAAATAAATCTGCCGCAAAAACCGCCGGCGGCAAGCTTGCCGACGACTTCAATCAGTTTCTGACCCTGTTGACGACCCAGCTTGCCAACCAGGATCCGCTGTCGCCGATGGACACGACCGAGTTTACGAACCAGCTTGTTCTGTTCGCCGGCGTTGAACAGCAAATCGCCTCCAACGAAAACCTGGAGGAACTGATATCGCTGTCCGGCGGTAATCAGGCGGTTCAGGCGGTTTCGTATATCGGCAAGCATGCACAGGCGAAGGGCAACATCTTCCAGCTCACCGAGAACGGTGCGGAAGTCGGCTACAACCTGGCAGGCGAGGCAAAGACAGCCACCCTGCTCATTTTCGACGAAGCAGACAATCTTGTGCTTCTCGAACCGGTCGATGTCGAAGAGGGCAATCACAAGTTTGTCTGGGACGGCAAGAATGCCGACGGCGTGCAACTGGACCCGGGAGCCTATTCGTTCGCGGTTTCAGCAATTGATGAAGATGACGGCGGTGTCGACGTAGAAACATCCGTATCCGGCGTGGTCGATGGCGTGGAAGTTCGTGACGAAGGCGTCATCCTGACCGTCGGCAAAACGGAAATGCTTCTCGACAACGTGTTCGGCATCCGCCAGGCGCTTGCCCAGGAAGCGCCAGAGTCATGAATACCAGGGACATTAAATCAGTATCGCGGTCAGATGATCGCAAGTACGGAGGAATAACAAAATGAGTCTCTTCGGTTCCCTTCGGTCCGGTGTGTCCGGCCTGTTCACTCAAAGCCAGAACATGGCCACGATTTCGGACAACATCGCGAACGTGAACACGATCGGTTACAAGGTCAACCGCATCCAGTTTTCGACCCTTGTGACCAATTCTGGGTCGGAAACGCTGTTTTCCTCAGGTGGTGTGCAGTCAAAGGTGGCTCGCGATATCGATCAGCAGGGCCTGCTGGCGGCATCGGCTTCGGCAACATCCGTCGCCATCGTCGGTCAGGGCTTTTTCACGGTCACCGACTCCCTGGAGGAGAACGCCGCGACCGGTCTTCAGGAAATCACCGGCGATATTCTGTTCACCCGGGCCGGCGAGTTTCGCGCCGACCAGGACGGCAACCTGGTGAACGCTCAGGGTTTCTTTCTTACCGGCTGGGCCAGAAACACGGCTGATACCGGTTTCAATGTCACCAACGTCCCCGGCTCGTTCAACGGCGTGAACGTGTCATCCCAGTCAGCAGCCGCGACGCCGACCAGTCTGTTCGAGATCAGCGCCAACCTTCAGGAATCCACCGCCGTTGGTGAATCCTTTGAAGTCTCGCAGCAGGTCTTCAACCGTCAGGGCGGCAGCCGCACCATGACGATTGTGTTTACCAAGAATGCCACCAACGAATGGAACGTGTCGGCCACGCTCGAAGGCGGTGGCCAGTTTGTCGATATCGATGCCGGTAATGACAACGCCGCTGATGAAATCGATGACGGTAACGGGACAGACACGGCGGGCGACCGCATTCTGGGGGAAGACGAATCCGCGAATATCGTCAATCTCGGTGATTATTCCGGCAACGCCGACTTCGCTCTCGCCGGCACCACAGTCAACCTCGGCACCATCACCTTTAATGCCGACGGCTCTCTCGGTACCGTCGACTCAAACCTTGATGCCGGTGGCGCGGATGTCGCGCTGGATGGCAACAACACCTTCCAGTTCGTCGTCGACTTCGACGCTGACGATACGACGTCAGGCGACCTGGTCGCCATCGACCTGAACCTCGGCACGATCAACGCCACCGACGGCCTGACCCAGTTTGACGGCGCCAACGTCATCAACAACCTCGACCAGAACGGTCGACAGTTCGGTTCGCTGACGGGTGTCTCGATCAACGAGGAAGGTATCGTCACGGCATTGTTCGACAACGGCGTGACCCGTCAGATCTTCCAGGTGCCGGTCACAAGCTTCAACAACCCGAATGCCCTGGACCCCAGAACGGGGAACGTGTTTGCCCAGACCGACGACAGCGGCCAGCCGGTCGCCCGCGTCGCCGGTACCGGTGGATCGGGTGTTGTCGCCCCGTCCGCTCTCGAACAGTCGACGGTCGATATCGCAGACGAGTTCACCAAGATGATCGTTACGCAACGGGCGTTTTCGGCGAACACGCGGACAATCACCACGGCTGACGAAATGCTGGATGAACTGATCAGAAGTATCCGGTAACCCGTAACACATCGATTGACGCGAAAGGCCGCCTTCGGGCGGTCTTTTTGCGTGTCGACCTTCGCTCGCGTGCTTCAGGCGTTGCCCTTGTTCAGGTTGGCGTCGCAATCTCGATTGGCTTTATCTAAAATTTTATATACGAAAAATTATCTAAAATTTTAGTAAATTTACATTTCATTAACCACTTGCAGCATAATCTCCCCTTACCTGCTCGTGCGATATTGTTAATTTATTTTTTATTTCAATAAGTTAACTATTTATCCACGAAGAGAGACGAGAGAGAGACTGAACCACGGTTAACTGAACGAGAGAATATCGATGCACCATCCATCTGACCATGATCTGCAAATCCTGCCTTTTCCGGCCGCCAGCACACAGACGGAGGCCATTCTCGACGCCCTGCCCAGCGACACGATCACCCGCTGGACACCGTCGGCGAAGAAAGCAGTTCTCGATGCGATCCGGGTCGGTGCGATATCGATCATCGATGCCTGCCGTCGCTTCAACCTCAGCGCGGACGAATTGGACGCCTGGGACAAACGTGAACGGATGTATGGCCGCAAGGGATTGATGTCGACGCGGATCAGCCGATACCGCCGCGCATCGCATCACAAGAACGGGGAAAGCTCTGTCGAACTGCCCGTCCCGGACGGCGTACTACCCTCACGGATGCTGAAGTAAAGGCTTAGTTGAAGACTGGGGATTTAAGTAATGACTGTTGCCCCTGAAATGAAACTGGAAATAAAAAGTAACCTACTAGGTAAATTTTTCCTAGTTTCCTCTTCATTTCTTTTGCGAACACCCATAACGTTACTATGGGCGAGTCATAGAGCGCGCGAATCGGATTGATCAGTCCGGCACGCCAAACAGGGACGGGAGTCGTTAACCGAAAGACGGGTGGGCACAGCCTGATCCGCTTCGGTAACGGAAAAAGGGGAAGTATTTAATGGCCGGTATTATTCAACTCTTTGAAGGCCTTGGCCTGAAAAGGATCGTCGCCATCATTGTCGTGTCAGCGATGATCATGACATTGGTGATTTTCATGATGGCGCGCATGGCGGCGCCGGATATGCGGCTGTTATACACCGGTCTCGATCAAAGTGACGCGAACCAGATCGCCAATCAGCTTGCGTCGATGAACGAAGAGTTCGAAATCCGCAACAATGGCACGGAAGTCCTGGTGATGGCCGACCGGGTCGCCGATCTGCGGCTGATCCTTGCGGAACAGGGATATGCCGGCAAGGTCGTCGGCAACGAGCTGTTCGATCAGGATGAAGGCTTCGGCACGTCGAGCCGGCAGCAGGCAATCAACGAGCGTCGCGCGCTTGAGGGCGAACTGTCGCGCACCATCGCTTCAATCGAAGGCGTTAAATCGGCGCGCGTGCACATTGTTCTGCCGCAGCGCGAACTGTTCAGCCGCGACGTGCGTGACCCCAGCGCCTCTATTGTCATCGATATGCAGGGCGCTCGCCGGCTGGAAAAAGGTCAGGTTTCGGCTATCCAGTATCTTGTTGCAACGGCCGTCGACCGGTTGAAGCCGTCTTCGGTGACCATCGCCGACAACCGCGGCACCCTTTTGGCGCGTGGTGGTGACGATACCGATCAACTGGCGTCGATGGCGGCCGAGGAACTGCGCCTCAACTACGAACGCAGCCTCGCGCAGCGTATCGAGGAACTGGTCGAAAGCATTGTCGGTTTCGGGCGGGTTCGCGCCGAAGTCTCTGCCGATATCGAAATGAACCAGGTTGTCGAGAATACAGAAACCTACGATCCGGAAGGTCAGGTTCTGCGCTCCACCGAAGCCATCGAGGAAAACTCGTCGCTGGCGGAAGCCGGTCAGGATGCCATCACCATCGGCAACAATCTGCCTGATGGTGGCGCCGATGCTGCCGATGGCGGCACACGCGAGAACACTTCGCGAACCGAGGAACGGTCCAACTTTGAAATTTCGCGCACTGTTATCAATACAGTCAAGGCGCCCGGCGATGTTCGGTCGGTGTCGATCGCGGTTCTGGTCGACGGCACCTACACGCCGGGTGAAGTCACCGATGAAATAGAAAACCCCGAGCCGGTCTACCAGCCGCGTACCGCGCAGGAAATGGAACAGATCGATCAGCTGGTAAAATCAGCTATCGGCTATGACGACGGAACCGACACGGTTCGCGTGGTCAACATGCGGTTCGCTCTGGCGCCCGATCTTACCGACGGCCAGGACGGCACGATCCTCGGGGTCGACAGCCAGACCATCTCGCGGCTGGTCGAGTTGATTGTCATGGCGGTCCTGTTCATCCTGCTGGTCTTCCTGGTGGTTCGGCCGCTGCTGTCCAAGGTCTTTGAAACGTCGGCCCCGGCCATGGCGGGCGTCGGCGATGACGAACAGGCCCTGCTGACCGATCAGTCCGCCGGCGTCGACGAGCAGGGCCGGCAGATTGTCGGCGGGGTAGAGACCTATCCTGACGACGTTTCCGATGAAATGGACCAGATGATCGACATCGCCCATATCGAAGGCCGGGTGAAAGCGTCCTCCATGAAGAAGGTCGGCGAAATCATCGACAAACATCCGGAAGAAGCGGTGTCGATCCTGCGAAACTGGATGTATCAGGAGAATTAGGTCGTGAGGCCCTGGAATCTCCATTATACTTGTTTCCTTGTGGCGGGGTTGTTGACGAAAGACGCAGTGACGAAGGGTGATCAATGCGGGTGAGAGAAGATTATCGCGGTCTGGCAGGACCCGAGAAGGCAGCAATCCTGATGCTCGCCGTCGGCGAGGACAACGCTGTCAAACTTTTCGGTCACATGGACGACGAGGAAATCCGCGAGATTTCCGCGACGATGGCCAATCTCGGCACCGTCAGCTCAAATGTCGTCGAACGTCTTTTTGTCGAATTCGCGGAACAGATTTCCAGCACCGGCAGTCTTGTCGGCTCGTATGAAAGCACTGAACGCCTGCTGCAGAAGGCGCTCGACCCCGACCGTGTCTCCACCATCATGGAGGAAATCCGCGGCCCGGCCGGCCGGACGATGTGGGATAAGCTGGCCAATGTGAACGAGGTCGTGCTGGCCAACTACCTGAAAAACGAATACCCGCAGACCGTCGCCGTCGTCTTGTCCAAGATCAAGCCGGATCACTCTTCCCGCGTGCTCGGCGCGCTGCCGGAAAGCTTCGCGATGGAAGTCATCATGCGCATGCTGCGGATGGAAGCGGTTCAGAAAGAGGTGCTGGATGATGTCGAACGCACCCTGCGGACCGAATTCATGACCAACCTTGCCCGGACCGCGCGTCGCGACAGCCACGAAATGATGGCCGATATCTTCAACAGCCTGGACCGCAACACCGAAAACCGCTTCATGACCCTGCTGGAAGAGCGCAACCGCGACAGCGCCGAGCGCATCAAGGCGTTGATGTTTACGTTCGAGGACCTGCAGAAACTCGATCCCGGCGGTGTCCAGACCCTGCTGCGCAGTGTCGACAAGGACAAGCTCGGCATCGCGCTCAAGGGGTCGTCGGAACAGATCAAGGAACTGTTCTTCGGCAACATGTCGGAACGCGCCGCGAAGATCCTGCGCGAGGACATGGGGGCCCTGGGGCCGGTGCGGCTTCGCGATGTCGACGACGCACAGATGGAAATGGTCAACCTCGCCAAGGATCTCGCCGCGAAGGGCGAAATCGTCATCTCCGAAGGCGGCGCGGAAGACGAACTGATTTATTGACCGGCCAAAGGCAAGCATTTTGAGCAACCAGCAAGTCGATCTGTCCAAGGCGAAACCGTTTGTTTTCGAACTGTCGTTCGACGCCGAAAGCATGGCCGAACGGCGGCGTCAGAAGCAGGCCGAACGCGATCGGGCTGCCGCAGAGGAAGCGGAAGCCGCCGCGGTTGTGGAACCACCCAGCTTTTCAGAGGACGAACTGGCCGACGCCAGGGCGAAAGCTTACGAGGAAGGCCGCGCCGCCGGTCTGGCGGATGCCGAACAGGCCCGCGAGGCCGGGCTTACGGCAATGCTGGAAACAATTGCAGCGCAGATTGCCGGTCTGCATGTTCATCAGGACGTGGCGAATGAGAAACTGGCTGCCGATCTGACCGAATTCGGCCGGACCGTGATGTCGAAGCTGTTGCCTCATTACGTGGAAAAGCATGGACCTGACGAAGTGACCGCGGTCCTGTCGGACGGGTTCGCGCGTCTGGTGCAGGAAGACCGAATCATAATTACCGTCGCGCAGGAGATGCACGACATGCTGGAACCGCGGATTGAAGCGATGGCGGCGAAGAGCGGCTATGACGGCCGGCTCAAACTTGTTTCCGATCCGGATATGGGGCCGGCGGATGTTGTCGTAAGCTGGGGCGACGGTCGGCTGGAACGGTTGACGGACGAGACCTGGCGCGAGATCGACGCGGCCCTGGAAAGCGCAATAGCCGGTATGCGCGAGTATGCGGAAAAGCTGGAAGAGACAATCGAGCCTTCTGCGCGCAGGAAACCGGATGTTTCGGCAAATCCTGCACCGCAGCCTGAAACCCGGCCTGATTCCGTACCTGAAACAGCGGCGGCTGCCGATGTCGAGCCGCCTTCCGTCGAACAACCGCAGGAGACCGAGGCAACTGAAGCGGCCGAAGCGACTAGCAACGAAGACGACATCGCAGCCGCGGAAAACGCTGGCGAGACTGAAAAAGCAGACGAAACCGAAGAAACAGACACCCCTGTAACAAACGAACAAGGCTGATGCCATGTCGGATGAAAACCCCGATCTGAAATTGAATGAACTGGAAGACGACGGAGCCGGCGGCGAGCCACTTGATCCGCGCGCGGCTGAACTCGCCGTGCCGACCGGCGCGCGGGACCTTGAAGCCGTCTACGATATTCCGGTTCAGGTTTCCGCTGTTCTCGGCAAGGCGAACATGCAGGTAAGCCAGCTGCTGAAACTGGGTCGGGGCGCCGTCGTTGAACTGGACCGCAAGGTCGGCGAAGCCATCGACATCTATGTAAACAACAGGCTTGTCGCCCGTGGCGAGGTCGTCGTCGTCGATGACCGGCTGGGCGTGACGATGACGGAGATCATCAAATCCGACAAACCGGGCCAGACATGATCCGGCTCGGCATCGCAACCGCGCCGACGCGACCGAAATAGAAACGAAAGCCGCATCCATGGCGACCGACACCCAGTCACGACCGGATTCGCAAGGCCCCCTGCAGCAGGTTCGGGTCAAGGGATCGATCGATCTGGCGACGGTGCTGGGCATTCTCGGCGCGCTGATGCTGATTGCGGCGGCGATCTTTCTCGGCGGGTCGCCCGGCGCGTTTATCGACGTGCCTTCGGTTCTGATCGTTATCGGCGGCACCTTCGGCGTCACCACCGCGTGTTTTTCGATCCGTGACATGCTGGATTGCACCAAGGTTCTTGCCGGCACGATCTTCCGCAAACACAAGGACGCCTCCTCCGCCGCAATGCAGATGATCCAGCTATCCCAGATCGCGCGCTATCGCGGCGTCCTGTCGATCCAGAACTATACCGACGCCCTGCAAAGCCAGCCGCTGCTGGCGAAGGGCCTGGAGATGATCGTGGACGGTACGCCGGGCGACGAAGTCGAACGCATCATGCAGCGCGAATTGCAGGCTGTCGCCCAGCGGCACAGCCGGTCGGTCGGCATTCTGCGCAAGGCGGCGGAACTGTCGCCGGCTATGGGGCTGATCGGCACCCTGGTCGGCCTCGTTCAGATGCTTGGCAATCTGGAAGATCCCAGCACCATCGGGCCGAGCATGGCGGTCGCCTTGCTGACCACGTTCTACGGCGCATGCCTCGCGAATATGGTGTTCAACCCGCTGGCGTCGAAAATGGAACGAAATGCAAGTGAAGACATGTTGCTGAATCATTTATATGTCATGGCGACGGCATCGATCGGCCGGCAGGAAAACCCGCGGCGGCTCGAAATGCTGATGAACACGGTGCTGCCGCCGTCGCAGCGGGTGGATTATTTCGGATAGGCGTCGGTTTTCAGGATCGATGCAGAGGGTAAGATTTCGTCGCGCAAGCGGCGCAAAGGGTGAGGATAATGCAGTTACTGATCGTCGGTAGTTTGGGTGGCCACCTCACAAGCGCCAGTCAGATCGCCATGCAGCGCGGCGCCAAGGTGACAAGTGTTCACAACGGCGAAGAAGCGATGCAGGCGATCCGCGCCGGCTTTGGCGCCGACCTCATTCTTGCCGATGTCCGGCTCGATATCGCCGGTCTCGTCAAAAGTCTCCAACAGGAACGGATCAGCATTCCCGTTGTCGCCTGCGGGCTGGAAGGAACGCCAACCGACGCCGCCGTTGCGGCAATCAAGGCCGGTGCGAAAGAATACCTTCCCCTGCCCCCTGATCCTGACCTGATCGCCGCCGTGCTGGAAGCGGTCGTGGAGGAAAGCAACGCCATCATCCATCAGGACCCGGCGATGAAGCAGGTGCTGAAACTGGCGGACCAGATTGCGCCCAGCCCTGCCTCGGTGCTGATCACCGGTGAATCCGGCACCGGCAAGGAGGTCATGGCGCGCTATATCCACGCCAAAAGCCGGCGGTCGGCGAAACCGTTCATCGCCCTGAACTGTGCGGCGATTCCGGAAAATCTACTGGAATCGGAACTCTTCGGGCACGAAAAAGGCGCTTTTTCCGGCGCTGTCGCGCGCCGCATCGGCAAGTTCGAACAGGCCAATACCGGCACCCTGCTGCTCGACGAGATCAGCGAGATGGACCCGCGCCTGCAGGCAAAGCTGCTGCGCGCCATTCAGGAACGCGAAATCGACCGGGTTGGCGGCTCCAGCCCGGTCAAGGTCGATGTCCGCCTGATCGCCACATCGAACCGGAACCTGGAAAAGGAAGTGCAGGCCGGCAATTTCCGGGAAGATCTGTATTTCCGGCTCAATGTTGTCAATGTCCGCCTGCCTGCGCTGCGTGAACGGCCGAGCGACATCCCTGCCCTGGTCAAGCACTTCGCCGAAAAATATGCAGAACTGAACGGCGTCCCCAATCGCGCCGTATCCGCTGCGGCTATGGGCATGCTGAACGGGTATTCCTGGCCAGGCAATGTGCGTGAGCTGGAAAACACCATGCATCGTGCGATCCTGCTGTCCAACGATGATGAAATCACGGAAGACGCGATCGTCCTGTCATCGGGTCCGCTGCAACAGGCAGCGTCGGAATCGATGCCCGGCGGCGGCGCACCGCAGGCACCGGTCCCTGCGCCCGCAAGCGGCTCTGGCGGTACCGGTGGCTCTGTCGCATCCGGCGGCGACGAGCACACGCCCGGTTCGATGGTCGGCAAGACCGTCTCGGAAGTCGAGCGCGGCCTGATCATAGACACCCTTCAGCACTGCCTCGGCAACCGGACCCATGCGGCAAACATTCTCGGTATTTCCATCAGAACCCTGCGAAACAAGCTGAAGCAGTATCAGGAAGAAGGACATTCCGTTCCGACACCGGGCAACGACGGGTGATGCACCCCATTGTCAGAAACATAGTGGGCTAGCACCTTATGGCGGATACGGGCAACACAGAACCCACGCAGTCCAAGGCGCCGAAATCGGGCGGTATGGATATGGCATCGTTCATGACCGGCTTCAACACGGTCATCAACAAGGAAATGGCGTTGCCGGTCGGCATTCTCGCCATTCTTGTTCTACTGCTGATTCCGCTACCGACCTGGCTTCTCGACCTGTCGCTGTCGATCTCGATCACGCTGTCCGCGATCATCCTGCTGACCACGGTGTTCGTGACAACGGCGACCCAGCTTACCGCCTTCCCGACCATCCTGCTGATCGCGACCATGCTGCGGCTCGGCCTCAACGTCGCCTCGACGCGGTTGATCCTGTCAGAGGGCCATACCGGCACCGATGCGGCGGGCAAGGTCATTCAGGCATTCGGCAGCTTCGTCGCCGGCGGCAACTATGTCATCGGGATCATCGTTTTCGCGATCCTTGTCATCATCAACTTCATCGTCATCACCAAGGGTGCCGGACGTATCGCAGAAGTCGCCGCGCGGTTCACCCTGGACGCCATGCCCGGCAAGCAGATGGCGATCGATGCCGATCTGTCGTCGGGTCTGATCAACGAAGATGACGCCCGCAAGCGCCGCAAGGAACTGGAAACGGAAAGCTCGTTCTTCGGGGCGATGGACGGTGCCTCGAAATTCGTTCGCGGCGACGCCATCGCCGGCATTCTGATTACGTTCATCAATGTCATTGGCGGCATCATCATCGGTGTCGTGCAGCGCGACATGAGCGTCTCGGAAGCCGGCGAGGTCTACACCCTGCTGACCATCGGCGACGGTCTGGTCAGCCAGATTCCGGCGCTGCTGGTTTCGGTCGGCGCGGGTATGCTGATCACCAAGTCCGGCGTCATCGGGGCGACCGATACGGCCGTGTTCGGCCAGTTGACCGAACATCGCGGCACTCTGAACATCGCCACCCTGTTGCTGATCGGCATCGCCTTTATCCCCGGTCTGCCGGCCTGGCCGTTTCTGGCCATCGCCGCAGTTATCGGCGGGTCGGCCTACTATCTGTACCAGCAGGACAAAAAGGTTCTGGCAGATGCGGAAGCGTCCGCCCTGGAAGACGACCAGCCTTTGCCGCCGCAGGAAGAACCGATTTCGACCGCCTTGCAGATCGACCTGATCCGGCTTGAGCTTGGCTACGGTCTGCTGCCGCTGATCAACGCCAATGACGAGCACCGGCTGACCGACCAGATCAAGGCATTGCGACGCCAGCTTGCCACGGAAATGGGTTTCGTGATGCCGGCTGTGCGAATTCAGGACAACCTGCAGCTTCCGGCCAATACCTATGTCATCCGGGTCAAGGAAATCGAATCCGGGCGTGGCGACCTGCGCCCGACGATGCATCTTGTGATGGACCCGCGCGGCGAGAAGATTACCCTGCCCGGCGAATCCACCGTCGAGCCGACCTTTGGCCTGCCGGCGATCTGGATCGCCGAAAACCAGCGTGAGGAAGCGATGTTCCGCGGCTACACGGTCGTCGACCCGTCCACGGTGATCGTCACCCATATCACCGAGATCATTAAGGACAACATGCCGGAACTGCTGTCCTACGCGGAATGCCAGAAACTGGTCGATGAACTGCCGGACAGCCAGAAGAAGCTTGTGGAAGACCTGATCCCGCAACAGATCAATCTGGGCGGGGTCCAACGCGTTCTGCAGAACCTGCTGCGCGAGCGCATTTCGATCCGCGATCTGGCGACCATTCTGGAAGGCATTTCCGAGGCCGTGGTCCTGTCACGCAACATCACGCAAATCACCGAGCATGTCCGCGCACGGCTGGCCCGTCAGCTTACTGATGCCGCCACAAACGACCAGGGCATCGTGCCGCTGGTTACCCTGTCGCCTGCCTGGGAACAGACCTTCATGGAAAGCATTGTCGGTCAGGGCGACGAACAGCAACTGGCCATGGCGCCGTCCAAATTGCAGGAATTCATCGCCCTGACGCGCGGCGCTTTCGAAAGGCAGGCGATGGCCGGTGAAACGCCGGTGCTGCTGGTCAGTCCGCATATCAGACCCTTCGTCCGGTCGGTGATCGAACGGTTCCGGCCGATGACGGTTGTCATGTCGCAGAACGAAATACACCCGAAGGCGCGCATCAAGACGGTGGAGCAAATCTAGACAGAGCATCAACAACTATTCGCAAACAATTGACTATATTGAATAAAACGCATCAATATCAGGCATGACATTAAGAAAGTTAGAGGACAGCGGTTACCCTCATGCGGCTTAAGACCTTTCAGGCGGATACGATCCAGGAAGCGATGGCGCTGGTGCGAGAGCAACTGGGCGACGACGCGATCATTGTCGCGACCCAGGAAGAAGAAGGGTCACGCAGCGCCCGTATTACCGCCGCCGTGGACCGCAAGGAAGATCGCGACCCGTTTGACGCCGAAGGTGACGCGGCGCTGGATACGCTGGAACAGATCACCGTCGCGCTGGAACGGCACGGCACGCCAAGGGAATTGACGGACCGGCTTGTCGGAACAGCCTCGTTTCTTGGCGACTCCAGCCCGGTCGAAGCGTTGGCCTATGCGCTGGACGAGGAGTTCAATTTCAATCCACTGCCGGAAAAGCCCGGTGCCAGCGGCCCGATCATGATGATCGGTCCGCCCGGCACCGGTAAGACCGTGGCCTGCGCGAAGCTGGCGGCGCGTGTAGCGCTGGCATACACGCCCGACAACGAAGAAGACCTGCCGGTCAACCTGGTCGCCGCCGACCCGGTGCGCGTCGGAGCGGTCGAGCAGTTGAAAATGTATGCCGAAAGGCTCGGCGCGAACCTGTATGTCGCTGCCGAACCGTCAGCGCTGGCGGCGGCGCTGACCCAGTGCCGCAAGAACGAAATGGTACTGATCGATACACCCGGCACGAATCCGTTCAATCTCGAGGAACTGGCGCGCATCGTCGAACTGGCCGAAGCCATGGACCTTGAACCGGTCATGGTGCTGGGCGCAGGGCGCGATGCTGAGGAAGCCGCCGAAGTTGCGACAGCTTTCCGCCCCGTCGGCCCGAAACGTCTGCTGATCACCGGCTACGATGTCGCCCGCCGCCTGGGTTCGATGCTCGCCGCCGCCGATGCCTGCGGGCTGGCGCTGAGCAATGTCGGACGGTCGCCGCAGATAACCGACGGCTTTGAAGCCCTTAGCCCGAAAGGTCTGGCCCGATTACTGCTTCCGCTGGGAGCACAAAACGCCATCTGGTCCTCGGCCACGAAATCATCGGGGAAAACAGCGGGGAAACCCGCGAAAGAAACCGGAACATGATGCTACGAAAGTCCTGCCATGAGTGATGAACTATCAGTACCGAAAAAGTCCGCCCCTGTTGACGGACGTCGGCTGATCGCCGTTGCCAGCGGCAAGGGCGGCGTCGGCAAGACCTGGTTCGCGATTACGCTGGCGCACACGCTGGCGCATGCCGGCAAGAAGATTCTGCTGTTCGACGGCGATCTGGGCATGGCGAATGTCGATATTCAACTCGGCCTGATGCCGAAGCACGATGTCGGCGAGGTGGTCGACGGCAAGCGTTCGGTCAAGGACGCGGTTCACCACTATACCGAAGGCGGGTTCGATATTCTTCCCGGCAGGTCAGGCAGCGGGTCGATCGCCAGCCTGCCGCCGCCCCGGATTATCCGGTTACGGCAGGATATCGTTGAAGTCGCCAAAAACTATGACAGGGTGGTGCTGGATCTGGGCGCCGGCGTAGACCGCCTGGTGCAGCTATTCGCCGGTCCTGCCGAACATTGCCTGCTGGTGATCAACGATGAGCCGACATCGCTGACCGATGCCTACGCCTTCATCAAGCTGGCGCACAAGGCAAAGGCCGATGCGAATATTCGCATCGTCGTCAATGCGGCGGAAAGTCAGTCGCGCGGCAAGAAGACATTCGAGACTCTCGCCAAAGCCTGTCGGAACTTCCTGCAGGCGGAACCGAAACTGGCCGGCGTGATCCGGCGCGACAATCGCGTGCGCGAGGCGATCCGGGCGCAGATGCCGCTGCTGATCCGTTCGCCGAACAGCGAAGCCGGCGCCGATGTCGAAACCATCGCGTCAACTCTGTTCGGATAGGTGCGCGGGTATACTTGGCCGTTTGGAAGGTCCCTGTAAGGTAGATGAGCACGCCGATCCCCCCCTCCGGTTCCGGAATCGCCACCCAGACCGGGTCGGCGGTTTCCGCCACGACCGGGGCAAGCGGCGCGAACAGCGGCAACGTATCCGGTGGCACCGCAGGATCAGTCCCCGATCCGCCACCTTCGGTCGAGCGCGCCCTGCAACGTATCGGATCGACCGTAACCGGTACACTGGCTGCCCGATCAGAGGCGCAAATAACACTGAATACACCGCAAGGGCCGGTTCAGGTTGCCCTGCCCGCACCTTTGCCGCCAGGCATACCGGCAAACGCCACGCTGATCCTGCAGGTGACCGATCTGGGCCCGCCGCTGCAGGTTCTCATTCAACAGCCGCCGGCAAAACCCGCGACAGGATCAGGACCGGGCATCGTCACTCCCGGCCCGACAAAAGCCGGAGGCGCTGCAACAGCGGCACAGACGGCGAATTCAGCCCCGCCGACGCTATCCGGAACGCCCGTCACAACCAGCCTGACCCAAGGGGCAACGGTTGCCGCGACGGTGTCCGGCCCCTCCTTTTCACCACAGGCAACCGCACCGGTATCGACCGGTACAACCGGGGTGCCGCCAGTGCAGACAGCCGGCACCAGCCCTCCACCGCCTGCCTCATCGTCAGGCGCGTCGCCTGCAACAACACGGTCAGCGCCAGCTTCTGCCGCGCCTGCTGTTCCACCGGCACCGCCGTCGACCTCGGCCGCGCCCGGCGCAGGGACTACCGGCGCTTCAGCACTGCCCAAAGGCGCGTATCTGCCGGTCCGAATTCTGGCACTGCATCTGCCGTCAGCAGGGCAACCGCCACTGTCGGCGACGGGCCAGACCGGTATTCTTGCGACGGTCACCGGGGCAACGGTCGATGGTCAGACGGTTGTGTCGACCGCAAACGGCCTGCTGACGCTCGGCACACGGTCTCCCGCACCGATCGGCACGCAATTGCTGCTGGAAATTGCCGGCAGGCCGGTTCTGCCGGCCACCCCGTCACCGGGTCTGCCGCACGGCATGGCCCCGACCTACGAGGCGTTGCGCCAGGCCATTGACGCTCTTCAGGCCGCCGCACCCGCCGCGACGCAATCGGTCGTGCTGCAGCTTGTGCCACAGCCGGGGCCGCAAATGGGACTGGCGATGGTCTTCTTTCTTCAGGCTTTGCGCGGCGGTGCGCTCGACCGCTGGCTCGGCCAGGACGGCATGCGCGCCCTGAAACGCACAGCCGCCGGCTCTGGCGCGCTGGAACAGGAATTCGCGTCGCTGAAGGGGCGGGCGAAAGACGGCGCTGGCGCAGACTGGCGGCTGTTTCATCTGCCGGTTCTGACCCCGGATGATATCGAACCTCTGCGCCTGTATGTGAAAGACAGGAATGCAGACGACGAGGACAGGCCCGATAAGGAAAAGCAGGGCCAGCGCTTTGTTATCGAAGCGAATTTTTCCCGGCTCGGCCCCTATCAGTTCGACGGTCTGGTCCGTGAAAAACAACTGACGCTGATGATCCGAACCATGCAGCCGGTTTCACAGGAGATGCGCGCCGATATACAATCGCTGTTCACCTCCACGCTGCAAGCACTCGGCCTGACAGGGTCGGTCGGCTATCACGTGGTAAAAGCCTTTGATCTGGTGCCGGCAAGCGACGATCCGGCCGAACGGTCCAGCGGAGTAACGGTATGAATACCGACCTGGAAGGCATTGAGCCTGACATCCGTGTGGCCCGGCAGGAGCGGATCCTGACGATCCCCCTGCCCGACGCCAAGGTCGAGTTTCTGTGCAATCTGGACGGCACGGTTACCGCCATCGGTGCGGTGATCCGCCTGTCCTACATCCCCTATAAAAGCGTTCTCGACGGCGACGGGTTCGCCGCCTATCTGAAGGACCTGCCCGCGCCGGACAATGCGGCAAGCGCGATGGAGACAGTGGCCGCCGTCATTCTGGACGACCTTAACAACGAACTGGTGCCGCGCTGGCTGCAACTGGTGCTGACCCGCGAACACCCCGACGGTACCGTGCAGCGGGTTCTGGTCGAAGACAAACAGCCGCGCTGGGACAACAAAACCCTGATCGGCCGGGCCGGCGGTCTTTAGGACCGTTCAAGTTTTTTGAAATAAAAGATTCACTTTACTTTACAACTTCATAAACATTCATCTGCCAGACTAAGTAAATTGAAGGACTCGATTGTCGATCCGGACAGTTACTGAAGGACCCTGGCACATGCTTATCACGCCACATTGGACGGGCGACGCGGATACCTTTGTCGATACGTTGTTCGGCTGGATGAAGGCTGCGGGCGATGTCTGCTACTGCGGGTCCGAGACCATTCTTTCGCGCTCGCTCTGCGTTGCAGACCGCGCCCGGGCCGACGGGGCGGGCCGCAGCGATATCTGCGCCGGCCTGCTGCATTCCGTCGGCACGCTGCTGATCTACACCGATTTTTCCTGCCAGTCCGGCGGCTCCCGATCGCGCAATTATGAAATCGGCGCGCGCTGGCTGTCAGGCATGTTTCCGCATTCCGTCGCCGGGCCGATCAGACTGCTGCCCGATGCACGGCGCTGGCTGTTTGCGACCGACAAGGCGTTTCGCGACATGCTGTCGGACGATGCGATGCGGGAAATGGCGAATGACGGCGGCCCGATGATCGGCGCGGAACGGGAAATCTTTGAAGGACGGGAAGGCTTTGACGCGGCCGTCGCCCTGTGCCGGCGGATCGAATGGTCTAAAACACGAAACTGTTTGCACTGGATACCGGAAGATCTCGACCTGTTCCGGCACCAGGTGGTCGGCTGCCTGCTGGCGAGCGCTTCAGGCCGCGTTCAGGCAACGCCGGTCAAACCTGCGCCGTTCGCGCCGGAAGACATGCCCGGTCAGGCGGTAACGAGCTGAACCGCTCTAGAACCGGAACCGCGCGTTGACGGAGCCGAATTTCGAGAAATTATCCTGTCCCCGGAACTGCGGCGAGCGGACCACATAGGTGAAGGCAAATTCCGTTTGAAAGACCTGAATAGCGAAACCGCTCTGCAGATCGCCCTGAAAATGCTCAAGGTCAACGCCTCTGCTGTCCTTGAACAGGTTACCTTCGACAAACATGTCGCGTGCGACGGCACGGGCCGCAATGCCGGAAAACAGATACCAGGAAAAGCCGTCCTTGTCCTCGAAGAAGCCAGGCCCGCCAAGCGCCGGCCGCACCCGAGGCGGCCCGTAATCGTCTTCCAGGTCGTCGCCGATCCGGAATCCGATCCCGGCGCCGACATAGGTTTCCGCGGTGCCAAGCGATCCGCCGACATGGGGCGTAACATCGTATTCCATCCCTATCAGCGGAATATCGTTCTTGTCGTGGCCGGTTTTCCAGACCCGCTCATACAGCAGCCGGAAGGCTACTTCGTTCTCGATCTGCGTGTCCCAGCCTTGCGGATCTGTCGTGTCGATCAGATCATGCACGAAAATCTGTGTTTCCTCGGCGAACGAAGCCGGTCCGGTCACCCCGATATCAAGCTGCAGCACGTCGAGAATGCCGACATCCGGCCGGTTGTCGTCAGCGATCAGGCCGATCGTTGCATACAGAAACCCGGCATAGGGCCGGTCGTCGATCGAGGGGTTGGCGACCGTCAGGTCCTGCGGCGTGTACATGTTCTGGCCCAGCCCGACGCTCCAGTGCCATTTCTGCGCGCCCGTCAGCCAGGTCAGATTATCCTGCACCGAGTCCAGAAAATCCGGCACCTGGTCAGCGGCGCTGATATACTGGAACAGCACACCGTTTGAATAACCCCGGTCGGTACCGGCGAAAATATCGTTTTCGTAGGTCGCGCTGTAGGTGCCGCGCGTATCAGCATCGGTTTCCTGCGCAGCGGCAACGCTGAGCGTGAGGGTCAGAACGAAAGCGGCGATACCGGTTCTTACAAGCATGGAACACCCCAAAGGTCGTGCTCGCTGGCCTCGTCGATTTCGACTGTCAGGATATCGCCCGGCGACAACCCGTCCTGATCGACCCCGTCGAGGTCTTCGCTGTCGATGAAAACATTGCCGTCGATTTCCGGCGCATCGGCATACGACCGGCAGACAGCACCGTCATCATCAACTTCATCGACGATCACGTCCAGCTCGGTACCGATCCGCCCCTGCAGTTTCGCCGCGCTGATTGCCTGCTGGCGTTCCATGAACCGTTCGTAGCGTTCCTGCTTCACCGGTTCGGGCACGATGCCGTCGATGACATTCGCCGACGCGCCTTCGACCGGTTCATATTTGAAGCAGCCGGCGCGGTCGATCTGCGCTTCCTCCATCCAGTCGAGCAGGAAGTTGAAGTCCTCTTCCGTTTCGCCGGGAAAGCCGACGATGAAGGTCGAGCGGATGACAAGATCGGGGCAGATTTCGCGCCAGCCGTTGATCCGCTCCAGCGTCTTTTCCTGGTGCGCCGGCCGCCGCATGGTTTTCAGTATCTTCGGGCTGGCATGCTGGAACGGAATATCCAGATACGGCAACACATGGCCGTCCGCCATCAGCGGGATGACCTTGTCGACATGCGGATAGGGGTACACGTAGTGCAGCCGTATCCAGGCGCCGAGCTTGCCGAGATTCTTGGCCAGATCGTAGAACCGCGCGGTCACTGCCTCGCCATGCCAGTTGCTGGCGGCGTATTTCAGATCGACGCCATAGGCGCTGGTATCCTGCGAAATCACCAGCAGTTCCTTGACCCCGGCATCGACCAGCCGTTCCGCCTCGTACATCACCTTCGCCGCCGGCCGGCTGACCAGATCGCCGCGCAGATGCGGGATGATGCAGAAGCTGCAGCGGTTGTTGCAGCCTTCGGAAATCTTCAGATACGCGTAATGGCGCGGCGTCAGGTGCAGACCTTCCGGCGGCACCAGATCGGCATAGGGATCATGCAGCGGCGGGGCGGCGTCATGCACCGCGCCGACAACCGCCTCATACTGATGCGGCCCGGTGACGGCCAGAACGTTGGGGTATTCCTTCGTGATGCTTTCCGGTTCCGCGCCCATGCAGCCGGTAACGATGACCTTTCCGTTCGCCGCCATGGCCTCGCCGATGGCGTCCAGGCTTTCCGCCTTCGCGGAATCCAGAAACCCGCAGGTATTGACGATCACCACATTGGCGTCGGCGTAGTCGCCGGAAATCTCGTAACCTTCCGACCGCAGCCTGGTCAGGATGCGTTCGGAATCGACAAGCGCCTTCGGGCAGCCAAGGCTGACAATGCCCACTTTTTGCGCTGTCGCGCCGCTTTTTGTGTTTTCCAGATTCATATTGACGGGGAATACGCGAAAGTCATGCCAATGCCAAGCGCCGCATTAAGGCATTTTCGCGA
>CAYGSU010000034.1:22235-42471 GCA_964352715.1 uncultured Flavobacteriaceae bacterium | reverse complement strand
TCGCTCATGCAGAAGCAGCGAAAGCTGGATCAGAATAAGCGGGATCGGAGCAAGCTGGATCGGAGCAAGCGGTTGCTATTAATACTCCCGGCCTGATCCGGCATAGAACCAGTTATCGGGATACGGATACCACCAGTCCTGCACGGTCGGTTTGGTATCGATAACCCCCATCTTGGTTTGCCGGAATGCATTCAGACCCTGGCGTCCCATCTCCCGGCCGATACCCGACATCTTCCAGCCGCCAAACGGAATGGCATCATTGTCTATCAGCGGGTTGTTCACCCAGACCATGCCGGATTCCAGCGCCTCGTAGGCCTGCATGGCTTCATCCATACTGTCCGTAAACACGGAAGCGCCCAATCCGAATGGCGAATCGTTGGCGCGCTCCAGCGCCTCTTCATAGCTGCCAACTTTGCAGACCGATGCCAGCGGGCCAAAGGCTTCTTCCTGCATTACGGCCATGTCACGGGTGACACCGGTCAGAATAGTTGGCTCGTAAAACCAACCGGTATTGAACTGCGGCGGTATGCGCCCGCCACATTCCACATGCGCCCCTTTGGATACCGCATCGTCTACCAACCGGATGACCTTGTCTCTTGCTGCCTGGTTGACAAGCGGACCGATCTCGCTTTTTCCCAGCCCCGGCCCGATCCGCAGAGCCTTTGCCATTCTGGCGAACCGTTCGACGAACTGGTCATGGACATTTTCGTGCACAAAGAAACGTTCAGACGAAACACAGATCTGTCCCGACAAATGGAAAGCCGACATCGTACACCCCGGCACGGCGACATCCAGATTTGCGTGCTCCGAAATGATCATCGGGTCACTGCCGCCGGCTTCGATTACCGCCGGCTTCATTTGGGCAGCGCAGGCCATGGCAATCTTGCGGCCCGTTTGCACACTGCCGGTGAAAGCAACGGCATGCGTGTTTTCCGACTCCACCAGCGCCCGCCCGGTTTCTGCGCCCCCGGTAACGCAATTCACCAATCCAGGTGGCAGTGTTCGAAAATGCTTCATAAATTCCAGCGTGCAGAGACTCGTCGGCTCTGCCGGCTTCACGACGCAGGCATTTCCTGCCGCGAGCGACGCAGCAACGGTCCAGCACATGATAATGACAGGAAAGTTGAAAGGCATGATATGGGCCGTCACGCCGTACGGGAAATATTTCGCGAATTGAAAGGACCCTGCCTGGGTCGTGCCGGGCAGGATACCGCCTTCATCCCGGGCCATCTCCGCGTAATATCTGAAAATCGGCGCACAGTTCGCCAATTCGCCGGTCGCTTCCGGATAGGGCTTGCCCATTTCAAGCACCATCAGCCGTGCAACCGGCTCCATGTCACCATTTTCAATGGAATCAGCCAGCTTGTGCAGGTAACGGGACCGGGTCTTTTCATCCAGCCGTTTCCAGTCGTTTTGCGCCACCTGCGCCCGCGCGATGACCGACTCAACTTCTTCGCCATCGCACAGGGCAATCGTCCCTTCATGGTTCAGATCGGCAGGATTAAGAACCTTGTGCTCGTCGCTGGAAGTGCTGACCCTGTAATCGTTATCGACAAAGATCAGTTTAGAATACGGATTGAACGCGGCCACGGGGGAGCCTCTCAAAAGGTTAGTACCGAAGAATTTTCGAGCCCCGGGAAATAGCTACAGCGCCGGATCGCGCGACTTCAACCTCGCCCAGCGCCCGCATCAATTCGATAAAACTGTCCACCTTGTCAGGTGCGCCATCGATCAGGAACACGAAGCTTTCCAGGGTCGTGTCCGCAACCCGCGCCTTGAAGATATCGGCAATACGAAGGCATTCACGGCGCTGATGGTCGGTCGCACGAACCTTGACCAGCGCCAGCTCCTTCTCGACGAAATCACCTTCCTCGGTCAGGTCATGCACGTCATGCACCGGCACCAGCCGGTTCAACTGGGCCTTGATCTGTTCGATGATCATCGCCGTGCCGGACGTGACGATATTTATCCGGCTGACGCTCTCGTCTTCCGAAATGGTGGAAACGGTCAGGCTTTCAATGTTGTAGCCACGACCGGCAAACAGCCCGATGACCCGCGCCAGAACACCCGGCTCGTTGTCGACGATAACGGAAAACGTATGGCGCCGTATTTCCTGTTTCGAATCTTCAAACGTATAGGCGGCACCCGGCTGGGTGGTCGAGGCTACGGGATTGTTCATGGTCTTCCTCTATATGGTGCCGGAAACGATCAGGGCTGAATGCCGGCGTCACACCAGCATTTTTCCCTTGTCGCCGATCGCATCCTGCAGGTTCTTTTCTGCCTGGCCGAGTAGCATTTCGTTGTGCGCCTGACCGCTCGGGATCATCGGGAAACAGTTCTCGGACTCATCGACCGCGATATCGGCGATAACCGGTCCCGGATGGGCCAGCATGTCGTCGATAACGCCATCCAGATCGGCAACCGTTTCCGCCCGCAAGCCTTTTGCGCCATACGCTTCGGCCAGCTTGACGAAATCAGGCAGGGCTTCCGAATAGCTCTCCGAATACCGACCGCCGTGCAATAGCTCCTGCCACTGGCGAACCATTCCCATATACTTGTTGTTGAGAATGAATATTTTCACCGGCAAGCGATACTGAACCGCCGTCGACATTTCCTGAATGTTCATCAGGATCGACGCCTCGCCTGCGATATCGACAACCAGCGCATCGGGATGGGCGATCTGCGTGCCGACAGCCGCCGGCAGGCCATACCCCATCGTGCCCAGGCCGCCGGACGTCATCCACTTGTTCGGCTCGAAAAAATCGAAATGCTGGGCGGCCCACATCTGGTGCTGGCCAACTTCGGTCGTGATGAAGGTTTCCCGGTCTCGGGTCTTTTCATACAGCCGGCGGATCGCATATTGCGGTTTGATGATCTTGTCGCTCTTGGCAAAGGTCAGGCAATCGACCGCGCGCCATTCATCGATTCTCTTCCACCAGGCCGCCAGCGCGTTCTGGTTGGGTTTGCGGCCGCGCTCCTTCCAGACCTCGACAATCGCCTTCATCACCGCGCCGACATCGCCGACGACGGGCAGATCAACCTGAACGTTCTTGTTGATCGATGACCTGTCGATATCGATGTGGATCTTCTTCGATCCTGGCGAAAACGCATCAAGACGGCCGGTGATACGGTCGTCGAAGCGCGAGCCGACAGCCAGCATCACATCGCAATCGTGCATCGCCCAGTTGGCTTCATACGTGCCATGCATGCCCAGCATGCCGAGATACTGCGGATGGCTGGCTGGCACCGCGCCAAGACCCATCAGGGTCAGCGTTACCGGAAAATTGGTATCGGCAACAAAATCGCTCAGAATCTTGCAGGCTTCCGGACCGGAATTGATGCAACCGCCGCCCGCATAGATGATCGGACGCTTGGCGCTGAGCAGCATATCGACGGCCCGTTCGATCACATCGCGATCCGGCATTGTCTGCGGCCGGTATGTCTTGTGAGAGATGTTTTCCGGGCCGACATAAGGGCCGGCGGCGAACTGCACGTCCTTCGGAATATCGATGACGACAGGTCCGGGACGGCCGGCGCTGGCAACGTAGAAGGCCTCGTGCATCGTTTTCGCCAGTTTGGCGACATCCTTCACCAGGTAATTGTGTTTGGTGCACGGGCGGGTAATGCCGGTCGTATCGCATTCCTGAAACGCGTCATTGCCGATCAGATGCGTCGGCACCTGGCCAGTCAGACAGACAATCGGAATCGAATCCATAAGGGCGTCCGTCAGCCCGGTAACCGCATTCGTCGCGCCGGGGCCACTGGTCACCAGTACAACGCCGGGCTTACCGGTCGACCGCGCATAACCTTCGGCGGCATGAACCGCCCCCTGTTCGTGCCGGACGAGGATGTGACGGATCTTGTTCTGCTTGAACAGCTCGTCGTAAATCGGCAGGACAGCGCCCCCCGGATAGCCGAATACGAACTCGACTCCCTGATCCACAAGGCTTTTGATGATAATTTGAGCGCCGCTCATCGACATCGTGCTCATAGTCCTGATCCTCGAAGGTTTCGATCGGCCGAAGCCATCCATTATTCCACTGGAATGCGCGGAATCCGTCGCTTTCGGGCTACCCCGTCCAAAGCCGGCGAACCATAGGGATGTCGGCTTAACGGGTCAAGCACGCATTCTCAATAAATGAAAATAAATCGGCGTTTAAACTTTTCGAATATTTCTCTATAAGGGTAAAATCGCTAATTATCTGTCTATTGCACCAGGTTATTTGCCTTTTGGCGTATCGGCGGCTTTTCGTCGCGGCCTGAACAATGGCGTCTTCAAGCGTCATCTCATCGCGCAGGCTCGCCGCGAGTTCCGGCACACCGAGCGCCTTCATCGCGGGCACTGTCGGCTGAAGCGCGCGCGAGACCAACCGCTCGACCTCCTCCAGGGCGCCGTTATCAACCATCGCCTTGAAGCGGCTGTCGATGCCCGCATACAGCAGGTCGCGGGGCGGCAGAACAGTCACGATGATCGGCCTGTACGGCAGCGGCGACGCCGCGTCGTGTTGCCAGTCCGCAAGACTTCGCCCAGTCGCCGTAACAACTTCCAACGCCCGGGCGATCCGCTGGGAATCGCCGGGGAACAAACGGCTGGCCATTGCAGGGTCACAAGCGGCAAGATCGGCATGCAGGACAGCCGGGCCCTGCGCCGCCATCCGGCTGCGAATGTTATCCCTGACGTCATCCGGAATCGGCGGAATCGGCGCCAGTCCTTCCATCAGCGCTTTCAGATACAGGCCGGTGCCGCCGCACAGGATCGGCAGCCGCCCTTTGCTCAGGCAGTCGTCAATTTCAGGCTGAACGAGATCAAGCCACATCGCCGCTGAACACACGATGGACGCATCGAGCACTCCGTACAGACGATGAGGCACCTTTTCCTCGTCGGCCTTGGACGGGCGCGCCGACAGGATACGCAGGTCCCGATAGATCTGCATCGAGTCCATATTGATCACGTCACCGTCGAACCGGTCGGCAAGCGCCATTGCCAGCGCCGATTTTCCGGACGCCGTCGGCCCGATGACAACGGGAATGCGATTGTGGTCTGGTATGTTCATGGCCCTGCTATACGACAAACCGCCTGTTTCGGTAAGGCAGCCGGTTTGGCATTGCAAGGAAAGCTCATTCATCGCTATATCGAGCCCACCATGACTGACCTTACTCTCACGCTCGTCGCCGCACCCGATGCCGACACCGACGTCGCTCTGGATACCGCTTGCAGCCGTTTAAAGGCCGCCGGAGCCTCATTGGGATCGCCGGTCTGGCTGAACGACGGCGGGACAGCAGTTGACCTGGGCGTCGATGCGCTGCCGCTGCCCCGGGCGCGCGAGATTGCGAACGCGCTCACCGGTGTCGATACAGCGGTCCAGCCTTCAACAAACCGTAAAAAGCGGGTGCTGATCGCCGATATGGATTCGACGATGATCACCATCGAGACGCTCGACACGCTGGCCGATATTCTCGGCTTCGGCGAGGCGGTAAAGGAAATCACCAACCGGTCGATGAACGGTGAGCTGGATTTCGCCGAGGCCCTGCGCCAACGGGTCGCCATGCTGAAAGGGCAGCCCGCAGAAGCTTCGATGCAGGCGGTGATGGATCAGGTCGGGCTGACGCCGGGGGCACGCATGACCGTGCGAACCATGGCGGAAAACGGCGCTTACTGTGCGCTTGTTTCCGGCGGCTTCACATTCACCACCAGCGTTGTCTATTCAAGGATCGGTTTTCACGAGCATCGCGCAAACGACCTTCATGTCGATGCCGACGGCCGCTTTACCGGCACGGTTTCGGAACCCATTCTCAGCCGTCATTCCAAGCTGGAAACGTTGCGGGAGCTGACCGATGCCCGCGGCCTGACCGTCGATGACGCCCTGTGCGTCGGCGATGGCGCGAACGACCTGGACATGCTTCTCGTCGCCGGTCTGGGCGTCGCCTATCACGGCAAGCCGATCGTACGGAAGGAAGCCCGGTTCCGCATCGACCACGGAACGATGGAAACCCTGCTGTATTTTCAGGGATATCACCGCGACGAGTTTATCGATGAATGAGTTCTTCAAAACCGCCGATGGCGTGCGCCTTGCCTATCAGATCGACGGGCCGGAGAGCGGCCCCTGCATCATGTTTTCCAACTCGCTCGCCACCGATTTTTCGATGTGGGACAATCAGGTCAGCGCCTTCACTGACCGGTATCGTGTGTTGCGCTATGACAAGCGCGGGCATGGTCGAAGCGATACCTTCGATACACAGATCACGATGCAGACACTGGCTGATGATGCGGTCGCCCTGGCCGAAGCGACGGGCTTCACGGGCGGTCATTTCGTCGGACTTTCAATCGGCGGCATGACCGGCCAGGCCATTGGTCTTTGCCATCCGGGTGCCTTCAAGTCACTGTCTCTATGCATGACATCAAGCCAGATTCCTGAAGCCGCTCACGCCGTATGGGCCGAACGGCTGCGGACCGCGCGTGAAGACGGCATGGCAGCGCTTGTTACAGCGACCCTTGAACGCTGGTTCACCGAAAACTTCCGCAACAGCAATCCGCAGGCTGTTGAAAATGTAGCCGGGATGATCCGCGCCACATCGGTGTCAGGCTACGTCCGATGCTCCGAAGCGATCCTCGGCATGAAATTCACCGACAGGCTGGGAGAGATTTCCGATCCGGTTATGGTTCTGGCGGGTGAGAAAGATCCGGGCCTGCCACCCGCGATGTCGGAAACCATTCGTGACGGCATTTCAGGCGCGCGCTACGATATGGTGATGGGGGCGGCCCATCTGGCGAATATTCAGGAACCGGACCAGTTCAACCGCCTTGTCCGCGTGTTTATCGACGGCGTTGAAGGCGCCAAATAGAAAAAGCCCCGCCGAAGCGGGGCTTTTCCATTCGAGTGCAAATGTTATCCCGCGATCTTGACCGGGAAGAGCGAGAGTTCGCCGTTATACATCACGAAGAGCAGGACGGACTTGCGGCCCGCATCCTTCGCTTCCTTAACGATCCGCTCGACATCTTCAGGTGAGGACACCGCAGTCTGGTTAACCTTGGTGATCACCGCGCCGGGCTGCAGGTTCTTCGCCGCTGCATCGCTATCGGCGGCAACATTGAGGATAACCACGCCATTGGCATCTTCCGCGAACTTGAACTGCTTGCGCAGGTCGGCGTCGAGTGGTGCGAGCGTGAGACCCAGCGAGTCCAGCTTCTGGGTGTTGAGCTCAGGCTTCGGTTCCTCGACCGACTTCAATGCCGCCAGTTCAGCCTTTTCGCGCTGACCCAGCGTTACGATCTGGGTCTGTTTCTTGCCGCTGCGGACGATTTCAACCGGCACCTCACCGCCAACAGGGGCATCGGCAACCGCACGAACAAGCTGGCGGGTATCCTTAACCTTAGCGCCGTTGAAGGCGATGATGACGTCGCCGGTTTTCATGCCGGCTGCCGCAGCAGGGCCATCATCGTGAACGCTGGAAATCAGCGCCCCGGAGGCTTCATCGAGACCCAGGCTTTCGGCGATTTCATCCGAAACGTCCTGAATGGTCACGCCAAGCCAACCACGGCGTGTCGTACCGAATTCGCGGATCTGGCTGACAACCCGGTTGGCCAGATTGGACGGTACGGAGAAACCGATACCGATAGACCCGCCATTCGGAGAGAAGATCGCTGTGTTGATGCCGACGACATCGCCATCCATGTTGAACAGCGGCCCACCCGAGTTGCCCCGGTTGATGGACGCATCCGTCTGGATGTAGTTGTCGTAAGGGCCTGACCGGATGTCGCGGCCGCGGGCCGAAACGATACCGGCTGTCACCGTACCACCGAAACCGAGCGGGTTACCGATCGCGATCACCCAGTCGCCGACGCGGGCAGTATCGGAATCACCGAAATTCACAAACGGCAGCTTGCGGTCGGTTTCAACCTGCAGAACGGCAAGGTCGGTCTTATCGTCGAAGCCGACGACCGTGGCCGGCAGTTCGGTATCGTCGTGCAAAACCACAATGATTTCCTGTGCGTCCTTTATAACGTGGTTGTTGGTTATAATGACGCCGGATTCATCAATGATGAAACCGGATCCGAGTGAGGTCGCTTCGCGGCGCTGCTGTGGCAGGCTGTCGCGAAAGCGTTCGAAAAACTCTTCCAGTCCCGGCGGAACTTCAAACCCTTCAAGAGGGTGCTGGCCTTCGGCAACACTTGAGGTGGTGCGAATATTGACGACCGCCGGCAGAAGCTTTTCCGCCAGGTCGGCAAAACTGTCAGGCGCGCCGCGTGCAGCCGCATCGCCGGGCATGATGAATGTCGTGGCCGCAAATGCCATGATCAGCATTGCGCCCCCGAGAGCGGCACCCATCCGTTTGACCCTGTGGGCCGGACGGGCATCCGTTAAAATTTCAGATCCAGCCATTAGCATCTGGCTATCTCCCTTTCAGAAAAGACTGTTAAGATGAGGCTATCCGTAAGCACAGACCCTACGCCTGTAGCCGGTTGACACCAAATCAACTTCCAATGATGTAGTCGCCGGCCTTATCGACGGCAATTGCTGCAGGTAATATTCCGCAAAATTGCCTTAATTGTGTCAGATTTCAGCTTTTCACCAGCCAAACAAGAGCAACCCCGAACGCTACCGCGAACACACCGCCCTTGCGCAGGGCTTCTGGCGGTAGCGCGATCGCCGCCAGCATCATCCGCCGCATCAGACCGGGTGCGAGGGAATAGAGCAGGCCTTCAATAACGAAGACCAGCCCGACCGCGACAAGAAGTCCTTTGGCCAGCTCATCCATAGAGGATGGCTGGCCCAGGGATAGACTTAGACAGGCTACAAAGGCTGTGTCTGCCTGAACGAGGCATCGTCTGCGCCTTTAGTCTTCGTTTAGGGGCGCCTGCCCGGTTTCATTTGAGAAGAAACGGAAGAAGTCACTGTCAGGCGGGCCGACGAAAGTCGTCGTATCAGAGCTAAGCCCCTTTTGCATCGCCTGCATTGACCGCCAGAAATCGAAAAACTCCGGATCCTGCCCATAGGCGTCGTTGTAAATCGCCTGGGCCTGGGCATCGCCTTCACCCTGCAGGATTTCCGCCTGTTTGTTGGCGTCGGCAACGATAACCCGGCGTTCCTTGTCAGCCTGCGCCTTGATCCGGTCAGACTCTTTCTGACCTTCAGCCCGGAACAGTTTTGCTTCCTGTTCCCGCTGCGTACGCATGCGGTTGAAAACGGCCTGACTGTTTTCCGGTGGCAGATCGACACGCTTCATTCGCACATCGACAATCTCGATACCGAACTGCTCGGCGTTTTCTGACGCAATGCCTGTAATCTGTTTCATCAGGATTGCGCGTTCCGCCGTCAGCACCCGGGCCAGTTGAACATCACCCAGCACCTGACGCAGCGCGGAGTTGATAATGTTCGGCAGACGGGCATTCATGCCGGCTTCCGATCCGACCGACTGGAAGAACAAAAGCGGATTGGTGATCTTGTAGCGTGCGAAAGCATTCACGATCAGCTGCTTCTGGTCAATTGTCGGAATTTCCTGCTCATCGCCATCAAAATCCAGCAGACGTTTTTCAAAGTAGGTCGCATTATCCAGAATCGGAATCTTGAAATGCAGACCCGGGTCCGACACCACCCGCAGGGGTTCACCGAACCGGCGTACGAGCACCTGATCGGTTTCTCGAACGGTAAAAAGTGCTGTCGACAAGGTAATCAAGATGATCGCCCCGACAACGACGATGGCAACAAGTTTGGTGCTGTTCATAATCCTGTTCCCCTCGCCCTATTGTGCCGCGCCGGATTTGTTCCGGCCTTCGGTCAGTTTATCCAGTGGCAGATAGGGAAGGACGCCTGAGCCGCCTTCGCCGCCTTCTATCAATATTTTATCCATCGTGCTCAGTATCTCTTCCATCGTCTGGAGGTAGATTCTGCGTTTTGTGATGTCTTTTGCTTTCGAATATTCCTCATAGATCGACAGGAAACGCTGAGAATCACCGGTCGATTGGGCGATGCGTTCTTCCTTGTACGCTTCCGCAGCACGAATGATCTGTTGCGCCTGGCCTTCCGCACCCTGTGTAACAACGTTGCGATACGCCGTGGCTTCGTTGATTGCGCGCTCCTTGTCGGCGTTCGCCGCCTGAACATCACGGAAAGCATCGATTACCTGATCCGGCGGATCGACTTTCTGAAGCTGCACGTTCGTTACTGCAATACCCGCCTGATACTCATCCAGAATGGACTGCACCAGCGATTGAATCTGGCCAGCAACTTCACCCCGGCCCTGGGTTCGGGCGAATTCGAATTCGACCTTGCCGATAACCTCGCGGATCGCCGCCTCCGACGCATTGCGGACGGTCTGTTGCGGGTTTCTGACGTTAAAGAGGAACTTTTCCGCTTCGGCGATCTGCCAGAACACAACCGCCTGAATGTCGATGATGTTTTCGTCACCGGTCAGCATAAGGCTTTCTTCCGGCACCGCTCGCGCCACCGTCGACCGCGTGATCGACCCGGCCGCTTCGAAACCGATCTGTTCCTGATTGACTTCCGTTACGCGCGGCAGAAGCACTTCACCGATCGGGGACGGGAAGTTCCAGTGCAGACCAGGGTCTGTCTTGTCCCAGTATTTTCCGAACACCAGGGTCACGCCCTGTTCGTTGGAATCAACCTGATAGAACCCGGTCGCCAGCCACAGACCAACAACAAGAAAACCGACCAGAGCAATGCCTTTTCCGCCAAAGCCCTTCGGCAGCAGATTTTTAAGCTTTTCCTGTCCTTCGCGAACCATCTTCTCAACATCGGGAGGATTCGGACCGCCACCGCCGGAGCCACGGCCCCACGGATTTTGTCCTCCGCCACCGCCACCGCCGCGATTGTCGTTGCCGCCACCGCCGCCCCAGGGACCGCCGGAATTGTTGGACCAAGGCATACTGTAACCCTTCCCGTTTGTTTGCGCGCGTTATGATCGCACTGAAAACTTTTCTCCCCGATCCCCAATGTCTTGAGATCAGAGCCAACTCTTGTCGTCGCAGCCCGGTTCTGCCCTATTTTTGCCGAGACCGCAAAACACGGCTTTGCTAGCGCCGCCAGCAACATATATGTGGAGGAGGGCAGATATCAAAGGGTCTCTGCTTCGGCAATGCATTCCATGCCGGGTTTTTAGTTGATTTTTTGAAGACAGGGCTGCCGGTCGGGCGGCAATCAGGGAAAGGACAGACACGATGGCGGACGTAACGAAGGAATCAGTAATGCAGGCGCTAGAACGTGTCACCGATCCGGCCAGCGGCAAGACCATCGTTGGGCTGGGCATGGTATCGGGCGTTATCGTGAAAGACAGAAATGTCCAGTTCGCGCTTGAGATTGACCCGGCCCGGGCAGGTGAAATGGAACCGGTTCGCAAGGCCGCCGAGGCGGCTGTCAACGCAATACCCGATGTGCTTTCCGTTACCGCCGTGCTGACCGCAGAATCCGGCGGCGACGCCAAACCGGCGGCGCAGAAAGCCGCCCCACAGGGTGCACCCCAGCCGCAACAGAAGTCAGGACCGGCAGGTGTGAAAAACATCATCGCCGTCGCCAGCGGCAAGGGCGGGGTTGGCAAATCCACCACCGCCACCAACCTGGCGCTCGCCCTGAAAGGTCTCGGCCTGAAAATCGGTATTCTCGACGCCGATGTGTTCGGCCCAAGCCAGCCGCGCATGCTGGGCATCACCGGACGACCTGAAAGCGCCGACGGCAAAATTCTGGAACCGATGGAGAATTTCGGCATCAAGGCAATGTCGATCGGGTTTCTGGTTGCCGAAGACCAGCCCGTTGTCTGGCGCGGCCCGATGGTGATGGGCGCGCTGCAGCAAATGCTGAGCGATGTGAACTGGGGCGAACTGGACGTGCTGGTTGTCGATATGCCGCCGGGCACCGGAGATGCGCAGTTGACCATGGCGCAGAACGTTCCGCTGGCCGGCGCGGTTATCGTATCAACCCCTCAGGACATCGCGCTGATCGACGCCCGAAAGGGTTTGAACATGTTTCGCAAGGTCGATGTGCCGGTTCTGGGCATCATCGAGAACATGAGCCTGTATATCTGCCCGAATTGCGGCCACGAGGCGCATATCTTCGGACATGGCGGTGCGAAGGACGAAGCCGACAAGCTGGGCGTCGATTTTCTGGGCGAAATTCCGCTCGACATCGATATCCGACTGCACGCCGATGGCGGCGACCCGATTGTGGTCGCCAAACCGGAAAGCCCGCATTCACACGCCTATCGCGGCATTGCCATGCAGATCTGGGAGAAACTTTCCGGCGAAACGCTCGACGGTCCGCGGCCGGCTCCGAAGATCATCATCCAGTAGCGGGGCTGGCCCTTGAACGGTTCGGTCTTCCGCTTCATCCTGCCAGCGATCGGCTTTCTGGTCGCGCTGGCCGGCATGGCGGCGGCCGACCCGCCGAAGAGCGAGTTCCTCACCGCCTTCAACGCCGAACGCAAGGCCCGCGCGCTTCACAGCCTGCAACATGACAGCCGGCTGGGACGGGCTGCGCAACGACTCGCGGAAATCGTCATACGACGCGGCGAAGGCGTCGGTGAAAACGATTTCTGTCAGGTTCTGGAAAATGCCGGTCTGCCCTGCGCCGGGATCGCACAACTGGTGACCGTCAACCCGGATACGCCACGCAACATTGCCGCTGCCTTCTTTGAGGACGGGAAGACCCGTCGGACCGCCGCCACCCTGTCGATGAACCATATCGGTGTCGGCTACGCCGAAAAGGGCCCCTACAAACTCTGGTATGTGCTGATTGCCGACCCGCCCGAGCCGGCAAACAGAAACTGGCGGCAAATGGTACTGGAGGAGGTCAACCGGTTTCGCGCGCGATATGCATTGCGCCCACTGCGCCTGAACCGGCAGTTAAACCGGGCGGCCCAGGCCCATGCCGACGATATGGCCACGCGGGATTACTTTGCCCATGAAACCCCGGAAGGCCGGACGCCGGGCCAGCGCGCGCTGGCCGCCGGATACAGATTCATCGTGGTGCTTGAAAATCTTGCTGCCGGACAACCCAACCCGAAGGAAGCCGTTGAAGGCTGGAAGAATTCGCCCGGCCACCGCAAGGCGATGCTTGACCGCGATATTACCGAAGCCGGCATCGGCTACCGTTTCCAGCCGAATGACAATGGCGCCATTCGCAGTTCTCACTACTGGGCAATGACCATGGGCCGACCCCGATAGGACGGTTTCGCCATCCCGGGCTTGACCCGGCAGCCAATCCGTTTTCCTCTGACGCCGACAACCAGTGTTGCGCAGTGAAAACACATGGCCTGACGCTTCAGGCTGGAACAAACAAAGGGGTAGCAAGATGCGGCCAAACAAGGTGAGACAGAAATGGGAGCGCGGCGAAGCTGCATCGAACTTCTGGCTGGCGTCGGATTCTTCAGTGATCGCGGAATTCGCCGCCCATTTCGGCTATGACAGCATCACCGTCGACGCCCAGCACGGCTTCAGCGACAACAGCGATATGCTGGGCATGATCCAGGCCATGGCGGCAACGTCGTCAACGCCTTTCGTCCGGCTGCGCTGGAATGAACCGGGCCAGATCATGCGGGCGCTGGATGCCGGCGCCTACGGGCTGATCTGTCCGATGGTCAATTCGGCCCAGGATGCCGAACACCTTGTGCGCTACGCAAAGTATCCGCCTTTCGGTGAACGATCGTGGGGGCCGCATCGAGCCATTTTGTACGCTGGCAATGACTACCGGCAGGAAATCGACAACACGGTGATCGTGTTGCCGATGATCGAGACCAAGGAAGGCTATACCGAGTTGGACAACATTCTCGATGTCGACGGCATCGACGGCGTCTATGTCGGCCCCAGCGACCTTTCCTTGAGTCTGGGGTTCGATCCGGTCGCCGATACGCAGGAACCGAAGGTTTGGGCCGCCATCGAAGATATCGGCAAACGCGCCCGGGCCGCCGACAAGGCCTGCGCTATTTTCTGCGGGTCGGTTTCTATGGCGCGCCGCGCCCGTAACATCGGCTTCAATCTGATCACCCTGACCGCCGATATCACATCGATGTCGGCGTCGGCAAAAGCAACACTGGCGGAGTTCGAAGCATAAATGAAGATCATTCCCAATCCCGACCTTGCAGTCACAGACGACCTGAAACCACGCTGGAACAGCCCGGATTACCGGCGGCACGGCTTTCATAATCTGTACCGACTGTCCCGTCACGCCGTCAGCCTGCGCGCCGCCAATGTGTTATGTCTGGAAAAGTGTATTGACCGGAAAATCGGTGACCGTGATGACGTGCGCCGTCTGACATCGACTGCGATGTTTTCTGCCATGACAGTCGTGCGCGGCGACAAGGTGCTGTTTGAAAAATACGCGCCCGATTTCGGACCGCACCAGCCGCACAGCATCCAGTCGATCACGAAAACCCATATCAACCTTGTCTATGGTCAATTGGTGGAACAGGGGCTGATTGATCTCGACAAGACCATCGGCGACTATCTGCCGGAAATCGGGTCCGGCTATCGCGACGCTACCGTGCAAGCGGTTCTGCATATGGATGTCGAAAACGACTATTCGGAAAACTATGACGACCCGCTCACCTCGTCCTACCGCCACGAAGTGCCGATGGGATGGCGACTGCCGCCGGACGGGCAGGATATTCCTTCCGAACATGACTTTCTCGCCAGCATCAGCAGCGACGATGTGACCAACCGCCTGCCACATGCGCAGTACAAGTCTGCCAATACCGATGTTCTGGGCTGGGTCGCCGAACAGGTAAGCGGCCGGCCCTTGCGTCATTTTCTTGCCGATATCACCGACGCCGCCGGTTTGGAAGGCGCGTTTCATCTGACCGCAGACCGGGATGCCCGTCCCTGGGCCAGCGGCGGCGGCTGCATGACCGCGCGCGACCTTGCCCGTTACGGATTGCTGTTCACCAGAAGCGGCAAAGGTGTCGACGGATCGCAGGTCGGTTCCGCCGACTTCATCGAAAAAACCCGCACCAGTCCCGGAAAGCCGATGCCGCCGCCGCGCGACTATGTTCGCTACAGCAACCAGATGTTTACCGGTGAGCGCTGGGTCGGCCATGGCGGCTATGGCGGGCAGTTCATGCTGTGCGATTTGGATAGCGGCGTGGTCGGCGTTTTCTTTTCCGTTCTTGAAAACCGCGACTGTTACGACCCCGACTATTCGGACGGCATCATCACGATGCTGGCCGATATCGCCAAGACTGTCTGAACGACACGGTCGAGGCCAGTGTTGCGATTAGTTGTCTAAGGCAAGCGAGGGCGCGCCGATTTCCCGCACAAGCTTCTTCTTGATCGCATTCGCATAGTCGTCGTAGGTGGCGATCGACATCACGAAATTGCCGGGGCCGGTCGCGACTTCCTGCCTGTAATAGGCCTCGAGCGTCGGGTCGTTGTTGAGGATCGCAAGTCCGTTCACCGTCACATCATGCTGGTTCGCCTTTTGCCGCGCGATGCCGACGAACAGGTAGATCAAATCGGATATGCTCTCCCGCCCATCGCCGGAGACATCGACCGCCCGGCGCGTGCCTTCAAATCGGTTGGTCATGATCTGGTCAATCGCGTAGAGAATCCCGTCGCCGATCCCGGTGCCGCCGATCAGTTGCCGGCCGATGGTTTCGATCGACCTTGCGAAACGGTCTCCATCCGCAGCGGACCCGACGGCGAACCAGTCGCTGCTGCGCTTCGGATCACCGGCTTCGGCCCAGATCACGACCTGTACAGCGATTTTTTTCAGCGGGCCTGAATCGATCGCCCGAAGAACCTCAGGGTCCCGGAAGGCATTCGCGATCCCCTGCATTTGCAGTCGGTATTCATCCGCCGAAACGCTGGCAGAGGCATCGACCGCCAGAACCAGTTCCAGATCGACCCGTTCCTGGGCATAGGCCGGGAGAGGCAGCAATATGGCAATGACTGACCAGTATAACAGCCGCAAACCCCACCCTCCCTTCACTTCCGATGACCGACATTTCACCATACAATCAGTTTTCAAACGGAACACCAGAATCGAACATACTTCGCAAAACAAACAACATGGTCGTCACAGTTGCAAAGCCCGACGGGAAGAACTTGCCTCTATCCGGTTCCGTACCAGCACAACCAGACAGAGAGCCGCCATGAAAAGTTCCAGAACAGCAGCCCAAACCAAACCGTCAGCAGGCATGCCGTCCAGTGTCATGCTGACTATTCGGGAAACACCATACGCACCGAAAAGTACGGCGGCGATGGTCAGCGAAGCGGAAGCAAGACCGGATGAAATGAGACCCGCGAAGATCAGCCCACCGGCGCCGACAAGCACGCCACCCGACGCCCGCACTTCACTCAACAGGCTCGGGTCGGTACCAAGCTCAATTCCGTTCGTTGCATAGAACAAATCAGGAAGAAGAAGCACGGCAAGCCCGATGCCGGTAATGATTGAACCGCTGAGAAGCAGAACACATTTTGTAATCAGTCTGGTATTCATTTCTACAATCCTTTCATCACTGAGGCAGCGGCCATCATGAAACAGACTGCGGCAACGGCGGCGGCGATGGCCCGGACATAGTTCCAGAACGTCCACCTCGGAAAGTAGGTTTCGCTCCAGTACGCCGCCGTATCCGCATCGGTGAAATTCATCCGGTCGAGCCGCTGATTCATCGGGACGTTGAAAACAAGCGTTACCGCGAACACACCGAACAGATAGGCGGCGCTGCCCGACAGAACCCAGAAGGCGGTCTGCCCGCCGAGCGACAGCCAGGCGTAAATCATCAATACCGGCGAAATGGCGCTCCAACCCAGCAGCAGAACCATAAAGACCGTACGATAGACCTTGCGGTTGATAACCTGCATGACTTCGACACCGGCGGACGTCCGCGCTCCGTTCAGAGACTGCATCACGAAATCGGAAAAGGTCAGAAAAACGCCCGAAACGATGGCGCAGGCGATGACCGAAACCTGGATTGCCAGGTAAAACCAGTTGGCTTCCATTTCAATTCTCCTGTTGTCAGTAGATCAGTGGGAAAGGCCGGGCGCCCGGCGCAGATAGGCAGTGCCGGATAGTTGCCGCAGCATGAAATCCGCTACATCGGCGCGGGAAATCTTCAGCGTCAGACCCTTTTGCGTGTTCTGAAAACCGTGCCGGTAGGACCCGGTAGCCGGGCCATCGGTAAAGGCGGCCGGGCGAACAAGCGTCCAGTCTAGGCCGCTGTCGCGCACGATTTTTTCCTGCGCCTGATGATCGGCATAGGCTTCCCGCAGCAGCAGGCCGAACATGATGCGCTTCCAGAAGAACGTCAGCAGGCTGCGGCTGTCGCCCGCTCCCAGCGTGCTAAGACAGATCAGCCGGCTGATACCGTGATGCTTCATTGCAGCGATAACATTTTCCGTACCCGTCGAGCGGACTCCGCCTTTGCGGCCCGCACCCAGCGCGACAATAACGGCGTCCTGCCCCGCCATCGCTGCCTGTACGGATCGAAGATCAAGCACATCGCCTGTGACCAGCGAAAGGTTGGGGTTTTGCGTTTCCGGCTTTCGCGACTGCCGGGAAAAAGCCGTAACGGTATGGCCCTGTGCGAGCGCCTGTTCCACCACATGTCGGCCCAGCGTTCCGCTTGCGCCAAAAACAATAACATTCATGTCTCATCTCCTTCGTTTACTTGACACGGTGTCAATTGACATGGTGTCAAATAAAGATAGATTGACAGCATGTCAAGTGATGATGAATCGACCCGAACGAAAATTCTGAACGCGACCCTTGGCTTGCTAGAAGCAGGCAAAGGCCAGGGCGTGCGGATGACGGATGTTGCAAAGGCCGCCGGCATTTCCCGGCAGGCCATCTATCTGCATTTCGAGAGCCGGGCCGACCTGCTGATCGAAACAACCTTCTACCTCGACCGCCTGAAAAGCACCGACCAGCGTCTGGCCGCCAGCCGGTCAGCCAAAACCGGGGTTGAGAGGCTCGACGCGTTCGTTACCGCATGGGCCGGCTATGTGCCGGAGATTTACCCGATGGCGCGGGCGCTGCTGGCCATGAAGGATACAGACGCGGAAGCCGCCGCAGCCTGGAACCAGCGCATGCAGGATATGCGGGAAGGCTGTGAAGCCGCCATCAAGGCGCTTGCACGAGACGATACGCTGGCCGCCGGCTTTTCAATCCGTCAGGCAACCGATTTGCTCTGGACCCTGCTGTCCATTCGCAACTATGAACACCTGACCGGTGATTGCGGCTGGTCGAAGTCGCAATATCAAAAAACGTTAAGGACAACAGCGCGAGACCTGTTCGTCGAGGCAGGTTAGTCGCCATCTCTAGCTCTTGTTGGGTAGCCGCCAGTATTGAGGATAGGGTTCCAGTTCGCCGACCGGCTGTTCGGCTGTGCCCATTCTGGCCCGCGCCGCCAGACTTTCTTCCGGCGTCATGGCTCGCAATTCGTCATTTAGTTCGCCTTCAACCCAGTATTGGGCATAACCGTTCACGAACATGCATTTCCTGAAGTTCAGGTTCTGCCGGTCGAGCGAATCGTCATCGACGGAATTGGAATCGAAAAGCCCCGTAGCGACGCCGCCGAGATTGTCGTTCAGGCCGTTGAATCCGCCGAGCCTGACATCGCGGTTATCGACATAGGCAATCCGCCGGCATTCCTCGTAATCGACCTCGTATTCCGTCACTGTTTTTTCAGGATTGTAGAAGTAGGTCGTGCTGTTGCAAGCAGCCAAAGGGACAGCCAGCAACAGAGCAAACCGCCAGTTGGACATGGCACCGGTCCTTTCCTTGAACGTCATGCGCTTATTCAACGTGACCTGACACTAACACAGACCGCTCCCGCGCACTTTGATCGCCATCACACCGAAGGCGTAAAACAGACCGCCGGGTCTTGCCTATAAAGCGGGTTCTATGCCAGCTTGCCGACCTGAAACAAATAAGCATTCCGGGAGAAAATCATCATGGATGTACGCGCCGCCGTGGCCTTTGAGGCCGGTAAACCCCTGTCTATCGAAACCGTTCAGCTTGAAGGCCCGAAAGAGGGCGAAGTTCTGGTTGAAATCAAGGCGACAGGCATTTGCCACACTGATGAATTCACCCGCTCGGGCGCGGACCCGGAAGGCGCTTTCCCCGCCATTCTCGGCCACGAGGGCGCGGGCGTGGTGGTCGATACCGGTCCCGGCGTCAGAAGCCTGAAAAAGGGCGACCATGTCATTCCGCTCTATACGCCGGAATGCCGCGAATGCGAATACTGCCTTAACCCGAAGACCAATCTGTGTCAGGCGATCCGCACCACCCAGGGCAAGGGCGTAATGCCGGACGGTACGTCGCGCTTCTCGATCGACGGCAAGCCCATCCTGCACTACATGGGAACGTCAACCTTCGCCAACTTCACGGTGCTGCCGGAAATCGCGCTCGCCAAGGTTCGCGAAGACGCCCCGTTCGACAAGATCTGCTATATCGGCTGCGGCGTCACCACCGGCATCGGCGCGGTGATCAACACCGCGAAAGCCGAACCCGGTTCGAATATCGTTGTGTTCGGCCTTGGCGGCATCGGCCTGAATGTCATTCAGGGCGCGCGGCTGATCGGCGCAAACATGATCGTCGGCGTTGATCTGAACCCGGCCAAGAAAGCGGTAGGCGAGCAGTTCGGCATGACCCATTTCGTCAATCCGAAGGACGTCGAGGGCGATCTGGTCGCGCATCTGGTGGAACTCACCGGCGGCGGCGCGGATTACTCGTTCGAGTGCATCGGCAACGTCAACACCATGCGCCAGGCGCTGGAATGCGCTCATAAGGGCTGGGGCGAAAGCATCATCATCGGCGTCGCCGGCGCGGGTCAGGAAATCTCGACCCGTCCGTTCCAGCTTGTGACCGGTCGGTCATGGCGCGGCACGGCGTTCGGCGGTGCGCGCGGCCGGACCGATGTGCCGAAAATCGTCGACTGGTACATGGACGGCAAGATCGAGATCGATCCGATGATCACCCATACGATGCCGCTGGAAGACATCAACAAGGGCTTCGACCTGATGCATTCCGGCGAATCGATCCGCGCCGTGGTGGAATTCTGACGGCGCCGGTAATCAGACCAGCGAAACCAGACGAGGCCGGCCATTTGGCCGACCTCGCCGTACGGGCCTACGGCAAATACACGGAACGGCTGGACGGCCGGGAATCGCTGGCGATGCGGCCTGATTTTCCGCATCACATCACCGCCGTCCATGTCGATGTACTGGAGACGGATCGCATCATCGGCTATGTCATCGTGTTCGAGGATGACGGTGAGATGATGCTGGACA
>CAYGSU010000034.1:0-22135 GCA_964352715.1 uncultured Flavobacteriaceae bacterium | reverse complement strand
CTACAAGCTGTACACCAACGAGGTAATGACGGAGAACCGGGCGTGGTATCCAAAACTGGGTTTTGTCGAATTCGGTCGCAGCACGGTCAAGGGTATGAACCGGGTGCATTTCAGGAAAACACTGTAAGGCGAGAGAGCGAAGAATGGCGTTAGAGAAAAAATCCGAATGGGCGAGCTTTGGCGGCAAACAGACCGTCTATACGCATCAGAGCAAGGAAACCGGCACGGCGATGGATTTTTCCGTCTATACGCCACCACAGGCCGCTGATAGTCCGGTGCCGGTTCTGACCTATCTTTCCGGCCTGACCTGCAACTGGGAAAACGTCACCACCAAGGGCGCTTTTCAGGGTTGGGCGGCGGAACGCGGCCTGATGGTCGTCTGCCCGGATACCAGTCCGCGCGGCGATGACGTGCCGGATTCCGCCGACGAGTACGATTTCGGCAAGGGTGCGGGTTTCTATGTCAACGCCACGCAGCAGCCATGGTCGAAGAATTACCGCATGTACGCGTACATCACGGAAGAGCTTCCGGCGACCCTGAAAGCCAACTTGCCTGCAGCAGATTTGGCCCGGCAGGGTGTTTTTGGCCATTCGATGGGTGGGCATGGTGCGTTGACCGTCGCTATGAAAAATCCCGGCACGTACAAGTCCGTTTCGGCCTTTGCGCCGATTGTTTCGCCGATGAACTGCCCGTGGGGCGAAAAGGCTTTGGGCCGATACATCGGCGATGACCGCAGCGCCTGGGCCGACTACGACGCCTGTGCGCTGGTCGAGGCGCGCGGCTGGCACAGCGACATTCTGGTCGATCAGGGCACGGCCGATACCTTCCTGGAAGAACAACTGAAGCCGCAATTGTTCGTCGAAGCCTGCGGCGTCGCCTCGGTTCCGCTGACCCTCAGGATGCAGGAAGGCTACGACCATTCGTACTACTTCATGGCCAGCTTCATGAAAGACCATATCGACTGGCACGCCGACCGGCTTCTGGGATAAAAGAGGCGTAATCAACCGGGCTGATTGAAGGATACAGACGTGGCCGACGTAACCCTGTACGGGATGGAGTTCAGCGTCTATGTCCGCATCGCCCGGCTTGCGCTGATTGAAAAAGGCGTCGATTACACGCTGGAACCGGTCGACGTATTCGAGCCCGGCCTGCCGGACTGGTATGCGGACTTGCACCCGTTCAAACAGATGCCCGTCCTGCGGCATGGCGATGCGGTTCTGTATGAAACGCGGGCCATCACGCAGTATATAGACGAAGCCTTCGACGGCCCCGCCCTGCAGCCGCAAGACCCGCTGCACCGCGCCCGCCAGAGCCAGATCATTTCGGTTGCCGACAACCACCTCTATCGGGCGCTTGTCTGGGGCCTGTTCGTCGAAATCGTCTCCAAGCCGCAGGACGGCGAAACCACCGACAATGCCGTTGTCGCCGCAGCCCTCAAGACAGCGAAAACCGCCCTGCCAGCGGTCGCGCGCCTGTTCGGTGATGGCCCCTTTGCTGTCGGCGATTCGATTAGCCTCGCGGACCTGCATCTGGCGCCGATGTTCGACTATTTTCTGCGATGCCCGGCAGCCCCGGACTTGATGCGCGAAGAACAGCGCTTAACTGAATGGTGGACCGTAATGAAACAGCGGATAAGCGTTGTAGCCACGCCGTTCGACAGAACGGACGACAGCAAGTTACCGCCATTGAAACTGTAACGCGCCGGGTGCATCGTAATCCGACACCTTATCTGGCGCCAGGAGCCCCGTTCATGAGAACCGACCAGCCGCAAACCATCCGCCTGCAGGATTATACAGGCCCGGCCTTCACCATCCATCATGTCGATCTGACCTTCGATCTTGAGCCAAGTGCGACGAAAGTCGAAGCAGTGCTGGATATCGAACGGCAGACCGACCGCGACGGCGTGCCACTGGTTCTGGACGGCGAAAACATGGTGCTCGACGGCGTGGCGCTGGACGGCAGGGAAATCGACCGGGCTGGGTTTTCGGTAACGGATGAAGACCTGACTATTCCCGGCGTACCGGACAAATTCAAACTGACCATCCGCACCACCATCGACCCGAAAGCCAACACGGCATTGGAAGGCCTGTACCAGTCGAAAAGCGCCTACTGCACCCAGTGCGAGCCGGAAGGCTTCCGCCGCATCACCTATTTTCTCGACCGGCCGGACGTGATGGCGACCTACAAGGTAACCATCCGCGCCGACAAGAAGGCCGCACCGGTTTTGCTGTCGAACGGCAACAACACATCCAGCCGCGATCTCGACGGCGGACGCCACGAGAAGGTCTGGGAAGACCCGTTCCCGAAACCGTCCTATCTGTTCGCGCTGGTGGCCGGCGATCTGGCGGTCCACAGCGACACCTTCACGACAAAAAGCGGCCGCGTCGTCGACCTGCATATCTATGTCGAACACGGCAACGAAAACCGCTGCGCCTATGCGATGGATTCCCTGAAACGGTCGATGAAATGGGATGAAGACCGGTTCGGCCTGGAATACGACCTCGACATCTTCAACATCGTCGCGGTCAGCGATTTCAACATGGGGGCGATGGAAAACAAGTCGCTCAACGTGTTCAACGCCAAGTTCATTCTGGCTGACCCGGAAACCGCGACCGATCAGGATTTCGCCAATATCGAGGCCATCGTCGCACACGAATACTTCCATAACTGGACCGGCAACCGGGTGACCTGCCGTGACTGGTTCCAGCTCAGCCTGAAGGAAGGGCTGACCGTGTTCCGAGATCAGGAATTCACCTCCGATCAACGATCACGGCCGGTGAAACGCATTCAGGATGTTCGCATGCTGCGCGCCCGCCAGTTTCCGGAAGATGCCGGGCCGCTGGCCCATCCGATCCGCCCGGACCAGTATATCGAGATCAACAACTTCTATACCGCCACCGTCTACGAGAAGGGGGCGGAGGTGATCCGCATGCTTCATACCCTGCTAGGCGAAGAGGGTTTTCAGCGCGGCATGAAACTGTATTTCGAACGGCATGACGGCCAGGCCGTCACCTGTGACGATTTCACCGCCGCGATGGCCGATGCCAACGACATCGACCTTACCCAGTTCAAAATCTGGTATTCGCAGGCAGGCACGCCTGAAGTAACGGCGAAAGGGGCCTACGAGCCGGTTACCCGAAAATACACACTGAGCCTGTCGCAGCAGACCAAGCCGACGCCGGGTCAGGAAAACAAGAAGGCAGCCTACATTCCGCTGCGCATCGGGCTGATCGGCAGCAATGGCGGCGACATGCCGATGGTGACGAAAGACCCGGCGGTCAAGGAAGACGGCGTCGTGCATCTGACCGAACCGGCCCAGGCCATCGTCTTCGAGGATGTGGCGGAAGAACCTGTCCTGTCCCTCAACCGAGGCTTTTCCGCGCCGATCATCAGCAAGCTGGATCAGGCGGATTCCGTTCTGTCCTTCCGCATGGCGCATGACGCCGACCCGTTCGCCCGCTGGGAAGCCGGCCAGCAATACGCAACCCGGCTGATCATCGACATGGCGAACACGCTGGCCAAGGGTGGCACGCCGGAACCGGATACAGCCTTCGCCGAAGCCGTCGCCAACATTCTGCGCGACGACCGGCTGGACCCGGCCTTCAAGGCATCGGCTTTGGCCCTGCCAACGGAGGATTTCGTCGGCGAACAGATGCCGGTGGTGCTGGTCGATGAAATTCACGAAGCCCGGATGCTGCTGCGCAAGCTGATCCGTAGCGAACTGTCGGGGCTTTTGCAGGACGTGTATGACGCTAACCGGGTTTCAGAACCCTTTGCCCCGACAGCCGAACAGGCCGGCCGCCGGGCCTTGCGCAACAACGCGCTGGCCTATCTGTGTGTTGGCGGCGACGGCGACGCGCCGGAAAGAGCAAAGACGCATTTTGACGAAGCCGACAACATGACCGATCTGATGGCCGGCCTGACCTTCCTCGCCGACATGGACCACCCGCACCGCGATGCGGCGCTGACGGCATTCCATGACCGGTTCAAGGACAACGAGCAGGTGATGGACAAGTGGCTGTCGATCCAGGCAATGGCGTCACGGCCGGATACGCTGGAAATCGTGAAGGGCCTGAAATCCCACCCCGTGTTCTCGATGCGCAACCCCAACAAGGTTCGCGCCCTGATCAGCGCCTTCGTGGTAGTTAACGCGGTGCGGTTCCATGCGAAGGACGGATCCGGCTACACGTTCCTGGGCGATAACGTTATCGAACTGGACCCGATGAACCCGCAGGTCGCGGCACGACTGCTCGGACCGCTCGGCAACTGGCGGCGGTTTGACAAGGACCGCCAGCAGCTGATGAAGGCGCAGCTTGAGCGCGTCCTCGCCACCGAAGGTCTGTCCAACGACAGTTACGAAATCGCCAGCAAGAGTTTGAAGTAGGCAGCGATCATGGCCAAACCGGTTTGTGTTATCGCAGGTGTCGGGCCGGGGATTGGGCTGGCCGTTGCCCGGAAGTTCGGCGCCAACGGCTTCTCGGTAGCGTTGATCGGTCGGCAGGAAGAAAAGCTGTCGGCCTATGCAAGCGACCTTGCCGGCGACGGGATTGAGACGCGCGGTTTCGTCGCCGATCTATCGGACGATGTATCGATCACCCAGGCCTTCAATCAGATAAAGACCTGGAACGACGAGATCGAGGTGTTGATCTACAATGCTTCCGACATGAGCCGGGACGACGCGTCCACCCTTTCCGCCGAAGCGATGATGCAATCAATGCGGCTAACGCTGGGCGGTGCGATGACCTGTATCGGCTGCGTGCTGCCAGGGATGCAGGAACGGAGAAGCGGCACAATTCTGGCGACCAGCGGGGGTCTCGCGCTCGACCCGTATCCACAATGGACCGCACTCGGTGCAGGCAAGGCGGCCCTGCACAACTACATCGGCGCGCTGAACAAGGCTGTTTCGCCAACAGGTGTCAAAGCGGGGGTCGTCGCCATATGCGGTATCGTCGAGCCGGGAGGCCCGTTCGACCCGGACCGCATTGCGGAAAAATACTGGGCCATGCACCGGACCGAAATTTCCGACTGGCAGTACGAAGTGCTCTACAGACCAAAAGAGGCAAACCCCGCCTATAACGCCCGGTCCTGACGAGGTAACCCGGTCCGTAGGACGCGATTGACTTCACCCAAAATTGACTATGCGACCGAACCAATCGCCTCGACAATCGGTTATTGTTTTCACGAATGCACAAACCGGGAGGCCGAGATGGATACGCTTGCACCTAAGGAAACCGACACGGATGTTACCGCCATCAAGGCGGAGGATATCGACCCACGCATTTTCGACCTGTATGACGAATACTGCCACAGCGATATGGACCGCCGCACCTTCCTGACCCGCGCCAGCGCGCTGGGCATTGTCGGCGGGCTGGCGATGGCGCAGGCCCTGCTGCCGCGCTACGCCGAAGCCGCGATGATCAAATTCACCGATCCGCGCATCAAGGCAACCTACGTGGAATACGATTCGCCGGGCGGCACATCGGGCCGCATGCGCGGCTATCTGGTGAAACCCGAAGGCGACGGTCCCTTCCCTGCCGTTCTGGTAATTCACGAAAACCGGGGCCTAAACCCCTATATAGAAGACGTCGCGCGCCGTGCCGCGGTGGAAGGGTTTCTGGCCTTCGCGCCGGACGGTCTGTCGCCCGTCGGCGGCTATCCCGGCAATGACGAGGACGGCAAGGCGATGCAGGCCAGCCTGGACAAGCAAGAACTGTTTACCGATCTGCTGAACGGTGCGAAATTCCTGAAGGCGCATGAGTTGTCGACCGGCAAGCTGGGCGCGACCGGTTTCTGCTACGGCGGCGGCGTGGTTAATGCGCTGGCGGTGGAAATGGGGGGCGAATTGCATGCCGGCGTGCCGTTTTACGGCGCGGCCGCGAAAACCGAGGATGTTCCAAAAATCCAGGCGGCGCTGCTGATCAACTATGCCGAGGATGACAGCCGCATCAACGCCATGAAGCCGGATTACGATGCGGCGCTTGAAGCCAATGGCAAACAGTTCGAAAGCCATGTCTATCCCGGCACAAAACACGGGTTCCACAATAATTCGACCCCGCGTTACAACGAGGAACAGGCGGCGATTGCCTGGGACAGAACCATCGCACATTTCAAAAAGCACTTGGTATAACGGGATTCCGCTGACAGGTTTGTGAGAAGAGTTGTCTCGAATCCATAGCGGTTTCGGGCCAGATACCAGCCGGACACTTGTCAGAGCGGAAAGCCCATCATGCCACAGTCGCTAGAAGCCGATTTCTGTATCATCGGGGCAGGGTCGGGCGGCCTGTCCCTGGCGGCGGGCGCATCGCAGCTTGGCGCACGCGTGGTGCTGATCGAACGCGGGGCAATGGGCGGCGATTGCCTGAATTTCGGCTGTGTGCCGTCGAAGGCCACCATCGCCGCCGCGCATACCGCCCATGCGATGCGCCATGCCGGGCGGTTCGGTATTACGCCGGTCGCACCGGATATCGACCGGGTAAAGCTGCGCGACCATGTGCAAGGCGTCATCGCCGCCATTGCGCCGAACGATTCCGTCGACCGGTTCGAAGGCCTCGGCGTCACGGTTCTGCAATCGGAAGCACGGTTTACCGGGCCGAATGCAGTCGCCACGAGCGATGGCGACACGGTGGAAGCGAAATACTATGTCATCGCCACCGGCTCGTCGCCGATGGTGCCGCCAATCCCCGGTCTGGACGAAACCCCGTATTTCACCAACGAGACGATTTTCGACAACGCCGATGAAATCAAGCATCTGGTCATCATCGGCGGCGGGCCGATCGGGATGGAACTGGCGCAGGCGCATCGCCGGCTGGGCGCCGAGGTGACGGTGATCGAAATGTTCACCGCCTTCGCCAAGGACGACCCGGAATGCGCCGCGATCGTGAAACGACGGATCGAAGACGACGGTGTTACATTGTTGGAAAACACCAAGGTCGTCTCGGTGCGGAAGAACGGCGCCGGCATCGCCGTAGCGGTGGAACGCGACGGCGAGGAATTCGACGTGGAAGGGTCGCACCTTCTGGTCGCCGCCGGGCGAAAGCCGAATATCGACGCCCTGAACCTTGACGCTGCCGGTGTCGATCACGACAAGCGCGGCGTAAAAGTCGACCCGACCCTGCGCAGCAGCAACCGACAGGTCTACGCAATCGGCGATGTGATCGGCGGGCTGCAATTCACCCATATGGCGAACTACCACGCCGGCATCCTGATCCGCCGCCTGCTGTTCAAGATGTTCTGGACCAAAACCGATACCAGCGCCTTCCCCTGGGTTACCTATACGGACCCGGAACTGGCGCATGTCGGCATCACGGAAGAAACGGCGCTGAAGATGTATGGCAAGGGCGGCTTTCGCATTCTGCGCTGGACGTTCTTCGAGAATGATCGCGCCCAGGCGGAACATGAAACCGACGGGCTGGTCAAGGTCATCACCGATGCAAAAGGCCGGGTGAAAGGGGCGACCATCGCGGGGCCGCGTGCCGGCGATCTGATCCTGCCCTGGGTCGTCGCCATCGGCGCAAAACAGAAAATCGGCACGATGGCGGGGCTGACCTTCCCTTATCCGACCTTAAGCGAAGTTTCGAAACGCGCGGCCGGCAGCTTTTTCACCCCGTCCCTGTTTTCTGACCGGACCAAAAGCATCGTGCGGCTTTTGTTGAAATTCTGAACCGGTAAAACCTCGATTTTTCGCAAAAAGAACATAAGTTCTGGCTGCGAGTATGACTGACGCATCAAGAATTTCTGCCAGAGGGTTACATGCGAACGTTCAGAATACTGGGTCTTGCACCGCTACTGTTGATTTTTCTGGGACCGGCCCTCGCCGAGGATTCGATGGAACGCGGGGCAGAACTGTTCAGGAAGTGCGCCGCCTGCCATTCGCTCAATCCCGGCAGCAACCGCACCGGGCCCAGCCTGTACAACATCGTCGGCAAGAAAGCCGGTCAGACGGAAGGATACCGGTATTCCAGCGCGATGCGCGAACAGGCCGAAGAAGGGCTTGTCTGGACAGAGGAAAATCTGCATGTCTTTCTGGAAAAGCCGCGTCGGCTTATTCGGATGACCAAAATGGCTTATCCCGGCCTGGATGACGCGGCTGACCGGGCCGCTGTCATCGAATATCTGAAAGCCCACAGCAAGTAAGCTTTTCCTGCTTCAGTCAGGCAATCCTTTCCCGCCCGCTGAAGACCGACGCGCGCCTTAAGACAGGCGACGATAACCTTCTGATTTACAAGACTTTATAATTCTTCGTAGAGCGCCACCCTTGGCATGATCCCTGCATGCCTGAGTACCAAACAAGAGGTACTGGCATACGATGAAACTGGAATCCCTGCTTTCCTTTTTAGCGCCGAGGCAGCCTGCGCTGGCCGATGCGGCCGCCGGCAATGCGAACGGCAATACCGTCGTTAAGACCGGCAAGGCCGGCACGGCACCGGACAACCGGCCGAAACAGGACCGGGTTGCGGATGACACGTCCGGCAATCCTGTCGACGTTGTCGAAGTCAGCGTGCAGGCGACCTATATGCTTGCCGCCCAGCAATTTGACCCCAAAGCCATGTCGGCCACCGAAGCCAGGGAACTGGCGGACATGCTGTTCGATGCCGACGCCATCACGAAGCGTGACCGGGCCATTCTGGTGAAGGGTCCGACAGAGCGTGGTGTTTCGGTAGACGATCCCGTGCGCAAACGCGACCATATCGCGGGTTTTCAGGAACAGATGGCCAGCGGCTATGGCGAAAGCAATCCGCAATCTGTCAACGACAACAGCCGCGCGCTGACGGTACTGGGCCGGATCGACGCAATTCGCGAACGCCTGCTCGGCGACTAGTCCGGGTCAATCGGTCGACCTCCGCATCCTTTCTGATCGGCAATTTACCCGTTTCGGCCGGAACACTCACTGATCTGTGTTCCGTTATGGCTTTCCTGCCGGATGTGCCGGGCTATATCGTTACGCGACAGAACAAACGCCAATCGACACATCTGTGTCGCGACAACAGCGGGAGACAGACAGGTGCCAAAGACGTCCATCACTTCAGCAACAGAAAAAGGCCCCCATTCCGGCTTTCTATTCGCCATGCTACCGGCGCTTGCCGTGGCCCTGTTCACCATCACGGTCGCGCAGCCGGCGCTGTCTGCTGATGAAAACGCGACAAAGTTCGTCCGTGTGCCGTTGCAATATATCGCCGCTCTCGCCGAGCCGGATGCAACCGAAGGAACCGGCGCAGAAACCTGGGGCCATTGGCCGGTCGATCCGGGCCCGCGTGGCGTTCGTTTGAGTAATTTTACAAAGCTGAAACAGGCCGGCGGCAAAGCACCGTCAAACTGGCAATTCGACGATGAAGACTGGTGGCTTGAGGAAAACGGGCTGATCATGGAAAAACCCGATTTTCCGCTGGCGCCAGGCCAGTACATCGTTACCGGCGACCGCGAGAAGACCGCCGTACTGACAATCGAGCCACCCGATGCAGACGGTGTATCACGATGGTCGCTGAACAACGACGCAACACTTCATGACGTAACACATCTCGGCTGCCGGTCTGCCCGGTATACGCCGGCGACGGAGGGTGAAATGTGTTCGCCGGCAAAAGCGCCGCAAGATGTGTTTCGCATAGAACCCGGAAAACAGATGCCGCATGTCGCCGGCTGTAACAAACAGGATTATGCGGTGCTGTTTCTGATCGGCGTGGAGGCCACAGACTAGGGCTTCTTGAATCCCACCATCGGTATCGATTTATGCTGCCGAACGATTGGCCTCGATTTCGCGCATCACCATCTGCGAAAGTTCCGATAGGATCTGCCGCCGAGGTTCTGTCAGCGGTTCGCGCGTCTTGTTGTCGATAATACACAGTGTTCCCAGCGCATATCCTTCCGGCGAAACCAGCGGCATACCGGCATAATAGCGTATGTGGGGTGGGCCGGTGACCAGGGGATTGTCGCAAAACCGGGCATCGCCCAGCGGATCCGTCACTTCAAAAAGGTCCGGAGATCGGATCGCAAAATCACAGAAGGCCCATTCCCTGGGTGTTTCCGATACGTCAACGCCGACCTTGGCCTTGAACCATTGGCGATCATCGTCGATCAGTGAAACGAGCGAAATCGGCACATCGAAAATCATTGCCGCCAGCTTGACGATGCGATCATACGCCTCGTCCGGCAAGGTATCCAGGATACCTAAGGAGCACAGTGCCTGCTGCCTTTTCGATTCATCTAGTTTTGCTGTCACAATCAGCCGCTCCAGGCTTCGGCTTCGGCAAACCAACGTTTGCGAAGCACATTCCATATTGCCGCTTCGCCCTGTGGTTGAAGGAATAGAATAAAGCCGCGCTCCAGCCAAGCCCGAATCCTATGGAAAGCATGAACCCATCTCGGGATCTCTCTGGCAGCACTCATCGATGATCGGTGCTAACTTCATGATTTTGTTACATTATTCTTTCTGTTTTTGTTGCGCAAAAAATGAAATCGCAGCAGACTGGTACACGGCACAAGAGAAGCCGGAATATTTATCGGGGATGGAGCAACATAGATCGAACTGCGTTCATGGAGGTGTTTAGGATATGAATATGCTGCGCAGCCAGCTTGATGGCTATCGCCTGACCACAGCAGAGATTCTTTACCACATGCCGGACTATCCGGCCTTTTTGCAGACCTATGTTTGGCAGGATCTTGATCTTGCACCCCGCTTTCCGAAACTGGAAAAGTTTCTGGCCTTCTGGGAATCGAACCTTGATGGCAAACTTCACTCGGTCCGGGTAGCCGACAAGAAAATCATCAGCCCTTCCGACTTTCAGTCAGCGTCCATGCTGGTGACAATTCACTAGTCTGCTGCATCGGACGCCAAACCGGCCGGTCGCCCTTGCCGGCCCGAATTACAGGCTTACATTGCTGGTCATGATCAGCTTGCGAAACAGTCTTGCCGTTGCGGTCGCGATTATCGTTTCCGCCACCGCGTCGGCGCAGATGACAGTCGATACCGACCATTACCGGCTCACCCTGACCACCGTCGCCGACGGCTTAACCCATCCCTGGGGCATCGCCTTTCTGCCGGATGGCGAATTTCTGGTGACCGAACGCAGCGGCGCATTGCGGCTGGTAGGCCTCAATGGCGACGTATCCGAACCTGTTGCCGGAACGCCAGAGGTTGCCGCCAGCGGTCAGGGCGGGTTGCTTGATGTGGCGCTTGACCCCGGCTTTACCGAAAACAAACTGATATACCTGTCGTTTTCGGAACCGGGCGCTGGCGGCGCCGGCACCAGCGTTGCGCGCGGCCAGCTTGATATCACCGGTCTTCGGCTCAAGGAGGTCTCTGTCATCTTCCGGCAAACCCCGAAAACAAGCACCACCCGCCACTACGGATCGCGTCTTGTCTTTGCCCGCGACGGGACGCTGTTCATCACCACCGGGGACCGTGGCGAGCGCGACCGGGTGCAGGATTTCTCGATCAATCGCGGACAGGTGATCCGCATCAACACCGATGGCTCGGTGCCGGACGACAACCCCTTCATCGGCAAGCAAGGCTATCGACCCGAAGTTTGGTCGCTGGGTCACCGCAACCCGCAAGGTGCTGCCCTGAATCCGCAAACCGGCGACCTGTGGACCGTCGAACACGGCGCGCGCGGTGGCGATGAGGTCAACATACCGAAAGCCGGCAGAAACTACGGCTGGCCAGTGATCTCATACGGCAAACACTACAGCGGCGATCCTATCGGTATCGGTACCGCCGCGCCGGGCTATGAACAGCCAGTATATTACTGGGATCCGTCGATCGCCCCGTCCGGCATGACCTTCTACAGCGGTGACATGTTTCCCGCCTGGACCGGCAGCGTGTTTGTCGGCGCCTTGAAAGACCGGCTCGTGTCCCGGCTTGAGCTTGAAGGCGACAAGGTCGTTGCGGAAGAACAGTTTCTGCAGGAACTCGGTGAACGAATTCGCGCCATCGCGGAAGGACCGGACGGGTTTCTCTACATCCTGACCGATAACGATCCGGGCCAGCTCATCCGCGTCGAACGGGCGCAGTAGAGACGCTTGTCATGCGGGCCGCAAGGCGGTACCTCGGCACCATGACAAGCGACAGCGACAAAAACAGAAGCAACCGCGCCGTCGGCCTGTGGCTGACGGCAACTGCGCTGATGGTATTCGCCATGATGATCATCGGCGCGATTACCCGCTTGACGGAATCCGGCCTGAGCATTGTCGAATGGCGCCCGCTGATCGGCGTGCTGCCGCCGATGTCCGAGACCGAATGGCAACGGATATTCGATCTGTACCGCAAGACATCGGAATACGCGATTGAAAACGCCGGCATGAGCCTGGAGGAATTCAAGACCATTTTCTGGTGGGAATTCATCCACCGGCTTTGGGGAAGGTTGATCGGACTGGTCTTCGCGCTGCCGTTCTTCTGGTTTCTGCTGCGCCGGCAGATCCCTTCAGGTTATGTCAAACACGGCTGGATCCTGCTGTTTCTCGGCGGGCTTCAGGGCGTAATCGGCTGGTGGATGGTGCAAAGCGGTTTTGTCGACCGCAGCGATGTCAGCCAGTATCGTCTGGCGGTTCATCTGGCCATGGCGTTTCTGATTCTGGGGTATCTCGTATGGCTCGCAATCGGCCTTCTCGCGCCGGCTGTACGTTTCACGGTGCCGGTTCCCGGACGGTTGCGGCGGCTGGGGGCGGCCTGCCATGCCGTCATTTTCTTCACCGTTATCAGCGGAGCGCTGGTGGCCGGTTCAAATGCCGGGTTCATCTACAATGACTGGCCGTTCATGAATGGTGACCTGATTCCCGACGACCTGTTTTACATGACGCCGGCGTGGCTCAATGTTTTCGAAAACCTCGCGACCATCCAGTTCGATCACCGTCTGCTGGCCTATCTCACCCTCGCCACGGTCACCGTGACATGGCTGACGGGCCGTCGACATCCCCTGCCGCAACAGGCCCGCCATGCCATCAACGCCTTGTTCGCCGCCGCACTGGTACAGGCCGGGCTTGGCATTTCAACATTGATGCTGGTTGTGCCGCTACCCCTGGCCGTTCTGCATCAGGCGGGCGCGGCGATAACGTTCTGTTTGTCGATCTGGGTAATGCGCGCTTTGAAGCACCGCTGATTACTTATAGTAAAATCAGGCCAAATACTTCAGTTCCGGCCGCAGTGATTCAGAAAATATTGCCAATTTCTGTTTTTCATCAAATTGCAGAAGAATACACATTGTTTTGTTTTGATTGATGTTCGGGTTATACTTCGACGCTGTTGAGAACTTTGAAGTGCCCGCATGGTCAAAAAACGACCCGCACGCGATATTCTGGAATCCGCGTTACATGGCGCCGGAGACGTTGCCTATGTCTGGGATTTGCGTGACGACACCATGCACTGGGCGGGCAATCTTCAGGATGTGTTTGGGCTATCCGAAGCCGACGCCGCCGAGAACGGAGAGGTTTTCAACGAGCGTATCAACATAGAGGATCTGTCCCGACGGCTCCACAGCCTGTCCCGTCATTTGCAGGGCGACGAAGTGTTCGACTGCGAATACCGGCTGCGTCGCGACGATGGTGAATTCATCTGGGTGCATGACAAAGGATCGGCCACGGTCGGCGAAGATGGCGTGCCGAACTTTCTGGCCGGCGTCTTGCGGCCCGTCACGAAGCGCAAACAGCAGGAAAGCCTGCTGGAACGCAAAGCCAACTACGACGATCTCACAGGACAGCTCAACCGGACCCGCCTCAGGGAAGCGCTGCAGAACACGCTCGCCTACAATTCACGATATTCGGTATCCGGCGCCTATCTGGCGATCGGTATCGACAAACTGTCGATCGTAAATGACGCCTACGGCCATAAGGCGGCCGATGCGGTAATCGTCGCCGCCAGCCAGCGGATCGAACGATGCCTGCGGGTATCCGACTATATCGGCCGCATTGGTGGCGACCGGTTCGGCGCGATTCTTTCCTCTTGCGAGCCCGGTAGCATCGTGGTGACGGCGGAGAAAATTCTGGAATCGTTCCGCAGCAGCGCCATCGAAACTCCGAGCGGCCCGATCCACGTCACGGTAACGGTTGGCGGTGTTGCATTTCCAGGCTTCATACAGACCGCTCATGACGCAATGACAGCGGCTGAGAGCGCCTTGCAGGAAGGCAAGCAGAACGGCCGAAACTGCTATGTGGAGTCGCTTATCAGCGAGGAACAGCGGCTGTCTCAGCGCAAGAATATCGACATCGGCGAACAAATCATGAAGGCGCTTGCCGACGATCGCCTTGTCTTCGCCTATCAGCCGGTTGTCGACAGCCAGACGCACGAAATAAAATACTATGAAACGCTGTTGCGGATGCTTGGCAAGAACGGCGACGTTATTGCAGCCGGCGTTTTCGTGCCAATTGCAGAAAAACTCGGCCTTATGCGGCAGCTTGACCGACGTGCGCTCGATCTTGCGGTGAAGGACCTGCGGGATTTCCCCGACGCGATACTGGCCCTGAACATTTCCAGCCTGACCGTTACCGACCAGTCGTGGCTGCGGGCGCTTGTCAGCGAACTGAAAGTCACGCCGGAGATCGCGTCACGCCTGATCGTAGAAATAACCGAAACCGCCGCACTGGAAGATTTCGATGTGTCGGCGCGCTTTGTCGCACAGATACGAGAGCTTGGTTGCAAGGTCGCGCTGGACGATTTCGGGTCCGGGTTCACATCGTTCCGTCACCTGAAGTCGCTTACCGTCGATGTCGTGAAGATCGACGGCGCATTCGTTAAGGATGTCGCCAACAATTCAGAAAACCAGCTTTTCATCCGCACGCTGCTGGGGTTGGCCGAAGGTTTTGGCCTCGAAACGGTCGCCGAATGCGTTGAAACCGCAGACGAAGCGAGAATTCTGAAAAACGAGGGCGCAAATTACCTTCAGGGCTATTTTTTCGGCAAGCCCGATCTGAAACCCGCCTGGCGCGACCCGATCAGCAAGGCTAGCTAACGGTCCGGGCTTAGCCGAATTTCATGCCACTGGTCTTCGCCGGAATCGTCGGTAAATCAGGACGATCCCGACCGATCCTTACCCATTGAGGCAAGTTGCTGCTGCATGGTTTCGACCTGCTTGCGAAGATTTTCGAGCATTTCGTCGTTACCATCGCTTTTTCCGGTATCCCCACCGGAAGAAGGCTCAGCCTTGCTCGCGCCAGTGGCGTCCGCCGGCGCTGCGGCGCCATCCGGATCGATATACGGATTGAAGAACTGGAACGCGCGTTCGAACATCGCCATGTTCTGCTTGCTCATTTCTTCAAGCGGCGCAAACGGGAAGACCGAACCAAAGGTCCCCTCCATCATCTCCTGCATTTTTTCCTGATTCTTGGAGAACGACTGCATCGTCGCTTCCAGATAGGGCGGCACCAGCATCTGCTGCATGTTGTTGCCGTAGAACCCGATCAACTGCCGCAGAAAACCGATCGGCAGCAGGTTCTGGCCCTTCGATTCCTCTTCCACGATAATCTGCGTCAGCACGGCGCGGGTAATGTCCTCGCCGGTTTTCGCGTCGTAGACGACGAAATCGATTTCATCTTTCACCATCTGACACAGATGATCCAGCGTCACGTAACTGCTGGTCGACGTGTTGTAGAGACGGCGGTTTGCATACTTCTTGATCGTGACGGGAGCGCTGGCAGCGGCGTCGCCATTGCCTTTCGATTTGTCTCCCGTGTCGGCTTTAGTCGCCATATCGGTGTTCCTGATCTGACTCGTAGAAAGGAGCCGCCAATGGACGAATCCCCAATTCGACTATTACTCTACATAACAGATGGCTATAAAAAGCCAAGAGTTCAAACAAACTTGCCGCCGAATGGCTGATCTTGCAACTGGTGCTGGCTGCGGTCACGCTCATTGTCTAGACTTTGCATCATGACGAAAGCCAAAGAAACGCCGAGCGACGCAACCGATTCATCCGCCAGCCCGGATTACGAAGGGCTGGCCCGACAGTATCTTGACCTCTGGCAGGATCAGTTCGCCGCCATGGCGGCTGACCCCGGAACGATGGAAACCATGGCGAAGATGACCTCGGCGTGGCGCGAGGCAACCCTGTCTTTCCTGCAGGGTGCCGGGCCCACCGGCCCGTTCGGCGACTTCATGGCTTCACACGGCAGCAAGGGCGCAACCGATGACGGAAAGACATCAGAGGACGAACACGGCGAAGGAAACACCGCCCCGGCTGGGTCCAAGGCCCCTGATGGCGCATCTGGCCGGACCGATGGTGATGTCGATGTTCTCCTGCGCCGCATTGCAGAGCTGGAAACCCGGCTCGCAGCACTTGAGCGAGACGCAGACGCCAAACCCAAAGCCGGAAAAAAACCCGCAAAGAAACAATCGCGACGCAAACCCGCCAAACAATCCTGAGATCGACCCCGCCAGACTGTCGAAGGCGGTGCTGACGGAACTGACCCGACGGTTTTCAGAGATGGGGAACGGAATTCGGGCCTATCGTCATTTTCCCGAGCGCCGCAGCGCTGCGTTCCGGGCTGACGCCGTGGTGTGGCAGGAAGGTACCAGCCGCCTGCTTGCCTATGGACTTTCGGGCGACAGCGTGCCTGTTTTCATCGTGCCGTCTCTGGTCAACCGGGGCTATATCCTCGACCTGAATACCGATGGCAGTTTCGCCCGCTGGCTGAGTGAAAGAGGGCATCCTGTATATTTGATGGACTGGGACGCCCCCGGAGATCAGGAAAGGCGTTTCGATCTGAGCGCCTACATCGCCCGCCTTGAAAGAGCGTATCGCTGGGTTGCGGACGGATCACCGCCGGCGGTTGTCGGATACTGCATGGGGGGCAATCTGGCGATGGGCCTTGTTCTGCGTCTGAACGGCCTGTGCCGCAGCGCGGCGATGCTTGCGACTCCTTGGGATTTCCATGCCGAGGATTCGACACGGGCCAAGGCCCTGGCGGCCAGTCTGGCAGCTTTCCAGCCGATCATGGACCTTCTCGGGGAATTGCCGGTAGACGCCATCAACGGTCTGTTCGCCGGGCTGGACCCGCTGCTGGCCTACCGGAAGTTTCGTCGCTTTGCCGACCTGCCGAAGGACAGCGATGCCGCGCGCCGCTTCGTTGAGCTGGAAGACTGGCTGAATGATGGCATTCCGCTGGCTGCGCCGGTCGCCCGGGAATGCTTTTCCGGCTGGTATGGCGACAACAGCCCGGCGGCCGGCACCTGGAAACTGGACGGCAAGCCCGTTGATCCAGCAGCTTTTGAAGGCCGCAGCCTTGTAGTCGTACCGGATGACGACCGGATCGTCCCGCCCGCATCCGCCTGCGCGCTGGCGGATCGGCTTCGCGACTGCCGAACGGAACGCCCGAAGGCCGGTCATATCGGCATGATGGCCAGCCGGTCGGCAAAAACCGTCGTCTGGCCAAAAATCGAACAATTCCTTGGCGCGGCTTGAGATGGATCAAGGCAGAGATTAAAGAGTTCTATTGTATTGCCGCACTGCGGCATCTTCCGTACCATCGGCTGCACGGAACGGCGGATAGAAGATCAAAACAAACCTGTCGGTCGGGAATTTCGTCCCGGTTGAACCGGCGTACCGGATAGCGAGGAGAGAAAAATGACGGATATTGTAATTGCGAGCGCTGCCAGAACCCCTGTCGGCACCTTCAATGGCGCTTTGAGCAGCGTCGCTGCGTCGTCTCTTGGGGCCGTGGCCATCAAGGAAGCGCTTTCGCGCGCAGGCGTTTCACCAGAAGACGTCGATGAAGTCATCATGGGCCAGATTCTGACGGCCGCCACCGGCCAGAATGCTGCCCGCCAGGCGGCTGTTGAAGCCGGCGTCCCCTTCGACAAGACGGCCTATGCGATGAACCAGCTCTGCGGCTCCGGCCTGCGGACGGTCGCTCTTGGCATGCAGTCGATCATGGCGGGCGATGCGTCCATCGTGGTTGCCGGCGGTCAGGAAAACATGAGCCTGGCGCCGCATGCCGCCCATTTGCGCAACGGTCAGAAAATGGGCGATCTGAGTTTTGTCGATACGATGATCAAGGACGGTCTGTGGTGCGCCTTCAACGGCTATCACATGGGCAACACGGCTGAAAATGTGGCCCGCAAGTGGCAGTTGACCCGAGATGAACAGGACGCATTTGCCGCCGGATCGCAGAACAAGGCGGAAGCGGCGCAGAAGGCCGGCAAGTTCAAGGATGAAATTGCACCGGTGACCATCACGACCCGCAAGGGCGAAACCGTGGTGGTAGACGACGAATACCCGAAACACGGCACGACGATCGAATCTCTGGGTAAGCTGCGGCCGGCTTTTGACAAGGAAGGCACGGTCACCGCAGGCAATGCCTCCGGCATCAATGACGGCGGTTCCGCCGTGGTGCTGATGACGGCGAAAGAAGCCGAAAAACGCGGCATCACACCGCTGGCGCGTATCATTTCCTGGGCCACGGCCGGGGTTGATCCGGCGATCATGGGGACCGGCCCGATTCCGTCTTCCAAAAAGGCGCTCGAAAAGGCCGGCTGGACGGTCGACGATCTGGATCTGATCGAGGCAAACGAAGCCTTCGCCGCGCAGGCGCTCGCCGTGAACAAGGATATGGGCTGGGATCCCGAGAAGGTGAACGTCAATGGTGGCGCAATTGCTTTGGGCCATCCGGTCGGCGCCTCGGGCAACCGCGTTTTTGTCACCCTGCTGCACGAAATGCAGAAGCGCGATGCCAAAAAGGGTCTTGCGACCCTTTGCATCGGCGGCGGCATGGGTATCGCCATGTGTGTCCAGCGCGACTGAACACACGACGTTTTACAGGACGACGCGTGAAAACGGATCGCTTTTGAGCGGTCCGTTTTCCGTTTTCCGAAGCGCTTATTGCATTGCAATAATTAGAGTTCTTCGCAGTCGTCCAAATTTTCATTGAAATATAAGAATATTTCCCTTGCCGTGCGAATTAATCTTTGCAATATTTTGCATTGCAGCATAGTTGCCTGGGTTGCTGCGGCGCACAATGCGTCTTCTTACAGGCGTTTCCTCCCTAAACTTCGGGCCGCGTCTGACGCGGCCTTTTTTTTGACGTACGTCCATCACCCCTGATTTTCAGTTTCCGCCAGAAGCCAGGCACGAAACCGCCGTGCAGCCGGCGATAGCGAGACAAGATTCCGGTATACGAGGTGATAGGCCTCGGTGTTTTTCAGTTCGACCGGCGCAAGGCATCGGACCAGGCCGCACTGGGCGATTTTTCCATCGGTAGCCGGGGCGCGGGCAAGGGCGATGCCATAGCCCGATGCGGCGAGTGCGAGCGAAATCTCGCTGGTATCGACATAGCAGAAAGTCGCATTGGCGATATCCGGCCCACCGGCGGTTTCAAGAAAGTTCAGCCAGCCCGACCGGTGCGTGGCGACTTCGATCATCCGGAACGCCAGCAAATCGTCAACGGAACGAATGCGTGCAGCGATATCCGGCACGGCGACCGGATAGATGGTTTCGGAAAACAGCCGGTCCGATTCGCCCCAGCTATGAGGGACACCGCCGAAGACGATCCGAAGCTCGGCCTGACCCTTCAGCGCATCGACATCCTTGTAATCACCTGAAATATGAAGCTGGACGCCGGGATTCTGTCGTTCGAAGGCGGGCAGCCGCGGCGCCAGCCACGATGTGGCGAAAATCAGAACCGACTGCACTTCCAACGCGGCCTCCCGCGGCTGGCCAAACAGCGACGCTGCCGTCGTTTCCACAGACAGCAAGGCTTGCCGAACCACCGGCAAAAAGCTCTGACCGGCTTCGGTGAGGGTCACCGTCCGTGCACCCCTGTCGAACAGCGAGGTCGCCAGATGCTTCTCCAGCGCCTTGATCTGCTGACTGACGGCGGAAGGGCTCATGTTCAGAATCTGGCTGGCGCCGGTAAAACTTTCCGTACGCGCCGCGGCCTCGAAGACACGCAGCCAGTTCAGTGAAGGAATCCGTCTGAGCATTAGATTTACCTTGGCATCAGAATAATGAGTAAGTTCAGCTTATTTCAAGATAGAGCAAACCGCGTTTCTCAACATCCCTGAAATCTGCTCCTATGCAGATTGAACAACCGGAGCCCTTCCTCATGACCACGCCATCGCTGTCGACCTTCGCCGCTTCCTACAAGGAAAACGGCTTCTATTTTCCCTATGATGTCATGACGCCGGAGGAAGCGACTGCAAGCCGTGTTCGACTGGAATCACTGGAACAGTCACATCAGGGGTTTTCCTTCGGCAACAAGGGTCAACTGAATCAGGCGCATATTCTGTTTCGTTTCGCCTATGATATCGTGATCAATCCGCGAATTCTTGATGCGGTTGAGGCGATCATCGGGCCGGACATACTCGTCTGGGGGTCGACCTATTTCATCAAGGAACCGCAGTCGCATTCCTTCATCTCCTGGCATCAGGACCTGAAATACTGGGGGCTGGATGACGATGCGCTGGTCAGTTGCTGGGTCGCGATTTCGCCGGTAACGCGGGCGAATGGCTGCATGCGGTTCGTGCCTGGTTCGCACCGAATGGACCTGCTGGAACACAGGGACACATTTGACAACGCCAACGCCCTGACCCGAGGTCAGGAAGCCGTCATCGACATTGACGAGACCAGCACGGCCTATGCCGAACTGAAGCCCGGCCAGGCGTCATTCCATCACGGCAAGCTGTTGCATGCGTCCTCGCCCAACCTCACCGACGACCGGCGAATCGGCCTGACGATCAATTACATGGCGCCGCATATGCGCCAGATTGTCGCCGATACCGATTTCGCGATGCTGGTCCGGGGAAAGGATCGGTACGGCCATTTCGAAGAGGTGCCGCCACCTGAAAGCGATATGAGCGCCGAGGCTGTTGACTGGCACAATCGCGTTATCGCAGCGCAGAACGGCGCCCTGTATGTCGGCACCACGAATCCGCCGGGCGTCAGGGCGGTCTAAAGCCTGATTATGGTGCCGGCTCTCTGTCCGGCAGGGTCTTGCGACACTGAATTGCTGCAAGTGGTGCAATGATGGCAAGCAGATAGGCGACCTGCCACCAACTCGTCCAGAAGGAAAAATTGACCAGCCCGCTGACCCAGAAAGCACCCGAACAGGCGACAACCGTAAGGGCAGCGGGCCTGTCGATATAGATACCCCGCACGGCCCCACGAAAGTGCAACGCCACGCAGGTCAGCAAGGCGGCAAAACCGAACCAGCCGGTTTCGGTCAGTGTTTCAACCATCCAGTTATGCGGGTGCGAAGGAACATATTCCTGATTAAGGATCTGGATGACCGTGCTCGCGCCTGGAAGATAGTTGATGGCGTTTGGCCCATAGCCGAAATACGGCGACGATTTATGCGCTTCAAGCACGAAGCTCCAGATCAGCTCGCGATGCGAATCGACAAACGGCACCTGATCGGGCGTATGGTCGATAAAAGGCGGTTTGGGAAGAATGGAGACGACATACCAGGCGATGCCGGCGGCAGCCAGCAGGGCGGCGATCCACAGAACATAGCCGATCGATCGCTTGACCGATCCGACAGCAAGGCAGAATCCGACGGCCAACAGCGCGCCGATAACCCCGGCCAACCCGGAAAGCGACAGTTCCACACCCCCGCCGTAGATCAGGATGGCTGTCAGGATAACGTTCAGGCCGGCCAGATACCGCCAGCGCCCACCCAGCGTCCAGCCTGACCAGAGCAGAAACGGCAGAAACACAACCGATGTAGATCCATGCGCCTTGAAGAAATTGACAACAGACAGCTCCTGCCCTTTCAGCGCCTCGATCAGCTTGAAAAGATCGGACCATCCCATCAGGACAAGCGCTATATAGGTCAGCACCAATGCGGACGCGATCAGCGATCCTTTCTTGAAACGGTCCCTGCAATCGGCATGGATGTCGAACATGCGGAACGCGTAGATCGCAATACCCATAAAAACCAGCATCCGCAGCCAGGTACCGATCGACTTCTCGAAATTCAGGGAATCAACGGAGCTGATCAGCCAGCATGCGAACAGGACCATCATCGCGAGACCGAGCAGCGACCGGTGCGCCATGGTCCAGCAATCCAGAAAAAACATTTTCGAATGTTCCTGGCCGACAAGACACACCATCGCCAGCAGGATGGCGACGCCCATCGGAACCGGGCCGAAAGCGGAAGCCGGAACGGCAAGTGCGAAAAAGACAGGCCAATACCGGCCGGATAGGGCAAACAAGGATTGCAT
>CAYGSU010000033.1:39061-44310 GCA_964352715.1 uncultured Flavobacteriaceae bacterium | reverse complement strand
AGTGTAGCCGAGGGTGTCGAGGACGAGGAGACAGCAATCTGGCTGCGAGATAACGGGTGCGACACCTATCAGGGTTACTATTGCGCAAAACCGATGACCCACGATGATTGGCTCCATTGGCTAAGGTCCAAGTTTGAATGAACTGCATCGGGTGGCGCAGATGAACGGAGCCGCATCGGAGCTGCATAGGCAGCGTTCCGACGTTCAGGAAGATTCCCTCTCTTGCCGATGGAATGGTGATCGGGTACTTCGACCCAATGATCGAAAGGGCTGAAGTAGATACGGTTGTCATCGGTGCCGGGGTTGTCGGGCTGGCCTGCGCCCGGGAACTGGCGCGCCGGGGCCACGATGTCGTGATCCTTGAGGCAGAATCCGAATTCGGCTCGCATACCAGCGCACGAAACAGCGAAGTCATCCATGCCGGTATTTATTATACACCGGGCAGCCTGAAGGCGCGGTTTTGCGTCGAGGGCAAGGCGATGCTTTACGATTACTGCCGGTCGCGTGGTGTCGCTTACAGAAACTGTGGCAAGCATATCGTTGCGACCGAACAGGCGCAGATCGGGAAACTGCTCGATCTCAGGAAAACCGCAGAAGCGAATGGGGTCGATGACCTGGTTGACCTCGATACCGCCGGCCTGCGCGACAGGGAACCCGCCGTAAGGGCGGTCGCCGCGCTGTTTTCACCGTCGACCGGTATTGTCGATTCCCACGGTCTGATGCTGTCCTATCTGGGTGAAGCGGAAGACAGGAGCGCGATGCTGGCGCTGAACTGCCCTGTCGTCTCGGGTGAAATCCGCACAGACGGCATCTGCCTGCGAACCGGCGGGGAAGAGCCAATGCAGTTGCTGGCCCGACAGGTGATCAATACGGCGGGGCTTGGGGCGATGACGGTTTCGCGATCAATCGAGGGTCTGGATGCGGCGACCGTTCCCGAGCTGTATCTGCACCGGGGCTGCTATTTCACGCTGTCAGGAAAATCACCGTTCAACGCGCTGGTCTATCCGGTGCCGCCACCCGGCAGTCTTGGGGTGCATGTGACCATGGACCTCGCCGGCAATGTTCGCTTCGGTCCGGATTCGGAACCTGTCGACCGCATCGACTATTCCGTCGATCCTGCCCGCGCCGATGTGTTCTATGAGGTCATCCGAACCTACTGGCCTGATCTGCCCGATGGCGCGCTGCAACCCGGCTATGCCGGCATCCGCCCGAAAGTGGACGCGTTGGGCGGGGCCGGCATCGACTTCGTGATTCAGGGACCGGAAGAAACAGGGGTGGACGGACTCGTTTGCCTTTACGGGATCGAATCGCCGGGCCTCACCTCATCGCTCGCGATTGCGCGTCACGTGGCGGAATTGCTGTCCGGTCAGGCGTCGTCCAGCCGGTGAACCGTGCCATCGGGCATCCGGTAGGGCAGGTGCTTCGGGATAAGTCCGGCCAGCCTCGGGTCGGGCCATGACAGGTGTTCCTGCCGGTATGGCTCGAACCCGGCCCGCTGATACGTTTGCAACGCCTTTGGATGATCGGCGGTGCAGGTATTGAGGATCAGCCGTCCCGGCTTCGGGTCACGATTCCAGGCCGCGTGAATTGCCCAGTCCAGAAGATACGGACCGATGCCGCGGCCGGTGAAGTTTGGCAACAGGCCAAAATAGGCGATTTCCATTTCCTTTGGCATCGGGGCTGCATTCAGTTCGACATAGCCGGCCGGCTGACCGCCGATATACAACACCGACAGTTCGGTCGTCTCCGCAGTGATTGCCGTCAGAAGCTGCTCGTCCGGCAACGCCCGGCGGAGCCACCAGAACCACTCCTCGCCAACGGTGTGATAGAGATAGCGGTAGAACGCGACGCTCGGGTTTTCGACCCGCAACAGCGACAGAGGCAGATCCAGGATCGGCGGGCGCAGCGGTGCGGTGGTCGGCGGTTCTGTCAGTTCCAGGTAGGTGACGACCACCGGCAGATCAGGGGCGGCTGTATCATCTGGCAGGTTGGCGACCGGTTGCGGGATCAGCCATTTCGCCATCAGGACCCGGTCTTCGAACCGGTAGCCGATGGAATCGTAGAATCCGCGCACTTTGTTGTTTTCCGCCCGCATCAGGGCTTCCACCTTGGGGCAACCCAGGGTTTTCAGCCAGGCCTCCGCATGGGCGCAGAGTGTTCGGCCATGACCCGCGACGCGATGGTCCGGATGCACTGCGAGATAGTACAGCCAGCCTCGATGCCCGTCGAAACCGGCCATAACACTGCCGATAACCACATCATCGTCATCGACGGCGACCAGCAGCGTCGCGTTCGGCGCGGTTGTCGCCAGACTGATATCCCGATCGGGGTCGTTCCATGGCCGGGTCAGATTGCAGATTTTCCAGAGCTCGATCAGCGGCGCTTCATCCTGCGCCTTGTAGGGACGGACAACCAGCATGGTCAGACTTCGACCGGCAGATCGTCGCGAGCGCCCCATTCAGACCACGATCCGTCATAAACGGCGACATCTTCCTTGCCAATCAGATGCAGGCCGAGTGTCAGAAAGGCTGCGGTGACGCCGGAGCCGCAGCTTGTGACGATCGGACGGTCGGAATTCAGGCCGGCTTCATCTAATAGCGCCTTTATCTCGTCCGGCGTTTTAACCAGGCCGGTCTCGCTGTCGACCAGTTTGCTGGAGGGCAGTGACAGCGACCCAGGAATATGGCCGGACCGCAGGCCGGCTCGGGGTTCCTTTTCGGTGCCGTTGAAACGGCCTTCGGAGCGCGCGTCGATCACTGTGACATCATCCAGTTTTTTCAACAGGTCGTCGGCGGATATCACGAGATCAGGCCGGAAGGCCGGGCTGAAGGGTTCCAGGTTGTAGTGCGCCGGCTCGTCGGTGACGTGATAGCCTGCCGCCTCCCAGGCGCGCAGACCGCCATCCAGCACCGATACCCTGTCATGGCCGAACACCCTGAACATCCACCAGCAACGCGGCGCGGTTGTGCCGCCTACCGTATCATAGGCGACAACATGACTGTCGTTGCCAATGCCCAGCGCACCGACTTCCCGAGCGAAAATCGCCGGATCCGGCAGCATGTGTGGAAGCTCGCTTCCCGGGTTCTTGATGGCGCCGTCGAAATCAAAGAATCGCGCGCCCGGAATATGTTTTTGCTTGTATTCGGCCTTTGCGTCGCGATCCACATTCGGCAGGAAATAGGTTGAATCGAGCACCACCACGTCGCGGTTCGCCGTTTGGCCGTTCAGCCAGTCAACGGTTACGAGAGACGGAAAGTCTGTCATGGCGATTATCCTTCAAAGACGATGTTGATGCGGCGGTTGTTCTTGCCCTTGTTTTCGATCTTGGCAATGCGCAGCGGCCTGATTTCACCGGTCCGCGCAACATGAGTGCCGCCGCAGGGCTGCAGGTCGACTGCTGTTTCAGCGTCCGGGTCGCCGATGCGGATCAGCCGCACCTTGCCGAGGCCACGCGGCGGCTGCACCGACATCGTGCGCACCAGATCAGGCTTTGCGTCCAGTTCGGCATCTGAAATCCAGTCCGCGTTCAGCGGAATATCGCGGCCGGCGAGATTGTTCAGGCTCTCGGTCAGGCTGTCCTTGTCGAGGGCGTCCTCCAGACCATCCGGGTTGAAATCGATGCGGCTTTTTTCCGCGCCGATCTGGCAGCCGGTAATGGCGCAGGGGATCAGCGCGCAGATCAGATGCATCGCCGTGTGCATCTGCATATGGCGGTAACGGGTTTCCCAGTCGATTGCTGCGGTCAGTTTTGCGCCGGTGTGCAGGCCGGGCTGGTCTTCCGACGCCGGCACATGAACGATATCGCCGTCCGCGGTGATTGTTGTGCCGATCTCGACAACCGTACCGTCTTCCGCGGTCAGCGTGCCCCGGTCGCCCGGCTGGCCGCCGCTGGTATAGTAGAAAACCGTGCGGTCCAGAATGATGCCGCCGTGCTCGTTTACCGTAACTACACTTGCTTGACATTCGGTGAGGTAAGCATCGTTTCGGAACAGTTCCTCGGTGCGCTCGGTCATCGCTCGGCCTTCGGTCGGTCCATGGGGTTGGTGCGGATTTCCAAGCCGTGATAAGACCCTGTTTGACCCCTGTATGGCAAGCAGGCGACCGGATGGAGATTTCAATGACAGCACATTTTCAAACCCCATCCGGAAGGGCGCGCGCCCGTGCGCTGATGGTGCCGTTCGATGGCGCCCCCGGCATCAACAATGCAATCACCGATGTCGCCGGCGTTTCGGTCGGCTATCGGACCCTGATCCGCGGCGAGGGGCCGCGTGTTGTCGGCGAAGGGCCTGTGCGAACCGGTGTTACCGCGATTTTACCGCGCCCGCGCCCAAAGTTGCACGTGCCGTGTTTCGCCGGCTCTTACAGCCTGAACGGCAACGGCGAACTGACCGGCTTGGCCTGGGTAGAGGAAAGCGGCCAGGTGCAGTGGCCGATTACAATCACCAACACCCATTCCTGTGGCATCGCGCGGGATGCAACGATCAAATGGGCGAAACGGAACTGCCCGCAGGCTGCCTACGACTGGCTGCTGCCGATCGCCGGCGAAACCTGCGATGCCGAACTGAACGATATCGACGGCTTTCATGTCGCCGACGAGGACGTGTTCGCCGCCATTGACGGGGCGACCGACGGGCCGATTGAACAGGGCAGCGTCGGCGGCGGCACCGGCATGATCTGCTACGACTTCAAGGGTGGTTCCGGCACCGCGTCGCGCATCGCCGAGGTCGACGGTCAGCCCTATACGGTCGGTGTGTTCGTGCAGGCGAATTTCGGCATAAGACGCGAATTGCGTGTAGCCGGTGTCCCGGTCGGAAAACACATGCCGGGCGGCGAGGTGCGATCGAAGCCGGCCGGATCGATCATCGCGGTGCTGGCGACCGATGCGCCGCTGATGCCGCATCAGGTGAAGCGGCTGGCGCGCCGGATTCCGCTGGGCATCGCCCGCACCGGCACGATATCGCATGACGGCTCGGGCGATATTTTCATCGCCTTCTCGACCGTTGAACCGACGGGCGAGGGCGCGCTTCTGACCACGCCCTATCTGCGCAACGACTGCCTTGATCCACTGTTCGAGGCGGCGGTGCAGGCGACCGAGGAAGCGATCATCGATTCCATGGTGGCGAATGTCACGATGACCGGCTGCGACGGCACCACCGTCTATTCGATTGACCATGCCGTTTTGAAAGATCTGCTGTCGCGCGGGTTGTTCTAGAAATTTGGATTCCCGTGCATAGCCTGTTCGGCGAAAG
>CAYGSU010000033.1:14930-38961 GCA_964352715.1 uncultured Flavobacteriaceae bacterium | reverse complement strand
GAACCGTCGAGATGCACTGGAGGTCTCCTTTGTTGATTGGGCTGCGCCGTTTGACGAGAAGCGTTGTTCCTGAATTATCTTGCATAGTCCCGTCCCGCTCGCCAGCGTGCGGGCCATGTTCGATCATATGAGCGATCATACCAAGGGTTTCGCCATGACGCTGTTCGGCGTCCTGCTTTTGTCGCCGGATACGCTGCTGGTGCGCATTGTCGATCTCGATCCGTGGACGATGGCGTTCTGGCGCGGTCTTTCGATGGCGTCGGTCATCTTCCTGTTTGTCGTCATCAGCCGGCGCTCGATCAGCCTGCGCATGTTCTTCGGCCTGAAAGGATATGCCTGGTGGAATGTGGCGCTGATGGCAATCGGTCCGCTGCTGTTTATCAACGCGCTCGAATACACGAGCGTCGCGAATGTGGTGGTGATTTTGTCGGCCTCGCCGTTTCTGGCCGCCGTGTTTTCGCGAATTCTGCTTAAAGAATCTGTGCATCCCGTTACCTGGACGGCAGTGGTGGTAGCAGTCGGTGGTACGCTGGTCGTCGCCTCGGGCAGTCCCGAAGGCGGCGCGCAGACCGGCGGCCGGCTGGGCGATCTGCTGGCCATCGGGGCCACGGCCGGATTGGCGATGAATTTCACGCTTTTGCGACGGATGCGGCATGAAGACCGTCTGCCGACCGTGGTTCTGGGCGCATCCTGCGTCGCTATTCTGGCTTGTCTGATCTCTGCACCGGTCGCGCTGAGCGCACCACAGATCGCCCCGATGATCCTGCTTTGCGGGTTGATCCTGCCGGTAACCCGGGCGTTGATGACGCTGGGGCCGCGTTATCTGCCCGCGCCGGAAGTCAGCCTGATGCTGGTGCTGGAAACCGTGCTGGCGCCGCTATGGGTGTGGCTGGCGCTTGACGAGGTACCGGCTGACCGCACGTTCATCGGCGGGGCCATTCTGGTCACTGCACTGGTCAGCCATTCACTATGGAAGTTTTCGAGGATGAGGGCTCAGCGCGCACGGTAATGGCGGTGTGACGAAGGTAACTGACCCGATTTGCCGGTGTGCTACGCTTGCGGTGCAAATTGCAGTCGGCGGATCGAACTGGGTGTTGAACGTATGACGGGATTTCGGACAAAAATTGCGGCGTTTCTAGGCATTTTTGCGCTGGCGGTGGTGACTTCACCGGTTCTGGCGCAGGAAGACGACGGGGGCTTCGCAGATAATCTGGCCGGGATCGTCAATGCGCTGGACATCTTTTTCTCGATGCCGTTGAACGAATGGAACTATGAAATCGTGCGGCTGCCGAATATTCGACGGAATGATATCTTCGGCAGTATCGAGCGTGGACTGGGTGTCCGCTATGATGCCGGCGGCTTTTCCGTCACACTGGAGCCGGATTTTCAAACCCCGGAGAAACTGTCCTGCCTGCGGATCGAATTCGAAACGCCGCGTGCCTTCAGCGATGCCCGGTTGAGCACAATCGAGGAAGACAAAATCAAACCGATGATGGAAACGCTGTCACGGCGTTTCGACGCGACATATGCGCTGAAGTCCGTCAATCCCGGAATCTTGTTTACCCTTTTCATCACGCGGCTCGGGGACGATGGTTGCCGGGTCTACGATCAAGCGCGGCACGAAACGCGGCAAGGTTGGCTTATCGGGTAGAGGTGACCGTGTGCTACTTCCCGGTCGGGACGGCTTCGTCTTTCGGTGAGGGGTCCCTGACGCGTTCGATCGTCACGGTTTCGACATGGCGGTCGCTGACCTCGTCGACGGTCAACAGGTAGTTTGCTTCCACCAGACTGTCACCGGGCTGCGGCATGCGTTCCAGCCGGTGCATGAACAGGCCGGACAGGGTGTTGGCGTGCAAATCGTCGGCCACCGCCAGACCGGTCACGCGCTCGATATCAGACAGTGAGGCGAAGCCATGTGCGGTCCAACCTGTCGGCGTTGCGGTAATTGGCACCTCGTCGCCCGGGTCGTCGGTTTCGTCGCTGATATCGCCGACGATTTCCTCCAGCAGGTCTTCCAGTGTGACAACACCGGCGAACAGGCCGTATTCATCGACGACACAGGCCATATGCGCCTTTTCCGCCAGCATCATATCGAACATTTTCGCGACCTTGACCGATTCCGGCACGATCAGGGGTTCGCGGCACAGATCTTTCAGGTCGCCCCACGGCGCGTCAGCCCCGTCGAGCAGCCGGTACATCACTTCCTTGAACAGGACGATGCCGACCAGTGTATCCTGTTCCCCGTCGAGAACCGGAAACCGCGAATGCTTGGAATTGCGGATAACGGCGATGTTTTCCTCGGGCGTGTTGTCCAGATGCAGCAATTCGCATTCGACGCGCGGAATCATCACCCGTCCGACCGTGCGTTCGTCGAAACGGAAGACATTGTGGATCATCGCGGCCTTGTTGTCGCTGAGATCCCCATGTTCCGCCGATGTCCTCACCAGCCCGGCGATTTCGGTGCCGCTCAGCACTTCCGCATGTGGCGCTTCCTCGACCCCCATCCACTGCAGGATCTTGCGGGAGGCCATGTTGAGGGTCCAGGTCATCGGAAACAGCACGATGTAGAAGACCCGCAGCGGAATGGCGCAGAGCATCGAAACCGGCTCCGGTTTGCGGATCGCCAGCGTCTTCGGCACCTGTTCGCCGACCACGATATGCAGCGACGAGAAGACCACAAAGCCGATCAGGAACGACACCGTGTGGGTGGTGCCGGCCCCCAACTCGAGAGGCACCAGCACCGGGCGCAGCAGAGCCTCGACCGCCGGCTCGCCGACCCAGCCCAGGCCGAGCGACGCCATGGTGATGCCAAGCTGGCAACAGGCCAGATAGGCTTCCAGGTTGGTCTGGATTTTCTGTGTCAGACGGGCTGAATACTTTCCTTCGGCAGCCAGCGTGTCGATGCGGAAGTCGCGCGCCTTCACCAGTGCAAATTCGGCTGCAACGAAAAACGCATTCGCCGCCAGCAGCAGAACCACCGCCGTCAGGTTGATTGAAGTCGCCACATCCATTCGTTTTCCGCCTTTGTTATTCTGCGCTCGAGCCCAAGGGGGGCGACGCGCCTGTGCGTCCCGATAGCCGGGACTGCAGCGCGTCGTTTACAGGTTTGCCGCGCGAAAGAAAGCAGAAAAGCGTATTCGGTCGAAGACTACAACCAGCCGGGCACGGGCAGGCCCTTGTCTTTGAGGAAGACCGGGTCCCAGATTTTCGGGTAGCGGTGGCCCCAGTCGCACAGGATGGTGACGATGGTGTGGCCGGGGCCCATGTCTTTCGCCAGCCGTTTTGCGCCGGCGATGTTGATGCCGGTCGAAAGCCCCATGCACAGGCCTTCGTGCTGCAGAAGGTCATGGCAGATGGTCAGGCCTTCGGCATCGGGAATCTTGTAGGCGTCATCGAAAGTGACACCCTCCAGATTGCCGGTGATGCGACCCTGGCCGATGCCTTCGGAGATCGACCCTTCGCTTTCGCCCTTCATCTCGCCGGTCTTGATGTAGTTGTACATCGCGGCCCCCATCGGGTCGGCAGCGGCGACCCTGATGTCGCGGTTCTTTTCGGAAAGATATAGCTTCATGCCGGCCAGCGTGCCGCCGGTGCCGATGGCGCAGGAAAAGCCGTCGATTGTACCGTCCGTCTGTTCCCAGATTTCAGGTCCGGTGGAACGGATATGCGCGGTGCGGTTGGACAGGTTGTCCCACTGGTTGGCGTACAGAACGCCGTGCATTTCGGTCGCCTTCAGCTCTTCCGCCAATCGCGCCGAGGTTTTCACGTAATTGTCCGGGTTCTTGTAGGGAACCGCCACGTTTTCCCGCAATTCCGCGCCGCACAGACGCAGCATGTTTTTCTTTTCATCCGACTGGGTTTCGGGAATGACGATCAGCGTTCGGTAGCCGCGCGCGTTCGCCACCAGCGCCAGACCGATGCCTGTATTGCCGGCCGTGCCTTCCACGATCAGGCCGCCGGGTTCCAGCTCGCCGCGTTCCTCTGCGTCGAGAATGATGTATTTCGCCGCGCGATCCTTTACCGAGCCGCCGGGATTGAGAAACTCCGCCTTGCCGAGAATGGTGCAGCCGGTCTCCTCGGATGCCTGTCTGAGCTTGATCAGCGGGGTATTGCCGACGGTGTCGACGAAGCCGTCACGAATGGTCATGGGTTTTCCTGTCAGTCGGTATGCCGGGTGTCAGTCTGAATGTGGGCGACAGCTTACGGTGCGGTCCAGTTTTCGCGCAATGCCTCTCGTTTTCGATCCAGCCATAAAAGGGCGTTCGCTGCCGCCATGTTGCGGATGCGGCCGTCTTCCAGCATTACCAGAGCCTCCGAGAAAGGAACCGTGAACACGCGGATATCCTCGTCTTCCTCGTCCAGTCCATGAATGCCCTGCGCGGTGGTGGAATCGATCTCGGCGACATACAGGGAAATCGTTTCCGTACACGCCCCTTGAGTCGCGTACAGGCATCCGAGGGATTCAAGCCTGCCGGCGGAACATCCTGATTCCTCGACACATTCCCGGCGCACGACATCTTCCGGCGTTTCGCCTTCGTCGATCACCCCGGCAACGATTTCGATCAGCCACGGATTGGCATCGCCATGTGCGTACGCGCCCATTCGGAACTGTTCGATAAGCACAACCTCGTCCGTACGCGGATCATACGGCAGGCAGGCGGCGACCTGTCCCCGTTCGAAGACCTCACGGTCGAATGCGTTCGACCTTCCGCCATCAAATTTCGGTGTGGTAACCGTATACTTGTCGACCCGGAAGTAGCCCTGAAATACGGTTTCCTTGCGGATCATCTCGACATCGTCGCGGTTCATTGCCAGTCTCCTGAAAGGGCGACACCGTCTCTAACAAACCTGACCGGGACCTGAAACCGAAACATCGCCGGGAGCATCCGAATGCGGACGTTCGATGAAATCTACGAGATTGCAGCGGAGCGGAAGGGGGGACCCGCCAACCTTGAAAAGAGTCTCGCAAAACCGATTCCGGTGAAGAAACTGGCGGCGATACCGGACGACCGCTGGCTATCCTGCATGGCGAAATGCGTTTTCCAGGCCGGTTTCAACTGGAAGGTGGTCGATGCCAAATGGCCGGGCACGGAAGACGCCTTCAACGGCTTCGATATCGGCAAATGCGCCTCGATGAACGATGAGGATATCGACCGCCTGCTGAGCGACAAACGCATCATCAGGCATGGTACGAAAATTCGTTCGGTACAGCAGAACGCACTTTTCCTGCTGGACCTCGCAAGAGAGCACGGCAGCGCCGGGAAGGCGTTCGCCGGCTGGCCGGTGGAAGACTATATCGGTCTGCTGGCGCTTTTAAAGAAACGGGGGGCGCGGCTTGGCGGCAATACCGGCCAGTACTTCCTGCGGTTCATGGGCGTCGACAGTTTCGTGCTGTCGCGCGATGTCGTCGGCCGGCTGGTCGCGGAAGGGGTGGTCGACGGCGCGCCGTCATCGAAAAAGGCGATGCTGGCGGTTCAGGATGCTTTTAATGGCTGGCGATCGGAATCAGGTCGATCGCTGACTGAAATCAGCCGGGTCCTGGCGATGAGCATCGGCCAGGCCTGAGGTCGCGTCACGTCAGTAGCCCGGATGAATCGGGCTGCATTTGGGGCGAAAGAAGGTTTTCGCCGCCAGCGACAGGTAGTCTTTCAGGTAATAGCCGCCGTTGCGGCGCAACCACTTTTCCCGGTTGGCGCGGTAGTCGCGCGTGATTTTGAACCAGGCCAGATTGGGTTTCGTGTGATGCACAGCATGCAGGTTGTTGTTGAGGAATAGCAGCCGGGTGAACCAAGACCCCTCGATCAGCGCGGTGCGTTCGGCGTTGCTGTCGCCGGGGCGGTGTTCGGCGTAGGACCGCAGCAGACCCAGGCTGAGGCCGGGCAGGGCGAAGTAAAGAACATACTGCCAGACCGCCAAATCGCAAACCAGAACGACCCAGCACAGCAGGGCGGCGACCATTGCAAGATGCACCAGCCAGCTGCCGGCATGCCGTAAATCTCCGGACAGAAGCCGCAGCGCTTCGCTGCGCCAGAAACCGGACACCATCAGGAACGGGCCGAAGACGAACCGGCCGAGCATGGTCTGGTTCGCAACAAGTACCCACCGCATCGCCGCGGACAGGTTCTGCCATTGCTGCGGCGTCACGTAGAAGGATTCGGTGTCGTGTTCCGGATCTGTCAGCAGCGGCGTTGCATGATGCGCCAGATGCGAGTCGCGCATCAGCGAATAGGGTAGGTACAGGGTAAAGGGGATCTGGCCGAAAAGATCGTTTAACCGGCGGTTCCGGGTCGGGTGGCCGTGCACCAGTTCATGCTGCACATGGCTGTACCAGCATACGGCGACAGCGCCGAGCGGGATCACCAGCCAGACCGGCAAATCGGTTGCGAAATAGGTCAGAAAGCCGAGCGAAAGGTAAACCGAAACGATTACGGCCCAGGTCGGTGCCTCTACCCGATCCAGCCAATCCACAAGGGAATAGTTTCTGGCACCGGCGATGTCCGGCGTTGCGGAAAGGGGGACAGCTGTCAGGTCCTGGGCGACGGCGTCGTCGGTCATTTTGGCTCCGTTGTCGTTGCTATCGGTTCTTGAGGCGACATATTCACGATTTCGTTATTGTTTCAGACCCGCCGATCGTTTGACAATAGAAACGAAATCAACGTTTATCCAATCTTGGTGATATTAATAAACATATGGTGATTAATATAATCATGTTAAGGAGCCGTTATGCATAGCCAGGACCGTCAGGATATCGTTCTCACATTCCGAACCCGGCTCGTTGAGGCGATGGAGCGGCTGTCGTTGAGCAAGGCTGCGTTGGCGAAGGCAATTTCCATCGACCGCTCCACGCTGTCGCAGTTGTTGAGTCCGGAAAACGACCGGCTGCCCCGGGTAGAAACCCTGGCGTCGATGGCGGCGGTCTTGCAGGTCAGTCTCGATTGGCTGGTCGGCCTCAGTCAGGAAGCCCGGCTTGGCGCGGATATCCTGCAGGAATCGATTGAGGTCGCACCCTCCGCGCCATTGCCGGTGGATGAGAACCTGCGGCGCTGGCATCTGGAGGCGGTGGGGCACAAGATTCGTTATACCCCTCTGACCATACCCGACCTTGCGAAAACGGAAGCGGTTCTACAGCACGAATACCGCCTGTATCAGGCGCGCAGTCCGGACCAGATGATCGCCGAGAGCCAGGCCCGGCTGGCCTATTCGCGGATGCCTGACACCGATGTTGAAATCTGCGTCGCCCGCCAGGCGCTGGAGGATTTTGCTGACGGCAACGGTATCTGGAGCGGGCTTTCGAACCGCGACCGCCGCGAACAGCTTATCGTGCTGCGGGATCTGGCGGATGAGTTGTATCCAAGGCTGCGCATTTTCCTGTTCGACGGTCTGACCCATTTCGCAGCGCCCTATACGATTTTCGGCAGGCAGCGGGCGGCCGTTTACATGGGGCAGATGTATTTCGTCTTTACGACCCGCGAACATATCCGCACCCTGTCGCAGCATTTTGACGACCTCGTGCGCGCCGCCGTCGTGCAGTCGCACGAAGTTGCGCTGTTCATGAACCATCTGTTGCCGGAGAAACCCGAATGAGCCACGCCTGCCTCGACATGTACCATCTTGGCCGTCACGAAACGGCGAAGGCGGCGCTGTGGGCGCGGATTGCGGCGCAGCTTACCCGCAACGGAATGAAAGGCGTGCCGAGCCTGCTGACGGTTTCGACACCGTGGGATGCCCTGCTGACGACGCCGGGCCTGCTGCTGGGGCAGACCTGCGGTTATCCGCTGATGACGATCCAGCGAGACAGGGTGCAGTATGTCGCCACCCCATGCTACGACGCGCCCGGTTGTAACGGGCCGACCTATTCAAGCGGCGTCATGGTGCGCGCCGATGACACGGCGTCGACGGTCGAGGATCTGCGCGGCCGCACGCTGGCCTTTAACGCACGCCATTCGCAATCCGGATACAACAGTCTCAGGGCTCTGGTCGCTCCGCTGGCTGTAAAAGGCAGATTTTTCGGCGAAACGCTGGAAACGGGCAGCCACGCCGCCAGCCTTCGGGCCGTGATGGACGGCAGGGCCGATTGCTGCGCGACCGATATTGTCTCTTACGCCTTGCTTCAGGATAGTGATCCGGCCGCTGCGGCGCGGGTAAAACGCATTGGCTGGACACCGGCCGCACCGGCGTTGCCGTTCGTCACGGCCCCAACTGCCAGTCGCGAAACGGTTGCGTTTCTTCGCCGGGCGTTGCTGGATGTCGTCGGTAATCCGGCAAACCGGGATATAACCGGGCCAATGCGAATAAAGGGGGTTCAGGTTCTGGACCCGCGCGCCTACGATGCGGTGCTGGCGCAGGAAAAAATGGCGCATCGTTATGGCGTGACCGGGTTGTAGGCACCACGTCTGGCGATGTGCAGAAGAAGGGGTTCGACAGGTCGTGAAGGGCAATGCGCAGGAAATCACAACAGCCTTGCTGTATCAAACTATCGAACCATTGGAAGCCCGCCGCCATCTGACTCTCGGCATCCTCGATACGCAGGATTATTCGTTCGCCCGTAGTACCCATATCGTGCCGCTGACGGCAGTGGAATTCGTACAGGCCGCACGGCATTACCCGATTGTGTTCAATGCCGATGATACAGCGACGCCGGTGGCGCTGGTTGGTGTTGAAAGCCGTCGAAACGTGTTCATCGAAAGCAATGGTGACTGGGCTGAAGGATGCTATCTGCCAGCGTTCATTCGGCGCTATCCGTTTATTCTGCTGAAGGTGACGGATGCAAAAGGCAAGCCGGATATCCAGCTTTGCATCGACCGCGCCGCGCCGCAACTTTCGGAACAGGGCGGCAAACCGTTATTCGATGCCGAAACCCATGCACCGACCCAGTTGCTGGAAAAGATTGGTCGCTTCAATGCCGACTATCACCGCGAACAGGCGAGAACCCGTCGGTTCATCGCCGCTTGCAAGCAGCATGATCTGTTCGTGCCTCGCAGCGTTGATTTTGAAACCGACAAGGGTGAACACCTGCAGATCAAGGGGTTCCTGTCTATCGACGACAGGAAGCTGCAAACCCTGCCGGACGACGTGGTCGTCGACTGGTGGCGCAAGGGCTATCTGCCGCTGGCGCTGGCGCATTTTTCGTCGCTGGGTAATTTCGGGCGGCTGATCCACCGGTTCCGCCGGCTAGCCGATCAGGCTTGACCCTATAGTTCCTCGATTTCCTGAATCAGGCAATTCAGGTCCGCCCCCTTGTCGATCATCGATTGCAGGTTGGCGGCAAGTACCCGGTACAGACCGGCGACGAACGGTTCCGTCGTCTTCAATACCGATTGCAGCCGGTCGTAATGGATAACGGCGCAGATTGTCGGAATCGTTGCCTTCGCGCCATAAGTTCGCGGTTCGGGGCCGAGCAGGGCGCGTTCGCCGAACAGCTGGCCCGGCCCGATGAACCCCTTGATCACGGTGTCGCCTTTGGGGGTGACCTCGAATATCTGCACCCGGCCGTCTTTCACCAGATAAGTCTTCTTGCCGATCTCGCCGATCGGAAAGATCAGCGAACTGGACGGAAATTTTTCCGATGTCAGAATGCGTGATCTGCTGTTGAGCTTCGACATGATGGTGCTGTTTCCTGCCTGGTTCAGGTTGTACATGTCATTCCACGATCAGTTCGTCTACCGCTGCTTCCATGACTTCTTCAAGCTCTTCGGCCGGCAGGCGGCCCTTTTCGGCAACCGTGCGGATCATGCGGATCAGAACGATGATCAGCAGCCTGATGGCCGGATCGCAGGCATCGAGTTTCCGGTGCAGAATATCTTCCGAAATATCAATACAGTCGGTTTTTTCCAGGCACTTGGCTGTCGCCATGCGAGGTGATTTATCGATCAGCGCCATTTCACCGAAAATGCCGCCGTCGCGGATTACCCCCAGATTGATCACCCCGCCATTCGGGGCCTTTTTCTGGATCTGCACTGCGCCCTTTTGCACGACATAGGCGTGGTTGCCCTTGGCGCCTTCCTCGAAAACCACATGGCCAGGCGGAAACGAGCGTTTGTTGAGGACTTTCGGCATCTGTGAACCGTTTGTTGCCTGTCTGGTCGTTGCGGTGAATACGGGGACCGCCCGCAGGTTCTTACCATGGCCCTTGGAACGTCAAATCGGCAAGGGGTTTGCTGCCGGATTCTTTGATTTTTGCCCCACTATTCCGCCCGCTGCGGTGCAGCAGCTTCCTGAAGTTCCTGCTCCAGGGCGGTGCTGCGAGCACTGCGCGGGGTCGAAAATCCGGCGATGCGGGAATACAGAACCGGTGCGAGGAACAGTGTGATCAGGCCGGCCATGCCAAGGCCACCGAATACCACCCACCCGATCGACGTGCGCGCTTCTGTGCCGGCGCCGGTCGCGAGGATCAGGGGCAGGCCGGCGGCAACAGTTGAAACCATCGTCATCATGATCGGCCGCAGCCGAACCATTGAGGCTTCCCGCGCCGCATCCGTGGGGCTGTAGCCCTCCTCGCGAAGCTGGTCGGCAAATTCGACCATAAGAATGGCGTTCTTCGCCATGATGCCGATCAGCATCAGTACCCCGATCTGCGAATAGATATTGACTGAGGTATCGGTCATGGCGAGCGCGAATATGGCGGCGCAAACTCCGAACGGCACCGTCACCATGACCACGATGGCGCTGGTTATGCTTTCGAACTGGGCGACAAGAACCAGAAACACCACCAGCAGGGCGATCGCGTAGGTAATGACCATGTCGTGGGAGGCTTCCTGGTAGGCCTTGGCTTCGCCGAGGAAAATCAGGCTGTTTTCCGACGACAGTGTATCGCGGGCCAGCAGACGCAAGGCGTCGACAGCCTGGCTGATCGTATAGGCCGGGTCGATATCGGCGTCGATCTCGATGGCACGGCGCTGTTCATGCCGGTCGAGTTCGGCCGCAACCGACCCTTCCGAGAAGGTGACAAGCTGGGTCAGCGGCACCAGCCGCCCATCGCCGGCGCTGACGAACAGGTTGGCGATGTCGCCCGGGTCCTTGACCGCACCATTGCTTGCCTGGAGGAAAATCGGGACGGTCTGGTCGTCCACCACCAGTTCGGCGACCTCGAATTCATCCACCAGCACCTGAATTGTGGTCGACAGATCGTCGATATCGACGCCCAGATCGGTGGCGCGGCTACGGTCGATATCGATGGAAAGTTCCGGCTGGGTCGCCCGGTATTCGACCTGCATGTTGCTGATCCAGGGTAACTGCTCCTCGATCGCCAGCAGCAGAACCTTGGTGTCGTCGTAAATGCGGGTGTAGTTCGCGCCGATCAGGGCGAATTCAAGTCCGCCGTCGGCATTGCGCAGGTTAAGGCTGTTTGCGCGCCTGATCCGCCCCTGCGCACCGGGCAGATTACGCAATTGTCTGTTTATATCTTCGGCGATGTCGCCTTCACTGACCGTCCGTTCTGACCAGTCGGCCAGCGGCGCCTCGATCTGGCCCCGGTTCAGGTCATAACGACCGGTGATGGTGTACAGGCGTTCCACAACACCGCTATCTACATAGGGCTGCAGAAGCTTTTCAACCTCCAGCACCTGACGGTCGGTATAGGCAAGGCCAACGCCGTCCGGCCCGGTAAGCCAGACAGTAATGCGGCCCCGGTCTTCTTCCGGCACCAGTTCCTGGTCAAGCGTCTGATAAGTCTGGTAGGCCGCGCTTATCACACCGATACAGAGAACAGCGATGACCAGAGGATAGCGCAGCATGAAGTTCAGTGGTGCGGCATAGGCGGCTTTCATGAAGCCGCCGAAGCGTTCCAGCCCGCGTCGCATCAGACCCGGCGACGATCGGTCGCCGTCCGGCAGTTTCGATACCAGCATCGGCACCAGCGACAGGGCGACAAACGACGAGATGGCGACCGTTACCGCCAGCACGAAGCCGAATTCACGAAACAGCCTGCCGGCTTCCGACGGCAGGAACGAAATCGGCACGAAAACCGAAATCAGCGTAGCCGTAGTCGCAACGATGGCGAAGAAAACCTGCCGTGCGCCCAGCACTGACGCCGCGCTGGATTTCATTTTCTGGCCGCGCAGCCGCTGAATGTTTTCCAGCACGACAATCGCATCGTCGACCACAACGCCGGTCGCCAGCACCATCGCCAGCAGCGTCACGAGATTGATCGAGAATCCCAGGATCCAGACCGCCGACAGCGAACCGATCAGCGCAACCGGTATCGCCACGGTGGGAATGATCGAGGCGCGAATCTGGCCGGTGAACACAGCAATTACCGCAACCACGATCAGGATCGTGAAGGCCAGCGTCGTCAGCAGTTCCTGGATGGAACTTTTAATGAAGCTGGAATCGTCGGCGATGGTTTCGATCGTTACTTCCGGAACCGTTTTTGCAAGCTCCGCAACGGCGCGTTCGATCCCGGCGGCGATGGCGATGGTGTTTGAGCTTGCCTGCCGGACAACGCCGAGACTGACCACCTGCCGTCCGTTCAGTCGAACCCAGCTTTCCGCTTCCGCCGGGGCGAAGAAAACCGTTGCAACGTCGCCGATCCGAACCGGTTTGCGGACATACAGTTCTTCAATCCGTTCCGGGCTGGAAACCGACGCATTGGCCCTGACCAGCACTTCCTGCTCGTCCGATTTGAAGCTGCCGGCCGGAACATCAAGCCGGGCATTGCGCATTACATCGGCGACATCTGCGACAGACAGGCCATAGCTGGCGAGCCGCATCGGATCGACCATCACCCGAAGCACCCGTTCTCGATCACCGAACAGGGTAATTTCGGCAACCCCGTCGACGGCGGTCAGTTCCGGTACGATGCGGTCTTCGATGACCCGCGTCAGCTCGTCGATCTGCATCGAATCGCTCCAGGCCGCCAATGAGACAATCGGGTAGGCGTCGGCATCGGCTTTCACGACCGTCAGATTTTCGACCTCATCCGGCAGCCGGCGTTCGGCCTGACTGACCAGTTCGCGAACATCGGTCGCCGCATCCGCCAGATCGACCGACGGATCGAAAACAGCCCGCAGGCGAAAATTGTTTTCCTCGCTGGAAGAGACAACTTCCTTAACGCCATTGACCCGGGCGACGGCAGCTTCGACGATGCTGGTGACTTCGGAATCCATTGTTTCAGGCGATGCGCCGGGATAGTCGCCGCGTACCGATACGATCGGTCGATCGACATCCGGCAGTTCGCGGATTTCAACACCCATCACCGCACCGAAGCCGGCAATCATGATCAGCAGGTTAAGCACGATGGCCAGATACGGCCGTCGCACGCTCATTGCCGGCAGGTCGTTCATTGCATTGTCGATGCCGGGTCGATGCGCCATCTCAGGCACCCGTGTCGTTGGCGATGGTTACCGGCATACCCTGGCGCAAGCGCTGTACGCCTTCGACAACAACGATCTGGCCCGGTTGCAGGTCACCCTCGATCAGCACCGTATTGTTCAGGCGGCGGCGGGTTTTTACCTCGACGCGTTCGGCGATACCGTCGGAAATGCGCCAGATGTAACTGCGACCATCTTCCCATTGCAGCGCCAGTTCGGGCACCGCAGGCAGCATCGTACCGGGCAGGTTGAGTGAAACAAAAAACGACATGCCGGGTCGCAGTTCGTCATCCCGGTTGTCGAAGGCGGCGCGCACCAGCACGGTGCGCGAGACAGGATCCACACGGCTGTCGATGCGTTCAATATACCCTGCGATCGTCTGGTCGGCGAAGGCGGCGGTCTGCGCGGTGACAGGCACGTCATTCGTCAGACGCGACAGAAATTTTTCGGCCACCTCGAATTCGACAATCAGGGTCGTCCGGTCGTCCAGTGTCACGATGGCGGTATCGGTCGATACCCGGTCGCCGATCTCGACCTTCGGAATACCGACAACGCCGTCAAAGGGCGCGCGAAGCGTGCGGTCGGCCAGTGCGACCTGCGCCTGGTTCAGTTCCAGCCGGGCGCGTTCCAGTACAACTGTCGCATCTTCCACATTGGCTGCGGAATTGACATTGTTCTTGCGCAATTTTTCAGACCTGGCGCGGGCGCTTTCCGCTTCCTTGACGCGGGTTTCGGCAACCTGCACGGCAAGCGCGCCATTTCTGCTGTCGAGTCTCAGAATAATTTCGTTTTTCTTGACAACTTTATCGGCACGGACCGGAAATTCGACAACTTCACCGTCGGCATCCGGGTACAGCATCACCGAACGGACTGCCCGCGCGGTGCCAATTGCCTGAACCAAAACGTCGTCCGGCCGTTCTCCTACCTTTTCGACCAGAACAGGCGCCGCCTTGGGCTGTTGTACCTGCTGCTCGGTGTCTGAACTGGACGCCGCATCCGCGCCCGCCTTCGCGAAAAAGGTCTGCAGGTGGTCACGACCGCCCCAAACGGCGGCGCCGACAATCGCCAGAACGATTACGGTCTTCAACAGTCGGCCCGAACGGGTCGGTTTGGTATCGGTCATGAATGCGGCGCTTTATCGCTGTTTCTGTGACTGAGCCAGATGTATTGCCTGTTCAATTGTACAGGCAAACACCGCGAGGACACATCACTATAATCTGATGAGCGATATGGGGCGATATCACTCCGGGTCAAACCCGGTCATGGTGAATAGACAACCAGAATGAGTGCGCCGGACTTGCTGCCGCCCGTATGCATTGCGCCGGGCGCACGGACGGCAAAATCACCGGGACCGTAAGCATTTTCCTGATCGTAGAATTCGCCTTCGAGCACGAAAATCTGTTCCAGCTCGTCATGCGCATGCAGCGCGGCCTCTGTGCCCGGACCGACCTTCATCAACAGGGTGCGAAGACCGGTGGTACGGTCTTCGAAGACCGGTTTGACCGAGAAACCGGAGCCGTCATCCTGCCACGGAACATCGGCCATGCGCGCTACCAGCGTGCCGGCATCGGGGCGAAGCAGACCTTCGGGTGTTTGTTGGGTGTCGGGCATATCCTGTCCTTTTCGGTTCGATGCAGCTTGGCGAGGCAACCGTTGTCTGCTCCACTATACGGCGGGGCGTAGTGCAGCGAAAGCGGCACCAGACCGCGTGCGGTGTGATTGGGTGTTTCCTGCGGTAAAGGGCCTGATATAGTGCGCCGCGCAACGACAGGCGGATGTACAGGGCAATGGGAAGATGAAATGACACAGGAATTTCACTGGAAAATCATGCCGGGCGACCCGGACAAGACCCTTTACTGGGGAGACCAGAGCCATACGGTAACGATCTGTTACAAAGGCAGCAGCAAGGAACTTGAAACGAACAGTCATGGCGATCCGAAGACTGTCCGGATCAAGGTCGATGTCGATGGCCCGAACCCGGAAGCCTATATCCGTATCGGTGAGTTCGTCAGTGTGCGGGGCGCTAAGGTCAGCCTGAAGGATTTCGATAGAAACGAGACGCATTTCGGCACCTACTGCCTTCATTGACGGCCCGACGGCCGGATGTCAGGCCGGCTTGTAGTTGCGAAGGGCGTCGTAAACTTCCAGTGCATCCGATTCCAGCCGTGGATCGGTAGCGGTTTCCGGTGTTCTGGGTGAGGGTGCGTTAATCAGGCCGGCAGCGATTTTCGGGTCGTCAGCGAGGCCGAGCAGCTTGAATAGATCGGTGAAAAACCGGTCCGGGTCGTCGCACAGACCGGCGAAGCCGACAGGGTGCAGCTTGAGGGTCGCAGCCTGCTCCAGAATAGCCTCATGCACCGCAATCCAGTAGCACAGCCAGTAGTCCGGTCGATCCGGCGTTAACGTGGCCAGCCTCTCGCGGGTCCGGCCGATAAGCGCTGGCCGGTGATCCTGCCCGAACTCAAAATGCCCCAGCCAGCGCATGTAGGATCGACCGAAAGCATCGTTTCCGTAAAGACCGTCGAACCGCTTATGCAGCGCATGGGCGGAGGCGGCCTGCTCGAACGGGTGCCGGAAGGGCACAAGAATCGTGGCGTCGGGAAAGGCCCGTCTGATCGCGCCAAAGCGCAAGACATTGTTGTTGTTCTTTGACAGGTAGCGCAGGGGCGATCCGCCGCTGCTGCCGGCATCAGCGCCGGCAATGGCGCCGACATAGCGCCGGAATTTCTCGACGGTCTCGGTGTCGACGTCCGTTGGGATCAGTCCGTTTTTCGTTACATATTCAGCATCTGTGAAGGTTAACCAGAAGACTTCCTCGAACGCTTCCGGACTATCGAAACTCATGGCAAGCCCGTCGCCATGCGCCCGTTCTGTCTCCGTGCCCGTCTTTTCGTGGCCGGCGACCAGTCGGCGCCAGAGCCGCGGGGCCAGAACGAATGGCATGTTTCTGTAGGTCAGGGTCGAAAACCGGCCGGTCGAATGCAGTGCGCGCAGCAGGATGCTTGTGCCGCTGCGGGCAAGACCGGTCACAAAAACCGGGTTTGCCGCCCTGACGGCGGTATCATCGACCTTGCCGCCGAGCGACTGGTCTAGATCGAAAGAGATTTCGCGGATCGCCCGTGCCGACAGGGCGATCCGGTGCAGCAGCCGTGCGGAAAAGTCGTATTCCGTCACCGGCGCTTCCTGAGGAAAGCATAAAGACAGCCGCCGCCAAGCGCCCCCAGATTGAAGGGCCAGCCATAGAGGATGGCGCCGTCATCAATGCCGGGCAGGCCGAAGGCGTAGCCGAGCGCAAAGGTCACCGCAAGCAGCAAGGCCAGCGCCAGGAAGAGGCAGAACAGGAAGATGAAGGCATGACGCAGGATCCGGCCGGCGTAACGCGGCAGCACGCGTTCCTTCCAGTGGTCGGAGATGGCGGAGGAGGCGACGACCTTCATCGATTGGCGGGACAGGCCGAGAAGATTGCCGATGCGGCTGAAAGCATTGAGGCGAATGAACGCCTCGACAAAAGCGACAGAGCCGGCGGCTCCGATCAGGGCAACCGCAACCTCATTCATTCGGGCTGTCTGTGTCGGTCTGCCTGGCCTGTTTGGTGTCGGGCTTTGTGCCGCGCTTCTTGAACAGCCGTTTGATCGGATACCAGAAGAGCGCCAGAACCGCGAGAATGGACGAGAAGACGATAGCCAGAACCGCGACAATCGCGCCCAGCCCTAGCCCGGGACCCGTATAGGCGTAGGCGAGCGTCGGGGTGAGAAGCGCCGTCAGGATCAATGCCAGTCTGGTCAGTTGCATGGTGCTGAAATCTCCACATCGAAATAGTCGGCGGGCAGATACCCGGTGTTCAGGACGACCAGGGATTCGCCTTCAGTGTAGCGGTTCACAAATTCGAACCGCACGGATTTATCCGGCCAGACCCACACAACCCGGCCCTGTTCATACGCCAGGGCCAGGATGGAGCCATCCTCGTACAGTTCATGTTTTCCGCCGATTCCACTGTAGAATCCATAGTCCCGGCCATCCAGCGCCAGCGACGGTTCGCCGCCGCCAAAATCGTATCTCTGGACCGTTGAATATCGGCCCTGTTTGCCCAGTGCACGGTTGTCGTAAATCGTAATTGTGCCATCCGGTTCCCAGTCTGGATCGTGCTGGCCGGAGCTGTAGTCATTGGTCCACCACTTGGTTTCCAGCGTTTCCGGATCGAGAACGTAGACCAGATTCAGATGACGGTAGCTGATCAGCAGATCGCCGGCGTTGAAGGCAAACCTGTCCGCGTATTCGGCGGGTAATGGCTCGGCATCGTTGTTGTGCCAAGGGTCGTCGGTCCTGCCGAGGTTGAAAATCGACACTTCCTCGCTGACGGCTTTGTGAACTTCGTCCAGCAAAATGGTCCGGTCAATCGAGTGCGTGGAAATATCGATCAGCGTCAGTGCATCCGGCGATTCGACTGACCCGTTGACCCAGTAACGGGTATCGTCCAGTCGGGCTATGGAATGATGGAAGTTGCCGGAAATCCGCCCGATCTCGTTGCCGCACGCATCAAGGTGATAGATATCGGCGTAGTCGGCCGCGGAGATAAAGCTGCCGTCGGGCCGGAACGCGAACAGATGGTGATGACCGTCCTTGATCTCACGGTCCGGAATAACCCAGCGCTTCACCAGATTGCCCTTGGTGTCGAACAGCAGAACGCCGTTCATGCCGTCCTCGAAATCGAATTTTCCGACAATGTATACATAGCCGTCGGGCAGGGAGTCCGACACCCTGATATAGGGCGCGTCGCGGCGCGAGGCCCAGTCAATACCTTCTATTGCCCGGAAATCGCCCGACGTCGGATCGAAGGCATGGTCATAGAGAAACCGTTCCGGCCTGATGCCGGCGTCATTTGATATCTTTTCAAAGACGGACGTCGCTTCGTCCCGATGCCCCTGCACGAACCGGTAGATATCGCGGACAATCGGAAACGGCCAGACGCGGGCATGCGATACATAAAGGCCGAGCACAAACGCCACCATCGAAACGACGTAAATAATGGCGAACAATCTTACCAAACGCATTGTCGGGTGGTCTCCTGATCGGTTGGCGAGGCCAGTTCCGGATGGCTTTCTGATTATAGGCTCGACCGATTGGCCGCAAGCAATTCCGCCGGAAAACATGGCAAAAGCCTGCGGAAAACCGCTCGGCCATTCCCTCCGCTATGGTTGGGCGGGAAGGATCAGGCCGGCGGGCGTCCGAAAAAGATCCGGCTGGAGTCCGGGTCGGTCAGTTTCTTTTCGGGTTCGCGCTCGAAGGCGAATATCGCCATTACCCGCGGCTGTTCACCGGTGACCGGCGATGCCCGGTGGTAATTGTACCGGCCTTTGAACAGGGTCAGGGTGCCGGGACGGATCGGCGGACGGATGACATCCGGGCAGGTTCCGTTATGCACGGTATTGATCGTTTCGTAGTCGTCCTCGCCATCCGGCGTGCGCAAGCCGGGTATGTATTCGAAGTGACCGCCGCCTGACGGTCGCTGCAGCATCAGCGTGACGATGTAATCGTTGGCATCAAAATGCCAGTCCTGTTCTTCGGTTTCATAGGCGATGGTGAAGACCAGGCCGCTGAGCGGGCAGGCCGACGGATGGGCCGGTTGGCCCATGACGCTCTGCACGAATTCGGCCATCGGTTTCCAGTCATGCAGGGCCTTGATCGAGCTGTCGCCGACGATACGGTCCTTCGCAATGAACTTCATGGCGGTATGGCTGCGATAGCCGCGCGGATCATCTGCAGGCAGGGTCGCCGGATCGAATTCCGTACCCTCGCCGGCGGCGCCATAAGAAAAATTGTGTTCGACCTGGTGTGCCCCGGATTCAGATTGCCGCGCCGTCGTCAGCCAGGAATTCAGAGTTGCTTCGGTTATGAAATCCGGAAACAGGCAGGCGCCGGTCCGCTCGATTTCGTCCCGACAGCGCTTGGTGAACGCCTTGCCGGCATCGCTATCGAGATTGTCGAGCGGATAGCGGGCGAGATTGACGACGCTGGCCATGTCGATCCGGCTGTCGGCAGAAGATGCTGAAGGATTGCTCATGGTGTTTCGTTCTACTCCCATAGTATTCCGTGCCTATTGTTGGTTTTGCGGGACGGTTTCCAGCAGGGTGCGGCACGCGGACAGGGCATGACGATCAAAATAGCGCCGGTATCTAGCCTGTTTATGCGCGCCAAACGGGCGTTATTCCGACTGTCGGAACAAGTGAATAAAAACGCGCCGGGTGACATCATCGGCAAGAGCATTAGGCGGTCGGCAGGAGGCATCCGCTGAACGACTTTCGACCCAAAACGGTTTATTTCAATATTCCCGATCATGGAGAAGTTGGCGAAGTGCCGACCCGCGCCTGTTTTGGCCTGAATTACCGGCGTTTTCTGGCGATCAAGACGAAGTACGACCCGGAAAACCGTTTCCGTTTTAACCAGTAAATCGCACCGACCGCCTGAAAGGCGCGCGTCACCAAACTTGCCTCATCCAGCAGGCAGGTAGAAACATCGAGGGAAATGTGTGTGAATATCTGAAAAGACTGGCTCCGGCGGTAGGACTCGAACCTACGACCCAGCGATTAACAGTCGCTTGCTCTACCAACTGAGCTACGCCGGAATGGCCTTTTTAACAGTCGCGTTGCGCGACGGTGCAGGCTTATAACAAAACGCTTCCGTCATTGAAAAGCCTAAACAACGCGGCCCGCCTTTTTTTAAGGATACGGGCCGTAACGAGTGTCAGTACAGATGTTAGCCGGCATCGTTTAATCAGCCTACGGAAAAGGTTTCATTCCGAATACGAAGGAAAACTTTGTTATTCCTTGGAAAACCTCACTTTTTTACGTAAGTATGTGAGTTTGGACGAGTATGAGACTGATTCGCATCATCGATTGGTTGTTATACAGTATGTAAATGACAGTCTTAAGTTTCTGGATGTGGAACAGGTTTGCAACTACGTTGAGAAAGTTTGTGGGTACGACGAATCGGCTTTGGTAGGAAGATGTTCCTTAAATATGCCGATAAAATTTACAATATATTGGGTTGATTGAACGACCGAAAACATCGAATTGGCAATATACGGGTAAGTTTCTGTATTGCACTGAAATAGTGACCAGAATGTTGTCAAAACGAACCGAAGGCGAATGCGAAAGAGGATACGTTGGCAAATAGCGAAGACATAGAAGCCGGCATTGATACCGTTGGGTTTTCCGAACGGTTGCGATCAATTATCGGCAGAGGGCAGGTCGAGGAGGCGTCGCGTATTACAGGCGTCAACATATCCTCGCTGCGCAAGTATTTGTCGGGCGAGGTTGAGCCGGGCATGCGACAGCTTGTTGCCATTTCTCAAGGCCTGGATGTATCGCTGGACTGGCTGATGGCGGGGCGCAGCGTTGCCTCGTCAGGCGTCGCCATGAGAACCCCGATCACGGATCCGGATTCCAAGGAGGACGCGATCTTCAGGCGTCTCTACAATATCTGCCGCAAGTCGAATGACGTTGTTCATGTCGATCTTCTGCATAATGCAAACCTGATGGATTATCTGCAGGTTCATATGGTGACGAACGATGAAACGCCATATCTGCATTGTGGCAAGTATTCAACGACCGCGATGCTGTATGGCGAGGACTTCGCACGTAACGTTGCCGGCAAGTCCGGCGTGCCGGACGACGAGTTCGAGCGTGCCTTCAACGGCGACTATATTGATGCGGTAATGCCGTCGAACAAGTCGAGAGTTCTATGCGAGCACGTGGTCGCGCCGATCGACATCTGGGGCCGGCAACGGGTGATCCGTTACCGGCGCTGTGTGTTCCCGATGCAAATCGGCGGCTTTATCGCTGCAGGTCTTCTAACCCGGTTCGAGGGGCAGCCATCTCAATCAGTGTGACCATGTTTTTCCAACTCATCCAGGAAACATAGTCATGCGGCAGCAGCCATCTTTTGAAGTGCTGCCCTACCGGCTCGAAATGCTGGTATCCGAACTTGCATCCCAGACCTTTACTAAAAACCGGGTGTTCGAAAAAGGCATAGACAAAATCGGGTTGCCACTTTAGGAAGCAAGACAGCAATCCGATTTGTGTAAGTTTTGTGCCGACACCATTTCCTCGGTAACTTTCCGCAAGCCAGTTGTCGCCCTGATATGCGCAGCGACCGCCGATGGTTTCCAGAGCTTCACACCGGTGCCACGTTTTTTGTGAAGACGGATAGGTTCTGTTCAGGTGCATGGTCAGAAAATCGCCAAGGGTCGAACGCCCTGTATCGTCCAGTTTGCAAGCCTGTACGTGAACTGTATCGCCATTGTGACTGCTCGCGCGTATCCAGAAAAAACGGTCCGGCACAAGATCGACGTAACCGGGATCGAAAAGTTTGGAGAGACTTTTGTCCGGTAGTGTCTTCCCGGTCGCATATAGTTCTTCCGGGTCGGTTTCGATTGAAAGCCTGAGGCCCGCGTCGGCCACGTCATCTACAAGCTCGCTTAACAAAGATGCTGCATTGATCGGGTTCATTTTCGACATCCATAAACGCCCAGTGTTAAAAATTTTAGGTTAAGTTGAGTCGGGTCGAGTGCAAATGGAAAGCTTGAGCGATCACAAGAAGGGGGTTGTCATCACGTTGATGGCCGTTCTTCTCATGACGCCCGACGGGTTGTTGGTGCGCATGGTGGGGACGGATCCGTGGACCATGTCGTTCTGGCGCGGTGGCGGAATGGCCGTCATGACGATGCTGGCGATCATGATTTCGAGACGGTCGATCAGCCTGCGTCCGTTCTTTTCGCTGGGTCCGATTGCCTGGATTGCGGTCGTGCCGATGACGATGGTTCCGATTCTTTTCATCAATTCTCTCGAATATACAAGCGTCGCCAATGTCGTCGTCATCATTTCAACCGCGCCGTTTCTGGCGGCCGGATTGTCGATGGTGTTTCTGTCAGAGAAAATTCTGAAGGGTACATGGGTCGCCGTGCTGGCGGCTATTGTCGGAACCGCCATCATCACCTGGGGCAGTCCTGACGGTGGTGCGAAGTCCGGTGGACGTATCGGCGATCTGCTGGCTGTCGCGACGGCTTTCGGATACGCGGTCAGCCTGACTGCGCTGAGACGGATCGAAAATACCGACCGGATGCCGGCTGTTGTCGTCGGCGGCGTGTTTTCAGCCAGTCTGGCATTCATCGTTTCTCCGCCGGTTCAGCTGGAGGAAACGCAACTTACTTTCGCCATTCTGCTGTGCGTCATTCTGTTGCCGGCATCACGGGCGCTGCTGGTTCTGGCGCCGCGATATCTGCCGTCGCCCGAGGTGAGTCTATTGCTGGTTCTGGAGACGGTCGGCACGCCGATCTGGGTCTGGTATGTACTGGGCGAAACGCCGGCCGCCTCGACCTTTGTCGGCGGTTCGGTGATTGTTACTGCGGTGCTTTTGCACGCTCTTTGGCGGCTTCGCCGAGAGCCTCATCTTTGACAGTTTCGCAGCCTGACACGGCTGTTTTTTCGCTCCGGAAGTTCAGGACATTGTTTTGCGGGTCGTGATTCTTCAGAAAAAAACTAATAGGAAAAAAATCATAATTACGATAAAGAGTCAGGTATGACCGGCAGACCATCAGTGGCGAAAATGACACCTTTTCTTGACCTGTCGAAGGATCGCCGATTGGCGGTGTGCGGTTTGGCGGAATTGCCGGCCTATCTGGATGCCGGCGCCAGCCATGTCATTTCGCTCGTCGACCCGCGGCTTGAATTCGCGCGCATCGAATGTGACGGACACCTGCTGCTTCGGCTGCATGACATCGATGAAGATCTTCCCGGCCACAGCGCCCCGGCGGCGGCCGACGCCGATTCCATCCTGTCCTTCCTGGCGAGACTGTCGGAGCGGGAAGAGGTGTTCAGTCTGGTCGTCCATTGTCATGCCGGTATCTCGCGGTCATCGGCGACCGCGCTGGCAGCGATGCTGGTTCTGAACGATCGGCTCGACCCCGATACCGCATTGGTGATTCTTGCCGAGCATCGCCCGCATATATGGCCCAATGCCTTGCTGACCGGTCATTTTGATCGCGCGCTTGGTTTGAATGGCAGTCTGATAGAGGCGGTTGCCAGATACCGGCGCGACGCATTCGCACGGGAATTCGGCGGTTGGGACTAGCCGACTGACCGCGCACCCGAAAAAACATCTCGGCGGATACAAAATGATTGTCTTTCGGCGAAAACATGCGAGGGTAGAGCACTTGGTTTTCTCAGGCAGCACTAGAGTGCTGGAGAAAATAATAGGGAATTCAGTGTGACGGACCAAATCGAGGCGTCAAAAGCTGAAGCCGCCCCCGCGACTGTATGCGGTGAGTGTTTGACAACGATGCCACTTGCGAAAGCAGGGAAGGCTGTCAGGACACAATGACCCGCGAGCCAGGAGACCTGCCAGGTAGTGACTAAACCCGTTTTGTTCTGTCGGGTGTGACAGAACCTGGAGAAGACAATGACGACACAGACACACACAGCGACGCAGACAGCGTCGATTTCCGCTTCCAGAAGCCTTCTTCTTCCCTGCCTCATGGCGGCCTTTATCGGCATCGCGATGATTTTCGTGGTTGGCCATGTACAGGCCAGCACGCTGCATGATGCAGCGCATGATGTTCGGCACGCGACCGGTTTTCCCTGCCACTAGGACATGTTCACGCGCATCGTGACCAGCGCACTTTTCGCTGGCGCTTTGGCAGGTCTTATTGTGGGCCTGCTTCAGCTTGT
>CAYGSU010000033.1:5379-14830 GCA_964352715.1 uncultured Flavobacteriaceae bacterium | reverse complement strand
GCGCACTTTTCGCTGGCGCTTTGGCAGGTCTTATTGTGGGCCTGCTTCAGCTTGTGTTTGTGCAGCCGGTATTGCTGCATGCGGAACTGTATGAATCCGGAAAACTCGTTCATTTCGGTGCAGCGGCGGTAAGTGCGCATCAGGATCTTGGCGGTATCGATCCGATGCGTGATGGCCTCAGCATCGGTTTTACCATCGTAGCCTATTGCGGTTATGCGATGGTGCTTGTCGCAGCAATGGCCTTTGCAAGTGAGAAGGGCGTTAAGATCGATGTCCGAAAGGGCATGATCTGGGGCGTCGCCGGCTTTATCGCCGCGCATCTGGCGCCTGGATTCACGCTCGCACCGGAAGTTCCCGGCGTCGCCGCCGCGGATGTCTACGACCGTCAGATCTGGTGGTTCGCCACAGTCGCAGCTTCAGCCATCGCCCTTTGGCTGATCGCCTTCGGCAAGGACTGGAAGGCCTGGGGCGCCGCCGTGGTGCTGTTCGCCGCACCGCATCTTATCGGTGCGCCGGAACCGGATGTCTTCACCGGGCCGGTGCCGACCGAACTGGGTGCGCTGTTCGCCAGCCGTGCGTTGGGGATCGGGCTTGTAGCCTGGGTTCTCGTCGGCCTGTTTGCGGCGTTCTTCTGGAAACGCGAGGAAGCCCGCGCTGCTGCGGCCTGACAACCGACGGATCTATTGACGGCAGAAACGGGCGACCGGCAGCGGGCGCCTGTTTCGTCCGTTTTTTCAGAAAGGGAAAGCCATGAACCGTTCTCTGGGGCTTCTGGTTATTGGAATTGTATTCGGTGGTCTTGCCGGGTTTCTGTTCGCCGCCGGCAACGGCATCACCCTGGATGGTCATGACCATGGCGAACATCTTGCCGCTTCGGACGGCGACCATGCCGGCCACCACACAGGGAAGACACATGACCACGGAGAAATGCTTGTTCTCGATGCGGCCTCCGCACCGCCGAGCCTGACTCTCGACGTCGTTGAGGATCCGATGTCGGGGTGGAACCTGAACATCCGGACAGCTAATTTCCGGTTCGCGCCGGAACATGCGAGCAGCGCGCACATTACGGGCGAAGGGCACGCCCATGTCTATGTGAACGGTTTGAAGATCGCCCGCCTGTACGGGCCGTGGATGCATATCAGCGCGCTCGATCCAGGCGAAAATGTCATCATGGTAACGCTTAACAGCAACGATCACCGGACACTCGCCATCGACGACAAACCGGTGAGCGCGGAAACCACAATTGTCGTCGAATAGCGACGGTGGCCGTTTTTAGCGCTGCAACGCAGGCAGGCGCGACCTCAGGCATGTGCGCAGACGGCCGCACGGGTGAGCATCCTCGATCCAGCCGTTTTCGCTGTCCAGGTATTGGCGGCAGGTCGCGACGATATCGTCGATGTCGATCTGCGGTTCGACACCGGAAAAGACATAGCTGGCCAACCCAGCGCCCTGCAGGCCGATGCTGACCGGATGTTCGCATCCCCCCATGCAGTCCGACAACCGGACCGAGATTGCTTCGGACAGACCGTGGCTTTGCAGGACGGCTGTCACCGCGTCAGCGTCTTCACGCGGCGATGCACCGCCGTCGGGTCGCTGGCAACTTTCGCAAATCAGAAGGAAGGGCATGTCTGTCGCCACTCTGCTGGGCCGGCAGGCCATTGCCTGACATCGTTGACCTCATGCGCCGGCTGGGCCGGCCTGGAGGCGCGGGCCGGAATCGAACCGGCGTGCAAGGATTTGCAGTCCTCTGCGTAACCACTCCGCCACCGCGCCGTGCCGGGAACCGGATGGTTCATCCGGTCGGGAGTGTCTTCTAACGATGCTTCGGGTGACTTGCAACGGATTCTGACGGCAAGATTATCGCACCGTGTTCGTTGTATTTACCGGTAACCCTTTTTATAACGGCGGGACAGGCGTCGCCGTTGCGGTTTCGGCCCGGCGCGCGGTGGGAACACAGGACAATCCGGCGAGACATCGGGTAGGGGTTACAGGTGATGGATTACGCGACTGCGCGAAAAAACATGGTCGAAAGCCAGCTACGGACCAACCGGGTCACCGATGAGCGGCTGTTATCGGTGATGCGCCGGCTGCCGCGCGAACAGTTTCTGCCGAAGAACATGATGCATCTGGCCTATGTCGATGAGGATATTCCACTGCCCGGCGACCGGCAGCTTTCGGAACCGCTGGTGATCGCCCGGCTTATCCTTTCCGCCCAGGTCAAACCGACCGATATCGTGCTGGTGATCGGCGGTGGCCCCGGCTACACGCCGGCTATTCTTGGTAATCTGGCGCAGACCGTGATCGCCCTTGAATCCGACCCGTCGCTGGTTGCCGAATCCAGCAGCCTTCTGACCTCGCTGACCATCGATAACGTTGTGGTGGTTGAAGGCGCGCATGAAAACGGCTGGCCAAACGAAGCGCCCTACGACCTGATCCTGATCGACGGCGCGGTCGCGTCAGTGCCGGCAACCCTGTTCGATCAGATTCCCGACGGTGGGCGTGTGGTTGCGGTTGTTCGGCCAGAGAACGGCGTCGGGCGAATCACACTGTTCGAAAAACGCGGCGGCGCGGTGTCGGAGCGAGTGGTATTCGACGCTTCGACACCCTATCTACCGGGCATGCAGCCGAAACCCGCTTTCGTGTTCTGAGGCACGGCCGGGGCGGCACCAGAAGTGCACTACAGGAAGGATTCCGTATGACCATGCCGGGCCAGCCGTTGCCGCCGCAGCCGATTGAAGTCGATGTCGATGAAGTCTCTCGCCGGGTTGAAACGGGTGAACAATTCATGCTTCTGGATGTCCGTGAGCCGCAGGAACTGGCGGTTTGTGCGATCGAGGGCCACACCCATATTCCGATGCAGCAGATACCGTCGCGGCTGGATGAGTTGCCGACGGACAGGCCGATTGTGGTGCTGTGTCACCATGGCGGCCGGTCGATGCAGGTGACCATGTTTCTGCGTCAGCAGGGGTTTGAAAACGTCACGAATATGGCTGGTGGCATTGACCATTGGGCGCAACAGATTGATCCCGGCCTCGCGCGCTATTGAAGCGGCGAAGGTTTGATGTATGTTCCATTTCAGTGTCTGAACATTGATTCAGGCAGATACGGCAGACAACACTTTCAAGGATGCGCGCTAGGCGGCATCGAAGGGTTTTGACGATGAATCGCAGTCGGCTTGTTCAGGGGACGGCGCTCGCCGCCTTTTTTGCGTTTGCTTCCGCTGTTCCGGCGTCGGCGCAAACCCTGATGGATGCAATCATTGCAACCTATCAGAATAACCCGACAATCCAGGCGGAACGGTCATCACTGCGGACGACTGACGAAGGCGTGCCGCAGGCGGTGGGCCGCTGGCGTCCGACAGTCGAACTGACCAACAGCGCTGCTATCCGGCGCGAAAATTCCGGTTTCACGACGGGCGAAGATACGCGCCGGCTGTATTCCAGTGTTCTGGAGATCAATCAGAACCTGTATGAAGGCGGCGGCACGACCTACCGGATAAAGCAGGCCGAAGCGGAAGTCGATGCAGCGCGGGCTGAGTTGATGAGAACCGAACAGGCTGTCTTGTTCGATGCCGTCACGGCTTACATGAATGTCGTGCGTGATCAGGCGATCATTGACCTCAACAAGCGCAACGAACGCCGGCTGGAACGGCAGCTTGAAGCAACAAGCGACCGGTTCGAAGTCGGCGAGGTGACGCGCACCGATGTCGCCCAGGCGGAATCCCGTCTTTCAGGGGCGCAGGCCGACCGGATCGCCGCAGAAGGCGACCTTGAAGTCAGCCGGGCGTTCTATCAGCAGATCGTTGGTGAATTGCCGGGCCCGTTGCAGGCACCGACCACGCATCCTGACGTGCCGGCATCCCGCGATGAAGCGCTGGCTCTGGCGGCAGACCGCAATCCGACGGTACGCGCCGCGATCAAGACCTATGAAGCTGCGGATATTGCTGTGAGGGTGCAGGCCGCCAGTCTGCTGCCCAGCGTCGATCTTACCGCCCAGCTTGGCCGCGAATATACCCGCTCGGGATCAAGCGATTCAGATTCGGATCTGATGACACTGACCGGTAACCTGACGGTGCCGATCTATCAGCAGGGCATCGTTTCCAGTCAGGTACGTGAAGCGCGTCAGGCGGCGCAGGAAGCACAGGATCTGGTAGTCGAAGCGCGCCGTGCGGTTCTGGAAGATGCAACTTCGGCCTGGGAAACCTATATTTCGGCCGTGGCGCAGATCAGCGCGCGCGAGGCGGAAGTCCGCGCTACGGAGATCGCCCTTGAAGGGGTCGACCAGGAAGCTGCTGTCGGATCCCGTACCGTTCTGGACGTATTGGATGCAGAGCAGGAATTGCTGGACGCGCAGGTCAATCTGGTCGAGGCGCAACGCAATGAAACGGTCGCGCGCTACGATCTGATTCAGGCAATTGGCGGGCTTACGGCCCGGGATATGGGTTTGACGACCGATCTTTACGACCCGGAAGCCTATTACAAGTCGGTACGCGACAAGGTCTATGATGCAGCCGTTTGGGATGAAATCTTCAAAGAAGACGAAAAGTAGAAATCAGGCAGCGGCGTTCTGCAGGCGCTGTCGCAGCCGCATGTTGCCATTTTTGCGGCATGATCAGTAGAAAACCCGTTCGCGGGCGCGTTCGACCGCTTGTTTCTTCTCGAATCGTCGTACTATATCTTGATAAGGATTGTGCCCTGGCCCGTTCTAATCTTGGGTGGCTGCCGGTTTCGTGCTGCGTTACGGTCAAGGGGCACAACGGTAACAGGGCTGTTTTGGGACGGGTCAAGGCATGAGCGACGCGCAGCAAGAACCCTCGATGGAGGAAATCCTCGCGTCGATCCGGAAAATCATTTCGGAAGACGGCGACGACGAGGACGCGAAACCGGAAAAAGCGCCGGCTGAAGAAGCTGCTGCGCCAGAACCCGAACCTCAGCCGGAACCAGAACCAGAACCCGAACCCGAAGCCTTCGACGATCAGGAGGAAGAGCCGCTCGATTTGCTCGAGGAAGAGGAGGACGAAGAGCCTCTTGAACTCGATGACGAGGAAGAAGAGCCACTCGAACTCGATGACGAAGAAGATGAGATCGAGATCGAATTCGCCGACGACGAACCGGACCCGCCTCCGCCGCCGCCACCACCACCCCCTCGGCCACCCACGGTCGTTGAGCAGCCTAAAGGTGATGACCGTATCGTTTCCGAGCCGGCTGAAGCGGCCGCCGCCGCTGCGTTCCTGCAGCTGGAACAGTCGATCCGCATGGGCCATGCCGGCGAGACGCTGGAAGATGTGGTCAAAGGCCTGCTGAGACCGATGCTGCGGTCGTGGCTCGACGAAAACCTGCCGGGCATGGTGGAGCGTCTCGTGCGCGCCGAAATCGAGAAAATGGCGGGTGGCGCACGACGCCGGGGCGACGAGAACGATTGATCCTGCCGGGTCGATCCGGTATTCCGCTGTTAACCAAGCCGGGCCTGTCGGTCCGGCTTTTTCATTGAGTATCTAAAAGGTCGCGATATGGCGTTGGAAAAAACCTACGATCCCGAAGCGGTGGAAAGCCGCCGTTATGCAGAATGGGAAGAGACCGGCGCGTTCAAATGCGGCACCCGTCCCGATGCCGACACGTTCAGCATTGTTATCCCGCCGCCGAACGTCACCGGCAGCCTGCATATGGGCCATGCGCTGAACAACACGCTGCAGGATATTCTGATCCGCTACAAACGCATGTGCGGGCTGGACGTGCTGTGGCAGCCGGGCACCGACCATGCCGGCATCGCCACCCAGATGGTCGTTGAACGGCAACTGGCACAGGAAGGCAATATCGGCCGACGCGACATGGGCCGCGAGGCGTTCATCGACCGGGTCTGGAAATGGAAGGCGGAATCCGGTGGCACGATCACGCGGCAGCTGCGCCGGCTCGGCGCATCCTGCGACTGGAGCCGTGAGCGATTCACCATGGATGACGGCCTGTCCCGCGCGGTTCTGAAAGTGTTCGTGCAGCTCTACAAGGAAGGGCTGATCTATAAGGACAAGCGCCTGGTCAACTGGGATCCGGCGCTGGAAACCGCAATTTCGGACCTGGAAGTGCAGCAGGTCGAAACCAAGGGCAAGATGTGGTTTTTCAAATACCCCATCGAAGGCCGCGACGGCGAATTTGTGACAGTTGGCACAACACGGCCGGAGACCATGCTGGGCGATACCGGTATCGCGGTTCATCCCGATGACGACCGTTATTCCGGTCTGGTCGGTCAGCACTGCATCCTGCCGCTGGTCGGAAGGCGCATCCCGATTGTCGCGGATTCTTATGTCGATCCGGAACAGGGCTCCGGCGCGGTGAAGATGACGCCGGCGCACGATTTCAACGACTTTGAAGTCGGTAAACGGCAAGGCCTGGAACAGATCAACATCCTGACCACGAAAGCCGTGATCAACGAGAACGCGCCTGAGAAATATCAGGGCATGGACCGGTTCGAGGCCCGCAAGGTCGTGGTGCAGGACCTCGACGATCTCGGCCTGCTGGAGAAGATTGAGGAAATCGACCACGTCGTTCCCTATGGCGACCGTGGCGGGGTGCCGATCGAGCCGTATCTGACCGACCAGTGGTATGTCGATGCCGAGACGCTCGCGAAGCCGGCGATTGAAGCGGTGGAGCAGGGGCGCACGAATTTCGTGCCGGAAAACTGGACCAAGACCTATTACGAATGGATGCGTAATATCCAGCCGTGGTGCGTGTCGCGTCAATTGTGGTGGGGTCATCAGATTCCGGCGTGGTATGCGCCGGACGGCACGTATTTCGTGGCCGAGACCGAGGAAGAGGCGCAGGCCGAGGCCGATGCCAAATTCGGCGCGTCGACCGAGTTGACGCGCGATGAAGACGTTCTGGACACCTGGTTCTCGTCGGCCCTGTGGCCGTTCTCGACACTAGGCTGGCCGGACGACACGCCGGAAGTGCAGCGGTACTATCAAACCGACGTACTGGTCACCGGCTTCGACATCATCTTCTTCTGGGTCGCAAGAATGATGATGATGGGCCTGCATTTCATGCCGGAAGAACCGTTCCACACGGTTTATGTCCATGCCCTGGTGCGGGATGAAAAAGGCCAGAAGATGTCCAAATCCAAGGGCAACGTCATGGACCCGCTCGATCTGATCGACCAGTACGGCGCGGACAGCCTGCGCTTCACATTGTCGGCGATGGCAGCACCCGGCCGCGACGTGAAACTGTCCAGCCAGCGTGTCGAGGGCTACCGAAATTTCATGACCAAGCTGTGGAGTTCGGCACGCTTCGCGGAAATGAACGAATGCCGCCCAGTACCCGGTTTCGACCCGCTTTCAGTGACCCAGACCGTGAACAAGTGGATCGTCGGTGAAGTCGCCGGGGCCTGCGATGCAATGGTGGCCGGCATCGAAAGCTACCGGTTCAACGATGCCGCCAACTCCATCTACCAGTTCGTCTGGGGCACGTTCTGCGACTGGTATATCGAATTCGCCAAGCCGCTGCTGATGTCCGACGATGCGGCGGTGAAGGCCGAAACCCGCGCCACCACCGCCTGGGTGCTGGACCAGATTTTGCGCCTGATGCACCCGATTGCACCTTTCATCACCGAAGAGCTGCACGATTATCTGTGGGACGGCAAACGCGACCGCATGCTGATTGTCGAAAGCTGGCCGGTCTACGACAAGGCCATTGTCGATGCCGACGCGGCGGCGGAAATGCGCTGGGTGGTCGATCTGATTACACAGGTCCGGTCCGCCAAATCGGAAATGAACGTGCCGCCGGCGACCATTCTAGACGCGGTGATGGTCGGCGCGTCGGACACGGCGAAACAGCGTGCGGCGGCGCATCTTGGGCTGATCACCCGGCTGGCGCGGGTTTCCGGCATCGAACATGCTGCGGAAGCCCCGGAAGGCGCGATCCAGGTCATTCTCGATGACGCCACACTGGCCCTGCCGCTGTCGGGCGCGATCAATGTCGCAGAAGAAAAGGCCCGGCTGGAAAAGGCCATCGCAAAGGTCGATCAGGAAATCATGAAGATCGACAAGAAGCTGTCGAACGAGGGTTTCCTCGCCAAGGCGCCGGATAGCGTGGTTCAGGAAAACCGCGACCGGCTGGCCGAGGAACGCGCCGCCCGCGACAAACTGACCGAAGCGTTGGCGCGGCTCGATACGGTAGGGTAGGGGACTGGCATGACGAAAACCCTTCTTGTTACCGGCGGTGGCGGCTTTGTGCTGAGCCATCTGGTGCGACAGTGGCTGGAGTCGAACGGTGACAACCGCGCCGTCATTCTCGACGCCGCGCCGCTGGATGACGCGGCCATGGGGTGGTTCGCTGGTGTCGAGAGCCGGCTGAAATTCGTTCAGGGCTCAGTCGTCGATCCGGCCGTCTGGGCGACGATTTCCGAGAACGACATCACCCATATCGTGCACGGCGCGGCGGTCACCTCGATCAGCCGGCTTTTCGCGAAAAGCTTTTCCGATGGCGCAGCGGCGCTTGAAGTGAACCTGACGGGCGCGGTGCGGGCACTGGATTTTGCCAGCCGGTGCCCGAATCTTCACCGCATGGTGCATGTCTCCACCGGCTCGGTCTATGGCACGCACGGGCCGGAAAACGAGGCCGAACCGCTGCCGGAAGATGGTTATATCGACCCGGACGGTTTTTACGGCATTACCAAATATGCCGGTGAACAGCTTGCCGTGCAGGCGGCCAGCCAGCTCGGCCTGCCGGTTGTCGTGGTTCGGCTCAGCAGCATTTACGGGCCGATGGACCGGGTAACCCCGGCCCGCGCGGTCGATCTCGATCCCGGCGTGTGCATGCGTCGGGCGCTGGCGGGTGAGGCGGTGAAGGTGACCGATCTCGGCGGGGCGGGCGACTACCTGATCGCCAGCGATGTCGCGCGCGCCATAAGGGCGCTGTTCGACGCGTCGGCGCTGAACCACCGGGTCTACAATGTCGCCAATGGCGTGCGCGTTTCAATGGCTGAATTGGTCGATATGGTGGCGCGGCTGGTGCCCGGATTTTCCGCGAAGATCGTCGGACCGGAAGACGCCGATATCGTCGTTGACCCGGCCAAAACCGGCGGTCGATGGAACGCCTATGACATTTCCCGAATCGTCAGCGACACCGGGTGGCGGCCTTTGCCGTTGCCGGACGCGCTGGAACTCTATCGCGACTGGCTGATGGCGAACCGCTGAGCGGGCCGGTCAGCCGGCCTCGCTGTCGATGATTTTCCGGATACAGCCGGCGACATCGCCGGGCCGATGACCGTACATCGAATAATGGCCGAGCCCTTCCAGCAGATGGAAATGGCCGTTGCCGGCAAGCTCGGCGACCTGCCGGCCGCGCGCCGGCGGAGTCTGCAGGTCGTGCGAGAAGGAAATCACATGCATTGGCACCTTGCAGTCGGGCAAGCGGGCGCGGGAATCGTATTCCATGCAGGCGCGCCATTGCGCCGCCAGCAT
>CAYGSU010000033.1:3064-5279 GCA_964352715.1 uncultured Flavobacteriaceae bacterium | reverse complement strand
TTGCAGACCTTTTCGATGAAGGCGGCGCAATCGGCGGCCAGATCCTCGATCCGCCAGGGTGGCGCTTCCGAACATTCGGTGTCGCCCGCGCCGCGCGGATTGTAGCTGAGGCAGCGGTGCGTGTCGGTGAAGTATGAAAACAGTTCGAAGAACACGTCGCCGGTCTGATCGCCGGCCGGAATCCACAGAAGGTCCGGGCCGTTTCCTTTCTGAAAATAGTCGAAGGAAACGGTATCTAGGTCGACTCGTCCGCTCGTTACCCCGTCGCTGAAATTGTTGCTGCCCATCATGCCGATTCCCCAGTTAAATTATCCTGCCGACACGTCACATTGACCCGTCGGGAATGGCAAGCCGGTTTATGCGTTATTCCGACAGACGGGTCGAATAAATATCCCGAATTTTCGCCCAAGAGGACCAGAAAGACTGTGGCTTTCTGCCAGCAGCCAGATCGCCGAAAATATCCAGATGCGTATGCCAGCCTGCGGCGACCTTGCTGCGCATGGATGGGTCATCCAGCCCGCGATGCGTCAGCGTCAGCAGTACCCTGTCGCCCTTCGGTTCCAGTTCGAATGTGACATCTCCGTCGCCCCAGCCAATGACCAGCCTTCGCATAGGATCGACGTCTATCACCTGGCTCTGCATGCGCATTTCTTCGTCAAACCCGGAAGGTCGCGGATCATCCGGATCGCTGAGGTTGTCATTACGCCATACCAGTTCCAGCGGTGAACCCGGCATCAGGCTCATTTCGCCAGCCGCCAGCCACTTGCTACGTTTTTCGCTTTCTGTGAGATAGCTCCAGATGCGGTCGACCGGTCCCGGCAGCCAGCGTTGGATCAGCAGTGTCGAGCCGTCTTTCAAACGGGCGAATTCATCGACTTCGGTTTCTGCGTTCATTTGTTTTCTCCCGTGTGTTTGTCTGAGGTGGTCGATCCGGTTGCTTTCGCCGATGCTTGTGCATCTTCTTCATTGAGAAGATGCGCCAGGGCGTCGAGCCGGTTGGTCCAGAATTGCTCGTAGAAGGCCAGTTCATCCTGGGCCGTTTTCAGGGGCGTAGCTTCAAGATGGCAGACATGGGTACGCCAGCGGATTTCGCGGCGAACAAGCCCTGCCTTTTCCAGAACCTTGATGTGTTTGGATGCCGCGGCGAGGGTCATGGGATGCGGATCGGCAAGTTCACTGACCGTTCGTTCGCCATACGAGAGTTCGCGAAGCATGGCACGGCGGGTTCCATCGCTCAGCGCATGGAATATCCGGTTCATGTCAGATGTTTCTTGTTCAACCATTTGGTATAATTAAGGGCAACTCAGAATTAAGTCAACCAAATGGTATAATGATATTGCAGCAGATTGTCAGACGGAGTTGCCAATCAGGAAATCATGTAGTGGTCTTCGTCGATGGTGAGGGTTTTCCACCAGTAATCCCGCGTGCGTTTTGGCCAGTAATAGTTGGCGATCTTGTCGCCGTGCTTGCCGATATGTTCGTTTTCCCAGACTGTTAAGAAAATCCAGTATCCCAGGCTGCTGTATAATCTTTCTTCGGCCGAACGCGTGACCTCGATACTCGATGCGTTTTTCTTTTTTACGGTTTTGATTGCTTCAATCACGTAGTTTGTCTGGCATTCCAGCATGAAAATGACCGAGGTGTGGCTCAGGTTGGTGTTGGGGCCGAACATGAAGAACAGGTTCGGGAAAAAGGGTGCGGTAATGCCCAGATAGGCTTTTGCGCCGCCGGTCAGCTGCCATTGCCGGTGCAGGTTAGACGCGGCGCGGCCGGTCACGTTTATGCCGGGCAGAAAATCATGCGACTTGAAGCCGGTCGCCATGACGATGCAATCCACCGGTATTCTTTCACCGCTATCCGTCACCACAGCGTCTTTGTCGATGCGGGAAATGCCGTCGGTGACAAGATCGACAGTGTCGCGCTGCAATGTGGGCAGGTAATCGTCCGTCAGCAGGATCGGCCTGTATCCCGGTGGATATTCGGGGATAAGCTTCCTGGCCAGCCTAACATCCGCCACTTTCTCCTTCATTTCGGCGGTAATTCCAGCGGTCCTTTCGGTCTTCTGCATCGACTCTCGCAGAAGTGCCGGCCAGGCCTTTTCCTGATCCCAGTGGATCTTCAGCCGGTAGGCCCATTTCAGGAACGGTACATACCGGAAAACGAACCTCTGCCAGAATCCGAAGGGCCGGTTGTTCTTGCTGACGATCCAGCGCGG
>CAYGSU010000033.1:0-2964 GCA_964352715.1 uncultured Flavobacteriaceae bacterium | reverse complement strand
GTCGGTAACCTGTTCACCGAACCTGATCAGGTTAGTCACACGGAAATCTCTCGCGGTTTCTTTCAGATACTCCAGAATTTCAGGTTGCGGCGCGAAGCGCCGGGACCAATCGGATTTCATCGCGAATGACAGGCTGTACAGGTGGGATTCGGTATCGCAAACACAACCGGGATAGGTGTTATCCCGCCAGGTCCCGCCGAGCTCGTTGGCCCGTTCGAGGACGGCGATCTTAAGTCCATGCTGCCGGGCTTTTATGGCCATGCAGATGCCGGCAAAGCCGGCGCCGATGATCAGTAGATCGTGCAAGTCTGTCATTACGTTGTGTGCTCTGAGGATGAAGCTCTACCAATAGTATATGTGGCTGGTCATTGTCAGCCCCTTGATGCCGTGATTTGTCGCCCTATCTTTGGTCGCGATTCAGCGAATGTTCGTCGTATCCGAAGTTACAAATCGGCAATATTTTATACAGTGTGCGCACTTCCGGTAGTGGGGCCGCTGTGGACGTCGATCATTTGGACCTGCTGATAACAACAACCCGGCCGGCAGAAGAACAGCCGCCTTTATCCGAAGAGAGCTCAGAGAAACCGATGACCATATTTCCAAAGCTAGTAATTCCCGAGACCCTCGCCGCCGGCCCGGGGCCCGGCAATACCGACCCGCGCGTTCTGGAAGCTTTCGCCAGTTCCGGCGTAGCTGACCACATGCAGGCGGACGTGGTTCGAGGCATGAAGGAAATCAAGGTCATGCTGCGCGAAATGTGGGGCACCAAGAACATCTACACCTATGCCATCGCCGGCACTGGCTGGGACGGCCTGGATTGCCTGCACAGCGTCATTCTGCCGGGCGATACGGTGGTCTGCTTCAACAACGGCACGTTCAGCGGCATCGACTGCCAGTCGATCCGCATGAAGGCTTCGACGCCGGAAGAACTGGCCGCCAACCCGGCCATGCCGAACCCTGCCTGTGTCCACCAGATCGATGTGCCGCACGGCACGTCGGTTTCGGGCGATATGGTCGATGCCGCTTTGGCCGAACACAAGCCGATGTGGGCTTTCATGTCGCATTGGGAAACCGGCAGCGGCCGGATCAACGATATCAAGGGCTTCAACGATGCCTGTGCGAAGCACGGCGTGATGGGTCTGATTGATGCGGTGTCGAGCCTCGGCATCGAGGATTTCAGCATCGACGACTATCCCGCCGTCGTCGGCTGGGCATCGTGCCCGCAGAAGGGCGTTCTGGGCCTGCCGCTGACCTACGCGCCGGTCAGCTTCACCGATGCCTTTATCGAAATCGTCAAAAAGCGCGGTTGCTATTCCTACGTCCATCATCCGGTTCTGGCGGCGCGCCACTGGGCCATCATGGATGGCAAGGATGTCGACGCACCGGCCTACCACCAGACCCATTCCTGCTACGCCGTTGCTTCGTTCCATGAAGCCCTGCGGCTGTCGCTGGAACATGGCCGCGCCCGGAAGGCGAAAGACTACAAGTTCCACGAAAGCATCCTGCGCGAAGCGGTTTCGTCGATGGGCTGCAAGGTGACGTCGAACATGACCAGCCTTGTTGTCTGCAACCTGCCGGATGCGCTGGCCGGCCGCGAAAAGGAACTGGTCGTCGGCTGCCGCGCCGAAGGCTTCTGCATCTGGCCGACCCTGTCGGAACCGGTGCAGGTGCGGATCGGCATCCTGAACCAGTTGTCGGAAGCCGCGATCACCGAAATCGTCAGCAAGTTCGCTGACGCGCTGATCAAGATGGGCGCCAACGACGTCAACAAGAACGCCGTGCTCGGCCGCATCAAGTCACGGTTCGCCGAAGCCGCTTAAGTATTGATATCGACCGATTGAAGATTCCCGAACCATATCCGGGATCTCCATCAGGATGTGACGCAAGACCCCGGGTTTCGGCCCGGGGTTTTTGCTGTTCGGAAGGTGCCTGCAGGCCTGCGGCAAGGCCCGCCCGCATTCCCTACATCGTGACTGACAGGCGAAAGCGCCACATGTACCTACCTTTTTGCCGGTGTGAGGCTTTTTGCTCATTTACGGGGCAAAAAAAGAAAAATATTTTCTCTTTTTGGCCATCATTGTTCTGATTTTCTCATTGATGGGCGGTACTATTCTACCGATCAAAAAGGGTCGGTACATCCCGGCGCGAGCAGAAGTCTTGGGGCGCAGATTTCCAGCCGACAGGTAAAGGCTGGGCAAAGTAATTGACAAAGGAAAATTCCCACATGATGTTGCGACGCTTCATTCTGGCCGCATCCGCGTCCCTGCTGGCCATGAGCGCCCAGGCCGGCACGGTCACCTTCGACACGACAAACAACACCATCACGCGCTCCAGCGATGCGAATTCCTTCCGGTTGGGGGTCGGTAACGATCCGACCATTTCGACGGAAAACGGTGCGCGGGTCTTCACCTTCGAAGACGTCAACATCACGTTCGACACGATCCGGGTGATCGGCAATGCGCCGTTGATCATCCGGTCCCGCACCAACATGAATGTCATAGAGTCGATCATTGAGGTTGAAGCAGGAAATGCCGGCGGTGGAACGGCGGGTGAATCTGGTCGCGGTGCCAGTACTGGCGGATTTGGCGGTTTCGGCGGTGCAGGTGGCCAAGGCGGCGGCGGTGATATTTTCAATTTGGTGCCAGGAGAACAGGGAGAAAGCGGACGTTCTGCAAGCGGCAGCATTGGCGGCAATATCGGTCGTTCCGGTGGTGCTGGTTTCGGCGGTTCGGCCGGCGGTGACTTTGTTTCAGGGGGCGCGTTTCTGGACTTCGAGGTATCGAGAGGGGGCAATGGTGGCCTCGGCGGTGGACAGAGCGGTAATTCCAAACTATTCGGCCAGAACGGCAGGCGGGGAGAAGACGGAGCCAATGGGAACAACGGCCGTACCGGCAACGGGGGGGAAAACACCCTTGTTGGTAACCTGCTCTCGGGCGGTGGCGGCGGTTCAGGCGGTGGCGGTGG
>CAYGSU010000032.1:0-44536 GCA_964352715.1 uncultured Flavobacteriaceae bacterium | reverse complement strand
GATGCCGGCGATGACGCTGGCGACGATGGCGGAGAAGCCAGGGTTATTCACTGATCTCGCGACGCTTAAACGAAAAGTCCCGGCCTCAGCGCCGGGACTCTTGGTTTTGAATTAGCTTCGATCCAGTCTTATATTGTGCAGTGGCATAAACATTTTTTCAGTTGTTTTTATTGCATTCTCCATAACGGAATCGAAGTCATCTAATCTGTCTGTTAGTAAGTACCAGTCATTCCACAATCTTATGTTATTGACAACCGAGCCAAGCTGTTGTCGCAGGATTTCAATGGTGGCGCTAATGACTTTTCTGTCGCTCTCGTTAACTGGAATTAACTGTAATGGGTCCATCTCATTAATTAACTCAGACTGAAAGCCTACTATAGGCTTTTCTATATTAAACGCACGCACCGTACTTCGTGCGTGAGTTGCAACGATTGCGTGGAGTTGTTCAGCCAGCGAAAGGACGGCGATTTCTTTGCAAATCTGCAGTGTGTTACTATGGACTGCGGCCATAAGATTTGGTCTGCCTTGACCATGATCCCGTATTTTCTCAAGCTCTCGTATGTACATTTCTTGCGAAGCAACAAGTTCTAATGTTGCAGCAAATAGCTTGTTCGTGGCGTGGATTGTCTTTTGGTGCTCACTTAGTTTGCGTGACTGTTTATCTTCATGATGAACCCAAAGTGCTGATCCCAAACCGATAAGGGCGGCAAAGAAAGATCCAGCGGCTGGTCCAATTACAGTTGGAGAAAGCCACACAGTTGCTGAATCTATATCGAAAGTTGATATGGCGACTATGGAAACAGCGGCCCCTAATATGCAACCTATCGCAATTCCTGCATTAAACTGCAACTCAGTATCCTGTTATTGTTGGTGCGTCAGGATCGATAGTCTGCAGAATGCTATGACGTATTAGATGCGACAGCAATCATACTATCCCGCACGAACCCTGTTATCGTCGCCCGATATCACGCAGGTCTTTCCAATCCTCGTCGCCAAACGAGAGGCGTTCGCGAAGGCCTTTCAATCCGTCGATGGCATGCCGTACAGACCCTGCCGCTTGGTCGTCAACGGGAACGAGACGGGCTACCACCTTGCCGTGTGTGGTGATCAGTATTTGTTCACCGGCGCTAACCTGCTCCAGCAACTTTGCCAGATGTATTTTTGCCTCAAGGAAGCTGACCGTTATCATCTTTCTATCCTGTAACTGATCAAGATACTTTGAGGTGTCCTTGTGCAAAGGTCAATCAGGCGAACCGGCGACGTCACCCAATGCTACGCGCAAACATGAGCCGGTCGACGGGGGCGAAGCCGAGTTTTTTATAGAAGGTCTTCAGGCCCTGGCTCTGGCCGTCGGGCGTGACGAACAGGATCAGTTCGCGGACGCCCTGCGCCTCCGCCCAGTCCAGGGCCGCCGCCACCATTTGCCGGGCAAGGCCCTTGCCGCGTTCTGACGGAATGACATAGAGGTCTTCCAGTTCCGCCGCCTTGCCGAATTCAAGCCCGACAGTCTGGGTCGCCGTCATGAAGCCGATGGCGTCGCCGTCATCCGCCAGCACGATCCACAGCATCGCCGATGGATGGGCCAGCATGGCGTCGAGATTGCGGGCGATATCAGCCTCGGCGGTGTGGATGCCTTCTTCCGCCATGAAGGCCAATACCATCGGCATCAGCCGGCCGGTGTCCTGTTGCGTTGCGGGCTGGATTGCGGTCATTTGCGGGTTCCGGATCAGTAAGGATTTTCGTTCCATACAGAGCAAACGGGCGCGCATCAAGCGCGCGCTGACCGGATGGCCCATTCCTGTGGTGACGCTGGTTCTTTCGCTTTTGGGTCAATCCCCCTAAACAGAAGACATGGAACCGTGGTTCATCATTCTGATTCTGGGCGGTGCGTTATGCGCCGGGTTCGTGACCGGGCTGACCGGCTTCGGCACGGCGCTGGTGCTGTCGGCGTCGTGGCTGCATTTCATGGATCCGGTAACGGTCGCGCCCCTCGCCGCGGTGTGTTCCGCCGCCGCCCAGCTGGCCTGTGTTTATGGCATGTGGCGCAGCTTCCAATGGCGCATGCTGATGCCCTATCTGGTGGGCGCTTTGATCGGCGTACCGATCGGTGTGTGGCTGCTGGATGTGATTGATCCGGGTATCATAAAAATTGGCGTCGGCGTGTTTCTTGTTCTCTATACCAGCTACAGCCTGTTCGTGAAGAACCCGCCCACTGTCAATGTCGACAGCAAGCTGGCCGACACCGTTGCGGGCGGCGGCGGCGGCGTTCTGGCCGGTCTGGGTGGTTTTTCCGGGCCGATCCCGCTGGTCTGGACGCAACTGCGCGGCCTGCCGAAACTGCTCGCGCGGGGCATCTACCAGCCCTATAATCTGGTTGTTCTGGCCGGGTCGGCGGCAGTGCATACTATGGTCGGCAATGTGACGCCGCAGATCGGGACGATGTTTCTGATCGCGCTGCCGGCCTCGACACTCGGTGCGATCATCGGCCTGTGTGCGTTTCACCGGATCAGCGAGAAACGGTTCAAGCAGGTGGTGCTGACCCTGCTGTTCTGTTCCGGCGTTCTGCTGCTGGTGCGGCAGATATTCTGAGGGGAGGGTCGCAATGCTGTACATGGTGATCGAACGGTTCCGGGCGGGAAACCCGAAGCCGGTCTATGCGCGGTTCGCAGCGAAGGGGCGCATGCTGCCGGAGGGCGTCGACTATCAGGCAAGCTGGGTAACCGAAGACGGCGCGGTCTGCTACCAGGTGATGAAAGCAGCGAACAGGGCGCTGCTGGATCGGTGGATGGCAAACTGGGCCGATCTGGTCGACTTCGAGGTAGTTCCGGTCGTCACTAGTGCGGAAGCGGCCAAGATGTTCGGCTGATACCCTACAGATACTCGTCATGCATCTTGTAGCCGAAATAGGCGGCGCGCAGATAGGCGAGCCGCAACCAGGGCAGCGGGAACGGGCGCGGCGTCTTTCGCATCATGTCCGGCACGGCCTGTTCGGCCTGTGTGTCGCCAGCGATCAGACCGGCGAGGGTCGCGCCCGACCAGCTCGCCATCGCGACCCCGTTGCCGTGATAGGCGAAAGCGGTCCAGGCATTTTCCATCGTGTCGATCCGCCCGAGATAGGGCACCAGATCGGCGGCAAGGCAGACGAAGCCAGACCAGTTGTAGTCGATCGGCACGTCTTTCCAGGCCGGGTACATCCGGTTGAAATCGGCAGTCAGACTGCCGCGCGTTGCAAGCCGTCCTTCCGGTGAGGCATCGATACCGCCGCGGCCGCCGAACATGAAGCGGTTGTTCGGCAGCAGCCGGAAGTAATGCAGCAGCCGTCTTGTGTCGTAGGACATCAGATCGGATGTCCAGCCCTGCGCCGCCTTTTCGTCTTCGGTCAGCGGGCGGGTGACGACAATGCTGGTCATCACCGGCAGGGCGCGCCCGGCCATCCAGTCCGGCAGGTTCTCCGATGAATAGCCGTTGGTGGCGAGCACCGCGTGTTTGGCGTTCACCGTGCCGCCCGGCGTTTTCAGAATGTGCCGACCGTTCGCCTGCGTCCACGATGTGACGGGGCTGTCGCCATGCAGGGTGGCGCCGGCGGCAGCGGCGGCGTCGGCAACCGCGCGGGCATAGCGCATCGGATGCAGGGCAAAGCCGCGCTTTGTCATCATGCCGGCGTGAAATTCAGGACCGGATGCGCCGATTTTCGCCAGCCCGGCCTTGTCGTAGAAGGTGCAGTCCTCGCCGAATTCTTCCATCTTGTGGCGGCGGTCGGCTTCCAGATCGGCGATGAATTTCGGCCGATGGGCCAGTTCAAGCTCGCCGTCGCTGTGGGTCATGGCGTCGGTGCCGGTCTCGTCGAGGAAGCCGCGCACCTGGTCGATCGCCTGCCACTGGGTGCGGATGAACTTCTGCGCTTCGTCCCGTCCGTAGCGGCGCACCATGGTGCTGTAGGAAAGCTTGGACGATCCGACACAGCAGAACCCGCCATTGCGGCCCGAAGCGCCCCAGCCGGGCGCGGCGGCATCAAGCACCCGCACATCCATGCCGTAGTCCCGCGCCAGCCGAAAGGCTGTCCAAAGCCCCGTAAAACCACCGCCGATGATGGCGACATCGCACGAAACATCGCCAGAAAGCGCCGGCGTCGGATTATCAATCGGCGGCGCGGAGGCGGCCCAGAAACTTTCGACCGGGTTGCCCGGGTCGAAGGCGGAACTATGATACAGTCGCTTCAATTTCATACTTTTAAATACCATTAGTTTAATTAAAACAGCAAGTTAAAATATGTTATTTGAATAAGCGCTCATTTAGTGTATGGTCGCCATGTTCAACCAATCTAACCGTCTTTTTTAAATGGAGTTTCCCCATGTCTGCCGCCAACGACGCAATCCGCCACAACCGCGAACTTAACGCGATTGAAAACGCTGCGCGAGATCATCTTATCCAGCCCTGGGAAGGTATTTCCACGCTGGGTGAAGAAGTACGTACCGTTATCACGGGAGGCGACGGAATCTATCTGATTGACGGCGAAGGCAATCGCCTGATGGATGGACCCGGCGGCATGTGGTGCGTGCAGATCGGTTACGGCAGGCAGGAAATGGCGGATGCGATTTCCAAACAGTCCATGTCCCTGCCGTACAATTCCCCGTGGAGCTCGACCAACAGCCCGGCCGCCAATCTGGCGCAGCGGATCGCCGGTCTGACACCGGGCGATCTGAACCATGTCTTTTTTACCAACAGCGGGTCGACGGCGATGGATTCGGCGGTGCGGTTCATGCACTTCTACAACAACGCCAAGGGCCGCCGGTCAAAGAAAATGGTGATCGCGCGGGAGAAAGGCTATCACGGCAGTACCTATCTCTCGGCGTCGATTTCCGGCAAGGAGCGCGACAAGAATTATTTCGATTTCGCGACCGACCGGGTCGTTCATATTTCCTGCCCGAACCCCTATCGCCGGCCGGAAGGCATGAGCGTTGAGGATTTCTGTGACGCCAAGGTACAGGAACTGGAAGACAAGATTCTGGAGCTCGGTCCGGAAAATGTCGGCGCGTTTGTTGCCGAACCGATCATGGCGTCGGGCGGGTTGATCATTCCGCCGAAAGGCTACCACGTCAAAACACTGGCGGTCTGTCACAAGTATGACGTTCTGTACATTTCGGACGAAGTCGTCACCGCTTTCGGCCGTCTCGGCGAATGGTTCGCCTCGGAAACGATTTTCGGAATCGTGCCGGATATGATCACCTTTGCGAAGGGTGTCACCTCCGGTTACCAGCCGCTGGGCGGCGTCGCGATTTCCGACCGCCTGCTGCTGGAGCTGAACGACCTCGACAAGGAGGACGTCACCTATTCGAACGGCTATACCTATTCCGGCCATCCGGTTTGCTGTGCCGCCGCAATGACCAATCTCGACATCATCGAGCGGGAAGGCATTCTGGAGCATGTCCGGGAAGTCGGCCCGTACTTCCAGAAACGCCTGAAGGAACTCGAAGACCTGCCGATCGTCGGTGAGGTGCGCGGCCACGGCCTGATGGGCTGTGTCGAATGCGTTGCTGACCGGCATTCAAAGAATGCGCTGGAACTCGACAAGGAAGTCGGATCGCGGATCGACAAGCACACGTTCAAGCGCGGGCTGATTGTCCGTCCGATCATCAATATGTGCGTGATGTCGCCGGTTCTGACGATCACCAAGGCCGAGATCGACACGATGGTCGATATTCTGCGTGCGGGCATCGAAGACACGATGGACGAACTGGAAGCCGAAGGCATCTGGAGCCGCGACAAGGCGGCGTGACGCAGACCGAATAGCACAGGCCAGAAACAGATACGGCCCGCCCCGGCTCAAGGGGCGGGCCGGTCTCGTTAGGATCCGGCTTTAAACGGTCGGGACTATTCGTTGCCGCGTTCGGCCGCCTGGATCGCTTTCTCGTAATTCTTCTGCTGTCGCAGCATCAGGATACCGGCAATTGCCACGCCGATCGCAACCGTGATGATGATGATCGTCGCCAGTGCGTTGATGTCCGGCCGCAGCCCCAGCCTGATACGCGAGTAGATCAGGATCGGCAGGGTATTCGCGCCCGGGCCGGTCACGAAACTGGCGATAACCAGATCATCCAGCGACAGCGTGAAGGCAAGCAGCCAGCCGGCGATCATGCCGGGTGCTAGCCTTGGCAGGGTTATATCCCACAGCACCTTGAACGGTTTCGCGCCGAGGTCCTGCGCGGCCTCTTCCAGCGTTTCGCCCATGCCGACAAGACGCGACTGGATGATCACCGCGACATAGGCCAGCGAGAAGGTGATATGGGCGATGGTGATGGTCGTGAAGCCGCGCTGGTCGGGCCAGCCTGTCAGATCCTTCAGGGTAATGAACAGCAGCAGCAGCGACAGACCGGTAATGACTTCCGGCATGACCAGCGGCGCCGACAGCATGCCGCCGAACAGGGTGCGCCCCTTGAAGCGGCCGAAGCGCACCATCGCCAGACCGGCAAGAGTGCCTAGCAGGGTTGCGAAGGTGGCGTTTACGACACCGACCTGCAGGCTGAGAACGACCGCCTGCCAGACTTCCTCGCTGCGGAACAGCTCAGCATACCATTTGACAGAAAAGCCGCCCCAGACCGGCACGATTTTCGATGCGTTGAAGGAATAGATGACCAGCAGGAACATCGGGATATACAGAAACGCCATCCCGAGAACGAGCATCCAGGTCAGGAACGGAGAACGTTTGTTGCCCATCTCTATACTCCGTCCGCCCGGGCCTGATAATACTGGTAGATCATCATCGGGACGACCAGCAGGATCAGCAGGCAGATTGCGACGGCCGATGCGACGGGCCAGTCGATATTGGCGTTGAATTCGTTGTACAGCAGACGCCCGATCATCAGCACGTTCCCGCCGCCCAGCAGATCAGGAATAACGTATTCCCCCGTCGCCGGGATGAAGACCAGCAGCGACCCGGCGATGATGCCCGGCATGGTCAGGGGCAGGGTTACGGTGAAGAACGTATTCATCGGCCGCGAGCCGAGGTCGGCCGCCGCCTCGTTCAGTGTGTTGTCCAGCTTTTCCATATTCGCATACAGCGGCAGCACCATGAACGGAAGATAGGTATAGACGATGCCGACATAGACCGCGAAGGTCGTATAGAGCATGCGTATCGGCTCATCGATGATGCCGACCCATATCAGGAAACTGTTGACCGTGCCCTGGTCGGACAGCAAGCCCATCCAGGCATAGACCCGCAGCAGAAACGAGGTCCAGAACGGCAGAATGATCGCCAGAAGCAGGAGGTTTTTCGTTGTCGGACTGGACCGGACGATGCCATACGCGATCGGGTAGCCGATCAGCAGACAAATGAAGGTCGATGTCGACGCGATCAGGATCGAGTTCAGATATGTGCTGACATAAAGATCGTCTTCAAGAATGTAGGCAAAGTTGTCGAAGACCAGGCGCACCGACATCATGGTATCGCTGGTCCATTGAATCATCGGTGTGAAAGGCGGACTGGCGATTGTCGTTTCGGCGACGCTGATCTTGGCGACGATGAAAAACGGCGCCAGAAAGAAAACCAGCAGCCAGGCATAGGGCACGAAAACAACAATTGTCTTCCAGATCGACTGCACCCAGCGCGACAGACGAACGTCTAGCGGCGGGGCGTCGGCGGAATACGTGACGGTAGCATCAGTCATCGTGTCAGCACGACCGCGCTGGCCGCTTCCCACGTCAGATACACCTTTTCTTCCCAGGTAATACGGTGGCTGCGTTCCTTCGGTCTTGAATGGTTGTGCGCGGTAACGTCAACGATACCGCCGTCATCCAGACGCACCTTGTAGATCGAGACGTCACCAAGATAGCCGATATCATCGACCATGCCCTGCATCTGATTGGGGCCGGGTTTTTCCGGCGGCTGCTTGTTGAGCTGAATCTTTTCCGGTCGCAGCGCGACCCAGACGGTTGCCCCTTTCTTGACCGCCATGCCGTGGTCGATGAAGAACGAACCGACTTCGGTCTTGATGGTCAAGTGATCGGCGGATTCTTCCTCGACCCGTCCCTCGAAGATATTCGCCGACCCGATAAAGGCGGCGACGGAGCGGGATTCGGGAAACTCGTAGATTTCTGTCGGGGTTCCGATCTGTGCGAACTGACCGGCGTCCATGACGGCGATTCGCGTCGACAGGGTCATCGCTTCTTCCTGGTCGTGGGTCACGACCACGAAAGTAATGCCGACCTTCTCCTGAATGTTCATCAGCTCGAACTGGGTCTGTTCGCGCAGTTTCTTGTCCAGCGCGCCAAGCGGTTCATCCAGCAGCAGCACCTTCGGTTCCTTGACCAGGGCGCGTGCGAGGGCGACGCGCTGCGACTGGCCACCGGAAAGCTGGTGCGGTTTGCGTTGTTTGAAATCCTGCAGTTCGACAAGCCGGAGAATGGCATCGACCCGGTCGTCGATTTCGCTTTTTGGAATTTTGCTCTGTTTAAGGCCGTAGCCGACATTCTTTTCAACCGTCATATGCGGAAACAACGCATAGGACTGGAACATCATGTTTGTCGGTCGCTCGTAAGGCGGCACGCCCTTCATATCAACGCCGTCGATGCTGATTGACCCGGATGTCGGCATTTCGAAGCCTGACAGCATCCGGAGCAGGGTGCTCTTGCCGCAGCCCGATCCGCCCAGAAGGCAGAACAGCTCGCCCTGATAGATATCCAGATCAACATTGTTGACCGCGACGAAATCACCGAATTTCTTGGTGACGCCGCGTACCTTGATGAAGGGTTCTGCGCCCGGATTCATCCACGGCGCTTCATCGAATTCGTTTTTCTGAGACATCGGCCCCCCCGACAATGCAATTAAAGGAAAACCGGCGACGTTTCCTGGGAAGCGCCGCCGATCAATTCCTTGCTAGCCGATTAACTTCCGGCCTTGAAGTTGGTCCAGGTTCTGGTGCGAACCCGCATGGCCTTCGAAGGCAGGGGGTTAAGCGTGTACATCTTCGAAACAGCTTCCGCCGACGGATACGATGCCGGGTTGCTGGTCACTGCTTCGTCAATCATCGGAACAGCGTCTTTGTTGGCCGAAGCATACCAGGTGTAGTTACTGTCGGCTGCCGCGACTTCCGGCCGCATCATGTAGTTCAGGAACTTGTGAGCCGCGTCGACATTCTGGGCATCGGACGGAATGACCCATCCGTCAATCCAGAGCTGCGCCGTTCCCTGCCCTGGGGGCTGGAAGAAATCAAGCACAACACCGGTATTGGCTTCTTCCGCGCCTGACATCGCCAGAAGGCCGTCCGGGCCCCAGGTGACGGCAACGCAGAATTCCTTCTGCGGCATGCGCTGATAGGCGTAGTTGTCGAATGTTTTGACATACGGACGAATGGAGAGAAGCAGTTCTTCCGCCTTCTTGTAATCGTCGGCATTGGTCGAATCCGGCTGCAGGCCAAGGTGGGCCAGGGCCATCGGTACGATATCGCCCGGGGAGTCGAGTAAAGACACGCCGCACTTCGCCAGTTCTTTCATGCTTTTCGGGTCGAAGATCATATCCATCGAACCGATCGGCGCATCAGGATAAGTTTCCAGCACCAGTTCCTTGTTATAGGTCACGCCGTGCGTACCCCACATGAACGGAACAATGTAGTTGTTGCCCGGATCCCATTTCGATGAAATCTGCTCCATCAGTTCCGGCATCATATGCGAGAAATTCGGCAGTTTGGACTTGTCGAGCTTCATCACAATGCCGGCCGGGATAATACGGGCGACGCTGCTGCTCGAATGGGAAACCACATCATAACCGGAATTGCCGGCCAGAAGTTTTGCGTCGATCGCTTCAACGGAATCGTAGTTATCGTAGATAACCTTGATGCCGAATTCCTTCTCGAAATTCGAAATCGTATCTTCCGCGATATATTCGGCCCAGTTGGTCACTCTCAACACATTATCCTGAGCGCTGGCGGAACTAATACCAACGACGCCGGCTACGGCGCCAAGAAGTAATGCCTTAAGTAGAGATGCTTTGTTTTGCATTCATACTCTCCTGTTTTAGGTTTTCGTTTATTTAGCGTCTGCGGCGCTATTCGAAAAAGTAGGCTACTGCAATGCTGATGCAACGCCAAGCCCACTTTTTTCCGCCCCGGCATGACTTTCAGCCATACGCCACGTGACCGTAAGCGGATCGTTTTCATTCCCCCTGCTGTCAGCCCGCCTTCTTTCGCGGCGGCGCCAAAGCCTTGTTTGCATATACATTTATCATTTCCGAAAACTCGGGGAACAGCCTTACAAGTTGTCCAAAGGCGACGCGCATGGCGTCCTTGCGCCCGAATTCCTTGTAGTTAATCAACAGACTCTGCATCAGTCCGTCGCACAGGCCGTCGATCATCAAGGCAACGTCCGGCGCATCGGCTGTATCGCATCCTGACTGTTCAAGCAGGCGCCAGCATTCGGTTTCCATGGCGTCGCAGCGCTCCTGATCGCCGGCGCCGCAGATTTCAAGATAGGTTGGCTGCGATTTCGCCTCGCCCCAGAAGGCGAACCAGACGCCGATGCGTTTGCGGCTGCAAACGCTTTGGTGAAAGTAGGCCTCGACCAGCTTGCAAACCCGCTCTACCGGATGGTCGCTGGCGTTCTGCAGGGCGATTTTCCAATTGGTGTCATATTGTTCGTTCAGGCTGCGCAGCGCTTCGGTCAGCAGCGCATCTTTCGATTTGAAGTGAAAAACCAGGCTTGCCTGCGACAGGCCGGCCTTTTTTGCGACAGTCGCCAGTGTGGTATCGGCAAGGCCGTTTTCGGCGATGGAATCCAGCGCGGCATCCAGTATCTGGTGACGTCGCGCATCCCGCGTTCGTTCTCTGTTTAGCGCCGATTTTAAAGCCAATCGCCCGTCCTTATGTCTTATGATTTTACTATATTAACAATAAATAACAGTTATTGCAATGGATTATGAATAAAAACTGAATAAGCGCTTATTCAATGTTCTGGACAATTTCAGATTCCTGATGTATGGTGCGCCCGGATATTGAGGCTCAAAAGCCTTAATGCTAATTAATTGCAATAAGTTTATGAGGAAGACGATCATGGAACATGAAAAGGCTTTGGATGTGTTCGCCGAGGACTCGAATGTCGGCGGCCTGGCGGCCTGGACATACGATAACGACGAGATTATGGAGCTGGAAAAGGAAATGATTTTCCGGCGCAACTGGGTTATCGCGGGCCATGTGAACGAGATTCCGGATGCAGGCAATTTTCTGACCTTCAATATAGCAGACGAGCGCGCCCTTATCATTCGCGGCAAGGACGGCGTTGTCCGTGCCTTTCACAATCTCTGCCGGCACCGCGGATCTCGTGTTGTCGACACCGCCTACGGAACCTGCAAGCACGCCATCGTCTGCCCGTTCCATGGCTGGTCTTATGACCTGACAGGCGGGCTGCGCGGTGTGCCGATGCCGGAAACTTTTCCCGATCTGGACAAAAGCGAGATGGGCCTGAAGCCGGTCGATATGGAAATCTGGCATGGCTTCATCTTCGTCCGCTTCAAACAGGGCGAAAACACCATGTCGGTCGCCGAGATCATGGCCGATGTTGAAGAAGAAGCCGCACAGTACCGGATGGAAGAAATGGTGCCGCTGTCGAAACGGTATCGTACCGAATACGACATCAACTGGAAGGCCACCGTTGACGTCGATAATGAAGGCTATCATGTGCCGATCGCGCATCCGTCTCTCGACGATCTGTATGGCGAAACCTATCGGGATGAATCGCTCGAAAACGGTGTGACGCGGTCTTACGGCACATTCGGCGAAAAGCCGCACAGGCTCTGGTCGGTGCGCAATTACGCCAATATCCTGCCCGAGGTCGAGCATCTGTCGGAAACGCATAAGAAAGCCTGGCTGTATCTCGGCTGTTTCCCGACCAACAATTTCACGATTTATCCGGACAGCGTGTCGTTCTATCAGTTTGTGCCGGTGTCAACGCGACGTGTGGCGCTGGTCGGCCGAACCTTCGGTCTGCCGGACGATCGGCGGGAAATGAAACTTGCCCGGTATCTGGCGAACCGGATCGACAAGTTCACGGTTGAGGAAGATATCCAGCTGACCAAATGGTCGTGGGAAGGAATGCGCTCCAGCGCCTATGACGATTTCTTCCTGTCCACCACGGAAGCCGGCGTTCGGGCCTTCCACGATCAGTTGCGGCAGGCCCTGCCGGTGATGACACTCGATGAGCCGCCGGAGCCGGGCACCGTCGCCGCCGTCAATGCGGAGATGGCCGAAAACGCATGACGTCAGACCGGTACGCACCGCTGTTCGAGCCGATCCGGATCGGACCGGTCACAGCGCCGAACCGCTTTTACCAGGTGCCGCATTGTTCCGGCATGGGCTGGCAGCGTCCGAAAACGCTGGCAGCCATGCGGGGGCTGAAGGCGGAAGGGGGCTGGGGCGTTGTCTGTACCGAATACTGCTCCATCCACCCGACATCGGATGACGGGTATTATCCGTACCAGCGCCTTTGGGGTGACAAGGACATCAAAGCCAATGCGCTGATGACCGACGCCGTGCATCAGCACGGCTCGCTTGCCGGGGTGGAATTGTGGATCGGCGGCGCTCGGCCTTCCAATCTCGTCTCGCGTCTGCCGGCGGTCGGTGTTTCGAACCGGCCATCGACCCAGGATACGCCTTTTCCGATGCAGACCAGGCGGCTGGACCGGGCGGACATTGCCGAACTTCGGCGATGGCATCGTGATGCCGCGCTGCGCGCGGTCGAGGCCGGGTTCGATATCGTCTACGTCTATGCCAATCACGGGTATATGCTGCACGAGTTTCTGTCGTCGCGGCAAAACCACAGAACCGATGAATACGGCGGGTCGCTGGAAAATCGTGCCCGGCTGGTCAGGGAGCTGCTGGAAGAAACGAAAGAGGCTGTCGGCCACAAGTGCGCTGTCGCCTGCCGGTTTTCCTTTGCCGCGCCGAATGGCGGCATTGTCTGGGATGCGTCTGAAGCGGAAGACACATTCGCCCTGCTCGCGGAAATGCCCGATCTCTGGGACATCACCATCGACGACTACGAAATCGAAATGGGCGTTTCGCGCTTTGTGAAGGAGGGCGTTCACGAGGATTGCGCAAGACTGGCCAAATCGATGAGCTCAAAGCCTGTCGTGACGGTCGGCCGCTTCACCTCGCCGGATACCATGCTGCGGATGGTTAGGTCCGGCGCGCAGGATTTCATTGGCGCGGCCCGGCCCTCCATCGCCGATCCGTTTCTGCCGGCGAAGATCCGCGAGGGACGGGTCGACGAAATTCGCGAATGCATCGGCTGCAATATCTGTTACGCCCACAATTCCAACGGTGCGCCGATCCGCTGCACCCAGAACCCGACAATGGGAGAAGAGATGCGGCGTGGCTGGCACCCGGAAACCATTCCGCCGGGCGCATGCCACGGAAAAGGTGCTGATCGTCGGCGCTGGTCCAGCCGGGCTGGAAGCGGCACGGGCGCTCGGCCAGCGCGGCTATGATGTAACGCTCGCCGATGCCGGGTCGGAACCGGGCGGAAGGGTGACGCGCGAATCCCGACTACCCGGCCTTACGGAGTGGGCGCGCGTTCGAGACTGGCGCATCGGCCGGTTGCAGCAGATGGGCAATGTGTCGATGTTTCAGGAAAGCAGGCTGACCGCAGAGGATGTTTTGGGCTTCGGTGCAGACCATGTGGTGATCGCGACCGGCGCGGATTGGCGCAGTGATGGCGTTGGCCCACACCATGATTCGCCGATACCGGGTCTGGACCTGCCGCAGGTATTCAGCCCCGACGACATCATGGATGGCAATCGACCGGAGCAGGGGCCGGTGCTGATCTACGAGGACGAACATTATTACATGGCCAGTGTAATCGCGGAGCGACTGCTGGATGACGGCTTCGACGTAACGGTCGCAACCCCGTTGGGGATGGCCGCGTCCTGGGGCCGGTATACGGAAGAAAACCATCTCTCCAACAGCCATCTTGTCGAAAAGGGTGCGACGGTTACGGTCAACGTTACGCTGCAATCTTTCGATGGCAGGCAAGTGCTGCTCGCCCCCGGTTTCGGTGGTCCGGCAATCAGCATTCCTGCCCGGGCTGTGGTGCCGGTGACTTGCCGGATACCCTGCGACGGGCTGTACTATTCACTGATGGAAAACCCGTCCGCGCTGGACGATGCCGGAATCCGGTCGGTTCAGAAAATCGGTGATTGCGATGCACCGGGCATCATTGCCCAGGCAGTTTATGCGGGCCACAAGGCGGCTCGGCTTCTGGGAGATCACGGCAATACCGACCGCGACTGGCCCGAGGCGTCGGAGTAGAGCTCGAGGCGGCTAGACGATCTTCATTTCGCGGTTGTTTGTCGGTACGAAGATGCGATGCAGATACAGCGGCTCGTCGCGCAAGGTGTACCCTTTTGCATCGAACTGAACGATTGAGTCTCCTTCATGAACATTCAACAGCGCGGCCTTTTCCCGGTCAGCGCGAATAAAGCGAGACGTCCATTCCAGTTTGGATGTCGGCACATAGAAAGTTCTGTGCAGCAGATTCTTTACGGATGTGTCTGCGATATCGTCCATCGGCATATCGAGGATCGACTTGTATTGCGGCCAGGCGAGAAAGAACTCGCTATAGGTATCGAACTCGCCGTTAATCGATACGACGCGTGAAATGCAGATATGTTTCGGCCATTTCGAAAACAGCAGAGGCCACGGCCCCTCACCGTCCCGCACATCCATCGCGACCGATTTTGTTTCGATCGGAAGCAGGGTTTTGCCGTCATCTTCCAGAAATACGAAAAACTTGAAGTCCTGATCGATGGAAGTCGAATTTGCAACGAAAGTGCCCTGTCGCTTGATCCTGACAATATAGTTTTCGTCGCGCAGCCTCCGGAATACGGTCTGTATTGTCCCCAGGCTTATCGGAAGAGCCGCAGCCAATTGCAGGTCGGTCGGCAGGCGGTCGCCGGCCGTCCAGAACCCGCGCTCGATCATTTTAAGGCAGCTCTGATACAGGTGATCTTTCTTGGCGCCGCGTTGACGCTGCCGTTCCAGATAAAATGACTTGAGGGCGTCTGTGCGCACCGTTTCATCCGGTTTTTGATTATCAGTCATGACGCCTCGGTAGAATTTACATCCTGTGCAGTATCATTAATTTGTAGATTGTAAAAGATATCTTTAATAGAAAAAATACGTTAATATGAAAATACTTGACGAAATTAATACACAACACATTGATATTTTTGCAAAATAAATAATTGATGCAGAAAATATAAAAAGATAATATATAAATATACAAGGAGATTGTTTTGGTTGCAGCGCCTTCAAACACAATAGTCATTCTGTCCGACGAACATAACCGTGACATCCTGGGATGTTACGGCGACCCGATTGTCAGGACACCCAACCTTGATCGCCTGGCGGCAGAGGGCGTGAAGTTTCGCAACGCCTATACGAATTCACCGGTCTGTGTGCCGGCCCGAGCAAGTTTCGCGACCGGTCTCTACCCGCACCAGATGCGCGCCTGGGATAGCGTGACCCCGCATGACGGCAGTTTCGAAGGGTGGGGCGCCCAGCTTGTCGATATGGGTCACGAGGTGGTTTCCATCGGCAAGCTGCATTTCCGCAGCAGCGAGGACCCGAACGGGTTTTCGGAAGAGATCATCCCGATGCATGTGGTCAACGGGGTCGGCTGGTTGAGCAGCCTGCTGCGCGATCCGCCGGTGCGTCTGTCGGCGACTGACGACATGGCGGGATCAATCGGCGCGGGCGAAACCAAATACACGAAATACGATCGCGATGTGACGGCGCGGGCCTGCGATTGGCTGCGCAACGCCGCCGCGAATCCGCACGAAAAACCGTGGGTTCTGTATCTCGGATTTGTCGCGCCGCATTTCCCGCTGATCGCGCCGGAACCCTTCTATCATCTCTACGACGATGCTGATATTCCGCCGCCGCGCCAGTATGCCGAAGACGAACGGCCGCGCCACCCGGTGATCGAGGCGATGCGCTATTCCTCCAACTACGACGACTACTTCACGCCGGAAAAGGTGAAGATCGCCCGGCAGGGCTATTACGGCCTGTGCTCGTTCCTCGACGATAACATCGGCAAGGTGCTTTCCGCGGTGGAGGAAGCCGGCCTCGGCGACACCACACGGGTGATCTATTCCACCGACCATGGCGACAACATGGGCAATCGCGGCCTGTGGGGAAAATCGGTGATGTATGAAGATTCGGTCGCCGTCCCGTTGATCGTCAAGGGGCCAGGACTGCCGGCTGGCGAAACCGTGGATACGCCTGTATCGTTGGTCGATCTGCATCCGACGATTCTCGAATTTTCAGGAGAGCCGCAGACAGCAGGCGGAAGAACGCCGGGCAGGTCGCTGACCGGCATTATCGAAACGGCCGATCCGGACCGCGCCGTGTTCAGCGAATATCACGACTGGTCGTCGGTCACCGGCATGTTCATGCTGCGTCGGGGCGACTGGAAACTGGTTCGATACGCGGGCTACGCGCCGCAACTGTTCAACCTGAAGGACGATCCGGAAGAACGGGTCGATCTGGCGGACGATCCGGCCTGCGCTTCCATAATGGCTGATCTGGATGCGGCATTGCATGAAATCGCTGATCCCGACGAACTGAACCGTCAGGCCTTTGCGGATCAGGCAAAGAAGATCGAACGCTATGGTGGTCGTGAGGCGATCATGAACATGCCGGAACAGGGCTTCACCCCGCCGCCCTGATGCGGTTTGATGGATAAGCGCCGGGCCGGTCAGACCCGATCAAAGAAACACATTGGTTCAACGAATAAATGCAGGAGTACGAAATGAGCGGACAATTGAAGGCAAGGCTGGATGGCGGTAACACTCCGGTTCTGAACGACTGGGGCGTCGACAGCGAGTACGGCAAGCTGCACGATGTGCTGATCGGCCCGGCCGGCAATTACCAGTGGCGCGAGACCAGCTCGCTCAGCCGGGCGACCATTCGCAAGGGGTACAAGTTCGACAAGGCGACCTTTCTGAAACAGTACAACGAAATTGTTTCGGCCTATGAAAGCGCCGGCGTGAAGGTTCATACCCTTCCGGAACAGGAAGGTCTGCCGTATCAGCTGTTCGCCCGGGATTCCAGTTTCATGACGCCGTGGGGCGCGGTTATTACCGCCATGGCGAATTGGTGGCGTCGCGGTGAGAACTACCAGTGCATCCGCTTCTATACCGACAACAACATCCCGATCTACGACATGGTCACATCCGGCTGTTTTGAAGGCGGCGACTTCAACATCATCGAACCCGGCGCAGTGCTGATCGGCTGCGGTGGCGAACGCAGCCAGGAACACACGGCGCGTGAAATCGCCGGCTGGATGGAAAAGGAAGGCTGGGAGGTCAAGATCACCCAGTTCGACGAATTCTATGTCCATATCGATCTGATGGTGGTGATGCTGGCCGACAAGCTGGCGGCGGTTTGCCTCGATACCACCGAACCGGATGTCGTTGACTGGTTGAAAGGCAAAGGCATCGAGATCGTGCCGGTCAGTTTCAAGGAAACCATGGAGCTTGGCTGCAATGCGATGGCGCTGGGTGACGACAAGGCCATCGTGCCGAAACACGCCAAGGGGCTGATCGAAAAACTGCGGGCCCACGGCTTTACCGTCTACGACCCGGATATCGACATGGTCTGGCGGGGCGGTGGCGGCCTGCATTGCATGGCCCAGCCCCTGAAACGCGACCCGGTTGGCATGCACTAACAGAAGTTATCTGATCGGATCACCGCCCTGCCTCGCAGGGCGGTTTTTCTTCAGAATTGCGAATAATCGATTGGCTGGTGCCGGTCGAGCGTGCGGTTGACCTTCGGCATCGGGTATTTCAGACCGGTGGCGCAGTTGAACAGCACGGCGGATTCCTCCGGCTGCACGCGACCGTCGGCCAAACCCTGCTTGTAGGCCGCAAAAGTCGCCGCGCCTTCCGGGCACAACAGAACGCCTTCGGATTTCGCGACCTCTTCCTGCGCCGCCTGGATCGACGGATCGTCGACCGCAATGGCGAAGCCGCCGCTTTCCCGCACCGCCCGCAGGATCAGAAAATCACCGACGGCGATCGGCACGCGAATGCCCGACGCCATCGTATGGGCGTTTTCCCATAACGGTGCGTGTTCCTCGCCGGCGTCGTAGGCTTTCACGATCGGCGCGCAACCGGTCGCCTGTACCGCGACCATGCGGGGCTTCTTGCCGGTCAGCCAACCGATGGCTTCCAGTTCCGCGAAGGCCTTCCACATGCCGATCAGCCCGGTGCCACCGCCGGTCGGATAAAAGATCACGTCCGGCAGGGTCCAGCCCAGTTGTTCCGCCAGTTCCAGCCCCATGGTCTTCTTGCCTTCAATCCGGTACGGCTCCTTCAGGGTCGAAACGTCGAACCAGCCGACCTTTTCTTTCCCGCCGCCGACGATCTTGCCGCAATCGTTGATCAGGCCATTGACCTTGTAGACCGTCGCGCCCTGCAGTTCGATTTCCGAGACATTCACTTCGGGCGTGTCTTCGGGGCAGAAAATCGTGGTCTTCATGCCGGCATGGGTGGCGTAAGCCGCCATCGCCGCGCCGGCATTGCCGTTGGTCGGCATCGCCAGATGATATAGGCCCAGTTCCTTCGCCATCGACACCGCCAGCGCCAGCCCGCGCGCCTTGAACGAACCGGTCGGCAGCCGCCCTTCGTCCTTCACGATGATCGGCCCCGCATTCATCTTCTGCGCCAGACGGGTCAGCGGTATCAGCGGGGTGACGACTTCGCCCAGGCTGACGATGTTCTCGGACTTGCGGACCGGCAGAAATTCCCGGTAGCGGTAGAACCCGTCTTTCCGTTTTGCCAGATCCTCTTTTGTGATGGCCTTCGACAAGGCTTCCAGATCGTACCGCACCAGCAGGGGCCGCCCGTCCTCCGACAGACCATGGACCTGATCGGCCGGATAGGTCTTTCCGGTCATCGAACATTCCAGATGGGTGACGAAGGTCGGCTTTTCCGCGGGCATGATGGATGTCTCCTGCATGTAGATGGACCATGCGACCCTAGATCATTAGCCCCCGGTCTTGCCAGCCCTTCGCGCCAGCGTGATTACCGTCAGGTCAGGGGGGTGGTGAGAATTCCACACCTTGACGATCCCCCTCATTCGTCTTCCCCTGTGACCATGACGCATTCAACTGAAAAACCACTCGTTATCGACTGTCTGCAATACGCCAACTGGTCGGAGAATATCTTCCGCCAGATGCATGAAGGCGGCGTCGCCGCCGTGCATGTCACGATCTGCTATCACGAGAACTTTCGCGAAACGGTTGCCAATATCGAAACCTGGAACCGCTGGTTCGAACGCTACCCGGATCTGATTTTCCACGGCCGTACCGGCGCCGATGTGCGCCGGGCGCATGAAGACGGCCGGACGGCGATCTTTTTCGGCTTTCAGAACTGTTCGCCCGTCGAGGACGATATCGGCCTGGTTGAAATCTGCCACATGCTGGGCGCGCGTTTCATGCAGCTCAGTTACAACAACCAAAGCCTGCTGGCGACCGGATGTTATGAAGCCGAAGACCCAGGCATCACCCGTATGGGCAGACAGTTCATTCGAGAAATGAACCGGGTCGGTCTGGTGGTGGATATGAGCCATTCCGCTGAGCGGTCGACTCTGGAAGCAATCGAGCTTTCGGACCGGCCGATCGCCATCACCCATGCCAACCCTTCCTTCTGGCAACCGGCCCTTCGCAACAAGTCCGATACCGTGATAAAGGCGCTGGCGGAAAGCGGCGGCATGATGGGCCTGTCGATGTATCCGCATCACCTGAAAGGCAAGTCTGACTGCACGCTGGAAGATTTCTGCGGCATGGTCGCCCGGCTCGCGGATCTGGCCGGCGTCGGGCTGATCGGCCTCGGCAGCGATCTGTGTCAGGACCAGCCGGACAGCGTTGTCGCCTGGATGCGAAACGGACGATGGAGCCGGGAAACGGATTTCGGTGAAGGCTCTGCCGCCAACGCCGGGTTTCCGCCGCAACCGTCCTGGTTCCGCGACAACCGTGACTTCGGCAATATCGCCGGGGGGCTTTCAGCGGTCGGCTTCAATGCCGGCGAGGTGGCGCGGATCATGGGCGGTAACTGGCTCGCCTTTTATGACAACTCCTTCGGGCCGGCCGGGGGCTGATCATGACCAGCCTCGCGCAGCAGAATCCGCCATCGACCGCTGTTGCGTTGCGGCCGCCGTCGCAGGTCATGCGGTTGGCGCGGATGGGCAGCTTCTTTCCAACAAGGCTCAGCTTCATGCCGACCCTTCTGCGGGAAATGGCGCGTGACCGGTGGACTGTGTCACGCCCGGTCAACGCGCTTGACCGGGACGGCTATGGCCATGTTGTCTATTCGGTGGATACCGGCGCGGGGGTTTACAGTCTGGTTGCATTTTCCCATCGGCTCGACCCGGGGGACCGCACCGACCGGGTCATCGCCGAGGCCTGGGATGCGACCTTCGTCCTGTTTGACGGCCTGCCAACGGATGACGACATAGCGCGGTTGGCCGAAAATACGCCGAAACAGGAAGCGGGGCGATTTCATTCCAGCGAGCTTGTGTTGTCGCGGGCCAACCGGTCGGTGAGGTTCTTCGATCATGTCGTTTCCCGGCTTGCAGCGGGGCAACAGCCTGACCGAAGCTTGGTTATTGGCATCGGCTATCTGATGCGCACGACGGCGGTCTACGGCAATGGAAAATTCGGCATTGCCGACAGAGCGAAAATCGCAGGCAGGCCGCCGCTTTCGGGGCCGTTTCGGGCGGAAATGCTGAGCGTTTATCTGATCCGTTGCTTCACAATCGATCTGGTCGAACACGTTGCCCGCGCCCAGGCGCCTGATACGTTCAGACCGCTTTCAACAGAAATAAAACAACACCTGGGAATTGGAAACGCGACCGGGTTGGGCATGGCGCCGTTTCTGATCAGCCATCCGTCGCTGATCAACAACTGGATGATGGTGCGTGAGACCGCGCTGGCAAGGGTGCGCGGTCAGGCCGTCGTCGACCCGGACAGGCATGCGGTGTTTCGACGCGTGCTCGATCGGGCGCGCCGGCATATCGCCGAATGGGTGGTCGACGATGAGCGGCAATCAGCCCGGATCGCCGTGTTGCGGGATGAGGTGGAGACACTGCAAGGGTGGACCAAAACGGAAACCGGCTGGCTGACCGGGGCCAGACCCTGGGATACCCTGTTCCGGCGCGCCGAAGATGCGTTCTCGCCTGAAGGTCAGGAAGTGCTGTTAGCCCTGCTGCTGCAGCCTTATGGCGATCTTGTCGACGGCCTTTCCGATTGCATGACCGCGCCTTTCGACGAACGGCTCGACCCCGCAATGCCGGTCTCTGGACTCAGGGCATTGCTGCATGACCTGTATGACTGGGCGCTGAAGATCGATTTCGACCGGCCGGAAGCGCGAAAGCAGTTCTGGTATGTGTCCGAAGAAAAGGCGGAGCCGCGTCTCGGCAACCGTTTCGAAGAGCCCGGGGCGGAAAAGGAAATGCCGTTGGCCGTGGCGCGCGATGTGCAGGCGCTTAGCACCGCTTTGACGGAAGCCGAGCCGGACGAACGCACGGCGTCTTTCGTTCTGCGGCATCCGGAATTTCGCCATATCATTCGCCGGGTGCAAACCATCGCCCGGCACCCCTATGGCGAAATCCGCGACAATCTGATTGCTGAGGATTGCCTGCCCATCGATCTTCTGCGCTGCAAGCTGTCGTTCTTCGGGGCGTCGAAATTCGATCCGAAATCCGATCGCTGGACCCGGATCACCCTGTTCCAGGGGGCGCCGTTTCCGGAGGACCTGACGCCTGAAGCGGCGGATGACTGGTGTTTCCCGGCGCTGGAACAAATCGCATGACCCGGCGGTCGATCAATGAGATCGAAACGACCCTGCGCAAGGCGGTTATCGGCGCGGGCTGGCCGCTGGGTCTTGCGGAGGATGCGGGGCGCAGCGGCGCATGGCTCGAAGCGACCGGGGCGAGCGGGGTGCGGCTGTGTATCGAGGCATTGTCCGGTCCTGTGCCGGACCCGACCGGCTTCCGGGAAAACGATCGGGAAGCGGTAATTGAAGAACCGGTCAATGCCCTGTTCTTCGGCCCGGCGGCCGCGGACAGACTGTGCGCCGATGCTGTTTCGGGAACACCCGTTCCGCTTTCCGCTGCGTCGGTATTCGCGCCGCTGCTGTGTCTGCCGCCTCTCGCGGAAGCGGCGCAACAGGTCGGGAAAGGTGTTCTTGTATCCTTCGATAGTGTGCCGATCCTGTGTTTGCCAGAAGGGGTTGCGGCTGAAGCAGGCTTGCCGTCACTCAAGCAAATGGCTTCTGTCAGTATAACCCTTTCAGATCTCTATCATTCCGGGTGCGAGGCTAGAAAATTCACACTCATGTACCATGAAAGTCTGGATAATGGCATCGACGTGGCTGATACTGACTGGGCAGACGCTGTTGTGTTTGCAGGAAAAACAATGGTACCGGCGTCCGAAAGTTCGCGGCAGGCAGGGGCGGGCGCCGGGGCGATAGATAACGAATAGACAAAGAATAGAGTACGAATAGCAGGGGCAACCGGGCGGGTAATTCCCAAGCCGGGTGATGGGGCAAATGGCCGGTAAGGTCGATCTGGTAATTGAAAACGCACTCGTCGTTGACGGAACCGGCTGGCCCGGTTTCGGTGCCGATGTTTCGGTCAAGGATGGCAAAATTGCAGAAATCGGGGTTTTATCCGACTGCAATGCCAGGGAACGGATTAACGGGACCGGTCTGGTTCTGTGTCCCGGTTTCATTGATGTGCACACGCATGATGATGTCGCTGTGTTCAATACACCCGACATGCCGTTCAAGCTGTCGCAGGGGGTGACCACGGTTATCGCCGGCAATTGCGGCATGAGCGCCGCGCCGCTCGCCTCTGCTGACCGGATGCCGCCACCGTTTCCGCTGTTGGGCACGCCGGATGTGTACCGCTACCCGACAGTTGCCGATTACCGGACGGCTATTGAAGCCAGCCCGGCTGCGGTGAATGTCGCCCTGCTTGTCGGTCATTCGTCGCTACGCCTTAATTCAATGCGGGGTGACCTTTCGGCCGCAGCCTCTCCCTACGAAATCGACGCCATGGCCGGTGCGCTCGACACGGCGCTGGCGCAAGGCGCGATCGGGCTGAGTTCCGGTCTCGACTATCCGCCCGCCGAGAAGGCGACGATGGACGAGATGGTCACGCTCGCGAAAGTGCTGAGCCATCATTCGAATGCGATCTACACCACGCATATGCGCGACGAAGGCGACAATGTTGTCGAGGCAGTGAAGGAAACCCTTGAAACCGGGCGACAGGCCGGGGCGCGGGTGGTGATTTCGCATCACAAATGCGCCGGGCCGAAAAACTACGGCCGTAGCATCGAAACGCTGAAGCTGATCGACAAGGCGCAGCAGAGCCAGGATGTGACGCTGGATGTCTACCCTTATACCGCCAGTGCCACGTCGCTGATTCCGAAGTTCATCGACGGGGCGGAATCGGTGCTGGTTGCGTGGTCAGAACCGCATCCCGAATGCGGCGGCCGGCTGCTGGCGGATATCGCCCGCGACTGGGGATGCAGCGAACGCGACGCTGTCGACCGGCTGGACCCTGCCGGCGCTGTGTATTTCCAGATGGATGAGGAAGACCTGCGGCGGATTCTCGCCTTTCCGACCTCGATGATCGGGTCCGATGGATTGCCGGGCCGCCAGAAACCGCATCCCCGTCTCTGGGGAACTTTTCCCCGGGTGCTTGCCCGGTATGTCCGCGAACAGGCTGTTCTTTCGCTACAGCATGCGATCCGCAAGATGACCGGGCTGTCGGCTGAAACTTTCGGCTTGCAGGACCGCGGGCTGATCTACCCGGGCTTTGCCGCCGATATGGTGCTGTTCGACCCGCAGAAAATCGCCGATACCGCCACGTTCGAGGAACCGGAGCGCCCGGCCGCCGGTATCCGGCGTGTCTTCGTCAATGGAGAACTGGCCTGGGCGGATGGCATCAGCACCGGCTCGCGTACCGGGCAATTCCTGACCCACTGATCCCCGAAATGATCTGAGTTTATTCTATCAGGGTATTCGGTCCTCTTCGACCGGCTTCGTAGACCCGGTCATTGTAGCAGACGGTGACGGCTTCAGGTCCGTCGGGCATGGCCGGAACCTTGTCGGCGGCGACAATGCCGATCTGTTTGGTCTTGTGCTGCACGAGAATGGAATGGATGCGGTTCTTCAGTTCCGACACAATCGGTCGCGTATCGCGGCTGCCGTCGGCGAGGAACACCTGCTTTGCCGATACAACGGCTGAATTCACGCTGTCACGGATCACCGGCATCCATTTGCACAGGGCGTTCACTTCGCCCCGGTCGGAAAGTCTGAAGGCGATGCTGTACGACCGGATGGCGCCGTCGATATCCCTGATGGCGAAAGCCGGTGAGTAGACCCAGGCGGCATCCTGTTCAGATTGGCCGAGATTTTCGATCACGGACGAAATATCGGTGCGGGTCAAAACAACGCCAGCCGGTACGGTGACCGACAGAGCCAGCAAAGTATAAGAACAGATAAGCACGCTTCTCACGACCGGGGTTCTCCCTTCGGCGGTTCCGCTGCCATGATGACCGACAGGTTGGTCATTGTAGGCCGGTGACTTTGCGTCGCTCCGTTTCCAAAGCGTTGCCTTTATCGGGGGACATCTCCGAATCGTCCCACCATGCACCTCTACAATACAGGCGTCGTGACGTCCGTGTCTGTGATCGGAATCACAGAAGAAATCATGAGATTTCAGGCTATTTGGTAGGTCTTGAAGAATACAGCCGGTCGCCGAAACAGCTCAGGAACACGTTGGTCTTTGCAAAGTCGCGAACCCCTTCATCGGCTTCCAGCAGCGATACCCTGAGAATCTTTGTCGGTCTGACCGCCTCGCGAAGATATTTCGCCAGAAGGTCGACATCGAATTTCTGCAACGACCCCGGCGTATCGGTAGAAGCACTCAACTGGGTCTGCGCGAAACGGTTGATCGCATCCCGCACCAACGGCATGTAATCGCATAACCGTTCGGCATCTTCGTAAGCGGGCAGTTTCATTGAGGCGACATAAACCGTGGTGCTGGCATCCCGGTCGCCCAGCGGGAATGGCTTGGTGTGCAGAATGACGGATGCGTCGATATCTTCCAATGCAAACAGGCGGCCGACATTGGAAAAAGCATAGAATCCGGCCAATGGCCCGATTATGCAGAAGGCCATGAAAATGGATGCGATAATCAGCGGCTTGTTACTGGACTTGCCGCCTCTATTTGCCCCTGCCCGTGCCGCCTTTGCCATCCTGCCCCAACTTCTGTCTGGCGTGGTTAATCCGGTATAATTCCAAAAGAATATTAACAATTCGGAAAGACGATACCGCCAATTAGTTTAGTACCGATCAACCGAAACAACAAAAACGAAAGAATAGACCCCAGATACCTGTTGCACTGCAAAAGAAATTAGGGGCAATTTTCACTATCTACCTCGCTGACCTGCGTCAGGCGGGCCAGATCGCCAGACATCCGGTCGACAACACCTTGCCAGTCGCCCCGCCGGGCCTGGCGATACAGACGAAAGGTCGGATACCAGGGACTGTCTGTCCGATCGAGCATCCAGCGCCATTCCGGCACATTCTTGACCATCAGCCAGGTCGGGCGCCCCAGCGCTCCGGCCAGATGCGCCGGGCCGGTATCGCTGGTGATCACAAGCGACATGTGCTGCATGACGGCCGCAGTATCGACGAAACCGTCGGGGCCGGTGTCGAGCTGGTCTCCCAGATCCGTCACATTGTCAGGCAGGGTGTGGCCCTGAAGCTGGTCGCGTCCATCAACTGTTTGCAGCAGGAAAAACCGTTTGTCCCGGTCCGCCAGCAGCGGCGCGATGGTCTGGAATCCGACCGACCGCCCCTTTTCGGACTGGCTTTTCGGGTCGCCCTGCCAGATCAGGCCGATCCGCGGTCGCCTGTCGTCCGGTGCCGTCAGGCGGGCAGCCCAGTCAGCCGTCAGACGCGGCTCTGCGAACAGGTATGGACTGCGGGCAGGAATTGATTCGATATCGGTGCCGAACAGCCGGGGCAGGCTCATCAGGGGAACGGCATAGTCGGCGGCCAGATCGCGGGCCTGATCGTCGGTGACGATGCGAATGTGATCGGACAGGCCCGTCATCAGCCGCCGGAGCCGGGCGCGAACCAGCAGAGCTACCGATGCGCCGGCCTCGACCGCCGAAAGCACGAAGCGGCAGAATTGAAGCGTGTCGCCCAGACCCTGCTCGTCATAGATCAGCAGGGTTTTCCCGGCCAGCCTTTCGCCGTTCCAGGTCGGGCAGCCAAAATCGGGTTGCACCATGCCCGGCCGTTTCCACCGCCATTCGTAGCCGGCGAACCCGTTCGCGAAGTCGCCGGCAATCAGCCTGTTCTGCGCCTGAGCAAACCGGTAAACAGCATTGTCCGGGTCTTGTGCCAGCAGCGCATCGAACCGTGCGATGCTTCCCGCCAGATCGCCGAGATCGCGTTCGATAATCGCCAGGGTCAGCATGATGCTGGCGTCGCCCGGGTTGAGCGCAAGAGATGACCGGTAGGCTGTCGCGGCCTGTTCAGGATGGTCGAGCGCTGCTTCGGCATGACCGAGCCAGCCATAGACCGGGGCGCTTTCAATGCCGCTTTCGATCAGACGCCGGAAAACAACCGCTGCATCGTCCGGCCGGTTAGCCTTCATCAGCGCAAGACCCAGATTCTGTCCGGCGGCGTGAAGGGCAGGGTTGATTGTATAGGCCCGATGCAAGGCCCGGATCGCGCCTGCCGTGTCATTCCGCCCGCCGAGGACAGCGCCAAGATCAGCCCAGGCGAGGGCATCCTGCGGGTCGGCCTCAATGGCATTGTGCAGCGCCTCGGCGGCTCCGGCGGCGTCGCCCTTCATATGCCGGATGGTGGCCAGCGTTCGCAGGATCAAACCATTGTTTCCGTGCCTGTGCAGACCATTCAGGCAACACTTTTCAGCGGCATCCGTCTGGCCTGCATTTACCAGACGGATCGCCTCTGTCCGTATATCTTCGGCATTCCCTGTCATGGGTCTAGGCTTATCAGGTTCATGCGGCAGGGGGAAAACTTTTGATCGTCTAGCACTGGCAAGGTGTGGCGAAACCGCCTACCGTTTTGGCATCGGATGTATTGGCGTGGAGGAAGAGATGGCGGTGACGGCACCGGTTTCCTGGGGTGAACTGCTGGACAAGATCAGCATTCTGGAAATCAAGCGCGATAAACTTGGTGATCCCGCCGCCCTGGCGAATGTCGAAAGGGAACGGATGGCGCTTATTGCAGTACGCGATCAGGACGGCCCGCTTCCGGCTGAAGCCGAGGCTTTGTGCGATGGCCTCAGAACGGTAAATCAGATGCTGTGGGACATTGAGGACGAGATTCGCGACTGCGAAAGACAGGGAAATTTCGGCGACCGGTTTATCGAACTGGCGCGCTCAGTCTACAAAACCAACGACAAACGGGCTGACCTGAAACGTCAATTGAATACGCTGTTAAAATCGGATCTGGTCGAGGAAAAATCCTACGCCGCGTATTAGCAACACACAGATATGTGGCCAAAAACCAAATTTTCGATAAAATTTGATAGGGTAATGTGGTTCCGCGTGCAACCGAAACGGTTGTCTGCGGGGGGACGGGAACATCATGATCATACACAACGGACAAACCGACAAGGCGATCCTGCGAGAGCTTGGAAAACGCATCAAAAGTGTGCGCCTCTATCGGGAAATGGATTACGACGCCTGCCATTTCGCCACGGGCGTTTCCATCAACATCATCCGCCAGGCAGAAAACGGCGAACAGATATCCCTGCTCAATTTCATCAAGATTCTGCGCGGACTGCGCAAGCTCGATGAAGTTGACCGCCTGCTCGACTTGTCCTGAGCCTGCGGGCAGTCGGCCAAAGAAAAAGGCGCGCGCCTTGCGGCGTGCGCCCGTTTCCGGCACGAAAATGCTCTTTTTATTCCTACAAACTGGTACTGGAAGCGTTGTCTGTTTCCTCCCAGGACTCTTCCAGTTCGTCCCAGGCGTCGGAAAAGCCTGCAACAAGATCGTCCCAGGCGCTATCCGCGCCGGATTTCATCTCGTTGACGGTGTCCGCCAGCTCGTTCCGCTCCTGGCGCAATTTTTCCATTGCAGCGCGGGTTTTCTCTTTGGTTTCTTCGGTCAGATCATCCCAGTTTTCGCGCAAACCGTTTTCATACCGGTCCAGTGCAGCGTCGATATCGGCAAGCAACTTTTCCGCCGAAGCTATGGCGACGTCACGCTGCTTTGCTGTGTATTCGCCGATGGTGTCGACGGTTTCGGCGATTTCTGCACGCACGTCTGCCGCACGAACGGTTTCATCCGTTTTGTTCGTCGCGGCTGCCAGCGGCGTTGACATCGACAGGGCGATAGCCAGAGCCGGTGCAGCGATGGGAATGGCGATTTTCTTTCCAAAACGCATTGTGAATTCTCCTTATGCAGACTGTGTGAGTGAGGTGCGGCTGCGATGCCGCCAGACATCAGGCAGTTCAGAACCGTTCCTTTGCCAACCTGCCCGCATTGCCGAGATCGTCCAGCGCCTTGTCTACGCCAGTGGCGATGTCTTCCCAGGCGCCTTCGCCGGCGCTCTTCAACTCATCCATTTTCGATTCGACGTTTCCTTTCTTGGATTCCATCTTTTCGATCTGATCCTGAAAGACAATCTGTGCATCGGCGTCGGCGGCGCGCGCCTTCGCTTTCAGCCGGTCGATTTCGGCATCCCATTCGGCGAGTTTTGCTTCGGCCTTTTGCTGATATGCTTCCTTCTTTTCCATAATACTTCCTTTCCTGTCGCCTGTTTGTGGCGACGTTGCAGAGTTCGTGTAACAGGTCGGTTTGATTGGTGCTGCCGACGCGATCCAAATCGCGAGTGGGCAGACAGAGCCGATTTTGGGCACGTTAAACGACTGATAAAACAGTGTTTCGGCCTGTCGGACTCAAGCAATGCGTGGTTAGAAACACACTAACATCATACCGTTTACGTGGGGAGCTGGCGGCGAATTTCAAGGGTGGAAGCGCAAAGGCCTGGTGCCGCACTGTGCGGCATTCCAACAATCATGGGGTTTTTCGCGTCAAATACACTGTTTGGGTAACAGGGCTTTCAGGCTGATATGGGTTGTCGAAGGTCACAGGCTCGGCCCATGTTGCACCGAAGGCAGCATCAAGCCGGGCAATGAAGGTCTGGTCTGGCGGTTCATCCGACCACAGACCCATGACACCACCTGTATTCAGGTGTCGGGCGAGCGCCTGAAGCCCTGCCGGGGTGTAGAATCCGGAGCTGCGGTCATCCAGCAGCCGGTCAGGCGTATGGTCGATATCGATCAGAATGGCGTCGTATAGCCGGCCCGGTTGTACGGGGTCAAAGCCGTTCTGCGTGGCCGCCAGGGCGAAGAAGTCGCCGCGGTGAAACCGACAGCGGGTATCGCCTGTCAACGCGGGTCCCAGCGGCAACAGCCCCTGTTCGTGCCAGTCGACCACCGGGTCCAGCAGCTCCACCACCGTCAATGTCGTCACTCTGTCATCCTCAAGCACGGCCTTTGCGGTGTAACCAAGGCCCAGCCCGCCGACCAGAACATCCCAACCCTTGCCGTCGAGCGCGGCGAGACCGGTCTTTGCGAGGGCGATTTCCGATGCGGTGAAAAGGCTGGACATCAGGTGTTCGTCGCCCAGCATGATTTCCAGAACGTCAGTCTCAAGCGCCAGAATACGACGTTGCCGCAGGCTGACAGCGCCGATCGGCGTTTCCTGATAGGCGAGCTCACGGAAAAGGGGCGGCATGGCGGGCTCTCCTTTCCCAAGTGTTGGCGGAAGATGGAATCGGGTACAGACAAACGGTGTTATCGCAAATGTCGCTTGTGTGCAAAAGAGGCCGGAACGCGTGACAACGGATCGACAACAGACTGAAACGGGCAAAGCGTCGACAATCCGCAAAACCTCCTATGCGGTGCCGTGCGCCAGCGCGTTTCGGGATTCGGTGCTGGATCTGGCAGAACGCCGGCGGGTGAATGTCGGCGATATCGCCCGATCGGTCATGCTGTGCCTGCCGCGGGATGTGATCGATCAGGCGGGCGACCCGGGCGAACCGGCTGTCGATGACCGGGAAGACGTAACCCTGCAATCCGGGCCGGCAGCGGGCAAACCATGGCGCCGCAAGCCGCGCCTTCAGGTGCGCCTGCCCTCGGGCTACACGATCGTTCAGATCCGGAAGGCGCTGGCGCTCGCCCTGGAGATTGATGCAGGCGATGTCGCAGTTGCGGTGTCTGTAAGGGGAGAGCCGCAGGCGTCGGATCTGCTGGCCGCCCTGCATGACGAAAACACCAGGCTGCGCTCAATCATCGACGCCATCCAGTTCCAGCCGATTGAGGGCGGGGTGAAAACCCAGGCCCAGGCCCTGCATATACTCGGATACGCCCCCGGTGATCGACCAACTTACTCCGGCGTGAAGCGGCGGTTTCGTCTTCTGGCGGCGATCTACCACCCAGACGGCGCGCGCGGTGATCATACGAGAATGTCACAACTCAATGAGGCAATGAGCCTTATTAATTCGAAAAAAGCATAATATATACAATTTTCTTAAATATATGTTGTATAAAATACGTACTGCGCATAATTAGTACTTTTAGAAATATATTATCTTAAGCGCAGGTACACCATGTCCGAAAACATAGCAGAAAGAATAAAGACAGCGCGAGCCGCTGCCAACCTGACCCAGGCGGATCTGGCAACCGAGCTTGGCGTTACCCAATCCACAGTCAACCGCTGGGAAAGCGGCCGGCATGACCCGTCTCGTGAAGTAACAGCGCGCATCGCCTCGGCGACCGGTGTTTCGACCGCCTGGCTTGAACTCGGCGGCAAGAAGGGCGGGCCGGGTGAGCGCGGTGGTGTGGCGGAGGGCGGGACAGAACCCCGGTTCTCCCGCGTGCTGCGCAGCATCGAGAACACAACACTGGCCTTTCAGGGTGTGCCGGGCGCGTATTCCCATCTGGCCTGCCGCAATGCGCTGCCGACGATGACGCCGAAAAGCTGCGCCAGTTTCGCGGATGCTTTCGCGGCGGTTGAATCCGGCGATGCCGGTCTGGCGATGATTCCGATAGAAAACTCGCTCGGCGGAAGGGTGGCGGACATTCACCACATCCTGCCGGAATCGCCACTGTATATCGTCGCCGAGCATTTTCAGCCGGTGCACCACAATCTGATGGCGCCGCCCGGCGCAACGCTGGAAGGCATTCGCGAGGCGCACAGCCACCCGCAGGCACTGGCGCAATGCCGGAAAACCCTGCGGGAACTGGGCATAAAACCGGTCGCGCATGCCGATACGGCGGGCGCGGCGAAGGAAGTTGCCGAACGCGGCGATCCGTCCATCGCCGCCATCGCGTCCAGCCTTGCGGCGGATATCTACAAGCTGGAACCGTTGCGGTCGCGCATCGAGGACCAGATCGGCAATGTCACCCGGTTTGTCGTCATGTCGCGCACCCGTATCGAACCGGACCCGTCTGAAGGCGATTGCATGACCAGTTTCCTGTTTACAGTGCGCAGTGTGCCGGCGTCGCTCTACAAGTCACTTGGCGGGTTTGCGACCAATGGCGTCAACATGATCAAGCTGGAAAGCTACATCTCGGCAACCGACTATTCGGTCGCGCGGTTCTATGCCGAAATCGAAGGTCATCCGTCGGAAAAGCATGTCGACCGTGCGCTGGAGGAGCTGCAGTTCTTCACATCGCGGGTGAAAGTGCTCGGTACTTACCGGATGAGCCCGTTCCGCATGGCCGACGGCTAGGGAGCGGTCAAGCCTGGCCTTTCAGCCAGGTTTCGATCAGCCGGCGGGCGATGGAATCCCGGCGCGGCAGGCGGAAACTTTCATCTTCCGGGCTGTTCAGCAGGAAACCCCGGCTGAACCAGTCGGCGCTTTCCAGCTCGTCTTCATCGACCTGAATATCCCGCGTTGTCGCCTCTGCGAGAAATCCCAGCATGATCGACGATGGGAACGGCCAGGGCTGGCTGGAGTGATAGCGGATGTCGCGCACCGCAATGCCGGATTCCTCCATCACTTCGCGGGCAACGGCATCTTCCAGCCCTTCGCCGGGCTCGACATAACCGGCCAGCGTGGAATGCATGCCGGGCGCCCAGCTTTTCTGCCGGCCCAGAAGCGCATTCCCCGCGCCGTCATGAATCAGCATGATCACCGCCGGGTCGGTACGCGGAAAATGCTGCGCACCACAGTCGCGGTTGGTGCAGATTCTGACATGACCGGCGCTACCGGACAGGGTGGCATGCCCGCAGACACCGCAGAACCGGTGCCGCCCGTGCCAGAAGGTCAGCCCGCGTGCATAGGCAAGGATCGACCCTTCCGCATGCGGCATGATCGGTCCAACCGCGCGAAGATCGCGGAAAATGCCGTCGGCGGCCGGCGCTTCATCCAGATGCGACAGGTCGGCGGCGAAATAGGCGGTGTCATCGGCGAGACCCAGGAATACCAGCGTCGCGGCTTCGCTCACCAGTTTGTCGTTTGGCGGCAAATACACCGGTTGCGGCGCGCCGGTCAGCAGGTCGTTTTCTTCCGACACAAGATTGCTGCCTCGCCACACCGGCAGAATCCGGGTTTCTGGCCGGATAAGCTGGGTCTGGATCCAGGCGGTATCGCCGCGATACACGGCTTGCCGGTCAAGCGGGCCGCTTTCGTAGAAGTTGGCCATCCGCGGCAGATGCTTGGGATGCGGCAGATCCACGGCGCTGTCGTGAAAAATCTGTTTTTCTTGTTCGTCTGACATGGTGTCTCTGGGCTGGCGGTAAGGAATTCGTGGACCGAACGTTAGGGGATTCTTCACCGATACGCCATCATAGGTCTTGAGTGTGGCGATGTGATGAACGATATAACAGTTGGAAGGTCGGCCGGCGGGCGGGCTACTCGCCAACCCGGTCAGGTCCGGAAGGAAGCAGCCGTAACGAGATTTCGGCTCGGGTCGCCGGTTCGGCCTTCCACCTTGGTTCGTCACGCGATACCCTGCGCAGACCAATTCATCACGACGGGTGGCACGGCTACCGAATGCGCAAACGCCAAGGGGAATTTTCATGACAGCCGAAACCGAAACCGGGTCCGTTTCTCCCGCTGCGGCTGAGCCCTACCGCGTGCTGGCGCGTAAATATCGCCCGAAGGATTTCAACACGCTGATCGGGCAGGACGCCCTGGTCCGCACCCTTACAAACGCCATCGAAACCGGCCGGGTCGCGCAGGCTTTCATGCTGACCGGGGTGCGTGGCGTCGGCAAAACGACGACGGCGCGGATCATCGCAAAGGCTCTCAATTGCATCGGACAGGATGGCGCTGGCAGCGCAACTGCCAATCCGTGCGGTCTGTGCGACAATTGTATCGCCATCGCCGCCGACCGGCATGTCGACGTGATGGAGATGGATGCTGCCAGCCGCACCGGCGTCGACGGCATTCGCGAGCTGATCGATTCGGTGCCTTACCGGCCGGTACAGGCGCGCTTCAAGGTCTACATCCTCGACGAAGTGCACATGCTGTCGACAGCGGCGTTCAACGCCCTGCTGAAAACGCTGGAAGAACCGCCGGAACACGTGAAGTTCATTTTTGCGACAACCGAAATCCGCAAGGTGCCGGTGACCGTACTGTCGCGCTGTCAGCGGTTCGACCTGCGCCGGGTCTCGCTGGATGTTCTGGGGGCGCATTTCAAATCCATCGCGGAACAGGAACAGACCGGCATTGAAGACGATGCGCTGGCGATGATCGCCCGCGCCGCCGACGGGTCGGTGCGCGACGGTCTGTCCATTCTGGATCAGGCGATCGCCCTGTCGAACGGCACGGTGACCGGCGAACAGGTGCGCGACATGCTGGGTCTGGCCGACCGCAGTACCATCTTCGATCTGTTCGAGGCGACGATGAAGGGGGCTGCCGCCGAGGCGCTCGACATCGCCCGGTCGCTCTACAATGCCGGGGCCGATCCGGTGGTCGTGGTGCAGGATCTGCTGGATATCTGCTACTGGGTAACCCGCGCGCGGCTGTCGCCGGAACTGGCGCAGGCCGCATCGACACCGGAACTGGAACGGACGCGCGGCGCCGCCATGGCGAAGACGCTGTCGATGCCATCGCTGACCCGCAGCTGGCAGATGCTGCTGAAAGGTCTCGGCGAAGTGCAGGCCGCACCGAACCCGATCCAGGCGCTTGAAATGTTGCTGATCCGTCTGACGCATGCCGCCGACCTGCCGCCACCGGGCGATATCGTCGCCAAACTGAAAGATGGCACCGGCACGGTTTCCGCAGGCGGCAGCGCCGCACCGGCAGCGGCCCCGCAACCGGGTGCAACCGCAGCAGCACCCGCCGACAACACGATTGCATTCCCGACCCAACCGGCGGCTGAGCCGGAACCACCGCGCGCAGCACAGCCGGATCCGATGCCGGAAAGTTTCGAGGCGATAGTCGCGCTGGTGGAAAAGTATCGCGAAGGCCGGCTGCAGACGCATCTTGTGCACGATGTGCATCCCGTCGCCTTTGAACCGGGACGGATCGATCTTCGGCCAACATCGCGCGCCCCGCGCGATCTGTGTCCCCGGTTGGCCGGTCTGCTGGAACGCTGGACCGGAACCCGCTGGGTGGTGACGGTCAGCAAGGAACCCGGCCGCCCCACCCTGGGTGAACAACGGGCGGCAGACGATCTTTCCCGGCTTGATTCAGCGGCGGAAGACCCGCTGGTAAAAACAGTGCTTGAAGCATTTCCCGGCGCACGGATCAAATCGGTCACCAGACCGGTGGAAGAAGAGAAGAACGATATTGACGATGACGGTACCGGCGAGGCCGAACCGGATCAGAACGGCATGGAAGAAGGGCAAACACGATGATGAAAAATCTTGGCCAGATGATGAAGCAGGCCCAGCAGATGCAAGAAAACATGAAGAAGATGCAGGACGAACTGGCATCTGCGGAAATGACCGGGCAATCGGCGGCCGGTATGATCACGGTGACGGTCACCGGCAAGGGCGAGGTCAAGGGTCTCGAAATCGATCCGTCGCTGATCAAACCGGACGAGAAGGAAGTTCTGGAAGACCTGATCGTCGCCGCCATGAACGACGCCCGGGCCAAAGTTGATGAGTTCATGCGCGAAAAGACCCAGGAAGCGATGGGCGGTCTGCAGCTTCCTGAGGGCATGCAATTGCCTTTTTGATTTGTTTTACAGCGCCAGCCCACTCCCCCACCCATTCGGGATTCGCTCGTGGGTGGCCGGGTGGGAGACGGGGCCGGAACCGCGATAAAGTAAATAGCCAATGAACGAGATCGAACAGGTTATTCAGTTGCTGGCGCGGCTGCCGGGGTTCGGGCCGCGCTCGGCCCGGCGAGCGGCGTTGCATATGATCAATCGCCGCGAAGGGCTGATGACCCCGCTGGCGCGGGCGCTTGAACAGGCGGCGGAAGCGATCAGCGTGTGCGATGTCTGCGGTAATATCGATACGATGACGCCGTGCCGGGTGTGTCAGGACCCGTCGCGCGACGGAACGCTGATCTGTGTCGTCGAACAGGTCGCCGACCTGTGGGCTCTGAACCGGACGGACATGTTCAAGGGCCGGTTCCATGTTCTGGGCGGCGTTCTATCGGCGATCGACGGAATCGGGCCGGAAGACCTGAATATCGCCTCGCTGGTCCGCCGCTGTTCTGATGGAACGGTGAAAGAAGTAATTCTTGCCACAAATTTGACCGTAGATGGTCAAACAACCGCCCATTATATCAATGATCGTCTGGTGGAAACCGGGGTTCGCGTTTCTCGACTGGCGCATGGCGTGCCGGTCGGCGGCGAACTCGACTATCTGGATGACGGCACCCTGAGCGCAGCCCTGAAGGCGCGCCAGGCCGTTTAACGCGTCAGGAGATACTTTATGCGCCGATTACTGATTTTCATCCTTGCCGGCATTGCTTTCGGTCAGGCGGCTTTCGCCCAGGCGCCTGACGTGTCGGCCGAGGCAAGAACATCGGTCGGCTTAGCGGTTTACAATGACGGGTACGGCGTCGTCCGCGATGACCGAACAGCCAATCTGCCGCTGGGCCGCAACACGGTACGGCTGACCGACATCGCGCCGCAATTGCAGCCGGAAACATTTCATCTGACCGTTCCCGCCGGCGCCAGTCTGGTCAGCCTGAAGCGAACGCTGGAAACGCTGTCGCCGGGGGCCTTGCTGAACGCCTATGTCGGAAAGGAAATCCGCTGGCTCAGCACCAATCCCGCAACCGGTGAAAAACGCGTCGAGAGCGTAACGCTGGTCGGTATCAACGGCGGCACCATCATCGAGCGCCATGACCGGATTGAGATCAATCCGCCCGGCCGCCCGGCTTTTCCTGAAATTCCCGCGCATCTTTCCGGCAAGCAGGGGCTGGATGCGACGATTGCGACAACGGCAGCCGGCCCGGCGCGGCTGGGTCTTACCTATATTACCGGCGGGCTGGTCTGGAGCGTCGACTATGTCGCCAGTCTGGACGACAAGAACAGCATGCTGACGCTTGACGGGTTTGCCTCCGTCACCAATACAAGTGGTCTGGATTATAACGCCGCAGTGATCTCGCTGATTGCCGGCTCGGTGCGGCGGGTCTCGAACACGCCCCGTGTCCGCGCGATGGCGAAATCGCTGAATGCGACCGCGATGATGGATTCCGAAGCAGCCGGCGCGCCTGTTCCCGAGGTGTCCGAGGTTGGCGATTATCACCGCTACGATCTGCCGGAAGCAACCGATCTGACGGATGGTGTTACAAATCAGATGCGGCTGTTCAACACAGCCACACTGCCGGTGCGCAAGGTCTACCGGCTTGGCGGTTATCCGCAGTTCATCGACCGGCCGGTTCAGGGCGGCAAGGCGATGATCAACCCGTCGGTCGATCTGGTATTCAAGAATGAACCCGATGTCGGGCTCGGCCTGCCGTTGCCTGCCGGCATCGTCCGTGTCTATTCCGCGCCGCGCGATTCGAAAGACGCCACGGCTGTCTTCCTCGGTGAAAACAGGATCGGCCATACCCCGACCGGCGAGGAAATCAGCCTGTCGATCGGTCAGTCGTTCGATATCGTTGCGGAACGGGTGCAGACGGATTTCCGGCGCATCGGCAACCAGGGTGAATTCGAATCGGCGCATGAAATCACGATCAGGAACAACAAGACCACCGGTGTAACCGTGGAGGTTTCGGAACAGCTTTACGGGCAATGGAAAATAGTATCGGAATCGCAAAACCATGTGCGGCGCGATTCCCAGACGGCCGTCTGGAATGTTTCCGTTCCCGCCAGCGGTGAAACGGTCCTGACCTATCGCATAAACGTTCGGCCCTGACGCCGCAACACTGGGGTACTGACATGGCAACGATTGTTGAACCGGCGCGGGAAACCAGCGTCATTCGTGATACCGACCTGCTCGTTGTCGGGTCCGGCCCCGGTGGGCTTGCAGCCGCTTTGGCCGCAGCACGGGCGGGTATCGACGTTACGATGGTTGAGCGCTTCGGCTGTTTCGGCGGCAATATCACGGTCGTCGGTGTCGAAGGCATGGCCTGGTACCGGCATGAGGAAACCATTGAGGCAAACGGCATAGGCCGGGAATTCGAAGACCGTGCGAAGGACATGGGCGCGGCCGTACCGGAATCGCAGTCTCTCAGTCACGAAATTGACGCCGAGGGCTTCAAGGTTGTGGCCGACCGGATGGTTGAGGAAGCGGGTATCGACGCCATGCTGCACCGCCAGTTTGTCGCCCCCGTGATGGATGGCGATACGATTACCGGCATCATCGTTGAATCGAAAGCCGGCCGGGAGGCCATTCTGGCGAAGATCGTTATCGATGCGACCGGCGACGCCGATGTCGCCCATCGCGCCGGCGCGCCGACTTACATGACGCCGAAAGAGGAAATGCTGGGCGCGTCGGTGATGTTCCATCTGGCTGGGGTCGACAAGAAGGCCTTCATGGACGGTGTTCGCGCTGATCCGCAAACCTATAGCGACTGGGCCGGGCGAGACTGGAGCATCGAAACGTCGGGCAAGGAAGACAAGATGTTCTCGCCGTTTCTCAAGAAGCCGTTCGAGAAAGCGATTGAGGCCGGCCACATTCCCGCCGATCTGAAAACCATCGGTGGCACCTGGGGCGCGATGCACGACAGCGGCGAACTGACCTATATGAACCTGGTGCATCTGGCGAATTGCGACGGTACCGACCCTGACGATCTGACGCGGTTCGAGATCGAAGGGCGGCGGCAGGCCATGCATGCGATCGAGGCGTTACGCCGCTACACGCCGGGCTGCGAAAAAGCGCGCCTGCGCAACTTCGGCATGACATTGGGCATTCGCGATACCCGCAAGGTCTTTTCCGCCTATGATATGAACGATGACGATGTGCGCGAGCAGGGGCGGTTCGAGGACACGGTCGGCATCTATCCGGAATTCATTGACGGTTATGGCATCCTGATCCTGCCGACGACGGGCCGGTATTTTCAGATACCCTACCGCAACCTGATTCCGAAGAAGGTGAAGAACCTGATGGTTGTGGGCCGGGCGACAGGCGGCAGCAAGGTCGCGCATGCCGCGATGCGCAACATGTCATGCTGTGCGGTGGTCGGGCAGGCGGCCGGAATCGGTGCGGCGATTTCGCTGAAATCGAACAGGTCGGTCGATGCGGTGGATATCGGTGCGGTGCAGAAGGAACTGGCGCGGCAGGGCGTTCGGTATCAATAGACGATAAAACCTGCTCAGGAGGAGGTCAGGCCCGCGAAGAAGGCCGACACTTCCGACGGCAATTCGCGCGTTGCCGGTTCGATATCCTTGCGCAGAGTCTTAACAATACGCTGCAATCCTTCGATCCGGGCCGATTTTTTGCTGTTGGCGTCGATACGGTACCAGGGCGCGCCATCATAGTCGGTTTCCAGAATCATCTCGTCGAAAGCGGCCTGGTAATCGTCCCATTTCTCGCGGTTTCGGATGTCTTCCGCCGTCAGTTTCCAGCGTTTCTGAGGATTTTGGAACCGTTCGCGGAACCGCTCAATCTGGGTTTCCTTGGTGATTTGCAGGCACAGCTTCACGATGCGGAAGTTTTCCGCCAGCAGTTGTTGCTCAAATTCCCGGATTTCACGGTAGGCGCGGGTCCATTCCTCTTCGACGGCATAGCCTTCGACCCGTTCGACCAGAACGCGCCCGTACCACGACCGGTCGAATACAGCGATCTGTCCGGTTTCCGGCATCTTTTCCCAGAATCGTTGCAGCCAGTGTTGCCGGCTTTCCTTGGCGGACGGAGCAGAGATCGGCCAGACTTTCATCGCCCGCGGGTCGACTGTCCAGGCGATGCGGCGGATCAGCCCGCCCTTGCCCGCGGCGTCGGCCCCTTCGAGAACGATAATGCCACGATGACCACCGAGAATGTAATCACGCTGCAAGTCCGCCAGATCGTTCTGGGCGGCTTTCAGTTCCTTTTCGTATTTTTCCCGGTTCAAATTGCCGCCCGTTTCCTGCAAATCCTAGTATTTACAGGCCTCATAAATTGGTGTGATCGATCGGCCCCAATCGTCCTCGTAGTCTTTCAGCAGGTCTTCGGCGAAAGTTTTACCGCTGGCGACGATAGAGTCCAGCGCATCGAGGTAATGGGCTTCGTCACGGCCGGTCTTGTGGCCAGGATACTGCCGCTTGGTGAGGCCTTCCCGGGCAATCGCGAGAACGTCCTGGGCGATATCGCGCACCGTGCCGTCGCGGTGCGGCGTGTTGAGCGCCAGCTTCGGCACGTTGTCCCGCAAAGACGCAATTTCCTCAATCGTCCAGTCCGATACCAGGGCTTCTGCAGCATCGAGCGCCTCGGCATTGTAAAGCAGACCGACCCACAAAGCGGGCAGGGCGCACAGATTGCCCCAGGGGCCGCCGTCGGCGCCGCGCATTTCGATGAAAGTCTTAAGCCGGACTTCCGGGAATGCCGTCGTCATGTGGTCTTCCCAGTCAGCCATGGACGGGATCTGACCTTCGAAACCCTCAAGCTTGCCTTGCATGAAGTCTCGGAAGCTCTTGCCGGAAACATCGATGTATTCTTCGCCACGATGCACAAAATACATCGGAACGTCGAGAATGTAATCGACCCAGCGCTCGAACCCGAACCCTTCCTCGAATACGAACGGCAGCATGCCCGACCGGTCCGGATCGGTATCGGTCCAGCAATGGCTGCGGTAACTCAGAAACCCGTTCGGCTTGCCCTCGGTGAAGGGTGAGTTGGCGAACAAGGCCGTGGCAATCGGCTGCAGCGCCAGCGATACCCGCATCTTGCGGATCATGTCGCGTTCTGACTCGAAATCCAGATTTACCTGCACCGTGCAGGTGCGGATCATCATGTCCAGCCCCATAGAACCGCGCTTCGGCATATAGTTCTTCATGATCTTGTAGCGGCCCTTGGGCATCCACGAGATATCTTCACGCCGCCATTGCGGGTCGAAGCCAAGGCCCACCGTATCCGCGCCGATCAGGGCGCAAACGCGTTTCACATCCGCCAGATGGGTATGCACTTCGGCGCAGGTTTCGTGGATGGTTGTCAGCGGTGCGCCCGACAGTTCCAGCTGGCCACCGGGCTCCAGCGTGATCGAGCCGCCATCCTTGCCTTTCAGCGCGATGATGTTGCCGTCCTCGTAGACGGGCTGCCAGTCGAGGCTGATCAGTCCTTCCAGAAGCTGCTTGATGCCGGGTTCGCCATCATAGGCGAGGCGGCGATAGTCCTGCCGGTTATAGACGAATTTTTCATGTTCGGTGCCGATCCGCCATTTCTCCGGCGGTTTGCATCCGGCCGCAATATAATCGACCAGTTGCGCCTTGCTTTCGACAGACTGACCCACCTTGTCCGATGGTCCGCTCATTCCTGTTTCCCCCAACTCTATACTTCACCGGAAAGGTGGCCTTTTGCCCGTATCCCCGACGATCGCCTGCCACAGGGCCACGGCGGTCATCGCCGCCGTTTCGGCACGCAGAATGCGTGGCCCTAACCCAACCAGCGTAACAAAGGGACGTTCGCGCAGGATTACAAGTTCCTGCGGGGAAAAACCGCCTTCCGGTCCGGTCATCAATCCGCCTGCGATCTTTCCCTGTCCGGCAGATTTCAGAGCCAAAAGCGCATCCGTCATGGGGGCGGCGTCGCCCGCTTCGGCGCAGACCAGTAATGGTTTTTCTTTCGGCCAGTTTACCAGAACGGCATCGAGCTTCTCCAGAGGATGAACGCTCGGCACGTCCAGCCGTTCGCATTGCTCGGCGGCTTCGATCACATTGGCCTGAAGACGGTCGGCGTTGAGCCGGTCTGTCTGGGTGCGCTCCGTCATCATCGGGTGCAGATCCGTCACGCCGAGTTCGACGGACTTCTGGACCAGAAAATCCAGCGGCGCTTTCTTGATCGGTGCGAAAATCAGCGAAAGATCATCGGGTTCAGTCTGTTCCCGCCGTTGTTCGAGCACGGCGGCTTCCGCCTGCTTTTTACCGACCGATGTAATTTCAGCCAACCATTCGCCGTCTCGCCCGTTGAACAGTGCCAGTTTCGCGCCGGGGCCTGCCCGCAGGACAGAGCGCAGGAAATGCGCGTGGTCCGGCGACAGAGAGACCGTCGCGCCGCCGGTCAGTGCGGTTTCGACAAAAAGCCGTGTAACAATTCGTTCCGCCATCGGGTGAGCCATGTTAGGAGAGCGTCTGAAAACGCACCTTAACCGTATTCGGGGCAGATGACGCAAACCAAACCTCAAGGATCGGCCGCTGACCGGGCGAAAGACGCCAGCGATATCAGGCCGACAAGCTGGATGCAGGAACTGCTGCCGCAGCCGCTGAAACCCTATGGCCTGCTGGCGCGGCTCGACCGGCCCATCGGCACCTGGCTTCTGCTGCTGCCGTGCTGGTGGGGGCTGACCCTGGCCTGGGTCGATTTTAACACCAATGGCACCGGGCCGCATCCGGCTCTGCCCTTCCCGCCGCTGACCTTCCTGCTGCTGTTCACTGTTGGCTCTCTTGTGATGCGCGGGGCGGGCTGTACCTGGAATGACATTACCGACCGGGATTTTGACGGCAAGGTCGCCCGCACGGCGTTGCGACCGATTCCCGCCGGCGATGTATCGTTGCGGCAGGCCTATACATTTCTGGTGCTGCAACTGTTCACCGGTCTGGTGATCCTGCTGCAGTTTAATCCGACAACGATCCTGATCGGCGCATCGGCGCTTGTGTTGGTGGCGGCTTACCCGTTCATGAAGCGCATCACGTACTGGCCGCAGGCCTGGCTGGGCCTGACCTTCAACTGGGGCATACTGGTCGGCTGGTCGTCGCTGCATGCAGGCGTCGCTCCGCAGGCGCTTGTTCTTTATGCGGCCGGGATATTCTGGACGCTTGGCTATGACACGATCTACGCCCATCAGGACAAGGAGGATGACGCGCTGATCGGCGTGAAATCGACCGCGTTGCGGTTGGGCGACGCGTCGAGGCTTTGGATCGGCGGCTTTTATACCGCCACCATTGTTCTGATCGGTGTCGCGGGGTACATGGCCAATCTCGGTCTCGGCTTCTGGGTCGGTCTGGCCATCGCTGCTGGCCATCTTGCCTGGCAAGTGAGGTCGGCGGACTTTGCCGACCCTTCGGTTTGTATCCGGCTATTCAAATCAAACCGCGATTTCGGCTTCATCGTCGTTGCCGCACTGATCGCGGGAGGCGTGACCTATGCTGGATGACGACGACTATGGCGACGATGAAGACGGATTCGGACAGGAAGGCTCTATTGTGGCCGACAACACAGCGGTGATCGCGCCACAGCTAGTGCCGGAAATTCGACTCCATCTGGCGGATGAGGACCTGCCGCTTTACCGGGCCGGCGAGGATGATCTCGCGGCTTTGGGCATCGGCACGCCTTACTGGGCCTTTGCCTGGGCCGGCGGCCAGGCGCTGGCGCGCTATCTGCTCGATAACCCGTCCTCGGTCGCCGGCCGCAAGGTGCTGGATTTCGGCGCCGGATCCGGCATCGTCGCCATCGCCGCCGTGATGGCCGGGGCGTTCGATGTCACGGCGTCGGATATCGATCCGGTAGCGGCGGAAGCCATGGCGCTGAATCGCACGGTAAATGATGTCTGGTTCGAGATCGATACCGATGATGTCGTCGGCACGCAGGGCGACTGGGAAGTGCTGCTGATTGGCGATGTGTTCTACGACAAGGACATGGCGGCCCGGCAGTTGCCCTGGCTGCGTGATCAGCTTGCGCTGGGCCGCAGCGTGCTGGTCGGCGATCCGGGTAGGCTGTATATGCGCAATCTGGGGCTGGAACCATTGGCGGAATACCATGCGCCGACCACCGGTATCATGGAAGACAGCGACCTGCGCGACGCCCGGGTCTGGCGGTTTATGGGGTAACAGCAAATGTCCAAAAATAAACCTGTACGCAAAAATCAAAAAAGTTAAAGCCCATCACATTTCTGGGCCACTTTGGCTTTCCTGATGGCGTCCTTATCGTTCTTGTTCAGTACAAGATTGGAATCAAAAAGTTTGTTGTATCCATTACAAAGAGTGAGCTGATTAAAATCTATTTCTCCCATCTCCATTGCCCTTTGAACAAGCAGAAGATGAAAAGCTGGGTCCAGTTCTTCACTGAAATCCTTGATAACGGGAACCGCTAATTTGCCGTACTTCTTGGGGTCAATATCAATTAACGCAACAGTTAGTGTCACCAGATTTTTGAGGCAGCCTGGATCATTGCAATTTTTTGAATCGATATAGTTTCTAGCGCCCGCCAGAAATATAGATTCGAATTCACGACAAAGCCGTTTGTCTTGGTCCGATGCGGAAAACCTGTCATACGGCCAATTCGTATCGTGTGTCAGACAGGGCGTTACTTCAAAGAAGCTATCGCCAATTTGGCGCCGAAGTGAGGTGAATTTACTATCCTGATCGAAATATACAACGACGCTTGCAACTATACCCGCCGTGAAACTGTTTGAACGCCATCCTCCAGGTAGTCGAGCGATGGGGAAAAATGCATCAGGCAAAAACAATGTGCTCGATCCGATTTTGGAGCTCATGTCTAACTTTGCTTGAATGTGCCTGTTGGCCCGCTTCAGCTCTATCGTTACGAAACGCCCTGTCTCATGTTCGGTGCGACACGTCATAGAATCGCACAGATGCACGGAAATGGTCGGATCATCATCTGTTATTTGCGACTGCATCCATGCCGCAAACGTTTCGGTCGCGTGGTTATGTTGAACAACAACTGTCTTGTTTTCCGCGTGCAGTGGCCGGTTCACAAGAGTGGAAATCAGTGCCGCGAAAGCGACAAACAACAAAAGACGGACCGATATTCGTTTGGACATCATCCAACACAATATACACATTTTCAGTGCAAGCCGCTAATATCGTTACGTCCCGCAGAAGGTCTGCTGGACGATCTGGTCTGGCCGTGGCGGCAAAGTGTATGTGTCCTTGCCGGGCTGTTCGCCGAACGGTTTTTCCAGCACATCGACCAGTTCAT
>CAYGSU010000031.1:37091-44640 GCA_964352715.1 uncultured Flavobacteriaceae bacterium | reverse complement strand
TGGAAGGACGCCGGCGCATCGGTCGACGGGGACCGGGTGCGGTTCGACCCCGGCCATGTCCGCTCCATCGTCCAGAAGACTGCACCGTCGGAATTCACCCAGCTTGCGCGCAATCCGGCGAAATCGGTCGTTCTCGGCGGCAACAACACCGTCTTCGCGCCGGCCTACGGGTCGCCCTTCGTGCGCAACATGGATGAACGACGGCGCTATGCCAGCCTCGACGATTTTCGGAATTTCGTGAAGCTGACCTACATGAGCCCGTGGCTGCACCATTCCGGCGGCACGGTCTGCGAGCCGGTGGAAATTCCGGTCAACAAGCGGCATCTCGACATGGTGCATACGCATCTGACCTGTTCCGACAAGCCGATCATGGGCAGCGTCACCGCGCCGGAACGGTCGGCCGATTCCATCGACATGTGCCGCATCGTCTTCGGCGAGGAAACCGTCGAGAACAACTGCGTCATCATGGGCAACATCAACGTCAATTCGCCGCTGACCTATGACGAGGTGATGTCCGGCGTGTTGCGCACCTATGCCGCCGCCAACCAGGCAACTGTTGTTGTGCCATTCATTCTTGGTGGGGCGATGGGGCCGGTGACCAATGCCGGGGCAATCGCCCAGGCGCTGGCCGAAGCGATGGTCGGCATCGCTCTCATTCAACTGGTCCGACCCGGCGCGCCCGGCATCTTCGGCACGTTCCTGAGTTCGATGTCGCTGCGGTCCGGCGCGCCGACCTTCGGCATGCCGGAACCGGGCATCGGCACGTTTGTTGTCGGGCAGCTGGCGCGGCGGCTGGGTGTGCCGTTCCGCAGCGGCGGCGCCCTCACCTCCGCCAAAGTGCCCGATGCCCAGGCTGCGCAGGAAAGCGCCGACAGTCTGATGCCTGCCTTACTGGCCGGTACCAACTTCATCCTGCACGCCGCCGGCTGGCTGGAAGGCGGACTGACCATGGGCTACGAGAAATTCATGATCGACCAGGATCATCTCGGCATGATGCATGTCTTCGCCAAGGGTGTCGGAACCAGCGACAACGATCTGGCGCTGGACGCTTTCCGCGAATGCGGGCCGGGCCAGCATTTTCTCGGCTGCGCCCACACGATGGCGAACTACCAGACCGCCTTCTACGATTCCGATATCTCGGATTCCAATTCATACGAACAATGGCGGGATGGTGGACGAAAGGATGCCATTCAGCGCGCCAATGAACGCTGGAAAGCGTCGCTGGCGGCCTATGAAACGCCGGCCATCGACCCCGGCATTGCGGACGGTCTGACCGATTTCGTGGCCAGAAAGAAAGATGCCATGGCGGATGCCTGGTACTGATCTGAAGATGACCAGCTTTCCCAACCTGTTTCAGCCGCTGAAGCTGCGTCACCGGACGAACAAGAACCGGCTGACCTTCGGCGCGCATACCGCCAACATGTCGGCCGAAGGTCTGCCGAGCGACCGGTATCGCGGCTACTATGAAGAACGCGCAAGAGGTGGCGCGGGCATGATCGTGGTCGAACCCGTGCCGGTACATCGCACTGCGGTTCTGACAAGGGGTAACGTCAAGCATTCGACGGATGAGGTAATCGACGGCTACCGGCGGATTACCGATGCCTGCAAGCCGTATGACACGACCATGATCCACCAGTTGTATCATGTCGGCCAGCATGGCGATTTCGACAATTCCTATGCGCCGAACTGGTCGCCGTCCGGCAAGCCGTCGTTCCATGACAGCGACGGCAGCCACGCCATGACCGAAGCCGAGATCGAGGAAATTCTCGACGCCTTCGTCGCCGCCGCGATCCGGGCACAGAAATCGGGCTTCGACGGGGTCGAGCTGTTCGCCGCCTATCACGCCCTGATCGACCAGTTCTGGACGCCGTTCTCGAACACGCGGGATGATGCCTGGGGCGGCTCGTTTGAAAACCGCATGCGCTTCTCGGCGGAACTGATGACCCGCATCCGCAAGGCCGTCGGCGAAAACTTCATCATCGGCCTGGCAGTGAACCTGCACCCGGAAGTCGAGGCCTCGCTGTCGGTCGAGACGATGCAGGAAATTCTCGCCTGGCACGACGAACGCGGGCTGATGGACTACGTTACCTGCGGCACCGGCAGCTATTTCGATTTCTACCCGCTGATGCCGACGGCCCTGTATGCCGACAAGCTGGGCGTGCCCTATGCCGAGGCGATCAAGCAGGTGGTCAAAAACGCCGCCGTGCAGGCCGAAAGCCATATCCGCACGCCGGAAAACGCCGATTACGCCATCGCCGCCGGGCAGGCCGACATGGTTTCCATCGTGCGCGGACAGATCGCCGATCCGCATCTGGGCAACAAGGCGAAGGACGGCCGGCCGGAAGACATTCGCCCCTGCCTTTCCTGCAACCAGATGTGCTGGGGCAGACGCGCCCGCGACTACTGGATTTCCTGTCTGGTCAACCCGTCCGCGGGCCGCGAATTCGAATGGGGCGGCGACCGCTTCACCCCGTCACCCGCGCCGAAACGCGTGCTGGTCGTCGGTGGCGGCCCCGCCGGGCTGGAAGCGGCGCGCGTCGCCGCCGAACGTGGCCACCAGGTCGTGCTGGCGGAAGCCGGGCCGAAACTGGGCGGGCGGTTCAGGCTGGCCGGCGAACAGCCGCGCCGAGGCCAGATCCTCGATCTGATCGACTGGTACGAAACCCAGCTACGCAAGCTTCAGGTCGATATCCGGCTCAACACCCCACTCGATGCTGATGACGTGAAAGCCTTCGACACCGACGAGGTAATCGTCGCCACCGGCTCGCTGCCGACCGAAACCGGGTTCCAGCGCGGCCTGCCGCATCTGGAAACCCTGCCCGGCATCGAAAACGGCAATGTCTGGTCGGTTGAGGACGTGATGGGCAAGGCCGCGCACCTTGGTAAGAACGTCATCCTGCTGGACGATATTGGCCATTGGCATGGCGCCGGGACGGCGTTATACCTTTCCGAACAGGGGTGTATGGTTACCATCGTGACCCGGTTCGCGATGGTCGCCTGGGAACTGATACGGACAGCGACCGACTGGCCGCTGCGCAAGAAACTGAAAGAAAACGGTGTGGTGACATATTCGGACAGCGCCATTCTCGCCTGGCACGGCGACCGGGCTGACATCGTCGATTTTCGCGACGGGACGAAAACGACGATCGAGGCCGACAGCCTTGTTCTCGCGACAACCAATGACAGCGAGCGCTGGCTCGCCGACGATCTGGAGGCGGCAGGGATACCCGCCCACGCCATCGGCGACGCGGTTGCCCCGCGTCTGGCGGTGATGGCGATCTATGAGGGCCGCGATCTGGCCCGCAATCTGTAATTCGAAAGACCCGGGAGGTAGGACATGAAAGATTCGTATCGTGTGGTGGTGATTGGCGGCGGCGTTGTCGGGGCCTCGGTTCTGTATCATCTGGCGAAATTCGGCTGGACCGATGTCGCGCTGATCGAACGCTCGGTGCTGACCGCCGGGTCGTCCTGGCACGCCGCCGGTGGATTTCACGCCCTGAACGCCGACCCGAACATGGCTGCATTGCAGGCCTACACGATCGATCTTTTCGATGAAATTCAACAGGTCTCCGGCCAGGATGCCGGCATCCACATGACCGGCGGCATCACCATTGCTTGCGACCCGAACCGCTGGGAATGGCTTAAATCCGCCTACCGGATTTTCCAGACCATCGGCATCGAGGATTGCTGGCTGATGACGCCGCAGGAAGTGAAGGAAAAATGCCCGATCATGGATACAACCGGCGTCATCGGCGGGTTGTGGGCCGACCGCGAAGGCTATCTCGACACCACCGGCACGGTGCATGCCTATGCCAAGGCGGCCAAGGTGCATGGCGCGGAGGTTTACGAAAACAACAAGGTTGAGGAACTCAACCAGCGCCCCGACGGCACCTGGGACGTGGTGACGGAAAAAGGCACCATCCATGCCGAACATATCGTCAACGCCGCCGGCCTGTGGGCGAAGCAGGTCGGCCGCATGGTCGGTCTGGACCTGCCGCTGTCGCCGCTGGAACACCACTACCTGGTGTCCGATGACATTCCGGAGGTCGCTGCGCTTGATTTTGAAGTGCCGATGACGGTCGATCTGGAAGGCTTCACCTATCTGCGGCAGGACCAGAAAGGCGTCCTGCTCGGCATCTACGAAACAAAATTCCAGCACTGGAACATGGATGGCGCGCCGTGGGATTACGGGTTCGAACTGATCCAGGAAAACTTCGACCGGATCGAAAAAGAACTGGAAATGGGCTTCAACCGGTATCCCTGTCTGCAGGAAGTCGGCATCAAGCGCTGGGTCAACGGCGCTTTCACCTTCTCGCCCGACGGCAACCCGCTGGTCGGCCCGACCATGGGCGTGCGCAACCACTGGCTTGCCTGTGGCGTCATGGCCGGGTTCCTGCAAGGCGGCGGCGTCGGCAAGACGCTGGCCGAATGGATGATCCACGGCGATACAGAAGCCGATGCCTGGTCGATGGATATCGCGCGCTACGGCAATTTCGCCTCGAACCGCGAGTACATCCGTCAGACCACTGGCCAGTTCTATTCCCGCCGTTTTGTGATGACGTATCCGAACGAGCAATTGCCTGCCGGTCGGCCGCTGAAAAAATCGCCCGCCTATCAGGGCATGACCGATGCGGGATGCCAGTGGGGCAATACATGGGGGCTGGAAGTGCCGCTTGTTTTCGGACCGCCGGGCTATGCGGAAAACCCGACCCTCAACCGCTCCAACGCCTTCGATCTGGTGGCGGCGGAGTGCAAGGCGGTGCGCGAGAAGGTCGGGCTGCTCGATATCACCGGGTTCTCCCGCTACGAAATCACCGGGCCGGACGCGGAAGCCTGGCTGGACAAGATCATGGCCTGCAAGCTGCCGAAACCGGGCCGCGCCAAGCTGGCCCCGATGTTGTCGCCGGAAGGCAAACTGAAGGGCGATCTGACCGTGTTCAACTGGGGTGACGGCACATGGTGGATCATGGGATCCTACTATCTGCGCCAGTGGCACATGCGCTGGTTTAACGACAGACGCGAAGGCCATGTCCGCATCACCGACATTTCCGACGCAACCTGCGGATTCTCGCTGGCCGGACCGAATTCACGCAAGGTTCTGGAAAGCCTGACGCATCAGGATGTCAGCAACGACGCCTTCCCGATCTTCGGCTGCCAGACTGTCGATGTCGGCCTGATCCGGGCGAAAGTCGCGCGCATGTCCGTCGCCGGCGAGCTGGGCTACGAGATCAACTGCAACGCGCTGGAACATATCGCCCTGCGCGACCTGCTGCTTGAAGCCGGCGCAGCGCACGGCATGAAGGAATACGGCTTCTACGCCATGAATTCCCTTCGTCTGGAAAAAAGCTTCGGCATCTGGAACGCGGAATTCATGCAGGACCGCACACCGGGCATGACCGGCATGGATCGCTGGGTCGCCTTCAGCAAGGGCGATTTCATTGGCCGTGACGCCGCGCTGAAGGAAAAGGAACAGAATTCCGCACCGAAACGGCTGGTGACGCTGGAAATCGATGCCGACAATGCCGATGCCTCCGGCTACGAACCGATCTGGGCCGACGGCAACCGCATTGGCTTCGTTACATCAGGTGGTTATGGGCATACAGTCAGCAAGAGCCTCGCGATGGCCCTGGTCGACCCCGCTCATATGGAACCGGGCACGGAGCTGACGGTTCATATCGTCGGCGTCGAGCGCGGCGCACGGGTAATCGCGTCATCGCCGTACGATCCCGACGGCAAGGCAATGAGAGCATAGGAAAACATCATGGTTGAGGTGGCAGATACACGCGCAGGCCGGCGGTCTCGCCGCCAGAAACACGCTGACGCCCCGCGCCCCAGCGTGCGGCCAACGAATTACCGGCAGTTGCGGAACCCGTTTCCGCCGCTGACGGTGTTTTCGGAAGACCGGGTGCAGGCGATCCATGAAACCTCGTTGCGGGTGCTGCAGGAACTGGGCCTGAAAATCCTGCTGCCGGAAGCCTTCGACCTGTTCGAAAAGGCCGGCGCGATTGTCGATCGCGACACCCAGATGGTGCGCATCGGCCGAGAAATCATCGAGGACGCGATTGCAAGCGCGCCGAAATCCATCCCGATGATTGCCGGCGCGCCGCACCGGGACCTGCTGTTCGAACTCGGCACGCTGGCGATCCAGACCGGCGGCGGCGCACCGCACCTGACCGACCTTGTTCGTGGCCGACGCCCCGGCTCTCTGTCTGATTACACGGAAATTGTGAAACTGACGCAGAGCTACGATGTGCTGCATATGCAGAACCCGGCCATCGAACCGCAGGATGTGCCGATCAACATCCGGCACCTCAAGGTCACCAACCTGCAGCTCAGCCTGTCGGACAAGATCCCGTTCGTGTTCGCCCGGTCGTCCGGTCAGACGAACGACGTGTTCGAAATGATCCGCATGGCGCGCGGCCTGAGCGTGGATGAATTCGCCGAGGCGTCGCGCTCCTTCACCATCATCAACACCAATTCGCCGCGTCAGATCGATATTCCGATGGCGCAGGGGCTGCTCGATTTCGCCCGGGCCGGGCAGGTTTCCATCGTCACGCCATTCTGCCTTGCCGGTGCAATGGCGCCGATCACCATCGCCGGGGCGCTGACCCTCAGCCATGCTGAATGCATGGCCGGCATCGCCCTGACCCAGCTTGCGAAAAAAGGCGCGCCGGTCTGTTACGGCTCGTTCATTTCCAATGTCGACATGAAATCCGGCGCGCCGGCCTTCGGCACGCCGGAACAGGTGAAGGCCAGCCTCGCCTCCGGCCAGATGGCGCGGCTGCTGGGCCTGCCCTGGCGCAATTCCGCCGGCAGCGCCGCCAATATCAACGATGCCCAGGCGGCGAACGAAAACACCATGGCAGCCTGGGGCGCGATGATGGCCGGCTGCACGGTGATGGTGCACGGGGCGGGCTGGCTGGAAGGCGGGCTGACCGTGTCGCTGGAAAAACTGATCACCGACCTGGAAGTGATGCAGATGCTGGCGGAACTGTGCGTGCCGGTACCGGCCGACGATATCGCCATCGGCTTTGAAACCATCAAGGAAGTGGCGCCCGGCGGGCATTTCTTCGCTGCCGGTCAGACCATGGACAATTTCACAACGGCCTTCTATGAGCCACTGGTCGCCGACTGGAACAATTTCGGTACCTGGACGGATCGCGGCAGTCTGACGGCCAGCGACCGGGCGACGAAAATCTGGCAACGCACCCTCAACGAGTTCACGCCGCCGCCGATAGACAAGGGCCTGAAACAGGAATTGCAGAGCTTCGTCGATCGCCGTATCTCGGAAGGCGGCGCTTTCCCGGTGAGTTAAATTTCCGTGTTAAAAAGTAATGGTACATAGAACCTCAAACCACGTATCCACCCTCATCCCGACCTTCTCCCGCCAGCGGGAGAAGGGGATTGGCGGTTCTCTCCTACATCCCTCGCCCGCTTGCGGGAGAGAGAAGAGCCTGCGTCAGCAGGCGGAGGGTGAGGGTGTAGAGCAATGCACATGACAAAAGACCCCCTCCTCCAGCCTTTTCAACTGAAACATCTGACGATCAGG
>CAYGSU010000031.1:19965-36991 GCA_964352715.1 uncultured Flavobacteriaceae bacterium | reverse complement strand
CATGACAAAAGACCCCCTCCTCCAGCCTTTTCAACTGAAACATCTGACGATCAGGAACCGCATCCTGTCGACGGCGCATGAGCCGGCCTATACGGAAGACCGGATGCCGGGCGAGCGCTACCGGCTGTATCTTGAGGAAAAGGCGAAGGGCGGTGTCGGCCTCAACATGTTCGGCGGATCGTCCACCGTGTCGATCGATTCGCCCGCCGCGTTCGGTAACATCGACCTGTCGCGTGACGAGGTTGTCGACTATTACCGCAAGATCGCCGAGTCCAACCACCGGCACGGCGCGGCGGTGATGAACCAGATCACCCATCTCGGTCGCCGCACAAGCTGGATGGCGGAATACTGGCTGCCCATCGTTTCCGCCTCGAACGTGCGGGAGATGGCGCACCGCATGTTCCCGAAGGTCATGGAACAGGAAGACATCAACCGCATCACCGGTGATTACGCAACGGCTGCCTTGCGCTGCAAGGAAGGCGGGCTGGACGGGATCGAGGTGATGGCGACCGGCCATCTGCTGGATTCCTTCCTCTCTCCCAGAACGAATTTCCGCGATGACGCCTATGGCGGCTCGCTCGACAACCGCATCCGCTTCGGCATGGAAGTGCTGGAAAAGGTGCGCAAGGCCGTCGGCGACGGTTTCATCGTCGGCATGCGGCTGATGATGGATGAACGGGTGCGCGGCGGCATCGACGGCGCGATGGGATTTGAGATCGCCCGCAAGTTCATCGATACCGGCATGATCGATTTCCTCAACGTCAATATCGTCGCCGTTGACAGCGACGAGGCGATCAGCCGCGCCATCCCGGTGATGGGCACGCCCACCGCCCCGCATCTCGATATCGTGCGCGAGATCAGGGAAACCTTCGGCCTGCCGGTGTTTCACGCCGCCCGCATCAACGATTTCGCGACCGCCCGCCATGCAATCGAAAGCGGCGCGATGGACATGGTGGGGATGACACGGTCGCACATGGCCGACCCGCATATCGTCGCCAAACTGCAAAACGGAGAGGAAGACCGCATCCGCCCCTGTGTTGGCGCCGGTTACTGCATCGACCAGATCTACCAGGTCGGTCACGCCCTGTGCCTGCACAATCCGGCAACCGGCCGCGAACAGACCATGCCGCACTTGATAGCCCGGTCCGAAACGCCGGGCAAAAAAGCAGTGGTTGTCGGCGCCGGCCCGGCCGGGCTGGAAGCCGCGCGGGTGTTGTCGGCGCGCGGCCACACCGTGGTTCTGTTCGAGGCGACGGAGCGCACCGGTGGGCAGGTCATCACCGCGTCGAAAGGGCCGCGCCGGCGCGACCTGATCGGCACGACGGACTGGCTGACCGCGGAATGCGAGAGGCAGGGCGTCGATTTCCGGTTCAGTACCTATGCCGAAGCGGCGGAAATAGAAGCTGAAAGACCCGACATCGTCATCATCGCAACCGGCGGCGTGCCCAACACATCGTTTCTGGAGGAAGGCGAAGACCTTGTCGTCTCCACCTGGGATATTCTGAACGGCCAGGTATCGCCCGCGGAATCCGTGCTGGTCTACGACGAAAACGGCCGCGAACCGGGGCCATCCTGCGCCGAATTTCTCGCCAGGCAAGGTGTCGATGTTCAGTATGTGACGCCGGATCGCATCGTCGGGCCGGAAATCGGCAGCACCAACAACCCGCCAATGCTGCGCGCCTTCTATGAGAACAGGATACCGGTCACCACCGATCATCGCCTGCTGGGCGTGCGCCGCGACGGCAACAAACTGGTCGCCACGCTGTACAACAACTTCACCTACGAAACCGAGGAACGCCGCTACGATCAGGTCGTCACCGAATACGCGACAACCCCGGCCGACGAGGTGTATTTCGAGATGAAGGACCGGTCATCGAATGGCGGCCAGATGGACCTGCAGGCGATCAAGTACAATCGCCCGCAGGAAATGGTCACCAATCCGGACGGCGGGTATCAACTGTTCCGGGTCGGTGATGCCGTCCACAGCCGCAACATCCACGCCGCGATCTTCGAATCCCGGCGGTTGTGCAAGGATTTGTAGTCAGCGCGCCCAAATCGCCCTATATTATGTCAAACATTGATATATCGAGGTTTGACATGTCGACAAACGTTCATCTGACGCCGGAACTGGAAGCCTTCGCGAAATCCTGCGTCGCCGAAGGCCGCTACAACAATGTCAGCGAGGTCGTGCGGTCCAGTCTGCGCCTGTTGCAGGAACGGGAGGAACGCCGGCGGTCTTTCGACAGAATGATCGCCGACGTCAGAAAAGACGTCGCGGAAAACGGCGCTATACCTGGTGAACAGGTTATCGAAGAAATGGATGCGATTCTCCGTTCAGCTAAAAAATGAAACGCGCCACCTTATCCACGATTGCCCAGAAAGACGCTCTTGGCATCGTGGAATGGATCGCCGAAGACAGCATCACATCGGCAAACGGGTTTCGGGACGCTCTGGACAGCGCATTGATACTGATTGCCGATCACCCGTTGATCGGCCCCGGCAGGCCGGAGATCACAACGCAACCCATCCGGTTTTTCTCGTTGCGCGGGTTTCCTTACGTCATTGTATATGACCCCGACCCGACGCCGCCGCTGATCCTTCGCATCCTTCACGGCGCGCGCGATCTGCCCGACCTGTTGCGGGACGGCGAATAACCGTTCAACAGGCCCGATGCGCGTTAAGCCGCCAGGGCGGCCCGCGTTTTTCCGATCATCAGCGCCGCCTTTGCCGCTTCCCGCCCCTTGGTGACGAAGTGCTTGCGGTAGATTTCGTTGTGGTGATCGGTTTCCTGATACTGGTGCGGGGTCAGCGAAACGGACAAGACCGGCACGCCGCTGTCCAGCCCGGCCCGCATCAGCCCGTCGACCACGGCCTGAGCTACAAAGTCATGCCGGTAGATGCCGCCATCGACCACGAACGCCGCACAGGCCACCGCCGCATATTGCCCGGTCATCGCCAGGTCGCGCGCCACCAGCGGCAGTTCGAACGCGCCGGGCACGTCGAACACATCGACCTGTTCGGCGGGAATTTCCTGAATGAAGCCTTGCAGCGCGCAATCGACGATGTCGGCGTGCCAGTTTGCTTTAACGAACGCATATCGGGTTTGTGTCATCGTAATCATCCTTTCGTAACAGACACGTCACCCAAGGCGATTACGGGCATCCGGGCGCGCCTGAAGACGCGAACCGAAGCACGTTCTCTTCCATCCGGACTATACCGTCGGCCCAGGCCTCTCACCTGATCTGCTGACCCTTTCCGATGGCCGGGAAGGCGCTCGCGGGCTCGCAGCCTGCGCTGCATACCGCCGGTGGGGAATCGCACCCCGCCCTGAGAACTTCAACCCGAACTTTATGGATTTTATCCCGCCTTTCAAGCGGGGAATGGCGCGCGGTCAGATGCCGGTAGCAACCAGCGCCGGCAGTTCCTCAATCGTGTCCAGCACATGATCGGCAATCGGGGTCAGGTCGTCGCGGTTCGAATTGCCGGTCAGCACGCCGACCAGCATACCGCAGCCGGCCGCCCTGCCCATTTCCATATCGTGGGAATTGTCACCGACCATCATCACTTCGGAGGGATCGAGGCCGGTCGCCTTGCAGAACGCCAGCCCCATACCGGGGCCGGGCTTGCCGCCATGGCCGCTGTCGTACCCCGCCTTGAAGGCGACCTTTTCCAGAAAGCCGGTGCCTTTCAGCGAGGTTTCGATGCCGGCGGCGCTGTCGTTCGTGGCAATGCCCAGCACCATGCCCTGCGCCAGCAGCGCATCGGCGAAAGCGGAAAGATCGCAGACCGGTTTCGGTTCGACATTCTGTTCGAAAAAGGCCTCGATAATGGCGGTGACCTTGTCGAGATCGCGGGCGTGTTGCGGCAGAAGATCAATCCAGGCTTCCGCCAGATCGCCGGGATGCCCGGCGGCGAGAATGCTGCCTGAGAGAACCCGCCCCGTCGCCTTGTCGAACCCGCCGGTTTCCAGCAACCGGTCTTCAAGTTCCGGCCGCCCGTCGCCCAGAAACCCGACCAGCGCCTTGATCGACGGCATCCAGGTTTCGTGAAAATCCAGCAACGTGCCGTCCTTGTCGAACAGAATACCCTTGATCGCCATGGCGTGTTTCCTTTGACTACCGATCCTACCCGCGTCAGAGATAACGGAATTCTCCATCCCGGCCAAACGAAACAGACCATGTCCCTGCCTCCCTTATTGAAAAACCGCCTGCGGCTGCCGGTCATCGGCGCGCCGATGTATATCGCCAGCGGACCGGACCTGGTGATCGCGCAATGCCGCGCCGGCATCGTCGGTTCGTTTCCGGCCCTGAACGCCAGACCGAAGGAAGCCTTGGGTGACTGGCTGTCGCAACTGGAAGAAACGCTGGGGCCTGACGACGCGCCCTTCGCCGTCAACCAGATCGTCCACAAGTCGAACAGCCGGCTGGACCACGATCTCGATCTCTGTATTTGCCACAAGGTGCCGATCATCATCACCTCGCTCGGCGCGCGGGAAGACGTAAACGCCGCCGTGCACGCCTATGGCGGCATCGTGCTGCACGACGTGATCAACGACCGGTTCGCCCGCAAGGCCGTTGAAAAAGGCGCGGACGGACTGATCGCCGTTGCCGCCGGCGGCGGCGCGCATGCCGGCACGTGGTCGCCCTTCGCGCTGATACAGGAAATCCGCCAGTGGTTCGACGGGCCGCTGGTGCTTGCCGGGTCAATCGCCACCGGCCGGGCGGTCCGCGCCGCCCAGGTGATGGGGGCCGACCTCGCCTATATCGGCTCGCCGTTTCTGGCCACCGAGGAAGCGTCGGTCAGCGCCGATTACAAGGAGATGATCGCCCGGTCCGGCGCGGCCGATATTGTCTATACCGATGCGTTTTCCGGCGTGAATTCAAACTATCTGCGCGGCTCCATCGAGAAATACGGCATGGACCCGGACAACCTGCCGAAAGGCGATGCATCAAAGATGGATTTCGGCGACAGGGAAGGCCCAGAACCGGAAGCCGCATCGGATGAACCAAAGGCGTGGCGCGATATCTGGGGCGCCGGCCAGGGCATCGGCGTCATCGATGCCGTGCGCCCGGTTGCCGACTATGTCGACATGCTGGCGAAACAGTATGACGAAGCGCGTTTGGTCTAACGCTGCGCGAGAACGCCGCTGTCGGTATCCAGATTGGCCAGATCGTCACGCCCGCATCTTTCCGCCAACAGCCGCATCACATTGTGAAACTCTTCCCGATCAACGGCTACTTGCTGCAAATGCCGTTCCCCCGCCATCGGGTCAAAGGCCTTCCGTGCGTGCAGAACCCGGTGATTGTCGAATATCGCGACGTCGCCCGGTTTCATAAGCCGTTCGAACATCAGATCCGCTGCCGCCATCTGTTCCTCGAAGGCTCTGATCGCCCGGTAGGCCGGTTCGACCTGATCTTCCGGCAGGCTCATCGGCGCTAGCGTACGGTCGCTGACGGCAACGCCGCGCACCACGCCATATTGATCCGTTGCAATCATCCGCTGCCAGGTTCGGAACCGTTCTTCCGAATTCCGTTCCGCCCGATACATTACCGGTGTCGTCGAAAGGAACGCGAAGGAATCACTGTCCGCCGTTCGCAGTCGCTCGGCAGCCTTGAAACCGTCGACGAAGATGGATGCGCCCTGCCCGCCCGGATGCGTTTTCAGGCAGTGAAAAACACTGATACCCGGCGGACCATGGCGGTAACTTTCATCTGTATGCGGTGCCTGAGCGTTATGGGCGGTCGCGCCAACCTTTTTCCTGTTTCCGAGATTATCAGCCGGCGTCGAACGGATATCGAACACGTCGCCGAAATGGGTCCGCCGTATCGGCCCGAACCGGTCGGCGATTGCAAAAAGCGTTTCTCTGTCGGTCTGAAACCCCCTCAAAAATACAATACCCCGGGTTAGTAGATGCTCAAACACCGCCAGTCGTTCGTCGGGGGTCTCGAGGCTGCGCGGGGTGAACCATGTAAAGTCCATGGCATCATTCGCCGTCCATGTGTTTGCAGGCGGCGACCGTTCAGCCCGCGCTTCGTCGGACAGGCAATCGCGTCGAAGGCCAGCCAGATCGTGCCGGGTTGTGGAACCGTCATGCGACCAGTTGATCGTGACGGTGGCACCATCCCATTCCAGTGTACCAACAACAGGGAGGTCAGGATCTTCAACCAGCAGCGGCGCTGCGTCCGATGTCTGTTCCGGCCGACCCTGCACCGGAAAGAAACAGGCATGGCGAAGCCAGATATAGGGAAAGCGGCTGATCCTGCCATCTGCCCATTCAACAACGAGCCGCCGATCAGTTGCGTCAGCGATAACTGATCGTGCCTGGAAACGGTCATCAACAACGATTTTCTGTGCGGCATCCATCGCAAGTCCCTCCGAGGATTGATCATCCGGCAGGAAAAGCCTAGCGCAGAAAAAGCCGCAGCGCCATTCGATCAGTCGGTGGCGAAATCAATCGAGATGCCTGATTTTGAAAGCTGGTCAGTGACGCGGGACTTCAGAACCTGAAGCCCGGCCTCGTCTTTCGCCTCACACCGCGCGACCAGCGAGTTCTGGGTGTTCGACGCGCGGATCAGCCACCAGCCTTCTTTTTCGTTCACCCGAACGCCATCGATGTCGATCACGTCGGCATCGGTTTTCTGGAGACGGGTTTTGATTTCCTCGACAATGGCGAACTTGCGTTCTTCCGGCACATCGAAACGAATTTCCGGCGTGTTGACCATCGACGGCAGTTCGTCCCTGAGATCTGCGATCGACTTTCCGCATTCTACAAGATACCGCAGCAACCTTACCGCAACGTAGGGCGCATCATCGAAACCGTAATACAAGTCGGCCATGAAGATATGACCGCTCATCTCGCCTGCCAGTGGTGCGTTCGTTTTCGACATTTCATGCTTGATGATCGAATGGCCGCTGGGCGCCATCTGGGGCTTCCCGCCAAGCCGGCTGATTTCATCGAACAGCATCTGGCTCGCCTTGACATCGGCAATGACCGTAGCGCCCGGAACCCTGGCGAGAACGTCGCGTGCAAGAATTGCAATCAACTGGTCGCCCCACAACACCCGGCCCTGGCCGTCAACAACGCCGATCCGGTCACCGTCGCCATCGAAGCCGATGCCGATATCGCATTTTTCCTCGGCGACAAGCTGCTTCAATTGTTCAAGATTGGCTTCCACTGTCGGGTCCGGATGATGCGCCGGGAAATTGCCGTCAATCTTTTCGTTGATCATGTAGTGTTCGCCCGGCAGCCGGCGCGCCAGCCGCAACACGACATCGCCGGTCGAGCCATTGCCCGGATCCCAGGCGACTCGCAGGCCCTTGCGCAACGGGTAGTCCTTCATGATCCGGTCGATATAGGCCGCCGAGGCATCGGCTTCGACAATGCCGCCCTCGCCGCGCAGCCAAACGCCGCGCGCCGCCTGTTCGCCCAGCCGCTGGATGCTGCTGCCATAGAACGGCTTGTTGCCGACAACCATCTTGAAACCGTTGTATTCCGGTGGATTGTGCGACCCGGTAATCATGACACCAACCGCAGCATTCAGCACACGCGATGCGAAATATACCGCTGGTGTCGGCACCAGCCCGATCCGCAGAACGAACAGGCCACAAGAGGCAAGACCGCGAACGACCTCTTCTTCGAGCGCCGGCGAGGAATGCCTGCCGTCGTACCCGACAACCGCAACCCGGCCACCACCAGCACAGACGATCGTTCCGAGTGTCCGTCCGATCGCCAGTGCATCGGCCGTCGAGAGAGTCTTCCCGACAACGCCGCGTATATCGTACTCGCGCAGCACCGACGGATGGAACTTGTGACCCTTTTTAGCCATATATCTGGTTCACCTGTTAACTGTTTGGTCGACCGATACTATAGTATTCGAAACCGGCCTGCTGCATTCTTTCAGGATTGAAAAGATTTCTAAGGTCGACAAAAACCGGCCGTTTCATTGATTTCAGAACACGGTCGAAATCCAGTTCCTGGAATTCGCGCCATTCGGTCACCAGCACCACGGCATCTGCGCCAGCGGCAACCTCGTAGCCATCGTTTTTCCAGCTTACATCCGACAGCAGCCTTTTTGCCTGGTCCATGCCTTCCGGATCATAAACCTGCACAGAAGCGCCGTAGGAATTGAGCTGCCGAACGATATCGATGGCAGGACTGTCGCGCATGTCGTCGGTATCCGGCTTGAAGGTCAGACCCAGAATACCGATTGTCAGCCCCGACACCGACCCGCCGACAGCGGCTGCAATCCGGTCCGCCATGTCGCGTTTGCGCTGGTCATTGCGCGCCACAACCGTTTCGACAATACGGATCGGTGCGCCGACCGTCGCCGCTGTTTTGACCAGCGCCAGCGTATCCTTTGGAAAGCACGACCCGCCATAACCGGGCCCGGCGCGCAGGAATTTCGGTCCGATCCGGTCGTCGAGACCAAGGCCCCGGGCCACCTGATCGATGTTGCCGCCAACCTTGTCGCACAGATCGGCCAGTTCGTTGATGAACGTGACCTTGGTGGCGAGAAAGGCGTTGGTGGCGTATTTGATGATCTCGGCCGATTCAATGCCGGTGATCAGGATCGGGATACCCTTGTCGAGCATCGGCGCGTAGAGATCGCGCATCATCCTGCGCGCCCGTTCTGAATCGGCCCCGATGACGACACGGTCGGGATGCATGAAATCCTCAATCGCCGCGCCTTCGCGCAGAAATTCCGGGTTGGAAACAACATCGATATCAGCATTGGGATTGGTTTCTGCGACAATTGACATGACTTCGCGGGCGGTTCCGACCGGAACCGTCGATTTGTCGACGATGACGGTGTACTGCTCGGCGGCCGAGGCGATATCACGGGCAGCCTGATAGACGTAACTCAGATCCGCATGGCCGTCTTCCGGCCGCGGCGGCGTTCCGACAGCGATAAAGGCCAGATCGCAGTTTTTCATTGATGCCGACAGATCCATCGAGAATGTCAGCCGGCCCTGTTCGGTGTTGCGATGAACCAGATCTTCCAGACCCGGTTCGTAGATCGGAATTTCACCCTTGTTGAGGCGATCGATTTTCGACTGGTCGATATCGACGCAAACCACCTCATGGCCGAATTCCGCAAAACAGGCGCCGGAAACAAGTCCGACATATCCGGTACCGATCATTGCCAATCGCACGTTATCAATCCCTTTATCTTGAAGTCATTTCGCATACCGGCGCACAATGCCGGCGAATTCCTGGCCTAGTTCCGGGTGGTCCAGACCGAATGCGATGTTCGCTTCCAGCCAGCCGATTTTCGTTCCGCAATCGAACCGGTCGCCATCGAACCGAAGCCCGTGAAACGGCTGCCGGCCTATCAGCTTCGCCATTGCATCGGTAAGCTGAATTTCGCCCCCGGCACCGGTTTCGTGCTTGTCCAGTTCTTCGAAAACTTCCGGCATCAGAACATAACGGCCGATAATCGACAGCGTCGATGGCGCGTCCGCCGGGTCGGGCTTTTCAACCAGCCCCTTTACCGGCACCAGATCGCCATCCGGCTCGTCGGTATCCAGAATGCCGTAGCGGTTTGTATGTTCGCGCGGCACATCCATGACCGCGACGACATTGCCGCCGGTCTTTTCGTGCGCATCGACCAGTTGCTTGACGCAGCCAACCCGCGCTTTCACCAGATCGTCGGGTGAAACAATGGCAACCGGCCCATCATCGATAACATTACGGGCGCACCACACGGCATGGCCCAGCCCCAGCGCTTCCATCTGCCGGACGTAAATGATCCTGCCCGGCTCCAGCAGATAATCCCGCAAACTCGCCCTGATGTCTTCCTTGCCGCGATCGGCCAGGGTCCTGTCCAGTTCGTAGGCGATGTCGAAATAGTCTTCCAGCGCCTGTTTGTTGCGGCCGGTAACAAAGACAATTTTTTCGATGCCTGCTTCAACAGCTTCCGCCACTGCGTAGTGGATCAGCGGCCGTTCGACGACAGGAAGCATTTCCTTGGGAAAGCTCTTGGTGGCGGGCAATACTCGCGTTCCAAACCCGGCCACGGGAAAAATCGCCGTATTTACTTTAGCCGCCATTTTCGAAGCTCATTCTGATTGGGTGAATTTAGCGTCTGTGCATGAACTTGGTTCAGAACGGTATGTGCCACAATTGCGCCAGATGCCGCAAGGCTGCGCTAACCCGGACGACCCCCGTGACAGAAAGATGCGCCGCAGAGATTGCGCATACCCTCTGGTTTCTGTATGACGGCCGGCTTCACGGATTGATGTCAGAGGATACGGCCATGGTTCCGACATTGTTCTTTTTCGGCACATTGCGTGACGAAACAGTGCTGCGCATCGTTCTTGGGTCGGGATTCGATCATACCGCCATGCAGGCCGGCCATTTGCCGGGCCACCGGACGGAACTGGTTCACGAAGAAGATTTTCCGATGCTGGTTCCCGATGCCGGCCGGTCAGTGCCGGGCATACTGGTCAGCCGTCTGACGGAAACCGACCTTGACCGCATCAACTATTTCGAAGACATCGACTACATTTTGTCGCCGTTCGACATTCTGTGCGAAAATGTCACTGAAACAGCGCATCTCTACGTAGCGACGGAAGAAATTCAGGCAAGCGGCATTCCCTGGCACTACGAGCAGTGGTCGGAAACAGACCGGGTCTACATGCGCCTTCTGGCAGAAGAACACATGGCGCTTTACGGCGACGTTCCTGCCGAAGAAGTCGACAATTACTGGCCCGAGACCAAGGCGCGCGCAGACCGCCGGTTTTCTCTGTTGCGGAAATCCGCCTGAAGGAAATAGGGCCAGACGGTCTGTAAGCCGGGTTCTGTCCGCGTCAGACGCTGGATGATCATTCATCTTCGACAACCGTTGCCGGCCGTCTCTAGCAACCCACCCGAACGGCGATGCGGAAACGCACCTGTTTCCCGTCGAAACGTGAAACCGCCGTTCCTATTCGGTTTTGCTCCCGGTGGGGTTTACCTTGCCCGCCTTGTCGCCAAGCCGGCGGTGCGCTCTTACCGCACCCTTTCACCCTTACCTGCCCTTTGACGTTCTTTCGAACAGGACAGGCGGTTTGCTTTCTGTGGCACTTTCCCTGGGGTCGCCCCCGCCGGACGTTATCCGGCACCGTGTTTCCGTGGAGCCCGGACTTTCCTCGAATGCCAGGTTTCCCAATGGCAATCCGCGATCATCCAACCGTCTGGCCCGTCCGCTATGTACTGGCGGCGGTAAGCTGCTGCAAGAGCGCATCCGCAAGGGCACGGGTTTCCGCATCGGCCCGGTTGTCGATTTTCGACGGCCGATAGCGGCGCTGGAAGGCGGCGATTGTCTTTTCCGCCTGCGGATCGTAGCCGATTTCAGCCAGTGTTTCGGCAATATCGGCCTCGGGTGATCCATTTGCGATATCGGGAAAACAGCCGATGCCCGCCGCCGCCAGGCGCGGCCAATCGAACAGTTCGCCGGGGTCGGTCTTGCGGTCTGGTGCGATATCGGAATGCGCCAGAATGTTATGCGGCGGGATCGCATGACGGCCCATGATCTCACCGCACAGGTCAATTACCGCCTGCATCTGGGCATCGGGAAAGGGCCGGTAACCGTTACTGTGGCCCGGATTCTGGATTTCGATTCCGATCGAACGGGAATTGATGTCGGTTACACCGCGCCAGAAGCCGACACCTGCATGCCAGGCGCGCTTCGCTTCATCGACAAGCTCAAACACCGCGCCATCTTCATCGACAAGGTAATGAGCGCTGACCTCACGCATCGGGTCGCATAGCCAGCCGCAGGCGGTTTCGACGTCAGGCGCATCGGTATAATGCAGCACCAGCATGTCCACTGGCCCGCTGCCACGCCGCTCGCCAAAATTCGGGGATTTGCGATCGGTGAACAGGCGAACCATGCGACCCGCTTATAGACCGCGTTGCTTTTTGATCTTGTCATATGCCGCGTTGATGGCCGCCAGTTTCTTGTTGGCGATTTCAACGAATTCCTCCGGCAGACCCTGCGCGATCAGCTTGTCGGGGTGGTTTTCGATAACCAGCCGGCGATGCGCAGCTTTAACTTCCGAATCGGCCGCGTCCGGGCCAACACCCAGAACCCGGTACGGATCTTCCGGCTCACCATCAACCGATATCGCCGTAACCCGTTCAAAGGTCGCGGTATCGAAACCGAAAATATCGGCCACGCCTTGCAGAAAGGCTCGCTCGTCGGGATGGATCCGGCCATCAGCCTTGGCAATGTGCGCCAGACACCACAGAAGCTCTTCAAGAACCGCGGGATTGTTTCGGAACATGCCGGCGACCTGTTTCGCATAGGGTTCGTAACCAGCGGAATCCTTGCGCGCCTGGTTGAACACGCGCGAAACGTTCTTCATTTCTTCAGGCGGAACGTGAAACACCTGCTTGAAAGCCGAAATCTCGTCTTCGGTCACAACGCCGTCGGCCTTCGCCATCTTGGCGCCCAGAACGATCACGGCGATGGTAAAACCGACAGATTTCTCCTGCTGGCCCGGATCATCGCCATCCTTTTTCATGCGGTCGACAAAATGCCCGCCGACAGCACCGATCAGCGCGCCCAGAGGCCCACCGAGTGCAAATCCGGCCGCACCGCCGACAATTTTACCCCAGATGCTCATGATACGATCAACACGTCACAGTTCTGCTATTTTCCTAAAACCCAGTAGCCCTTAAACGATTTGCCGGGGCCTGTCAGCTTTGACCGTCCCAGACACGCACCGATTGCACCACCGTTTCCGCCTGCCCTTCGGTCAGATTGGTGCCGGCCGGTGCACAGTAATAGCCGGCCAGCCTGCGCCGTGGCAGGTTACCCGCCCCGGTCAGTGTCTGCGAAAACATGACGCAGATGCTGCCCGCCACAGTGAAGCGCCGCCACCGTACAGGACCGAACGAGTTTTCCGACTGATACAGTTTCTCGAAAACCAGGGTCTTGTGTGCGAAGGTCGGCCAGTAAATCTGCACATCGGCCGGATCTGCAACCGGCTCAACCTGATTCTGCCCCGTCGCCTGCACCGATACCAGCCCACCGCGCGCCGGGTAATCGGCAGGGCCGCTCCAGTCCCGTCGCCGTTCGATCTGCGCATTCTCCGCATCGACATATTCGTCGTAGATCGACGAGCCGCCTTCGAATACCGACAGGGAATAGGAAAGTTCCGTCGGCGGCACAGCAGCGATGACCGTTTCCTGCTCGGATTCCGTCGCTGATGGATTGTTCGGATCAAGCGGATTCCAGCCGAACTCATTGCACCCGGCGAGCAAGGATGCGATCAACATCAGGCAAAGACCTGCGGCATATCGGCGGCGTTCTGGTAAGCCTGTCAGAGGCATTGTGAGGTCGAATCCCTTATTGCTGACGCTTGTCGTCGTCACCGGCGCAGAGTAATAACCCCCTCCGTCCGCGTCCAGCCAGCATGCGGGCGGACATGCACAGTCTCGAAAAGGCCGATCATGCCAAACGACCCGATCCCACAGCCGGCCGCCGCCCCGCACATTCTGGTTCTCGGGAATGAAAAAGGCGGTACGGGCAAGTCTACCACAGCGATGCATCTGATCGCCGGTCTGCTTGCGGCAGGTAAAAATGTCGGCAGCATCGATCTCGATGCGCGGCAGGCGACGTTGACCCGATATGTCGAGAACCGCAAAACCTTCGCCGAACGGCACGGCCAGTCGTTACGCATCCCGGAACACCGGACGGTGCCTGTCAGCGACCTGCCTGTCCGCAGCGAGGCCGATGCCGACGAACTGGCGCGGTTCTCTTCGGCCCTTAACGATCTGGCCGGGATGGACATGATCGTGATCGACACGCCGGGCCGCGACAGCAATCTCAGCAAACTCGGGCATTCGATGGCCAACACACTGATCACGCCGATCAACGACAGTTTTGTCGATCTGGACGTGATTGCCAGCGTCGACCCCGATACCGGCCGGGTTCGGCACCCCAGCAAGTATGCCGAAATGGTGTTCCAGCAGAAAATCGAGCGGGCGCGGCGCGGCGGGTCGAACCGTACGTTCGACTGGGTGGTGATCAGAAACCGGCTTAGCCAGCTCGATTCGAAGAACCGAAAATCGATGGATGCCGCGCTTGAGGAACTCGCCAAACGGATCGGCTTTCGCGTTGCCCCCGGGTTTTCCGAGCGCGTGATCTTCCGCGAGTTGTTTCTGCAGGGGCTTACCCTGCTCGATATTCGCGACAAGGATACCGGCGTGCGGATGAACATGTCACATCTGGCCGCACGGCAGGAACTGCGCGCGCTGTTTCAGGCCGTCGGTCTGCCGACCGTGGTCTGACCCGCATGCAATGGCCGCTACGCCCGGTTAAGAAACTTGTCTTTATTGCTGCGCTGGCGGCAATCGGCTGGGCCTCGCTGGTTCCGCAGACAAGCCGGCCACAGACCGGCTTCTGGGACGGATGGGAACATCTCGCCGCCTATTTCGTACTGGGCATGACCGGCCTGATCGCCTGGCCGTCGGCGCGGCGCCGGATTGCCGTTCTGGCGGCGATTATCGTTTACGGTATCGCGCTGGAAATCCTTCAGGGGTTCCTTCCCGGCCGCATGCCGGGCATCGGCGATGCCGTGGCCAATACCGTGGGCGCCGGTCTGGCCTTGCTTCTGGTCTGGGGTTACCAGCGCTTTACCGACGGCGGAAACCGGTAGAATCGGTCAGCAAACGCTCCCGTCACGCTCCTGCCGTTCCAGGTCAATCAGCGCATCCAGGTCAGAGGCTGAGATCGATCCGACAACCGCTGTCTTTCCGACAACTAGCGCCGGCGTGCCGGGAAATCCGAACATCGCCGCCAGCACCTGGCTGGTAGCGATCTGCCGCGCGATCAGCGGATCGTCCATATCGTCGAGCAGCCTGTCCGCATCCAGACCCAGCCGGTTCGCCGTGTCACGCAGATAGCCGGGCGTCGGCACGAAGGCGGACCGCATCAACCGTTCATGAAAGGCCGGATAGGCATTCTGCCGTTTAGCTGCAAGTGCCGCCCGTGCCGCCGTCATCGATACATCGCCCAGAAGCGGCCATTCGTGCCATTCGACATGATTTTGCGCCGGGTCCGACGCCTGCCATTCCGCCAGCAACGGGGTCAGAACACGGCAATACGGGCAGCGATAGTCGGAAAACGAAGCGATGGAGAGCCTTCCCGGCGAGTCCTTGACCGGCGGTCCGAATAGCGCTTCGCAAATATCCATATCCGGTGCCGGAAGCCTCGGCTCGGTCGACGACACATCGATGGCGGTCAACCCGGCCATCGGGTCGAGCGACCGGGAGACATCGCCGGCGATCAGTTCTCGAAACCCCGGCAGCCGGGGAACCGGCCTGAAGGCAAATTCGGCCGTCACGAGTCGCCTGACAGCCGGCAGCCCGAACCAGACGGCTCCCGCAGCGGCGACAGCACCAAGCAGCACGATCCGGCGGGACAGGGAAAGAGTGGTCATCAACATTACATAGTGATGCTTATGCCTCACCGCCATCAGGCCCGGCGGAACGGCCAGACAGAAGTTTCACGCCGGCTCGACATTGCGCAATCACTCCCCATTTCTATACCTTCATGCCTATGGGAAAAAACATAGACCGCAGCGGCCCGTCAAAACCGCTTGAGCCATCCAGCGAAACCGACATTGACCGGTTTCTGCAGGATGTCCGCTCGCGTCGTCCGACCGGCCCGAATGCGCCTACCGGCCGCCTGATCTTCGCGATGGATGCAACGGCCAGCCGGCAGCCAAGCTGGGACCGGGCCTGCACTATCCAGGGCGACATGTTCAGCGAAACAGGCAGCATTGGTGGTCTGGCCGTGCAAATGGTGTTCTATCGCGGTTACCGCGAATGCAAGGCCAGCAAATGGACCACCAACGCCGAAGCGCTTGCCCGCATCATGGGGGCGGTTTCGTGCATGGGCGGTCAGACACAGGTTGAGCGGGTATTGACCCACGCCCTGAAGGAACACCGCAAGGCAAAGGTGGATGCGCTGGTTTTCGTTGGCGACTGCTTCGAGGAGGATATCGACGCTGTTTGCCACCATGCCGGCGAGCTTGGCGTCAATGGCGTGCCCGCCTTTGTCTTTCAGGAAGGGCATGACCCGGTAGGCATGCGCGCCTTCAAGGAAATCGCCCGGCTGACAGGGGGCGCTTACTGTCCGTTCGATGCCGGATCGGCAAAACAGCTTCGCGATCTGCTGGCGGCGGTCGCCGTCTATGCCACCGGCGGGCGGCAGGCGATGCTGGACTATGGCGATCGCACTGGCGGCGTCGTCAGGCAATTGACTCACCAGATCGGCAAACCGCGCGGAAAGGGCCGCTGAATGTCCTGGCTGGTTGCCGGTATCGGCCTCGTCATTCTGGTTGCCGTGTTGCTGAACTGGTTCAGCAAGGCGCAGCCGAAAGCCATTGTCGATCTCGGCAAATGGGTGTTCCTCGGCCTGGTCGGTCTGCTGGTGATTTTCCTCCTTTTGACAGGCCGGTTCAGCATGCTGTGGCTGGCCGCCATGGCCGCCCTGCCGTGGATCAACCGCTTTCGCATGGCGCGCAGGATGTTCAACACAATGCGCGGCCCCAGCAGCGGCAGAACCAGCACTGTGCGATCAAGGTTTCTGGAAATGCGCCTCGATCACGACAATGGCGACCTCGCGGGCACCGTCATCGACGGACAGTTCGAAGGCCGTGAGCTTACCGATCTGTCGATGCAGGAGCTGATTACCCTGCTGGATGAAATCGAGCCGCAGGATGCGAAATCCGCAGAACTGCTGGAAAGCTATCTCGACCGGACCCAGCCAAGCGACTGGCGCGAAACCTGGAACCGGCAAACATCGTCATCATCCTCGTCTTCTTCCTCACAGTCGGACAATCGGGAACAGGCAACCGGAAGCGGGCGCATGACCATCATCGAGGCACGCGACATTCTGGGTGTCGATGAAACCGCTACGGAAGAGGACATTGTCGCCGCACACCGGCGACTGATGAAAATCAACCACCCGGACAGAGGCGGATCGACCTATTTCGCCGCCAAGATCAACGAGGCGAAGGAAGTTCTGCTGGG
>CAYGSU010000031.1:4776-19865 GCA_964352715.1 uncultured Flavobacteriaceae bacterium | reverse complement strand
GCGGATCGACCTATTTCGCCGCCAAGATCAACGAGGCGAAGGAAGTTCTGCTGGGCGCATGACGGCGCAGCAGTTTCTTCCCTCCCCCAGTGTGTGCGGACAGAAAGCCGACTGGAAATTCGAATGACAGACCTGATTCAATACATCGACGGCGCGCAGAGTGACGACGCCAGGGCGGAGATGGCGTTCAGTGGCCGGGTTATCGTCTACCGACAAGTGAAACCGGTGATCGAGCTGGTTAACCATCTGAAAGCGATGGTAACCGACGAATTTGCTCCCCGCGAACCGATGACCGCAGAACGGTTGCTGGACCGTGACAGCTTTCGTCTCGTAACGAAAAATCTTCGGAAAAAGGCAGACAGCCACCAGTTGACGCAGGATCTGTTCAGGGCGGTGTTTTCGGCTGTCGGATGCGACCTGTCGGCGCTGTACTGGGATCACCTGAAGCTTCGCTTCCAGCCGTCAAACCCTGATCTGCACACTCGCTACATGCGCGACCTGCCGGCCCATCGGGATACCTGGGGGTCAAACATTCTGGCGCAGATCAACTGGTGGGCGCCGGTGTGGCCGATAGACGAGCAACGCACCATGATGATTTTTCCAGAATACTGGAACAGGCCGATTGAGAACGACACAGCGACATGGAGTTATCAGGAGTTTCGTCGTCGCCGGGCCGAGGACCCCAATACCAGCTATCCGATGCTGCCGACATGCCGGAAAGAACCGGACATCGCGCTGGGCGTGCCGATACTCGTCGATCCGGGCGACATCATCGCTTTTTCTGGCGCGCATCTGCATGCCAGCGTGCCGAACCGGTCCGGCCTGACGCGGATCAGTACCGAAACCCGCACTGTCAGCCTGCACGATCTGCGCGAGAACCGGGCCGCACCGAACCTTGACGGCGCTGCCAAAGGCGTGCGCTACAACTGGTTCTCGCCGGTGTCTTCGGGGGAGTCGCTGTCAGACTGGGTCACAGCTTCCGGATCGTCTTCATCCTGAGCGAAATCATCGATATCGACGACAGCCGGCTCGGCGAACGGAACACCCTCCATCAGCGCATCCAGCCGGGCGACAGCGGTTTTCAATGAAAACCGTCGTTCGATGCGGTTTCGCGCGGCAATTTTCCGGCTGGCGAATTCTTCCTTCTCTTCATCGAGAAGCTCGGTAATCGCCGCTGCCAGCGCCTCGGCATCGCGCGGCTGCACGACCCGGCCGGTTTCACCGGCAATATGGGCCGCATCGCCGACATCGGTGACGACCGGCACCAGGCCGCAGGCCATTCCCTCGCCCACCACGTTGGGGAAACCCTCCCCGAAGGCGGAGCTCATGACGATGATATCCGCCGCGCCAAAAAGATCGGCCATATCCTTGCGCGGCCCAAGCCGATGCAGACCGGGCATTGATGGCAGTAACGTATTTGTGTCCTTGCCGGCAACGATCAGGTCGGCGCGCCCGCCGAGCATCCTGAACGCTTTCAGTAGGGTCGGGTAGTCCTTCATCGGATCGACCCGTGCGGCGGCAATCATCAACGGGCGGTCTTCATCGATGCCGAGCTTGCGGCGCACGGTAATTCGGCATCCCGGATTGGGGGCGAAGGCTGCGGTATCGATACCGTTCGGCACGATACAGGCCCTTTCGGGCGAAAACCCTATAGCCTCGTGCTCGAAGCGCCCGGTTTCCGAATTGTAGGCCAGCGCGTCGACACGCCCGGCGATTGATCGCATGCGGTCCACCGTCCAGCGATGCACATACCCGTAAAGCTGCCCGTTCATGGCCGAGCAGCGGATTCCGGCAATGAACCTGACGGAAGGGCCGCATTTTGCCCGGCGCAGGGCAAGATCGCCCAGCACAGCAGCATGATACATCCAGCCCTTTACCGCCGTCGGCTGCAGTTCGTCGATCAGGCGGGCCGTCTTCAGGATTGCCCAGGGCAGACGCAGCGCAAGCTGAACAGCGCTAAAACCGCGCGGCTCCGGCAGATCCAGCGAATGCACCGGTATTCCCGCCGCTGCCAATGGTGCGCGCATGGCGCCGGGTGTTTTGATGCACAGGACAATCGCCGGGGAATCGGCGTCTTCCCGGGTACACAGATAATTGACCAGCATGCGCTCGGCGCCGCCGATATCAAGATCGGTGATGATGTGCAGATGTGGCCTCGGCGGTTCTGCGGTCCGACGATCAACGGCAGCTTTGGATCTCGAAATTGGACTCATGAACTCCCGCACCAACCCCTGCTGGCGCTAACAGACAGACAACGCCTGTCGTGTTACAGCACCCTTCGTACGGGGACATTAAGGTGGGGTGACCGCCTCGACAAGGCGGGTTCTGGACACTGTTGGGAATGCGGGATAGCCGCCTTGTTCAGGCTGCGTTTTCCCGCATCTGTTCATGCATCGCCAGAATCTGGTTGCACATGTTCAGGTTCAGTTCGATCACACGCTGGATCAACGTGTCGTCCCGATTCGAACGAAGCTCACTGCCGGCCTGCATCATGAACTCGCTGATCCGAACCAGCAGGTCACCCATTTCTTTAGGCACGTCATCACGCAACTGGCGTGGCAGGTAATTCGCAACAAACCGCCAGACGAACATGTTGGATTCAAGAATGGCGTACCAGTCCTTGTCGTCCAGTTCATTCAGCCGGGCTATCTCAAATTTCTCGGCGAGTTCGAGGAATGGCTGCGCCATATCGTCGATCAATGTCCCGGCGTCATTCTGCCGAAATATCTTTTCGCCCATTTCTTGTGGCGACATTGTATGTCTCCTTGCACATTGTCTCGTCTGCGGTTCACCCGCGTCAATAAGGCAAGCATGTTTCGTGCCAACACAAACCAAGCCTTTGATAATAATCAATTATTAAACCAAAAATTTTTACCGGCAGTGCTGAACGACCGTCGCAAGACCGGTCCGGCAGTGGCTTTTGCGCCGGATAAGCCGGCAAATTGCAACCGGCTCCCGGAATCTCTTTCCAACTTAAAGCTGGAAAAATGCAATCCGCGATGTCAGGCTGTTTTTGTTGATAGGCGAGATTGATCGCCATTGCTGCAAATCTGCTGTGAAGAACAGAGCAGGAATGGTCGTTATAAAAACAATCGCCAAGGCAACATCAGGGGGCTTCGAAGCCGATTACATGCTGCAGGACTGCGGTCGATTGGCTTTACAAGCCGGAAAATTTGGGCATCGTAATGTGAAATGGACTGTAAACCTGATGTCCATTTCACGTCGCTTTCTCAAGTTGAGAGGGACGTAACGTAACGCAACAACAGAAAAAGGAGTGTTCAAAAATGAACCTCAAATCGCTCTTTGTCGCAGGTGCAGCTTTGGCCTTCGGGTCCACAATCGCAACTGCCGGCACATTGGACGACGTTAAGGCTCGGGGAGAGTTGAACTGCATCGTAACGACCGGTCTGACCGGTTTCGCTTACACTGACGAAAGCGGTCAGTGGCAGGGATTCGATGTTGATTTCTGCCGTGCATCCGCTGCTGCAGTGCTGGGCAGCCCCGACAAGGTAAAGTTTGTTCCGACAACCGGCAAAACGCGGTTCACCGCACTGAGCGCCGGCGAAGGCGACCTTCTGTATCGGAACACGACCGTCACGATGAGCCGTGATGCCGATCTCAAGCTGACCTTCCTGGGCGTCAACTATTATGACGGTCAGGGCTTCATCATTCCGAAGGCGCTTGGCGTCAGCAGCGCCAAGGATCTGGACGGCGCTTCCGTCTGCATCCAGACCGGGACGACGACAGAACTGAACCTGTCGGACTTCTTCCGGGTGAACAACATCTCGTATGAGCCGATCCCGATCGAAACCAACGAAGAAGGCCAGGCCAACTATCTGGCAGGCCGTTGCGACGTGTACACGACGGACCGTTCCGGTCTTGCCGCGACGCGTGCAGCCCTGGATAATCCGGAAGACCACGTTCTGCTTCCGGAAATCATTTCCAAGGAACCGTTGGGCCCGGCAGTCGCGCAGGGTGACGAACAGTGGGCCGACGCCATGCGTTGGGTTCTCAAAGCCATCATCGCGGCGGAAGAACTGGGTGTGACCCAGGCCAATGTCGAGGAACTGGGCGCCAAGGCGACCGGTAACCCGAACGTTGATCGTCTGCTCGGCAACGAAGGTGACTTCGGCGCCATGATCGGCCTCGACGCGAAATGGGCGCAGCGGGCAATCGCCGCTCGCGGCAACTACGCTGAAATCTTCAACCGTAACATCGGCCCGAATACGCCGATCGGTCTTGACCGCGGTCTGAATGCTCAGTGGACCGACGGTGGCCTGCTCTACGCAGAACCGATCCGGTAATACGCCAATGCTTAGTCCGGCGGGTATGGTAGTCGAGGCGCTTGTAGCTCCTCTTCAACCGTCCCGCCGGCTGCATTTTCCGGGTCTGGGAAGCCGGGAAAGAACGGCTGAAAAATAAAAAATACTCAGAACAGCTAAACACTAAGATGCGCCGCTCCGAGAAAAGACGAACCAAACAAGACCCGTCAAAAAATTGAGGGCGCAGTGGTTGGGGAAAAATGGCGACAATTGAAGCATCTTCAGGTAGTTCGCAGAACGCTCTGCTGCGCGCCTGGAACAACAAGGAAGCACGTGGCGTAATTATTCAGATACTGACAATTGCCGTAGTATTCGGCATTGGTGCTTATCTGGTCCGGAACGCTGTTGTTAACCTTGATGCCCTGGGTAAGGGGATCCAGTTCGAATTTCTGGGAGACACGTCGGGCTACGATATCGGGTTCTCACCCTTGATCGACTTCACATCGCGCGACACCCACTTCATCGCTGGCCTTGTCGGTCTGCTGAACACCCTGTTGGTCGCTTTTTGCGGCATCATACTGGCAACCATCGTCGGCTTCATCGTCGGCGTTCTGCGACTCAGCAAGAACCTGCTGATGAACAAGATTTCTTATTGCTATGTTGAGCTTATCCGCAACGTGCCGGTGCTGCTGTGGATTTTGCTGGTTCATGGTTTCATCATCAGCAATCTGCCACAGCCGCGAGATTTTCGCGGTACGGATGGACTGGAAGATTCTATTTTCTTCTTCACCAACCGCGGTTTCTACGTTCCGAGCCCTGAATTTCAACCGCTGGCCTGGGCGGCTTTTATCGCCTTGATCGCCGGTATTGTTGGCGCATTCCTGTATGCGAAACGCGCCAAAAAGGTGCAGGAAGCAACCGGCAAGATTTCGCCGGTACTCCTCGTCAGCCTCGGGCTTGTTCTCGGTTTGCCGATCGTCGTCTTTATTGTAACGGGATTGCCGTGGGAATGGAGCTACCCTGCCCTGCAAGGATTCAACTTCCAGGGGGGCGCGTCGCTGAAGCCTGAATTTCTGGCTTTATGGCTGGCTCTATCGATCTACACCTCATCCTTCATCGCAGAGATCGTTCGTGGCGGCATCCAGGCCGTCTCGCACGGGCAAACGGAAGCAGCGCATGCTTTGGGGATTCGTAACAACAGAACCCTGCAGCTAGTCATCATTCCGCAGGCCCTGCGCGTTATCGTGCCGCCGCTCACCAGCCAGTATCTGAACCTGACCAAGAACTCGTCTCTGGCGATTGCGGTCGGCTACTACGATCTAGTGGCGACAATGGGCGGCATTACGATGAACCAGACCGGCCGTGAGATGGAATGCATGTCCATCATCCTGCTGATCTACCTTTCGATCTCATTGTCAATTTCGGCGTTTATGAACTGGTACAACCAGCGCATCAAACTGGTCGAGCGGTGAGGAGGATAGAAAAATGACTGATGTCTCCACGACACAAGGCGCTTACCCTCCCGGGAAACATCCCGACATGCCGCCGCCGAAAAACCTTGTCGGTCCGGTGGCATGGATTCGCGATAACTTCTTCGGGTCCATAACCGATACGATCCTGACCCTGCTGGCGATATGGATCCTGTGGCTGATTATTCCGAACATGCTGGAATGGGCAGTCATCGACGCTGTTGTCGATGCCGCCTCGCGCCAGGAATGCCGTGAGATCAATGAGAGCGGCGCTTGCTGGGCGCTGATTGTCGCCCAGTTCGAAAAATCGATTTACGCCTTTTATCCGCCGGACGAACGTTGGCGGCCCAATCTGGCCTTCATACTTCTGCTGGTCGCGCTTGGGCCAATCCTGTTCGACAAGTTTCCGGCACGCGGCAAGATGTTTCTTTTCTCGCTGGCGTATCCGTTTATCGGCGGCTGGCTCCTGGTTGGTGGTCTGGGTCTGGAGCCGGTGGGCACCGACCAGTTCGGTGGCGTTCTCTTGACCATCGTGATCGGCGTTGTCGGCATCGTATTCTCCCTGCCGATCGGCATTGTGCTCGCGCTCGGGCGGGCGTCCAATCTGCCCGCGATGCGAACGCTGTGTACGGTGTTCATTGAGTTCATCCGTGGCGTGCCGCTGATTGCCCTGTTGTTCGTTGCCTCGACAATGCTGAACTATTTTCTGCCGCCGGGTACGCAGTTCGACCTGCTGCTTCGGGTGCTGATCATGGTGACGCTGTTCGCCTCCGGCTACGTCGCCGAGGTTGTCCGCGGCGGCCTGCAATCGATGCCGAAAGGGCAATACGAAGCCGCCGACGCGATGGGGCTGAATTACTGGCAATCGATGCGGCTGATCATACTGCCGCAGGCGTTGAAAGTGTCGATCCCCGGTATCGTGAACACGTTTATCGGCCTTTATAAGGACACAACGCTGGTCATCATCATCGGCCTGTTCGACGTGCTTGGCATCATGAAGTCGTCGTTGTCAGACCCTGAATGGAACGGCCTGGCGGCTGAAGCCTATATCTATACTGCAGTCTTCTTCTTTGTTTCCTGTTTCGCGATGTCGCGTTACTCGATCTACCTGGAGAACAAGCTGCATACCGGTCACAAGCGCTGATCCGGCATAAAGAAAAGAAAGAGGAACAGGAAAATGGCTGAAACTCAAACTGCCGAAAACGAAATGAAAATTTCCGATGAAGTCGTTATCCAGATCACCGGAATGCACAAGTGGTATGGATCGTTTCATGTCCTGAAAGACATCAATCTGACCGTCAACCGTGGTGAGCGGATTGTTATTTGCGGACCGTCCGGTTCGGGCAAGTCGACCATGATACGCTGCATCAACCGGTTGGAAGAACACCAGCAGGGATCGATTATCGTCGACGGCATTGAACTGACGAACGATCTGAAAAACATCGACAAGATCCGATCAGAAGTCGGCATGTGCTTCCAGCACTTCAATCTTTTTCCGCACCTGACCGTGCTGGAAAACTGCACGCTGGCGCCAATCTGGGTTCGCAAGACTCCGAAGAAACAGGCTATCGAAACCGCGATGAAGTTTCTCGAAAAGGTCAAGATTCCGGAACAGGCGAACAAGTTCCCGGGTCAATTGTCAGGGGGGCAGCAGCAGCGTGTGGCGATTGCGCGGTCGCTGTGCATGAACCCGAGGGTGATGCTGTTCGACGAACCGACATCGGCGCTTGATCCGGAAATGATTTCCGAAGTGCTGGAAGTGATGATCGATCTGGCGAAAACCGGCATGACCATGCTGTGCGTGACGCACGAAATGGGTTTCGCCCGTAAAGTCGCAAACCGGGTTATCTTCATGGATGGCGGCGAGATCATCGAGCAGAACGAACCGGAAGAGTTCTTCACCAATCCGCAATCCGACCGGACAAAACTGTTCCTCAGCCAGATTCTGGATCACTAGAACACGTCACCGGAATCCGGCATTGTCGAAACGATGCCGGATTGCTGTAATCAAGCGGGCGGCCTGCCGGAACACCGGCACGTCGCCCGCATTTTATTAACACCACCCGGCGGGGCGCGGACAGACTGAGATGAAGATAACGGTTTTCGGAGCAGGAGCCATCGGCGGGCTGATCGCCGGCAAGATCGCCGCCAGCGGACAGGACTGCACCCTGGTCGCGCGCGGTGAAACCGTCGGCAGGCTGCAGGCGAGCGGTCTTTCAATACATGAGCGGGGCCAGGTCTACGAAGGCAGGCCCACTGTTCTCGACAGTGCCGATACCGCCAGCGCCGGACCACAGGATATCGTGATCCTGGCAACCAAGGCGCACCACCTCGAAGCGGCCCTGCCCGCCATCACCCCGCTGGTTGGTCCGCAGACCATCATCGTGCCGGCCATCAACGGTATTCCCTGGTGGTATACGCACGGAACCGACCGGAAACAGATCGCCGAACGTACCCTTGTGTCGGTCGACCCTGGCGGAAAACTGGCCGCCGCCCTGCCGGCGGCGCAGATGGTCGGCTGTGTGGTCTACATCGCTGCCGATATACCCCGACCGGGCACCATCAACAGCGTCGGCCCGCGCCGGCTGATGCTTGGCGATGTCGCCACAGCGGGCAACGCAATGTCCGGGAAGGTCGCAAAGGTTCTGGAAAAGGCCGACTTTCGCGCACCTTTCGGCGATGACATCCGGCAGCAGGTCTGGGTCAAGTTGTGGGGCAATATCCATGCAAATCCGATTTCGGTGCTGACCGCCGCGACGATGGAACAAACGATAGACGATCCTCATGTCCGCGCCGTCAGCCGGACGATGATGGCCGAAACCGAGGCAGTCGCATCGGCCCTGGATATCGATCTCGGCATGTCGATTGACGAGCGGCTCGACCAGGGCAAGGGGCTCGGCGCTTTCAAGACATCCATGCTGCAGGATTTCGAAAAGGGCCGGTCGATCGAACTGGACGCCATTCTCGGCGCCGTCATCGAACTGGCGGACTGGCTGTCGATTGATACACCGATGCTGAAGGCAATATACGGACTGACCCGATTGCGGGCCATCACAGCCGGATGTTACGAAGGCCCGGCCTGACATGTGAAATGGCGGCCGTTGGCCATTGACGCTGGAATCCCTGAGGCGCAGTATTCCCGGCGTCAATTCTGGACCAAAAGGCGCCAGCCCCGTGCGACGAACGAGTCATCTATTGCCCGCTGCTTTCGCAGCCATTGCGCTCGTCTTTGCATGCCTGGGCAACGCCGTGGCGCAGACCGGCAGTTCTGATCATCTGACCTTCTTCCGGATCGGCACAGGGCCGACTGCAACCAGTTCCTACGCCCTAGGCACGGCGATTTCGGCGGGTATCAGCAAACCGCCGGGTAGCCGCCAATGTGATGACGGCGGCCTGTGCGGCGTACCCGGACTGATCGCCGTTGCCCAGACAAAGGTATCATCGCTGACAGCCATTGATTCGATGCTCGCCGGCGATCTCGAATCCGCCATCGTTCCGGCCGATGTCGCCTACTGGGTCTACAACGGGGGCGGGCCTTTCCCTGAACGGTTCGGTCAGGAACGGCTTCGCGTCATCGCCAATCTGGTTCCCGCCGACCTGCATATCGTGGTCGATGCGGATTCCGATATCGACACTGTCTTCGATCTGGCCGGCAAGCGCGTTTCACTCGGCCCTTTCGGGTCGGAAACTTATACAAGCGCTGAATTCGTTCTCCGCGCCCATGACCTGACGACAGCCGATGTGAAAGTCAGTCTGATGAAACCTGGCCCGGCGACGGACGCTCTGTTGTCGGGGCAAATCGACGCGATGTTCCTGCTTGAAGCAGCGCCTGTCGAAGCGATCGAGGAACTTGCGAAGGAAATTTCCATCCGCCTGTTGCCGGTAGCGCTCGATCAGCTGACGAAACTTCGGGAACTCTATCCGTTCGTCACTGAAACACAGATCGAACCGGGAACCTACTACGGCGTGATCGGCACACCCACAGTCAGCCTCGGCGTGAAATGGGTGGTCCTTGCGGAACAACCGGACGATCTTATCGAACAGATCACCAAGGCGCTCTGGCAAGGCAACACACGCGACCTGTTTCTGCAGAACAATCCACGCAGCCAGTTCGCCGACCCCAGCAAGGCGATGATCGACGGCGGGGTACCACTGCATCCCGGCGCACAGAAATATTATGACGAAGCGGGCGACGAACTGACGGCCCTGGCGGCATCGCAAAAGAAAGATGACGGCATCGAATAGGCGGTATCACCCGCCCCGTCAAAACAGGCTCAGTTGCCCTGCCTTGCCGGCGGACCCGGACGTATCCTGTTCGCCCTCACCCGGCTCAGCGGGCTGCAGGATCGATGCGTCGTCATTTCTGACATTGTTGACCCGCATCGAAACCGGATAGACCCGGAACCCGCGGTTGCCGCGATACGGCGTCATGACTTTCGCCGCCGCGGACGGATCGCCGCTGAGCCATGTTTCGAACCGGTCCTGATCGAGAATCACCGGCATGCGGTGGTGAACATCCGTCAGCGCCGGGCAGGCTTCGGTGGTAACGATGGTACAGCTTTCTATGGTTTCGCCATCCGGGCTGCGCCAGCGTTCGGCCAGACCGGCGAAAGCCATCAGACCGTCATCCGCCATTTCGATTCGGTAAGGCTGCTTGGCCCCGTTCTCCGTTTTCCATTCGAAAAATCCGTCGGCGGGAATCAGGCAGCGACTGCGCCGGAAGGCTGTTCGGAAAGCCGGTTTTTCAGCGACCGTTTCCGCCCGCGCATTGATCATTTTAGACGCCATGCTTGTGTCTTTCGCCCACGAGGGCACAAGCCCCCAGCGTGCCAGAAACGCTTGCCGGGCGACCTCGGATGCGACGCCCGGGTCCGGCGCGCGAACAGCGAGAACCGCCTGGGTCGGCGCGATATTGTACCGCGCCGGCAGGTTGGGAATCTGCGAGAATCCGAACAGCTTTCGGATCGCATCGACAGGCCTGGTGAGAGAAAATCGTCCGCACATGTTGGTAATATGGCCGAAACGTTGCCGATTTGCACCAATCAACGTTTGTAGAGTTTTTGTTACGAAACGGCGACGATTCGGTGTGGACGTTGCCGAGAACTCGCTATATCTTGTGAAACTTGCGATGGGGCACACACGATCTAGTGAATTGCCCACAGAATATACAACGCACAGGCTGTGAAAAGCGGGGAAAACCCTGGAAAGCGGCCATGGAGCGGGACGCAGGGCGAGGCACCGACTGTGGAAAAATAGTCGGTTAAGGAATGAAAAGAGGGGAATTGTCGTGCCCGACGGAATGACGGATAGAACCATACCTTCGACAAAGCCGGCAATGAACCGGCAAGCGGATGAGTCCGCCGTCAAAGAGAAGGTCATTGCTGCGGAACTGGCGCTTGAAGACGAGCTGCCGAAGACCGGGCCGGACATCAAACAGAACGAGCGCGGCATTCGCGTCTGCGTTGACCGCAGCCGGGATTCCCTGCTGACGGATTTCGGCAAGGCGACACTGCTCGACCGCTATCTGATGCCCGGTGAAGGCTTTCAGGATCTGTTCGCCCGGGTTGCGATGCATTTCGCCGATGATTCAGCCCATGCTCAGCGCCTGTACGACTACATTTCACGTTTGTGGTTCATGCCGGCGACACCCGTTCTTTCCAATGGCGGCACCAGCCGGGGCCTGCCGATTTCCTGCTTCCTGAACGAATCAAACGACAGCCTTGAAGGTATTGTCGGCCTGTGGAACGAGAATGTCTGGCTGGCGGCGCGCGGTGGCGGCATCGGCAGCTACTGGGGCAACCTGCGGTCGATCGGCGAAACGGTCGGCGGCAACGGCAAGACATCGGGTGTCATGCCGTTCATCCGGGTGATGGATTCGCTGACCCTTGCGATCAGCCAGGGCTCGCTTCGGCGCGGATCGGCGGCGGTTTATCTGCCGGTGTCGCATCCCGAAATAGAGGAGTTCATCGAAATCCGCCGGCCGACCGGTGGCGACCCGAACCGCAAGGCGTTGAACCTGCACCACGGCATCTCCATCCCTGACGATTTCATGCGGGCGGTGGAGAATGACGAAGACTGGGCGCTGACCAGCCCGAAGGACAATGCGGTGATCCGCAAGGTGCGGGCGCGCGACCTGTGGATCCGCATCCTGTCGGCGCGAATCGAAACTGGCGAGCCCTACATCATCTATATCGATCACGTGAACCGGGCGACGCCGGAACACCACAAGCTTGCCGGCCTGACGGTCAAGACCTCCAACCTGTGTTCGGAAATCACCCTGCCGACCGGCATCGACAAGGACGGTCATGACCGGACCGCCGTCTGCTGCCTGTCGTCGCTGAATGTCGAAACCTTCGACCAGTGGGAAAATGATCCCGACTTCATCACTGACGTCATGCGGTTTCTGGACAACGCATTGCAGGACTTTATCGACCGGGCGCCGGACGATTTTTCGCGCGCGAAATATTCAGCGATGCGCGAACGCTCGGTCGGCCTGGGCGTCATGGGCATGCATTCCTTCCTGCAGTCCAAGAAACTGCCCTTCGAGGGCGTCATGGCGAAAGTGTGGAACAAGCGCATCTTCAAGCATATCCGCAGCCAGGCCGATGCAGCCTCCATCCTGCTGGCGGAAGAGCGCGGCGCCTGCCCGGATGCGGCGGAGTTCAACGTGATGGAACGGTTCTCGAACAAGATGGCGATCGCGCCGACGGCGTCGATCTCGATCATCTGCGGCGGCACCTCGCCCGGCATCGAACCGATTGCGGCGAATTCCTTCACGCACAAGACCTTGTCCGGCTCGTTCAATGTCCGCAACAAGCACCTTAAAGCGCTGCTGGCGGAAAAAGGCCATGACGATGACGATACCTGGTCGTCGATCTCGGTAAACGAAGGGTCGGTGCAGCATCTCGATTTCCTGACCGACGACGAGAAGGACGTTTTCAAGACGGCATTCGAAATCGACCAGCGCTGGCTGATCGAACACGCCGCTGACCGCGCACCCTTCATCTGTCAGGCGCAGTCGCTGAATGTTTTCCTGCCGGCCAACGTTCACAAGCGGGACCTGCACCAGCTTCATTTCCAGGCCTGGAAGCAGGGCGTGAAGAGCCTTTACTATTGCCGGTCGAAATCGATCCAGCGGGCGGAAGCCGGCGATGAACACGGGATCGGTGTAAAGCCGACGGCAGACGTTCGGCTTAAAACGGTGCCGTTTCTGGGCAAGGTCAACGGCGACCCTCGACCTGTCGAGGCGCCGGCCACGACCGACTACGAGGAATGCCTTTCCTGCCAGTAGGCGGGACAACAACAATCGACCGGCATCGCGCCCGGTTGGAAAAAAGATGAGAGTGGAGAGACCCTGAATGTCGCTACTGGATGCCAGCCCGGTCTACAAACCGTTCAGCTACCCGTGGGCCTACGAAGCGTGGCTGATGCAGCAGCGGTTACACTGGCTGCCGGAAGAAGTGCCGCTGGCCGATGACGTCAAGGACTGGCACAAGAATCTGACGCCGTCCGAGCGCAATCTGCTGTCGCAGATTTTCCGTTTCTTCACGCAGGCCGATGTCGAAGTGAACAACTGCTACATGCGGCACTATTCCCGGGTCTTCCAGCCGACCGAAGTACAGATGATGCTGGCGGCGTTCTCGAACATGGAAACCGTTCACATCGCCGCCTATTCGTATCTGCTGGATACCATCGGCATGCCGGAAACCGAGTATTCCGCTTTCCTTCAGTACAAGGAAATGAAGGACAAGTACGATTACATGCAGGACTGGGGCGTCGAGACGAAAACCGACATCGCCAAAACCCTGGCCGTGTTCGGCGCGTTCACCGAAGGCCTGCAGCTTTTCGCCTCCTTCGCGATGCTGATGAACTTCCCGCGTTTCAACAAGATGAAGGGTATGGGCCAGATCGTCTCGTGGTCGGTGCGCGACGAGACCCTGCACACCCAGTCGATCATCAAGCTGTTCCGGGCGTTCATTGCCGAAAATCCGGAAATCTGGAACGACGACCTTGAGCGCGATCTCTATGTCGCCTGCAACACCATCGTCGATCACGAAGACGCCTTCATCGACCTTGCCTTTGAGCTGGGGCCGATCGAAGGCCTGTCGGCGGAAGACGTCAAGAAATACATCCGCTACATCGCTGACCGGCGTCTGGGGCAGCTCGGGCTCAATCCGATCTACGGCATGGACAAGAACCCGCTGCGCTGGATGGATGAAATGCTGAACGGCGTTGAACACACGAACTTCTTCGAAAACCGCGCCACGGAATATTCCCGCGCTTCGACGCAGGGAACCTGGGAAGAAGCGTTCGAATAGGCGCTGCGCCTGAAACAACAGGCCGGCAGCAGACAGTTTTGGGATCCGCGACCCTGGCATGATGCGGAACCTGGAAGGCCGTAACGACGGTCTTGAAGGTACCCTGTGCCTACGCGGCGATCCGTTCGTCGTGACTTACGCCCGGCCTAGACACTGTCCAGGCCGGGTTTTTTCTTGAGTAAACCGGAAGATTAGCTGATGGCGAGGTAAACCCCGGCAAAGGCAGTGGCAACGCCGAGACCGCGCGACAGCAGCGCGCCTTTTTTGTCGCCAAGCCGGCCGACCAGCAATCCCAGCCCGACACCGGCCGCATGCAAGAGACTCGTCGCCAGAAGGAATCCGAGGCCGAATTGCACCGCACCCGCCGTGCCAAGTTCACCGCCGTGCGCATGACCATGGAATAGCGCGAACAGGCCGACAAGGGCGGCACACAGGCGCAGGTCAAGCCGCACAGCCAGCGCGACAACCAAACCCAAGACGATGGTCGAGGCGAGGATCATGGGTTCAACGATCGGCAGCGGTACATTCAGCAGCGCCAGACCGAACCCGGCCAGCATCACCGCAACGAAGGCGGCGGGAACGGCCCAGAGCGCCCGTTTTCCAAGGAGGCCGGCCCATAAACCGACAGCGACCATGGCAAGGATATGGTCGGCGCCGAACAACGGATGCGTAAAGCCGGCCGCGAACGATCCGTATTCGCCTGCCGGCACATGCGCCGAGGCAGAAGCTGTGAAAACAGCCAGAAAAACGGCAGACAGCGTGAGTACGTAAGAAGGAATTTTCATGTTTCAGGTCCCTCGATTTGGTCAACCGGATACCCCGGTATGGGTCGTATCCTGGCAGCAGTATAGAAGGGCAAATCCGGTCGCCAAGATCGCACAAGCGTCAGTTTTCGTTCAAAATGGCTTGCCGGTGTTCCTGCCGCACTATTACCGTGATGGTTGAATGATCAAAGAAACAAGCTTGTTTACTTTGTTCAAATACTTGTTACTTAGATCAAATACTTGACGAATTTTATACGGATACCTTGAATTCCGGGT
>CAYGSU010000031.1:0-4676 GCA_964352715.1 uncultured Flavobacteriaceae bacterium | reverse complement strand
TGTTACTTAGATCAAATACTTGACGAATTTTATACGGATACCTTGAATTCCGGGTTATGGTCCCGGCCTCAGGACCTAACGATCACGCAGAAAGAGGCCATTGACGCCATGAAAACACGCATTCTACGCGCCGCCGTCGGCATTCTTACGCTGTGTCTGCTGGCCTGGCATCCCGCCGCCGCTTTCGACGCGCCGGAAGGCACCGGCATGGCAGAAACCAAACTTGGGCCCGTGCTGACGGACAAGGACGGGTTGACCCTGTACATCTTCGACAATGACGAGGAAGACAAGTCGAACTGCTACGGCAAGTGCGAAAAGCTGTGGCCGATCTATCTTGCGCCGGAAGACGCCCAGCCGATCGGCGATTTCAAGCCGATCCAGCGCGATGACGGCTACAAGCAGTGGTCCTACAAGGGCAAACCGCTGTATACTTGGATAAAAGACAAGGCGAAGGGCGACGTGACCGGTCAGGGATTCCGCGGAACCTGGTATATCGCTACACCGGACGGCACAGTGAACAAGTCGGGTTCCGGCGGCGCTTCATCGGGGGCAGGTTCAACTGATGGTTCTTACGAACGCTAGACTTGGCACCGGCCTCGTTCTCTTTGCCTTCGTCCTCTGCCATCTCATCAACCACAGTTTCGGTATTCATTCCCTCACCTGGATGAACAAGGCCCGGGTCGTGTTTCTCGATCCCTGGCAGACCTGGCCTGGCCTGGTCCTGTTCTACAGCGCCGCGATCGGCCATATCGCGATCAACGCCTGGACAATATGGCAGCGCCGGGTGCTGAAGCTGAAGCCCTGGCATCTGGTGCAGATGCTGACCGGCCTCGCCATCCCCGTCCTTCTGGTCGATCATTTCTTGCTCAACCGGGGCGTGGTGCTGATCGAACAGACCAATGCCGACTTCTATTCAATCCAGACCCTGTACTGGATGCTTGAACCGTGGCGCGGCGTGCTTCAGGTCGCCGCCCTTCTGGTAAGCTGGACCCACGGCACACTCGGCATCTACCACTGGCTGAAACTGACGAGCTGGTTCCCGCGGTTTTCCGGTATCTACCTCGGCTTTACGGTTCTGATACCGGCCATGGCGCTGGCCGGGTTCGTCGCCAGCGGCAAGGCGCTGCAACTGGAAGCAAACGCCTTCGACGGCTATGCCGAACTGATCATGGACGACGCCAACTGGACGACCGACATGATGCAAACAGTCAGCGACATGCGGCTGAACGGCTTCCTGATCGCCGTCGGGCTGATCGCCGCCCTGTTCGCCGCTCGGGAAATCCGCCGGCTGGTCTACCGGTTGACCCACGCGCCGGAACTTGTTTTCAGCGACGGGCGGCGGTTGCAGATGCCGTCCGGCGCGACGATACAGGAAACCCTGAACATCAACGGCATCGAACTGGCCGCAGTTTGCGGCGGACGGGGGCGCTGCACCACCTGCCGGGTGCGGATCGTCGACGGGCTTGAAAAGCTGCCGAAGCCGAACGCCACCGAAGCCGCAGCGCTGAACCGCATCGACGCACATCCGTCGATCCGTCTTGCCTGCCAGTGCCGCCCGGTTGAAACGGTTTCCGTCGCCCCTCTGATGCCCAGCACCGCCAGCGCTGCCGACGGCAGAAAGGCCGGCCAGCTTTTCGGCCAGGAGCGGGAAATCGCAGTTCTGTTTCTTGATCTGCGCGGATCGACAAAACTGGGTGAGGAACGCCTGCCCTTCGACGTGCTGTTTATTCTCAACCAGTTCTTTCAGGAAATGACGCTGGCGGTCGAGGAAACCGGCGGGCATTTCTCGCAGTTTCTGGGGGATGGGCTGATGGCGATTTACGGCCTCAACCAGCCGGTCGACAAGGCCTGCGCGCAGGCCATCGACGGCGCAGCCGCGATGTTCGCCCGGCTTGAGCGCACCAACGAGGCGCTGAAGAACGACCTGCCGGTGCCATTACAGATCGGCATCGGCATTCATACCGGCATCGCCATTGTCGGCGAAATGGGGCCGCCTCGCGGCCGCACCGTCTCGGCCATCGGCGATACGGTCAATACGGCGGCACGGCTGGAGGCGCTTTGCAAACCGCTCGGCTGCCGGCTGGTCCTGTCTGCCAGCGTCGCCGACCGCGCCGGCCTGTCGCTTCCCGATACAGACCGGCAGGAAGTCGAAATTCGCGGCCGTGAGGAAACGATGCCGGTCTATGCGCTGCACGACGCGCCGAAACCCGCCGGCGACCCGGCCTGAAACGGCATAGTGCCCGGCCTTGCGCCGGACCGTGCTGGCTGTAGTCTGCTATTCGGAAAAGCGACCCATTGGCAGGGTCTTCGGGACGGTTCAATCAGGGTGACGGTATGGCGACGGGGTACGATCTGATCCAGTTCAATCTTGGCCTGATGCGCTATCCGCGCGCGGCGAAGGAAATGAACTCGTATTCAAAGACCATGGACGAGGTGATGCCGGTCGCCCTCACCTGGCCCGGTTTCCTGTGGATCATGGATGACGATATCGTCGATCAGACAGCGCAACGCTTCGGCCCGCAATACGCCGCCAACCTGTCCGGCTGGAAGGATGTCGACAGCCTGAACGCCTTCATGACCTGCCCCATCCACGCCGCTGCGATGGATCGCCGGGCCGACTGGTTCACGCCACTGGACGACGCCACCTTCGTGCTGTGGTGGGTGCCGCGTGGCACCCGCCCCGGCTTCGACGAAGCCTGCCGGCGGCTCGACCTTCTGCGAGAACACGGTCCGACGAAAGACGCGTTCGATCTGGATACGGTGTTCGGACCGGAACAGACGACCCTATAAACGCATCTTTTCCGCCATGCGGGCCGCTGTGGCCGACCCGGCTTCGGCATAAATATTGTAAACCTCGTCGATGCCGTTCTCTTTCAGGTGCTCTTCCTGATCGGGATAAAGCGCCGTCGCGACGATCGGCCCGGTATAGCCGCGGTTTCGCAGATGCCGGGCCGCGTCGATATTCGCGGTGTGATTGGCCATCGCCAGCAGGATCATCTCGACTTTCTCATGACCGCCCTGCAGACGAACCCAGAATTCCGCATTCGTCGCATCGCCCAGAACAACCTGCCGTCCGGCGTCGATATTGTAGGAAACCCGTTCTTCATCCAGATCGATCCCCAGAATCCTGCCCTTTGCATGGTCGACCATCTCGTCATAGGCCGCCCCGCCGACACGGCCCATCCCGAAAATGATGATCCTGTGATCGCCGATCTCGATATCTTCATCGCCGGGCAACCGGCGGTCTTGTTCGAACCGGCGCAGGAAAGTCACATGCCGCCGGAAGATCGCATCGGCGTAGACATTCAGCGGTGACGCCGCAAAGAACGAGATCGACAATGCCAGCGCGATTGTTGTCAGCCATTCGTCTGACATCCAGCCCGATCCGATGGCGATTGCGGCGACGATCAAGCCGAATTCGGAATAGTTCCCCAGCACGAGCGCCCCGAAAGTCGACGCCCTGGCCCGCATGCGGAATCGCGTCAGCAAGACAAAAAAGAACGCGATCTTCAGGGGCACAAGAAACATCAACAGCAGGGCGACGCCGAATGTTTCCAGCGTCGGCAATCCCGTGAGACCGATTGTCAGGAAGAAGCAGACGAGAAAGACGTCCTTGAAGCCAAGCAGGTCTTTCGACAGTTCGTCAGCCTTCGGATGATGCGCCAGCAGCACGCCGACGACCAGCGCACCGAGATCGCCTTTCATGCCGACCATTTCGAAGATCGCCGCCCCGCCCAGCGCCAGGACGAACCCGTAAACAATCAGCAGTTCCTTGTGCCCGCTGCGCGCGAGGATGAAACTCAGAACGTACCGGCCGGGGATAAGAAGCAGCAGGGCCAGGGCCCAGATTGACGGTAACTTGCCTTCGGAAAACGCAAGAAAAACAACCGCCGCAATATCCTGCATCACCAGAACGCCAATCGCGACCTGCCCGTATCGCGCCAGAACAGCACCTCTGTCCTCCAGCGTCTTCACCGCGAAAACGGTGCTGGAAAACGACAGGGCAAAGGCGATGATCAGCGCGGTGGTCAGGGTAAGATCGCCGAAAAGCGACCAGCCGGTCTGCGCCAGCAGCAGCAGGACACCGGTTGTCACGACAACCGTCCCCGCCATGTGCAGACCTGTCGTCGCCCAGATTTCCGGCCGGACAAGGGTTCCGACCCGAAGCTTCAGGCCGATGGAGAACAGCAGCAGCGTCACGCCGAGATCGGCGATTTCCAGCAGAAACCGGCCGCTTTCGGCGCCGAGCAGATTCAGCACGAACCCGGCGATCAGAAAGCCGACCATCGGCGGCAGCCTGACCTGTTTCATCAGCAGACCGAAGGCGAAGGCGATGGCGATCCAGGCGGGATCCTGATAGCTGACAGAGATTAGAACCTGGTCCACTGCATGCTCCCGCTTTGTATCGGCAGCCCTGATAACCGCCGATTTTGAGACCGTTCATGATTAGAAGATTCCGCCCCGGAAAGGAACACTTGCAGCAGGTCGGGCGAGACTATGCCTGCGCCGCCATCTCCTTCACCAGCCCGTCGAGACTGACGCGCTGTCGTTTCCGCCCCCAGGTACCGGGCGTGGTTTCGAACACCCCGGCAATCGCCGTGCCGCAATTCGTGCAATGGCCGCCCTGCCCCAGCCCCCATTTGGTCAGTTGATGCCAGTCGCGCCCGATAACCTTC
>CAYGSU010000030.1:11143-44879 GCA_964352715.1 uncultured Flavobacteriaceae bacterium | reverse complement strand
CGCCCCAGAATGAGCGCATGCACGTCGTGCGTGCCTTCATAGGTATTCACGGCTTCAAGATTCATGACATGGCGAATGACATGGTACTCATCGGACACGCCGTTGCCGCCATGCATGTCGCGGGCCACGCGAGCGATATCCAGTGACTTGCCGCAGGAATTGCGCTTGATCAGCGAGATCAGTTCCGGCGGGCAGCGGCCTTCGTCTTTCAGCCGCCCGGCCCGCAAGACGGCCTGCAGGCTGATACTGATTTCCGTCTGCATATCGGCCAGCTTTTTCTGGATAAGCTGGGTATTGGCCAGCGGCCGGCCGAACTGCTTGCGGTCCAGCGTGTATTGCCGCGCGGCATGCCAGCAGAATTCCGCCGCGCCGAGCGCGCCCCAGGCGATGCCGAAACGGGCATTGTTCAGACAACCGAACGGGCCTTTCAGGCCCTGAACGTTCGGCAGCAGGTTTTCTTCCGGCACGAAAACCTCGTCCATCATGATCATGCCGGTGATCGAGGCGCGCAGCGAAAACTTGCCTTCGATTTTCGGCGTATCCAGACCCTTCATGCCGCGTTCCAGGATAAAGCCGCGGATCACGTCATCTTCCGTCTTGGCCCAGACGATACAGATGTCGGCGATCGGCGAGTTGGTGATCCAGTTCTTCGAACCGGAGACCGAATAGCCGCCATCGACCTTTTTGGCGCGGGTTTTCATCGAGCCGGGGTCGGAGCCGTGATCGGGTTCCGTCAGGCCGAAACAGCCGACGATCTCGCCGGTGGCAAGACGCGGCAGGTACTTCTGGCGCTGCTCTTCCGAGCCGTAGGCGTTGATCGGATGCATCACCAGCGAGGATTGCACCGACATGGCCGACCGGTAGCCTGAATCCACCCGCTCAACTTCCCGCGCAACAAGGCCGTAAGAGGTGTAGTTGGTGCCGGAGCAGCCGTATTCTTCAGGGATCGTCATGCCGAGAAGGCCGAGTTCGCCCATCTCGGTGAAGATCTCGCGATGAAAGACTTCGTTGCGGTTTGCTTCCAGCACGCGCGTCATCAGGCTCGACTGGCAATAGTCGTGGGCCGTGTCGCGGATCATCCGCTCTTCATCGGTCAGTTGATCCTCGATCTGAAAGGCATCCTGCCAATCAAAAGCGGTGCGCATCTCGCTCATGTCGTCCTCACTCTGGTTTGCCTGAATATATAGCCCGTCACGACGGTTTTGCTATGGCATTCGGCATTTGGATGGCATGGTGATTACGTTAAACTGTCCTTTAAGTCGATGAATTTTTGTAACATTCATACGATCTTCATTCGGAACCATGGTTTGCACGAATGAGCTACAAATATCGATCCGAAACATTACCGCAGGGCGCGCTGATAGAATTCGTGCGTGTTGGCGCCTATATAAAGGTTATGGCCGTGGATCCTGTAAGTTACGAGGAAGTATCCATCGTCGGCGATCCAAAGACTCCAGGCAGCACGCTGGCGCGGGAGGCGGTCAAAAAGCTCGAATATGTGCTTGCCCGGCGTAGGGCGGGTAACCGTACCTTAGGAACCCAGAAGCCGATGGATCCAGCCGAAGCGGTTGTCCGGCGGGGGCGACGCACCGATACACCCAGTGGATGGGAGATGTAGATTATGACAGTAGGTTCGATCCTCGATAAGACGGATCATGACGGAACAGGTGCTGAAACTCTGCTGCCGACACAAACCGTGAGGGACGCTGTCGCCGTTCTTTCCAACAGGAAAATCGGCGCGGTTCTGATCGTCGATGAAGAGACCAGCCGGCCTGTCGGGATTCTCTCGGAACGCGATATCATTCGTGTGCTCGGAGCATCGGATGCTGAGGCTCTCGCACTTCCGGTGACCGAAGTAATGACGCCCGATCCGGTCATGTGCGACAGGAAAGTCAGTATCGACCAGGCGTTGAAGATCATGACGGAAAAGAAGTGTCGTCACCTGCCAATTCTGGATGGCGACACCGTCATCGGAGTCATGTCGGCACGCGATATCATGGTGTATATGGTCGAATCCGCCTCGCGGCAGGAGCGCGAACGGATTGTCGCGATGATTGCTCTGGCCTGACGGTTGACCGGCCGGCGCGTTAGGGTCAGTGCCCGTTTCGCTGCGGATTGACCGCACTGTGCCGTTTGATGCTGCCTTCTTTCCAGGACGTTGTATTCTTGCATTTCGGGCACACGCGTTCGCCAGCCCAGGAGCTTTCAAAGGACTGCTGGCATCGCAGACAGGCGCGTGCTGTCTTGTGCGACGGCGCTGCCGTTTTGTGGGGTGTTGCGCTTAGAATTGTTGATACCAAGAATTTGTCCCTTCCTGCTGTTACGGCGTGTATCCCGATGAAACGGTCGCCGGTATCGGCATGAATTTCTTGCGATCCCGTTTCACGGCATCTTTGAAAGCGCCCGGTTTTACGGTGATAGCCTGGCCCGACTGCGGGTTGCCCGGCTGTAACGGTAAATGCAGCACAATGGTGGCAGGCTGGAAGCGGGCAAAAATATTGTTGCTGACGGTTTCTTCCGTCGTGTCGATCTTGTAAGTCCCCGCCGGAAGCTGGCCTGTATGGCCGTTGATCGTGAAGGGGCGCCTGAAGGCTATTTCTGAAGTTGTCGTACGGGTTCTCATGCAGTCTCCGCCATTCTGCCTGCGCTGCGCAGGGACGGCAGGGATTTGCCACCTTTTTCTATATGGGGATGATTGTCCGCATTGTTAGCGATTATTCAGGTTGTAATAAAAGTTTTATTTTTTTCAATTGGTTGTGAGGTGTTCTTGAATGCTTTCGATCACAAAGAAAAACGGGGGCAAAAGCCCCCGTTTTCTTGTACGGCTCTCCCGGTGACCCGGTCTTCTTTTTATCCTGTTGTTTGCTTTCGGCGCCTACTGTCTTGTGGCGGCCTGGCTGCGCGGCGACCCCGGCGGGTTGCGGCCGAGCCCGATCTTTTTCGCAAAGGCGGAACGTTGTGCGGCATAATTCGGCGCCACCATCGGGTAGTCGGGCGGCAGCCCCCACTTTGCGCGGTATTCTTCAGGTGTCATGTCATAGTTGGTGCGAAGATGCCGTTTCAGCATTTTCAGTTTCTTGCCGTCTTCGAGACAGATCAGGAATTCGGGCGTTACCGACCGTTTGACAGGCACTGCAGCTTTCTGGTTGCTGGCGCGTGCCGGGCGCGGGCCGTCGGTGTTGAGGTCGGTCAGCGTTCGGTAAACTGAAGAGATCACGTTCGGCACATCACCCGTCGCAACGCTGTTGTTGCTGAGATAGGCAGCCGCAACATCAGCCGTCATGCGCAACAGGTCGGCGCGCTGGGATCCCCCATTACTTTGATCGGCCATTACCGCGTCCTCTCTTTATTCCCCAACGACCGCGTGTCACTTAATAAAAGTCTTGTATCGACTACAGTTTGACTTTGCTGACCCGCATAAGCACTGGCATGAAACCAGCATTAAAGGAAATTATCAATATTAAAAATTTGTACTTTATCTTGCGATAGTAATTTTTACTCTGAAATAAGTAATGACATCTAGATAGGCCTATCTACTTTAAAATAACTACAATATACAGCGATATATCTGTGAGTATCACTTTGGCTTCATAAAGTAATACAAAGTGATGGAAGACAAGTTGTGAAGTCAAATGGATGCTGCCGGGTAAGCCGGGCGTCGCTTTGAGCGATGACTGGCGGGTTCCATCGTTTTGCTGGCAATTCGCCCACTGAATGTGATAGTCACGCGGTTTCCAGATACGATGCGAAAACGCCGGACACGGCTGGAAAGCAAGAGTTCTATGGACAAAAAGCCAATTGTTATCGCTGGTGATCATGCAGGGGCGGCGCTGAAGGGTATCCTTTTAAATCGGTTGACCGATACCGGGTATGCGACGCTGGATCTGGGGGCTGACGGGTCCGCGTCTGTTGATTATCCGGATTATGCCGACAAACTGGCGGCGGCAATCGCTGATGGCCGCGCTGATCGCGGGATTCTGGTTTGCGGAACCGGGATCGGCATTTCCATCGCTGCCAACCGCCACCGGCATATCCGGGCGGCTCTTTGCCATTCAACGACAGATGCGCGGCTTTGCCGGCAACATAATGACGCGAACGTGCTCGCTTTGGGCGCTAGAACGATGGGCGAAGAGGCGGCTTTGGATTGTCTTGAAGTCTTTTTGAATACCGAATTCGAAGCAGGGCGGCATGTGCGTCGTGTGGAGAAAATGTCGTAAAGGGCATAATGGAATAACGAACAGACCCGTAAGAGAAAACGGATCAAACATACAGCAGGATGAAAGGGCGAAAATATGGGTACGGTTGAATCGCTGAGCGCGACGGAAAAGACGCAATTGGATTCCTTCTTCACCGAAGAACTGGAAAGCCGCGACCCGGCGATTTACAAGGCGATGCAGCAGGAACTCGGCCGCCAGGCGGAAGGCATTGAGCTGATTGCGTCGGAAAACATCGTCAGCCGCGCCGTCATGCAGGCGATGGGTTCGGTGATGACCAACAAATACGCCGAAGGGTATTCCGGACGCCGCTACTATGGCGGCTGTGTATTTGTCGATGACGCCGAGGACCTGGCGATTGAACGCATCTGCAAGCTGTTCGACTGCAAGTTCGCCAATGTGCAGCCGCATTCCGGTGCGCAGGCGAACCAGGCGGTGTTCTTTGCTTTGCTGGAGCCGGGCGACACCTTCATGGGCCTGTCGCTCGCCAGCGGCGGTCACCTGACACACGGCGCCGGGCCGAACCAGTCCGGCAAATGGTTCAACGCCATCCAGTACGATGTGCGGAAAGAAGATGCCTTGATCGATTTCGATCAGGTCGAACGCCTCGCCAAGGAACACAAGCCGAAACTGATTATCGCAGGTGGTTCGGCCTATCCGCGGATCATCGATTTCAAGCGGTTCCGCGAAATTGCCGATTCCGTGGGCGCGTATTTCATGGTCGATATGGCGCATTTCGCCGGTCTGGTTGCCGGTGGCCAGCACCCGAACCCGCTGGAATACGCCCATGTCGCCACCTCGACGACCCACAAGACCCTGCGTGGTCCGCGAGGCGGCATCATCCTGACGAACGACGAAGCGCTGGCCAAGAAATTCAACTCGGCGGTTTTCCCCGGCCTTCAGGGTGGTCCGCTGATGCATGTCATTGCGGCGAAGGCGGTTGCGTTCGGCGAAGATCTTCGTCCCGAATTCAAACAGTATTCGGCCCAGGTGGTCGCCAATGCGAAGGCGCTGGCGGAAACCCTTGTCGAGGGCGGTCTGGCGATCGTTTCCGGCGGTACCGACACACATCTGATGCTGGTTGACCTGCGTCCCAAAGGCCTGACCGGTAATATTGCCGAAAAGAGCCTGGAGCGGGCCGGCATCACCTGCAACAAGAACGGCATTCCATTCGATCCGGAAAAGCCGATGGTGACCAGCGGCATCCGTCTCGGCACGCCGGCGGCGACGACCCGCGGCCTGAAGGAGGCGGATATTCGTGAGCTTGGCGGGCTGATCATCGAAGTGCTCGATGGACTGGCGGCGAACAAGGAAGACAATTCGGCAGTCGAGGCGGCGGTCCTGAAAAAGATCGAAGCCCTGTGTGAACGCTTCCCGATCTATCCGCAGCTTTACTGACGGTTGGTGTTATTGAAACCCCGGAGCATTTCCCGGGGTTTCTGAAACCGGCGGCGGTGTCGAAAGTTCGGGGTCTCGTTTCACAAACCCGGAATTCGGGTTGGACGGGGCGTCTCGAATCCTCTTTATTAGAGCGCCTTACGGTTTCTCATGCTTCCAAGGGGACGCGCAATGCGGTGTCCGTTTTGTGGTCACGACGACACACAAGTTAAAGATTCTCGCCCGACAGAGGACAACCACGCCATCCGCCGGCGTCGGCTGTGTCCGAATTGCGGCGCGCGGTTCACGACCTTTGAACGGGTTCAGCTTCGTGAATTGCAGGTCGTCAAACGCGGCGGACAGCGGGAACCGTTCGATCGCGACAAGTTGCTTCGGTCGATGCGGATCGCCTTGCGCAAGCGGAACATCGATCCCGAGCGTATCGAACGGGTGGTGAATTCCATCGTCCGCCGGCTCGAAAGCAGTGGCGAAAGCGATGTGCGTGTGGAAACCGTCGGTGAAATGGTGATGGAAGCGCTGAGGCAACTCGACCAGATCGCGTATGTCCGGTTTGCTTCCGTCTATCGCAATTTCCGCGAAGTCAGCGATTTCGAAAACTTCATCGATACGGAAGTCCGACCCGAGGGCGACGACTGAACGTTCAGATTGGCCGGAAACGGTGCCGACTACCGAAATCGACAGAAATCATATGCGACAGGCGCTGGCCCTTGCCCGGCGTGGTCTGGGGCAGGTCTGGCCGAATCCGGCGGTCGGTGCGGTGGTCATCGATACCGCCGGTTCCATTGTCGGCCGTGGCTGGACCCAGCCGGGCGGCCGGCCGCATGCTGAAACCGAAGCCCTGCGCCGGGCTGGTGCGCGCGCGAAAGGCGGGACGCTGTATGTCAGCCTTGAGCCCTGCAATCATCACGGCAAGACACCACCCTGTACCGAAGCGATCATTGCGGCCGGCATCTCTCGTGTCGTCGCCGGCTGTACCGATCCGGACGAGCGGGTGTCCGGCAGCGGGTTCAGCCGGTTGAGAAAGGCGGGACTGACAATCGTCGAGGATTGTCTGCGCGATGACGCGCGCGACCTGAATACCGGCTTCTTCCGGCGGATCGCCGAAGAGCGGCCCTTTGTAACGCTGAAACTGGCGACCAGCCTGGACGGCAAGATCGCGACCTCGACCGGCGAAAGCCAGTGGATCACCGGGGCTGAGGCGCGGGCCCGGGCGCATATGCTGCGGGCGGAAAACGATGCCGTGCTGGTCGGAATCGGCACGGTGCTGGCCGACGATCCGTCGCTGACCTGCCGGCTTCCCGGCTATGCCGGACGGCAGCCGGTTCGGCTGGTGCTGGACAGTTCCGCGCGAATGCCGTCAGACGCCGCAATGCTGCATGACGGCCATCCGGTCTGGCTGGTAACCGGGCAGGGAGCCGATACGTCCCACCTGGAACCGACGCTCGAAAAGATCGTCACCTGCCCGACCGACCGCACCGGCAGGGTCGATATCAGTGTCGCACTGTCTCTGCTGGCAGAAGAAGGCATCACCCGGATCATGGTTGAGGGCGGTGGTGGCGTTGCCGCCAGCCTGCTGGCGGTAAATCTTGTCGATACCATTGTCTGGGCACGCGCCGGCGGGGTGATCGGCGCTGATGGCCTGGCCGCTGTCGCCGGTATCGGGCTGGACAAGCTGGGTGACATGACCCGCTACCGGCTGGTCAGTCAGGAACGCTGTGGCCCGGATACGCTCGACACGTATTGCGCCTGCTAGGCGAGTAGTTTAACTCCCCATCCATGTTCACAGGCATCATTACAGATATCGGCGATGTCCGGTCGATCGAGCAGCGTGGCGACACGCGGTTTGTCATTTCCGCCGCCTACGATATGGACGGGGTTGAGATCGGTGCGTCGATCGCCTGTTCCGGCCCGTGCCTTACCGTGATCGACAGGGCGAATGACGACAAGAACCGGCCCGGCGGCTGGTTCGCCGTCGATGTCAGTGCGGAAACCCTGTCGAAAACCGTGCTGGGAAACTGGCAGGTCGGCACGCGGATTAACCTCGAACGGGCACTCAAGGTGGGTGACGAACTGGGCGGACATATCGTTTCCGGCCATATCGACGGCGTTGCCACGGTCGATGATATCCGGCCTGAAGGCGACAGCCTGCGGTTCAGTTTTTCAGCACCGGGCGATCTGGCTCGGTTCATCGCGCCGAAGGGGTCGGTTGCGCTGGACGGCGTGTCGCTGACGGTGAACGAGGTGAACGGCGCATGCTTCGGCGTCAACATCATCCCGCATACCGCCGAGCGAACGACACTGGGCGGCCTGAAACCGGGCGATCCGGTTCATATTGAGATAGATCCACTGGCCCGTTATGTTGCGCGCCTTCTCGAAACAGGAACACCACGCAATGGCTGACCATACGCCGCATATTCTCGTGATCGAAGCCCGGTTCTACGAAGACCTCGCCGATGAACTTGCCGCCGGCGCGTTGGAAGCGCTGGATGCCGCCGGTGCAACCTACGAGCGGATGGCGGTTCCCGGCGCGTTCGAAATTCCGGCCGCTGTTTCCTACGCCCTGACGCATCAGGAACTGGAAGACCGCCATGTTTACGACGGGTATGTTACGCTTGGCTGTGTTATCCGTGGTGAGACCACGCATTATGACTATGTATGTGGCGAAAGCGCCCGGGGCCTGATGACTCTCGCCACCGAATTCGGCCTTGCACTCGGTTACGGCATTCTGACGGTCGAGAACGAGGAACAGGCCTGGGAACGCGCGAAACGAGACCGCAAGAACAAGGGCGGGGCGGTCGCCAATGCGTGTCTTGCAATGATTGAACACAAGAACCGCTTCGGCCTCTATCCGCGATAGACCAGTTAGGTACGCAAGGTAATGTCCAGACCCAAATCTACCGGCCAACGACGCAGAGCCTCCCGGCTTGCAGCGGTGCAGGCCTTGTACGAGGTCGATCTGGCGGGACATCCGGCATCGATGGTCATCGATGCCTATGCGCAGAACGGCTATCTGGCGACGCTGGATGAAGGCGGCCAGTCACAGGCCGAGGCTGACCTGTTCACCGATATCGTGCGCGGTGTCGCGGCGCGGCGCGTCGATCTGGACGGCATGCTGCAATCCTGCCTGCAGGAAAAACGGACGGTCGAACGCATGGAACCGATCTTGCGGGCGATCCTGCGCAGCGGATCATACGAATTGTCGGCCCGGGGCGATATCGATGCGGCGCTGACCATCGGCGAATACGTTGCGCTGGCGCATGCTTTCTTCGATGGCCCGGAACCGAAAATCGTCAATGGCGTGCTGGACCGTCTTGCCCGCACCCTGCGGCCGGACGATTTCGAAGTGACGGCGGATGCCGGCTGACCCCCCAACACCCTCCCGGCCGGGCGAATTCGACCTGATCGACCGGTATTTCAAGCCGCTAGCATCTTCGTTGCCCGGCGCCTTTGGCCTGACCGACGATGCGGCCACGATCTGCCCCGCCAACGGTAATGAATTCGTCGTCACCACTGATACGATTGTCGAAGGTATACACTACCTCGGAACCGAGCGGCCGCAGGATGTGGCGGCCAAGCTGATGCGGGTCAATCTGTCCGATCTCGCGGCCAAGGGGGCGGTTCCGGCGGCGTATTCCCTGAATCTTGCGCTGTCATCGAAGATTGACGATGCCTGGCTGAAGGCGTTTTCCGCCGGGCTGGCAGCAGAACAGGAAGAATTCGGCATTGGCCTGCTGGGTGGCGATACCGTCTCGACAACCGGACCGCTGGTGTTGACGATCACGGCCTTGGGCGAAGTCGCGCGCGGCACGGCGCTACACCGGTTTGGCGCGCATTCAGGCGACAGGCTGTTCGTTACCGGCACCATCGGCGACGGGGCGCTCGGCCTGCTGGCGGCGACCTACAAGCTGCCTGATCTTGCGCAGGCTGAAATCGATTATTTGCAGAACCGCTACTACAGGCCGGACCCGCGGGTTTCGGTTGGCCGGAACCTGCTGGATATTGCGACCGCAGCAATGGATGTATCGGACGGGCTGATTGCCGATTGTACGCATATGGCGGTTGCCTCGGGTTTGGCTGCAACCATCGACACCATCACCGTGCCGCTGTCTGACGCGGCGGCTTCGGCGATTGCGATGGACCCGGACCTGCTGGAAACCGCACTGACCGGCGGCGACGATTATGAAATCCTGTTCGCCGCGCCGGAATCAAAACGCGAGGAAATCGCCGGTCTGGCGGCGGAAATCGGTGTGCCGATCACCGAAATCGGTTCGCTTTCGGACGGCGCGGGCGTCATCGCCCGCGATGCCGACGGCAATACCGTTTCATTTTCCAAACCTGGCTACCGGCACGGGTAAAGACGATCGTCTGATCAGGGCGTTCCGGGCGCAGTCTGATCAGGCGCGGTCCAGCTACCGTCGAGCGGATCTTCACCGTGTTTATTGGGGCCGTTCGTGCCGGGCAGCACCATCAGTACGAGTAACCATATCGTCCCGATGATCGGCAGAAAAGCGATCAGCATCCACCAGCCTGATCTGTTCGTGTCGTGCAACCGTCGCGCCGTAACCGCCAGCGTCGGCAAAAGCAGAACCAGACCGATAACAGTTGAAAGCATGTCCAGCGATTGTCGGGATTCTTCTGAGCCAAGAGAAGCACCGATAGCTGCCAGTACCAGGGTCATGATGAAATAGAGCAGAACGTATAACCAGTACTCTTTCCGTCTGGCCCGGCCGGCAAACGTCGCATACTTTTTCGTAATACATTGAATTGCCAAATCCATCGGTGAATACCCCTAATTCGTGTAATCTCGAGAATACAGGCAATACTTATCTATCGAAAACAAAAGTTACAATCGCGTCTATCGTGACATGACATGGCTCAATCAGGCGCTCCGCCCCAGTGCGTTCAGCACTTCCTGACGCGGCGTCGTGTGGGAAATTGGGTCGTCGCCATAGTCGTTAGGGCCGCGTGTACCGGGCAGCAGCATCAGCACGAACAGCCAGAACCAGCCGATCACCGGAATGAAACCCAGAAGATAGCACCAGCCGGAATGATCGGTATCGTGCAGACGCCGCACGGTCACCGAAATCGACGGAATAATCATCAGCAGCGCATAGATCAGGGAGACCGTACCGATTTCAGACAGGTGTCGCGTCGGGCTGAGCCAGGCGTCCACGTTCCCTGCGGCGAATCCCAGAAGAACGTTCAGCAGGCAGAATGTCCAGTATTCCAGCCGGCGCGCGCGACCATCGAAGGTGGCGTACCGAACCGTAAGGCACCCAAAGGCATACCGCATGGTCTCAACCCGGAAAGGGGAATCATGACCCAGTTAGGGTGCAGGCCGGTTCCCCAGCAACAAACGATGCATAAAATAACCGGCAAATCTATTGAAAAGACAGGATGAACGACTGGCGACCGGCAGCGTGCCGACGCCGGCAGGGATGGGCTAATCGGACGCGACGGCCACGGTAAGGCCCACTTTCTTCCTGCTCATCACGACGGATGTGCGAAAGCGGCGCACATTTGTGTTTTCAAAGAAGAGGCGGTGTGTGAGCGCCTCGTAGTCATCCATATCGCGCGCGGTGCAGACCAGACAAAAGTCAGCTTCTCCGGTGATGTAATAGCATTGCTGAACCTGTGCTTCGGCTGTCGCCCGCTTGGTAAATTCCTCAAGCTGATCCAGCCGTTCGCGTTCAAGCTCGACCATGACAACAAATGTCATGGATTGACCCGCACGTGTCGGGTCGACCAGCACGATTTCCTGCGAGATGATGCCGTCATCTTTCAACCGTTTCAGGTGCCGCTGAACCGTGGCGGTCGAAAGACCGGTCATCTCGGCAAGCGTCTCGAGACCGATCCGGGCATTTTGCTGAAGCGCGTTGATAAGAATTGCGTCTGTCGGTGTGATCTTCATTTTTCATCCAGGGGGGAAAATAGAGAAACTATATCGGAATTTTACGATCTTTGTCCTGATCAAGTCAAAATTAGGGGGTAATCTTTCAACTGTCGAGCTTGGGGGCTGGTTTTCGATCGGAAAAGGGAAATACATGATAATCGGATTATTGAAATGCAGCGCCAATATCCTGGTGTTCATTGCTGGCATTACCTTGGCTGCCGTTTCGGCCCAGGCGGCAACGGTTTCTTTCACAAGCGAACTGATTGGCCTGTCGGGGTCGAACAAAACCGCCAGTGTGCAGAAGTTCGATACGTCGCTGGGTACGCTCAATTTCGTGCAGATTACCTACGATTTGACCTCACGAATAAGCATCAAATACGAAAACGAAAGTTTTTCCACGGCAACGGCCGTCATTGAGCCCAACACGCTGACCGTTAGGGGGCATGATCCTGACGGTTTTTTCGGCACGGAAAATCAGTTTCTTGATGACGGAGATATCGGCGGGAGTTTTGATGTTGGACCTGCATCCGCATTGGGTAACTTTGTCTTCCCAGGAGAGCGCACAGTCGGTGTTCAGGTTAACGTTCAACGCGGCTTCGATTCCCGGGGAACGACATTCGCAAATACGACGTTTGGCGACTTCAGCACTGCAGCCTATGTCGGCTCCGGTAACTTTGACTTCAATTTTTCGGCCACGACGAACGGGCCGCTGGTTCTCAGCGGCTTGTTGCCGGCGTTGGATTTTTTCGGGCAACCGCAAGACCTGACGCCGAGCCTGACCGGTACGGTATCCGTGACCTATGACTTCACCGAAGCTGTCGTCTCTACTGTACCCGTGCCGGCATCGCTGCCGCTAATGGCGCTCGGCCTTGCAGGGATCGGATTGCTTGCCCGCCGGCGCAGGGCAAACATGTAGTAAACGCCTTTTTAGAGAGGTAACCACAGCCGCCTTCGGGCGGCTGTTTTCGTAAAAGACGGAGCGGCCATCACCCTTTCGGGTCGAACAGCCAGTTCAGCACGCTGGATAGTTTCGAATGGTCGAAGGCCGAATTCGGCAGGTCGAGGAAATTGCGTGGACTGCCGCCGGCGATTTCGACCGTCAGAAACGGATCAGTATCGACGATTTCGTCGATAACCTTCGGTTCCGATCCGGAATGCCGCGCCAGCAAATGGTTGCGCAGACCGCGAATGACGAGCCGGTTCTTGTCACTTTCTCCGGCGATGGTAACGGTCAGTTCGGTATCGAGCCCCATCGACCGATTGCTGATATTGGCTGATCCGACAATCAGGATACGGTCATCGACGATCATCAGCTTGCTGTGCACGTAGATCGGCCTCACATGCTCGGCTATGTCGTGAACGGTGGGATAAACAATTCGGATGCGCTCCAGCAGGCCAGCCCTTTTAAAAGCATCACGAAAATCGTGCCGCCCCTTGCTCATCGTAATCTTCTCGACAGTGCCACTCGGCTCGCGCGGCCCGACAACAAGCACCTTCAGGTCCCTGTTCTGATTCATCCTTTCCAGAAGCGCGTTGCAGATCGACTCGCTCGTCAGGTACTGGTTTTCGATATAGATGAAATGCTGCGCCTGATTGATGGCGGCGGTGTACGCCTTCTCGATTTCTCGGATGGCGGGCTGCCCGTCATAGGCGCCGGCAGTACGCGATACGGCGATATCGACATCTTCCCAGTGCACGGCCAGCGGCGTCGGCCAGACATCTTCCGGCTCTGATTCTGCTGAACCGGTCTGCTGCAGGTCCAGCAGTGCATCTCCTGTGGCCTTGCGCCAGCGGCGATTGAAATGATCGGTCAGAGCCGCAGTGCAATCCTTGCCGGAGAGACACAGTTGCACATCCTGCCGGATATTTTGCGTGTCCGCGTCGCGGTCGATGCGGGTCCGGTTGAGCGGATGGTGAATCTGCGACCATCGACCCTTGGTCAGGTCAATACCGCCGACAAAAGCGACAGACCGGTCGACAATGACAAGCTTCTCGTGATGCGACGCGTTGAAGGGCAGGTGATCGTCGCGGATGAACTGGATGTTATCCGGCAGATCTTTGTTTTTCAGTCGTCGCGTTTCCTTGGCTCTGTCCATCCGCACGAAAACCGGCGCTTTCCACATAAGAAGGCGAATCTGAAGGTCCGTCCGCTCGCCGGCTATTTGTTTGAGCAGGTTGAATAGTTTTCCGGATTCCTGCGTCGGAATTGCGTGACGCCGGATCAGCTTGAGGCCGGGCCAGATATCCCATCCCAGGATCAGCACTTCGCGACGCGCGTTTTTCAGGCAACGTTCCAGTGCGCTGAAGTACGATTCGCTGTCGATCAGCAGGCTGGCGCGTTCCGCTTGCGCAAAACCGATCGCCGCTGCTTCGGGCAGCCAGTCAAAAGCAGTCGGTTTCACGATCGGCCCTGATGTATGATGTTGCGGACAGGTAGACGGTTTCACTCTAGTCTATTCCATATTGAAAACGCGAGGCACTTGATAGAACGGCTTTGCAGGCTGATCGTTGCCCCTTGCGTTCCAAAACGGTTCGGTCTTTATGAAGGATCATGAAGAAACTCATTCTTATCGTATTGCCGTTGCTGCTGCTGTTGGGCGGTGGCGGCGGGGCTGCCTATTACTTCCTGGTGATGAAGCCGGCCGATGAGACTGCTGAACCGGAACCGCCGCCGCCACCGGCCGATCCGGTACTGGTGGAAATCGATGCGATGACCATTCCGGTGATCCGGCAGGGGTCGGTCCGCAAATACGTGCTGGTGAAAGTAACGTTTCAGGTTGCCGATCAGGATGCTCGCCAGCTTACCCTGACGGTGATGCCGCGCATCAAGGATGAGATGTACAGCGCCTTGCACCGCTATTTTGCGTCGATCCCTCTGGATGCCCCGATCAGCACCCAGACAATCAAGAAATTCATTTCCAAGATCGGCCGCCGGAACCTGGGCGAAGAGAATTTCAACAGGGTACTGATTGAAGGCGTCTACGAGAAGCAGGGCGGCTAGGTCACCGGCACGCGAGTCGAAAAATGCTGGGCAAGACCGGTTTCGACCGGTAACTGATGCCGCAAACAACCAGCATTCGAATACGAAAGATCACAATGGCGCAGGTGACAACCGCAGAAACAGCGACCGAAATGCCGCATATGCGGCGGAACGTGTTTCTGCTCGCTGTCTGCCTTGCGTTGTCGTTTACAGGGTCCAGCCTGACGATGGTGATAACGGCACTTGCCGGTTCGATGCTGGCAGATCCGACCCATGTGTATCAGCTTCCCTTTGTCGGCGGGATAAGCGAACCGGCACTGGCGACATTGCCGTTATCGCTGATGTTTGTCGGTACCGTATCGATGACCTTTCCCGCCTCGATGTTCATGCGCCGTTTCGGCCGCCGTGCCGGCCTGTCCTTCGGCCAGATGATCGGCATTACTGCGGCGATAACATCGGCCTATGCGATCTATGTGCACGAATTCTGGCTGCTTGTTCTGGGTGGTTTCATACTGGGGATGCACAATGGCGTCTGGCAGTATATCCGGTTTGCGGCGGCCGAAGTTGCCGATGACGCTTTCAGAAGCAAGGCGATCTCTCTGGTAATGGCCAGTGGCGTCTTTGCTGCGATTGCCGGACCGGAAATCGCGAAACACACGCGTGATATCACGGGCGTATATCTTTTTGCCGGGTCCTATCTCGCTATTGTCGCTCTCTGTCTTACGTCTATCAGCGTTCTACAGTTCGTGCGCATACCGCCACTGACGGCGACCCAGCGCAAGCAGACCGGCAGGCCTTTGCGGGTGATTGCCAAACAACCCGCCTTCATTGTCGCCGTTCTGTCTGCGATGCTCGGGTATTCGACGATGTCGCTGGTGATGACGGCAACACCGCTTGCCATGGTGTTCTGCGGTTTCGGTTTCGGGGAAACGGCCAGCGTTATCCAGTGGCATGTCCTGGCGATGTTCGCGCCGAGCTTTGTGACCGGCCACATCATTCGTAAAATCGGCGTTCTGTCGGTGATCAAGATCGGCACCTTGCTTGGTTTCGCCTGTATCGCGGTAACGCTTTCGGGAATCGATCTGGCGAATTTCGGCGTCGGGCTGGTTTTGCTGGGCCTGTGCTGGAATTTCATGTTCGTCGGCGGTACGACGCTGCTGACGGAAACCTACCGGCCGGAAGAACGCAACCGGGTGCAGGGCGTGAACGATTTTCTGGTATTTGGCATGGTCTCTATCGCCAGCCTTTCTGCGGGGTTGTTGCAGGCACTGGTCGGTTGGGAGGCGGTGAATATCGTGGTTGTCGTGCCGATCGGCATCGTTCTGGCGTCGGCATTGTGGCTGCGCTTCAGCGGGAAACACCAGGCTGTGTGACGATGTCGGCCACCCTGCCTTGTCAAGGCATGGGTCATCCCTTATCTTCCCGCCGATTTTCAGGGTATCCGCCCAACCCGGGCGGATACTTTTTGGGAGGGGCACCGGTTGGTCTCGGGTCCGGTCAAAAGAAGGCCCGGTCTGGTCGCTGTTCTGTCATGGCATTAATCATGGGAAGGATGTATTGGGCATGATCTGGCTCATCATCGCGTGTGGCGTATTAGCAGTCCTCTACGGGCTGGTTACATCGCGTAGTATTTTGAACGCGTCTGCCGGTACCGAGCGGATGCAAACAATCGCCGCCGCTATTCAGGAAGGCGCATCTGCCTATTTGAACCGGCAGTACACAACCATCGGCATCGTCGGCGTTGTCGTCGCCATCATCATGGGCGTAACGCTTGGTCTGACGACAGCCATCGGTTTCGTTATCGGCGCTGTGCTGTCCGGCGTTGCCGGTTATGCCGGCATGCTGGTTTCGGTTCGCGCAAACGTGCGCACCGCAGAAGCGGCCCGCAAAAGCCTGGCAGCCGGCCTGGATATTTCCTTCAAGTCCGGCGCGGTTACCGGCATGCTGGTCGCCGGTCTCGCGCTGTTGTCCATTTCGGTCTACTTCGCAATCCTGGACAGCATGGGCGCAACCGGCCGTGACATGATCGACCCGCTGGTCGGTCTGGCATTCGGCGCATCGCTGATTTCCATTTTCGCCCGTCTCGGCGGCGGTATCTTCACCAAGGGCGCCGATGTCGGCGCCGACCTGGTCGGTAAGGTTGAAGCCGGAATTCCGGAAGATGATCCCCGTAACCCGGCCGTGATTGCGGATAATGTCGGCGACAATGTCGGCGACTGCGCCGGCATGGCGGCCGATCTGTTCGAAACCTATGTCGTGACCCTCGGTGCGACCATGGTTCTGGCGTTGATCTATCTGTCGAACGACCCGAACCTGGAACGCATGCTGATGTATCCGATGGCGATTGGCGGCATTTGCCTCGTCGCGTCCATCGTCGCCACGTATTTCGTGCGTCTCGGCGGCGGCACCAACATCATGGGCGCACTGTACAAGGGCTTTTTCGGCAGCGCGATCATTTCAGCCATCGCCCTGTGGCCGATCACGGCCTATGTGGTCGGCATGGACACGGAATTCGTCGTCGACGGCACGACCTTCAATGGCGGCAACCTGTTTTGGTGCGGCATTACCGGTCTTGTCCTGACAGCGCTGATCGTGTGGGTGACGGAATACTATACCGGCACCAACTACCGCCCGGTCCGTTCTGTCGCAGCTGCGTCCGAAACCGGTCATGGCACGAACGTGATCCAGGGCCTCGCGGTTTCCATGGAAGCCACGGCGATCCCGGCGATCCTGATCTGTGCGGCGATCATCGTGACCTACCTGCTGGCAGGCCTGTTCGGTATCGCCATTGCGGTGACCACGATGCTGGCGCTGGCCGGTATGGTTGTCGCGCTCGACGCCTACGGCCCGGTAACGGACAATGCCGGCGGTATCGCTGAAATGGCCGAAATGGATGAAGACGTCCGCAAGACCACGGATGCGCTGGATGCGGTCGGCAACACGACCAAAGCCGTCACCAAGGGCTACGCGATCGGTTCCGCCGGTCTCGGCGCGCTGGTTCTGTTCGCGGCCTACAACGCCGACCTGAAGACGTTCTTCGCGCATATCCCGGTCGATTTCTCGCTGACCAACCCATATGTGGTTGTCGGTCTGTTTATCGGCGGTCTGTTGCCGTACCTGTTCGGTGCGATGAGCATGACAGCGGTTGGCCGTGCCGGTGGCGCGGTGGTTGTCGAGGTGCGGCGCCAGTTCAAGGAAAACCCGGGCATCATGGACGGTACATCCAAGCCGGAATACGGCCGGTGTGTTGACATGCTGACCAAGCGGGCGATCAAGGAAATGATCGTTCCGTCACTGCTGCCGGTGCTGTCTCCAATCGTGGTGTATTTTGTCATTACGGCGATCGCCGGGCAGTCGGCCGGTTTCGCTGCCCTGGGAGCATTGCTGCTGGGTGTGATCGTGACGGGTCTGTTCGTCGCGATCTCGATGACCGCCGGTGGCGGCGCTTGGGACAATGCCAAGAAGTATATCGAAGACGGTAACCATGGCGGCAAGGGTTCTGAAGCCCACAAGGCCGCGGTGACCGGTGATACGGTCGGCGACCCGTACAAGGATACGGCGGGCCCGGCGGTCAACCCGATGATCAAGATCACCAACATCGTGGCGATCCTGCTTCTGGCGGTGCTCGCACACGGCTGATAGTTCGGGAGCCTGCGCTCTGAGAAGGGCGTGGATCCTGATGAAGACTGAAAACCCCGGCGCTTTGGCGTCGGGGTTTTTACTGTGAGTAGGTATTCCGCCAAATTGGCTGTATACTGAATTTCCTGTGTCTGGCCGTTACAGAAGCGACATGCAAACGGACGTTTGAAAAAGCCGCAGCAACGTTGGCGCGCTTTACGGGATCAGCCTCACAGCAGGCTGACAACCGACCTTCGCACCGGACGACACCGTGCGTGTAGCAGTGCTGGCGGTTAAACCGTGCGATTCACACGATATTCGGCAGAGCAATATTGGAAACAACGATAAGCACAGTGACGATCCTGGATAGTGTGACGGCCCTCATCCTGGCCGTGCTTCTTGTTGTTCTATTGCGTACGGAACGGGCTCAGACCGTAAATCGGAAAACGGGATGGAAGCTGACCGTTATCGGTGTCTGCCTGCTGCTGATGGGTAAACTGGTAGCGCTCGCCATCGATTTCCAAGTTGTTGAGAATGAAGAAGATATCGGGTCGCTCAGCATCGCTGTGATCCTGGAGGAAATCGTCGGATTTATCGGCGGGTTGCTGGCGGTTGCCGCCGGTATCTTTTTCTGGCTCCGCGAGGAAGCGAACATTCGCGACAATTTCAGCAAGGAGCTTGAAGAAAAGATCTACTGGCTGAAGGAAGCGCAGCGGATCGGCAAGGTCGGTCACTGGGTATGGGATGAAAGTCAGGACATAGATATAGCGAATTCGGAACTGACAAAGCAGTTATGGGGGCTGCGTGGCGATTCGAACAAGCTGACATATGAGGCTTTCCTGAAAAGCGTTCACGCTGATGACCGCAAGCGGGTTGATGAGTATATGAATAACCGCCCGCCAGAGGAGACCCATTACGAATGCTCCTATCGTGTCGTTCTTCCGAATGGAGAAATCAGACATCTGAAGGAATCCAGCGAGCCTGTCTATAACGCAGAAGGTGAATTGATCAGGACGATCGGGCTCGTTCAGGACATCACGCAAAACAAGTTGAACGAGGAAAATCTGAGAGCAGCGCAGCGACAGGCTGAATATGCCAATCAGTCGAAATCCAGATTTCTGGCCTCGATGAGCCACGAGCTGCGAACACCGCTGAATGCCATCATCGGGTTTTCGGATATCATCGCGAAACAGCAATTCGGTTCCGACGTAAAACGCTATCAGGACTACGGAAAGATCATCCATACCAGCGGCGAACTGCTGCTTTCCCTGGTGAACGATATACTGGATCTGTCTGCGATCGAGGCGGGCGGGCGAGCAATCGACCCGCAACCGCTGGCGGTTTCAGATGTCGTAAACCAGGCCGTGAAGATCGTTTCATCAAAGGCCAAGCTCAACAGGGTGAAAATCGTCATTACCATTTCCGATGACGTTCCGGTGCTTGTCGCCGACGAACGCTCGATGGTGCAGGTCCTTATCAATCTGCTCCACAATGCGATCAAATTCACGCCTGAAGGTAAATCCGTCCATGTCAGTGTGGAGGCCCGAGACGGCCGGCATCGCTTCGTCGTGCGCGATGAAGGTGTCGGTATTCCTCCCGATCGGCTGGCGGTGGTTGCTGAGCCTTTTGTCAGTTCAGAAACAGACATTCACCTGACCAAGGAAGGGATCGGCCTTGGGCTGGCTATCGTGAAGTCGCTGGTCGAGATGCATCATGGCGATCTTGATCTGCAAAGCGAAGTTGATGTCGGAACGACCGTGACCGTTTCCGTACCGTCGGTCCAGCCGGACCCCGAAGACGTTTCTGAATCGGATGGCGCAAACAGTTGAGGCGGGGCGGGCGCGTCGTATAAGCCCGAACGGGCTGCCTCAGCGCCTGGGCTGATACAGCAGCTTGATGTAGCTGCGCAGAAGCAGGATCTGACGCGGCAGGATCGACGGCTCGGCCAGAGCCTTCGACGTGACGATACCGCCTTCGATGATTGTCGTGATCATATCCGCGAGGTCTTGTGTATCCTGTGGCTCTGCGGGTTCATATTTTTCCTCGATATCGTCAAACATGTCGCGAAACCGCGCCTGCCATTCCAGAACAGCATCCCGGTTCAGGGTAATCACGTCGCGGTCAAACAGCCGTTCCTGATAGCATACCGTGGCAACCAGGCAGCCTGGATGGCCGCCTTCGATATCGTCCAGCAATTCGGCCAGAAGCTTCAGACCGATCAACATGCGCTGCAGCGGATCGTCGGACAGGTCCGACGCCCGGTCAAAGATGCTATCGAATATGGCCCGGTCATTTTCGATGTAGCGTTGAATGAGCGCGAGGGCGAGTTGGTTCTTATCCTTGAAGTGGTACAGAAACCCGCTCTTTGTCAGATTGGCCTCGGCGACCAGTTCGTCGATTGACGTGCCGCCGAACCCTTTCTGCAAAACGGCAGCTTCAGCAATCTCGAGAATTTGCTGCCGGGTCCGTTCACCCTTGCGCATGTCTGATCTCCAAAAACCGGACTCGCGGTATAGTTTTTGCCCATAACAGGTGTGAAACCTGCTGTTTCAACCGCTAAAAGAATCGTAACCTATTGATATTAAACAAGATATCAAAAGATTGAAAACTCTACCACAAGTCGCCTAGGCGTTTGACGCCAAAATTGCGATGCTCCCGGCACCGTTGGAACACGCATCATCTATTGCGAAAACAGCGCCGATATAACCCGTATCGCGCTTTTTCCGCAATCCTGGATGTAACGTTTCGAATGGTCGTCTAAAACAACTGTATGACCGAAAAGGAAATGACCATGTTAACTGATTGTCAGGGTAATCCTGTAGCGGGCGCTACGCCCGAAAGTCTGGCGCATTACGAGAATGCCGTGCGCGCCTTCAACATCTACCGGGGCGACCCGGTCGCCTTCGCTGATCAGGCGATTGAAGTCTCACCCGAATTCGCGATGGCCAAAGTGCTGAAAGCCTATCTGTTCGCATTATCGACAGAGCCGGAAGCAACGGCGGCAGCCGCTTCGATTGTCGAGGCGCTGAAGGCCTCGACCATTGATGATCGTTCAGCCTCCCATGTGGTGGCCCTGAGCCATCTGGTGACCGGTAACTGGACAAAGGCGGCGGTGCAGCTCGATCGTCACAGCATGCTGTATCCGCGTGACATCGTCGCCCTGCAGACCGGTGTCCTGATGGATTTCTTCCGCGCCAATGCCCGGAACATGCGGGATCGTATTCTTCGCGTTCTGCCGAACTGGACCCCGGAAGTTCCCGGCTATTCGATTGTGATCGGGCTGCTGTCCTTCGGGTATGAGGAAGCCGGCGATTATGCCCGTGCCGAAGACGCCGGGCGGCAAGCGGTTGATCTCGATCCGCTGGATTGCTGGGCGCATCATGCGGTTGCCCATGTCATGGAAATGCAGGGCAGGGCGCAGGACGGGGTCGGCTGGATGATCACCCGCGAGCCTTACTGGGCCGGTGATGACAACTTTTTCAAGGTTCACAACTGGTGGCACCGGGCGATCTTCCATCTCGATCTCGGCCAGTCAGATGAAGCGCTTTCGCTGTACGATTCGGCAGTTCGGGATGGCAACAGCGAAGTTGCGCAGGATATGGTCGATGCCTCAGCGTTGCTGTGGAGGCTCGATATCTCCGGGCATGCCGTTGGTGACCGCTGGCTGGAACAGTCGGATGTCTGGACGCAGCACGCCGATGGCAAACTGTACCCCTTCAATGACTGGCACGCGGCGATGAGTCATCTTGGCGCCGGCCGGCAGGAGAGAGTCGAGGAAATCCTCGCCGCCTATCGCACCGCAGATGATACGGGATCGGAAGTCGACAGTTGGCGCCGGTCTATCGGTCAGCCGCTGATCGAAGGGTTCCAGGCGTTTTACAACGGCGACTATGCCGCTGCCGTGGAAACGTTGCATCCGGTCCGCTTCATCGCCAACGCCTTTGGCGGGTCGCATGCCCAGCGGGATGTAATTGACTGGACGTTGATGGAAGCGGCACTGCGCGCCGGCAACGCATCCGTGGCTTCGGCGCTGGCAAATGAGCGGCTTGCCCACAAGCCGTTCAGCCCGGTGAATCAGTCGTTCCGCAACAGGGCGGGGAAACTGAAACCCTCCCTGACACGGGTCGCCTGATCCAGCAAAACAGAAACCCCGGCGCTTCGGCTCCGGGGTTTTTATTGTGGCGGAGCTGCAGTGAAGGTGGTGCGGTAGAGCAGGCGATTAACACCGTCATAGTCGTTTGTGGCGAAGTGCAGGCACATGCGGTTGTCCCAGACGGCTACGTCGCCGTTGCGCCAACGCAGCCGGCAGCAGAAATCGGGCCGGGTTGCGTATTTGTAGATTGCGTCCAGAAGGGGCCGGCTTTCTTCCTCGGTCATGCCGTCGAACCGGGTGGTGTAGATCGGGTTCAGAAACAGCGCCTTTTGTCCGTTCAGTGGATTGGTGACGATGGCAGGGTGTAGGATTTCGCGGTCAGCCTTCGGGTCGCCGCGGGTCATTTTGATGGAGCTGTTAGCGCGGTCTTTCTCCGGCGGCGCATGGGTGACGCCATAGGGTTTGCCGATATGCACCGCCTTGCGGCCATCGACCACCTGTTTCAAATCGGCGGGCAGGGCATCATACGCTGCCGCCTGGCTCGCCCAGACCGTATCGCCGCCGACGTCAGGTACGTCGATGGCGTTCAGCACCGAGCCTGCCGGCGGGTTTTCCAGAAAGCTGAAATCGGAATGCCAGTCGCCCCCGAAAACGCCGGTTTTAACTTCAACTGCGAGCTTGCGGACCGCGATCACGTCAGGATCGTCCTTTGTCGGCGCGACATAGGGAAGCTGCATCAGTGGACCGAAAACAAGCGTCAGCCGCTTCTGCTCGGCAATGGACAGATGCTGGTCGCGGAACACGACCATGTGGTGGTTGGCGAGCGTGTTTCGCAGGTCGGTCGCCAGAGCATCGGCTATCGGTGCTTTCAGGTCGACCCCGAAGGCTTCCGCCCCCATGAAGCCGGTCAGCTTTCTTACGTCCATGGCGAAGCTTTCCGGTGACGGGTCGTCATGCCGCTAACCTAGTTTCCCAGCTTGCTGCCCTTGCCGAGGTTGCCGAAAATCTGTTCGAAAAAGCCAAGCTTGTTGCCGGCTGTCGGCGTTTCCCGTTCGGAATAGGCGATGTCGCGCGCATCGTCCTTGTCGTAGGTTTGCATGTGCTGCAGCACATCCTGATCGTCGAAATATACCGCCAGAACCTGTTGTTCGATAACATCGGGCTCAAAGAATGCCCATTGTTCGGTTTTCCGGCTCATGTAGTACCAGACATTGCTATCGAACGTTCCGAGCACGGATGGGCTACCCAGGATTTGCTGCACATCCGCCTTTTTTGCGACACCGACCTGCAATTTCTCAAGGTCGGCTTCACGCGGTTCGTTGCCGCGCAGCGCCGTTTTCGGCGTACAGCCGGCAACCGCCAGGCCGATGACAAGGCAAGCCAGCACCGTCATGGACGTGCGGCGGCGGTGCAAAATTGCGGATGGCGTATCGTTTCTGTCAGTCAAACAGGTGTCTTTCCGGGCAGCATACTGTTACGGACGCTTGAATATCGGGCATCCCGACGCAACATTGCGTATCCTTGCCGAGATATGGCATCGAGGTGTTTTCCTGTCAAACGCAGGGCGGCTCGCACAGGGTCCACGATTTCAGAAAGTTCAGCCCAATGTTGTCGATTTCCGGCCTTTTCTCTCGCAAATCAGACCGTCAGGCAGCGTATGATCTGTATGAACAGATCAGGGCCCAGTCGCGGCTGCCGGTATTCTATACTGGCTATTCGGTGTCTGATTCGCTGGATGGCAGGTTCGACATGCTTGTGCTGCATATGTTTCTCGTTCTGACCCGCTTTGATGAACGCGGGCGCGAACATCCGGCCCTGCGCTGTCTGACCGACCGCATGGTAGACGATCTGGATGCCGCCCTGCGCGAAATGGGGGTCGGCGATCTGAGCGTGCCGAAAAAGATCAAGGCGCTGGCCAAGGCTGCATTGGGCAGGCTGGAAGCCTATCACCGGGCGGTATCACCCGGCGCCGGGGGGGATGCTTTGGAGGCGGCGATTGCGCGCAATGTCTACCGGTCGGATGACGCTGGCCAGCCTGCCGTCATTGCGCTGGCGCAGTATGCGCGGACTGTAACCGCCAATCTTAAAACACAGGAAGAATCCGATATCCTGGCCGGCAGGGTGCATTTCCCGGAACCGGCGATTCGCTGACAGGAGGTGCGAAATGGCAGCAAGCGAGATTCCCATCGTGCCGGAGTTTTCGCGCCGTATCCAGGCGGTCGACGCTCCGCGTCTGGGGCGTGACTACACCGTCACGGCGGAAGCAGGAGAACGGGAACAGCTGGCCAAGCGATTCGATCTGATCGGCATCGATAGTCTTGTGGGTGACTTTACCGTTCGGACTGTCGGGGCAGGCCCGCTGATTCGTGTTGAAGGTCGAATCCGGGCGTCAGTCACCCAGCGGTGCGTCACGTCGCTGCGGCCGGTGCCGGCGACAATCGATGAGGGTATCGTTGCTGAATTCGGCCCTGACGAAGCCGATCTCGATGTTGAGCTGACACTGGAAGACGAGGACCCGCCGGAAGCATTCGACAACGGCGCAATCGATCTCGGCGAATTGGCGGCACAGCATCTTTCGCTTGCGCTTGATCCGTTTCCCCGGGCGGAGGATGCAAAAATCGATACCGACGGGCTGGGTGAGGCGATAACGGTCGATGCGCCGAACAACCCTTTTGCCGTGCTGTCGGCGCTGAAACGGGACAAGTAGCGATTATCTTGCCCTAATCCACGTACAGCGCTTGCTCTTGCCGATCAAATTCGTTAAGAAGCCGCTCGTTTTTGAGGAACCGGGTAAAAAAAATGGCTGTACCAAAGAGAAAAGTTAGTCGGTCGCGTCGCGATAACCGTCGGGCACATGATGCGCTGGTTGCGGTGTCTTCGGCCGAGTGCCCGAACTGTGGCGAATTGAAGCTGCCACATCATGTTTGCGCCTCGTGCGGTCACTACGACGGTCGTGAAGTCGTCGAAGCCGCTGGCGTCTGAGCATTCGCTATCCACTGGTAGATTTGACACGACGGCGAAGCTGTTGCCAGATAACGCATGATTCAGCGGGCGGCGGCGTGCCGCCGTTGATAGGGCGGCTCCGGTGACCGACAGTATAATTCTTTCGATAGACGGGATGGGGGGCGATGGAGCCCCCGAAATCGTTGTGTCCGGTGCCGCGATCGCACGGGAACGGCAACCCGAACTTCGATTTCTACTGTATGGCGATGAAAAGAAGCTGAAGCCGCTGGTCGATGCCGAGCCGTTGCTGGCCGAGTGCGTTGAAATTCGTCATACGGACGATGCGGTTCAGAACGAAGACAAGCCGTCGATGGCGCTTCGAAATGGCCGTAATTCCAGCATGTGGCTGTCCATCGAGGCCGTGAAAAAAGGCGAGGCGGCCGGTGTGGTTTCGGCCGGTAACACCGGTGCGCTGATGGCGATGGCGAAATTCTGTCTGCGCACGCTGCCGGGCATCGACCGCCCGGCGATCTGTTCGCTTTTCCCGACCCTGCGCGGCGAAAGCTGCATGCTTGATCTGGGCGCGAATGTCGAATGCGACGCCAACAACCTGGTGCAGTTCGCTGTTATGGGCGAAGTGTTTGTTCGCACGGTCCTTGGCATCCGCGAACCGACCATCGGGCTGCTGAATGTCGGCGTCGAGGAAATGAAAGGTAAGGATATCCTGAAACAGGCTGCCTCCATTCTGCGTGCCTCCACCCTGCCGATCGAATTCGCCGGTTTTGTCGAAGGCGACGATATCGGCAAGGGAACGGTCGATGTCGTGGTGACCGACGGATTCACCGGCAATGTGGCGCTGAAAACAGCCGAGGGTACATCGCGGCTGGTCAGCGCCTATACGCGTGAAGCGTTCAAGCACAGCCTTTTCGCCCGCATCGGGTATCTGTTTGCAAGGCGGGCGCTTGAAAAGGCCCGCGGCAGGGTGGATCCACGCAAGTACAACGGCGCGGTGTTTGTTGGCCTGAATGGAATCGCTGTAAAAAGTCACGGTGGCACGGATGCGATCGGATTCGCGAATGCGATCGGTGTCGCCGCCGACATGGTAAGCCATCGGTTCATGGAAACCATGAAGGTTGATCTTGAAAGTTTTGACCCGGCCCGGGACTCGAAAGCAGCCGCTCAATGACGTCTTATCGCAGCCAGATTACAGGGGTAGGTGCATACCTGCCCGAAAAAATCCTGACCAATGATGATCTGGCCAAATATGTCGACACGTCGGACGAATGGATTCGCAAGCGAACCGGTATCGCCCGGCGTCATATCGCCGCCGATGGACAACTGACTTCCGATCTTGCGGTTGCCGCGGCAAAAGAGGCGATGGAAGCCGCCCAGACCGGTGCGGGTGATATTGACCTAGTTGTGCTGGCGACCACAACGCCCGACAACACGTTTCCGGCGACGGCGGCACGGGTACAGGCGGCGCTCGGTATCGATCGCGGACCGGCCTTCGATATTCAGGCAGTGTGTTCGGGCTTCGTCTATGCGCTGGCGATGGCGGATAACATGATCCGCCTCGGCCAGGCCTCGCGGGCGCTGGTTATCGGTGCGGAAGTGTATTCCCGAATTCTCGATTGGTCGGACCGGGGAACCTGCGTTCTGTTCGGCGACGGTGCCGGCGCAATTGTCCTGCAGCGTTCCGTCGTTAACGGCAGCGATGACGGGCGCGGCATCCTGTCGACGCATCTGCACGCTGACGGCACGAAATACGATCAACTCTATGTCGATGGCGGCCCGGGAACGACTGGCACGGCCGGCTATGTCCGCATGAACGGTCAGGATGTTTTCCGTCAGGCGGTGTCGAGGATGACCGAAGTCGTTCTGGAAGGGCTGACGGCGAACGGCTTGTCGGTCAATGAAATCGACTGGTTGATCCCGCATCAGGCGAACGCGCGCATCATTGACATGGTGGGTCAGAAGCTTGGCGTATCCGAGGACCGGGTGATCGTTACCGTGCAGGAACACGCCAACACATCGGCTGCGACAATCCCGCTGGCGCTGACGCACGGCTTTGAACGTCAGCTGTTCAAACCCGGCGATCTGATAGCGCTGACCGCCATGGGCGGCGGCTTTACCTGGGGCTCAGCCATCCTTCGCTGGTAATCGAGGCGACGTAAATCGTACAATCGGCGACTATTGTTCGTTGACCTCGCGAAGACACACGATTAACTTCATGACATATATAGATGTTTCGGTCAGTGGCTTGGTCTGCCATCAAGACTGGAATCGGGGCGAGTAGGGAAACTTCGCCGGTGAGGGGAACGGCCATGTCTGACAAGACAGTAACGCGGGCTGAATTGGCCGAATGTGTTTATCAGGAAGTCGGCCTGTCACGTAACGAATCCGCAGAGCTTGTGGAGGCTGTTCTCGGCGAGGTTTCGGACGCACTGACGCGCGGCGAAACAGTCAAGATTTCTTCCTTTGGAAGTTTTTCTGTTCGACAGAAAGGCGAGCGGATCGGGCGCAACCCGAAAACCGGCGAGGAAGTTCCGATTCTGCCACGCAAGGTTTTGGTGTTCCGGCCCAGTCATGTGCTGAAGAATCGTATCAATGCCCATAACTCGGATAAACAGGCGACGTGATGAGTGATGCTGCCGACGCGGCGTCGAAGCCGGAAAAATCGGCGTCAGCTTTCCGAACCATAAGCGAAGTTTCGCAGGACCTGGATGTGCCACAGCATGTGCTGCGGTTCTGGGAAACAAAATTCACGCAAGTCAAACCGCTGAAGCGGGCAGGCGGGCGGCGGTACTATCGCCCGGAAGATGTCTCGCTCCTCCGCTGTATTCGCGATCTTCTCTATGCAGATGGCTTTACGATTCGTGGGGTGCAGAAGCGGTTGAGGGAAAGAGGCGCGAAAGGTCTGATCGCCGATATGGATGGTCTGCCCGAGGAAAGCGTTGTAACGACGGATGCCGCAGCAGCAGTACAGCAGTCCGCTGTCTCGACGCCAGCCGAAGTAACCGATGATCTGATGGAAGAAGAATCCAACCAGGTCGAAATGGTTGAGCCGGCGAAAGTTCGGATCGAGGAAGTTCTGAGTTCGCAGCCACCGTCGTCAATGTCGAAGGAAAAGAAGGCCGAACTGGGCGTCGTGAAAGACCAGCTCGAATCTCTCCTGCTTGAAGTCAGGACAGCGCGGCAGTCCTTGTAGCCGGTGTCTGCTGTCGCACCTGTTCGGCGACGGCAATGAAGTTTCCGAAAATCTTGCGGGCTTCGGCCATTTGGGCCGGGATCAGGTCCAGCGCTTGATTGCGGAAACTCCAATAACCGTCCGGTCCCATCCGGGCCTCCAGATCGTCGATTGCAGCCTTTGTCGATGCCCAGACCGGTACCGTTGTCTGCGTGCCTTCGATATGAAACTGAAGACCCCATACAATTGACCCGAGTCTGAATGCCTGAATGGCGCAGGTGCCGTTATGCGCCAGACGCACAGCGTGGTCCGGCAGGGTGCAGACTTCCGCTTCATGCCACTGCAGCACCGGGGTGCCTGATGCGAACCCGCCAAGCAACGGATCGTCAGTCGCTTCAGGCAGGGTCGTGACCGGCTTCATGCCGATCTCGCCCTTTTCCATCTTGCGGCAGTCTCCACCGGCCGACACAGCGAGCAGCTGGTGTCCGAGGCAAATGCCCAGCATGGGAATTGTGCGCTGTTGTATCAGATCGGCGAGAAAGGATTTCATTGCCGGCAGCCAAGGATATTTGTCTTCCTCCCAGACATTCGGAACTCCGCCATAAACGATCACGCCATCGATATGGCTCAGATCGTCCGGCAGCGGGCCGTCACCATCGACCGTGGTCCATCGGATACCGGCGTCAACCAGAAGCTCCGGAACGATTCCGAGATTTTCGTGGTTGTGGAAACGGATCAGCATGAAATGCATGGTCGGGATGCCCTCGATACAAATAGAAGCGTTCGGTCAGATCAAGATGGCTATCGATAACAATCTTGGCAAGACCGCGGTAACGAATGCTTCACCACCGCAGCGATGCACTGGTATCGTATGGTTGGAATCGGTATGCTTGTCCTACCGATAGGAATGCTTCCGGATGGGTAGGTGGATTTGGCGCGGAAACCGATTTCAGCGACCTCGATGACGGTTTCCGCCGCGATGCCGCGGTTGAACCTGCGGGGCCACAAATCCGTCAAGGTTGGCGTGCTAGCGCCGTTGACAGGCAGCGTCACATCCTGGGGGCAGCCGGGCCGGGATGGGTGTCTGATCTGGGCCGACTGGGTGAATGCACGGGGCGGTCTTGATCTTGGCGACGAGCGCTATCGCGTCGATATCATTTCGTTCGATGACGCCTACGAACCCGCGAAGGCGCTGGAAGGTGCAAGAAAGCTCATTCAGGATGACCGGATCAGCTTTCTGATGATGCTGGGCGGTAACGACTGGTTCGCTGTGCGCGATTACGTCAACGGTCAGAAAATGCTGACAACGACACTGTTGCCAAGTGATCTGTCGCCGGATTCACCCTATCTGATCGCGCCGTGCGAGGTGCATCCGCTGTATAATCTGGCCGGTGTCGAATGGTTGGCGAAAAACCGGCCCGATCTTCGCACGGTCGCCCTGTGCGGTCAGGATGACGCGCTAGGCCTGCCGGCGCATGCAGCGTTTCGGGCGGCGTTCGAGGCAGCGGGGATCAAGGTTATCGAGGATGTGATTTACCCGGCGACAGCCCCTGACGTTTCCGGCATTGCAGCCGCGCTGACCGGGGCGAAGCCGGATATTGTCTGCTGGGGGGCGGCGGTCGAACCGGTGCTGCACGCGCTGACCGAGGAAGCCTATCACCTGGGCTTTACCGGGCAGATGCTGTCATGTACCGCCGACAATTACATCCGCATGATTGAACGGACCAGTCAGGAGTTCATGGAAGGGTTTCTGTTCCATTTCCCGGATTTCGATGACCCGGCCCTTGGCAACCCGGCCTTTAATTTTTCCAAACCGTCGGATTTTTACGCCGAATACAACCATCGATATCCCGGCACCTGGAGCGCGGTTTCCTGGGAATATTATGCGATCCTGGAACAATGGGGCGCCGCCGTGCAGCGGGCGCGGACTTTCGATCCGATTTCGGTTCTGGCGGCAATGAAAACCGGCGGCATCGGCAAGCACGTCTTCGGCGATGCGCGCTGGTGGGGGCGCGAACTTTTCGGCATCGATCATGCGCTGATCGGCAACTGGCCGGTGGTGCAGGTCAGAGGCGGCAAAGCCAGAATTCTGGAATTCCGGTCACTGACCGACTGGTACGAGGCGCATGGCGAAATTCTGATCAGGCACATGAAGGCGCTGGATCAGATGTGGTATCAGCGGATCGAGTATCTGAACGAGGCCGGTTAGCTGAGCCCTCGTGCTGCGGCCGGTCAGCCGCCAATCAGGTCTTCGTGCACGTCTGTCATGTGCAGTTTTACGAATTCAACCGTATTCTCGATATCGCGCGCTTCGATCGCATCGCAGATTGACCGGTGCTTGTGCTTGTAGTCGCGGATGCGCTGCGGTGTCAGCGTCTTGTGCTTGCTTTTAGCCCAGTGTGCATGCTGCCGCACATGGTTCAGCAGCGTGTAGATGCCGATCAGGATCGGGTTGTGCGTGCCTTTCGCCAGTTGCAGGTGAAAGGCTTCGTCCAGTCGGGAGAATTCCTCATAGCTGGTCGTCACCGTGTCCATCTGTTCCTGAATATCCCTCAGCACGCGGATTTCACGGGCCGACATGTTGATCACCGCCAGACGGGCCAGTTCCGGCTCCAGAATGGTCCGAACCACATTCAGTTCCAGCGGGCTGGCGTTTTCGGAAATCTCGTCGAGATCCAGAAACCCGACATTCGGTATCTGGCCCGCCGGCATGGTCTGTTGCACCGGTTCTGCCCGGAACTTGACGGACGAGCCGCTGCCGGATCGCCGTTCGATGATGTCATAGACTTCCAGCAGATCGAGCGCCTGGCGCACCGTGTTGCGGGAAACGTCAAAATCTTCCGCCAGATCGCGTTCCGACGGCAGGCGCGTGCCCAACGGATAGACGTGGGTAACGACACGGTTGAAAATGACAGTCGCGATATCGCGCACCTTTACGGTGATCGGCCGGGCTGGCGGCTCGCCGGTATCCCAGGGCAGGGGGCTGGCCGGGATCGGTCCGGGCTGGGTTGCGCGATGTGATGTCATGACTCGCTGGTTCCTTCCGCTTCAAAAACAAACCGCCGGCCCCGTAAAGGACCGGCGGATCGCCAATAAAACGATAAGTCCGGTCTATTCAGCTGCTTCCGGTGTTTCCGAAAGGTAAGCTTCCATCGAATCGTCCAGGGCATCAACCCAGGGCGTATGGTGGACCGGCGAAAGCTTGCCGGTCATCGCCGAAGTATGCGCCTTGTCGCGGAAGGTCATGATGCCGGCCACCTTGTTCTTCTTCCAGGCATAGAATTCCTTGTGGACGGCATCCATATCGAATGACGGATAGTCGGTCTGATCGATCAGCCGCTGGGTGTAGGCGCCCTGGTGTTCCCACGCATCTTTCGGCGTTACGCCGGCGTCTTCCATGGCCAGCCACTTCTTGCTGTCAGCTTCCATCTCGGCCCTGGACGGCAGTTTGATCTTGCCCATGATGACGTCGCGCGCCCACCAGGCCTGCGCATCGAACATGTTGAAGGTGAACCACTGGTCCGGTGCGCCGACATAGAACAGTTTCGGATTCTTGATCCAGGCAACGGTCTGGTAAAGGTCGACCAGCCAGCAGCGGTTGATGTCTTCCAGCCGCAGATCATCGCCGAACCACGGGTAATGGTGAAGGTAACCGGTGCACAGGATGATCGCGTCGATATCCTTGCTTGAGCCGTCAGCAAAAAAGCAGGTCTTGCCGTCTACTTTGGTGAGAACAGGCTTTTCTTCCCAGTTGTCCGGCCAGTCGAAGCCGGGGGAAGCGGTGCGATACGAGAGCGTTACGGACTTGCAGCCGTATTTCCAGCACTGCGAGCCGATGTCTTCCGCCGAGTAGCTGGAGCCGACGATCAGGATGTCCTTGTCCTTGAATTCAAGGGCATCGCGGAAATCGTGGGCATGCAGCACACGGCCCTTGAACCAGTCGATGCCTTCAAAATACGGAACGTTGGGCGTCGAGAAATGCCCGCTGGCATTGATGACGTAGTCGAACTCTTCGGTATAGGTATGGCTCTTGTCATAATCGTGCACCGTAACCGAGAACATGCCCGATGCATCGTCATAGGTTACCGAGCGCACGGCCGTGTTGTAGCGAATCCATTCTGTCGCGACGGTCTTCTCGACCCGGCCCTTGATGTAGTCAAACAGTACCGCGCGGGGTGGGAAGGAAGCGATTGGCTTGCCGAAATGTTCGTCGAACGTGTAATCGGCGAATTCAAGGCATTCCTTCGGTCCGTTGGACCACAGATATCGGTACATAGACCCGTGAACCGGCTCGCCATGTTCGTCGAGACCTGTACGCCAGGTGTAGTTCCACAACCCGCCATAGGCGGCCTGCTTTTCAAAGCATACGATTTCAGGAATGTCTTCGCCCTTGGATTTGGCTGACTGGAATGCGCGAAGGGCTGAAAGCCCACTGGGGCCTGCCCCGATTACTGCGACGCGTGTCATGATCTATGTCTCCCGACCTGTGAAAGTTCTGTTCGAGGCGAAGCTTGCGACCCTTCTGTGGTCATTATCGTGGGCCTCACCGGACAGGAAAAACCCACAACTTCATTGCCATTGAGAAAACTGTAGGGTGTTTATAATCCAATTCCAACCAAAAAAATCACCACCTGACACTGTTTGTGTTCTTTTTCGAGGCGCTCCGGCTCGAAAAACAGCCATTTTTAACACATATCCGGTATTCGGCATCGACGCGCTAGCCGCTAACTGTCTCATATTTCAGGATAGTTGGGAGTTAATGGTACAATAATGGTCCAAAATAGTATTAAAGTGGTACACAAAACTAAATTCCATGCTACCGTGATCATGTTGAATGATCGGGCTGCAACCGATCGGAACTGATCGGGAGGGGCCGAATGCAACAGCCGATGAGCGACCTGCGCACCGTGGTGAACTTCGCGGATGCCGACTTCAAGCCCTATGGGCTGCAGGGCACCGACCAGTCGGACCTTCACTGGCACAATATTTCTTACAATGAAGAAACAGGCGACGGTGCGTTTATCATCAGATTCGACCCGGGCGGCGTCTCGATAGAGCATGAGCATCTGGGATTCGAGGAATTCGTCCTGCTGCAAGGCGACCTGACAGATCATGACGGCTATCGCTACCGCGTCGGCGATGTTGTGTCATTGCCCGGAGGGTCGATGCACCGGACAGTTTCGGAAAAAGGCGCCGTCGTGGCTGTATTCGTACGCGGCGGGTTTCGGACATTGAGCGAAGGCGAGAAGATGCCATGATATCGTTCTTCAATATGAAGATGGGAGTTTACTATGCCTGATGACGGGGCGATCGGAGCCAATTTTGCGATGCCATGGTCGGGCCAGCCGGGACTTGGTGGGCTGGGCCTTGGAATTGAGCGCTATACCATTGCCGGCGGCGCCGCCGTCAT
>CAYGSU010000030.1:0-11043 GCA_964352715.1 uncultured Flavobacteriaceae bacterium | reverse complement strand
GTGGGCTGGGCCTTGGAATTGAGCGCTATACCATTGCCGGCGGCGCCGCCGTCATTGTGCCGGTTGAGGCCGGCGATCGGCTGACATTGCGCGACAGTGAAGGGGCGCAACCCTGCGAACTGGTCGCCTTCGATAGCAAGGGCGTGGCAAGCGATGCTGTGATCGGTCCGCTAACGGCAGGCAATGCGCCGGCCTTCAGCGCCATCCTGTCCAGCCGGCGGCCGGAATCGGTGCGGCTGCGCAAGCGCTGCGAAGCGCACGGCCTGCTGCAGGGCAAGTTCAGAAGCAAAAGCGTGTATGGCCCCGAGAGTAAACCGGGCGATGAAGTCGAAATGACGGTGATGGAAAACGGCACGATCGCCTTCGTTTCCGTTGGCGGCGTTATGTCGGTTGAAGGCGGGATGCCGCCGACGGAACTTTTGCTGTTCATCAAACGGGCGAACCCGCTGCGCGAAGGAGAGGGCTGGTTGCCTGATCCGTTTTCCGACCCGGTGGAGGATTTTCAGGTAGACCGCACGACAGCCCGGTCATGCCGTGTCAAAAAAGGCCAATACATCCAGATTATCGACAAGTTCGGCCGGCAATGCGCCGATTTTCAGGCCTTTTCGGTCCGCAAGCTGGACAAGGGCCGGGCGCTGCCGCTGGATGCGACGACCACCCGGATGTTGCAGGGAAAGGCCTATGTCGAACCCGGCCTGCATTCGAAGATTTTCGATCAGGACATGACGCCGACCCTGCAGATGATTCAGGATACGGTGCTGCGCCACGATACTTTCGGCACGACCTGCCATCCGCGATACTATGACGATCACGGCTATATCGGCCACCGCAACTGTGCCGACAATTTCAACGGCCAGCTTGGGCAATACGGCATCGAATCCCGCCCGGCCTGGATGGCGATGAACCTGTTTTTCAATACCTGGGTGGATGACAACCAGATTCACTCCGATGAGCCATGGTCGCGACCCGGCGACTACACGCTGATGCAGGCGCAGGAAGACCTGATCTGTGTCACCAGCGCCTGCCCGGACGATATCGACAGCGCCAATGGGTGGAACCCGACCGACATTCACGTTCGGGTCTATGACGAGATCGAGCCGATCAAAAGCTCGATAGGATTTCGCAAAAGAACGGATTCGGATTACGTAATGACAAAAGAAACAGGTTTTCATCCCCGTACATCGGCTTTGACCCGCGATTTCGTGGAATATAACGGCTACTGGCTACCGAACAGCTATACCGAGTACGGCACAAACACCGAATACTGGGCCTGTCGCGAAAAGGCCATCATCATGGACCTGACCGCGTTGCGGAAGTTCGAAATCCTCGGCCCGGATGCGGAAGAACTGTGCCAGACCTGTTTTACCCGGAATGTGCGCAAGATGTCGGTCGGCGAAGTCGTCTACAGTGCGATGTGCTACGAGACCGGAACGATGATCGATGACGGCACCCTTTTCCGGATGACCGAAGTGAATTACCGCTGGATTGGCGGCACGGATGCCGGCGGCGACTGGCTGCGCGAACAGGCGAAAAAGCGAGGGCTTAACGTCATCATCAAGACCTCGACCGACCAGATTCACAACGTATCTGTTCAGGGGCCGAAAAGCCGGGAAATCCTGAAGGAGATTGTCTGGACTCCGCCCATCCAGCCTGAACTGGAGGAGTTACAATGGTTCCGCTTTCTGGTTGGGCGCATCGGCGGGTTTGAGGGCATTCCGATCATGGTTTCGCGCACCGGTTACACCGGCGAGCTCGGATACGAAGTCTGGTGTCACCCTGATAATGCGCCGGACGTCTGGGACGCCATCTGGGAAGCAGGCAAGCCGCACGGTTTGGCGCCGCTTGGTCTTGCTGCGCTGGACATGCTGCGGATCGAGGCCGGTCTGATTTTCGCCAATCACGAATTCGACGATCAGACGGATCCTTACGAGGCAGGCATCGCATTCACGGTGCCGCTGAAATCCAAGAACGACAATTTTATCGGCCGGGATGCCTTGCAGAAGCGTAAGGACAATCCGCAGCGCAAGCTTGTCGGGCTTGAAATCGAGGGCGAGGAAGTGCCAGCGCATGGTGATTGTGTCCGGGTCGGCCGACATCAGGTCGGCACCATTACCAGCGCCGTAAAATCGCCGATCCTGTCGAAGAACATCGCACTATGCCGGATGGCGATTGAATATTCCGAACCGGGAACGGAAGTTGAGGTTGGCCGGCTCGACGGCCACCAGAAAAGGTTCCGCGCAAAAGTGACCGGCGTTTCCGCTTACGATCCGAAGAAGGAAAAGCCCCGTTCATAGCGGTTGGAGATCAGCCAAGGTCAAGATTTCGGTTTGTTGTAGTGTGAGAGCACTGAAACGATTGGCTGAGTGACGAGGAATCGTATCCACGGGTTTGCAGGGGATTGGTGGTGATGCGGTTATTTTGCGCATCGGCTGGTAGGTGTACCGACCAATGCAGGAGATGTCCGTAAGCTTCGGGCATCGAGCATACAGCCCAGAAAACGAATGCCGAGAATGCTGGAGTCTTCAGGGAGAAGGCGTAATTCAGCTGATGCGACAATCACAGGCTCGGTTTATATCATTAGAATATCTTAGGCAAATGCAGCAGAAACAATCGTTTGAACCCTGAATAGGAATAGTATTACTTACTCAGGAAGGAAGCGATGATACAAATTGAAAAGTTTCGCTTCCGCATCGGCTTTCAATTTATGGCCCGGGATTGGCCTAAAAGGGGTCAGGCCCGCAAGGACAGAGAGGAGTATCGAATGATGTCCGCACGCTCCGAATGGCGTTTCAACATTGTCGGTTGGCTGTTGTTCACGCTGTCTGCCCTTGCATTCACCTGGACGACGTTGCGGTTCGAGGACTGGGTCGGTTTTGCCGCCAGTCTGCTGTTTCTGATTGCCTGCGTGGTCTTTCTGGTGCCCGTCTGGCGCAAGCGCCCGACCTCCGCGAGACCGTCCTGACCACTCAGCGTCCCATCTCCTCCGACAGCCATTCTGTGAAGGCATCGGTGGCAGGGGTGGCCATTTTCCGCGCCGGTTTGACGTAGTAATAGGCCTGCTGCATCGGAATGCTGGCCGCGAACGGGCGGGCCAGCTGTCCGCTGTCTATCAGGCCATTGGCGATCGTTTCATGCGCCAGGGCGATGCCTGTATTCGCCATCGCAGCCGTCAGGGTTATAACAAAGGTAGTCGCCAGATTGATGTCGGTATCATCGGGCAGGGTGATGTCCTGCGCCGCCAGCCAGCCATCCCAGCCACCAAGAATCTGGTCGCAGTCAAACAGGCGATGCGACAGCAGGTCTTCCGGCGATGATAATGTTGCGGCGATTTCCGGCTTGCAGACTGGAAAGATCGTGTCGTGACTGATCCGTTCGCCGATAACACCGTCCCAGTCGACCCGTTCGAAGCGGAATTCGACACAGGCGCCGGTTGGCGGTTCGGATGATGGCCACAGGGCCGTGGTGATGTTTATGGAAATCCACGGGTGCTTGTCGAACAGACGGTTCAGACGTGGCGTCAGCCAGAAAACGGAAAAGGCGAGGTTGGACTTGATCTCCAGGATCTGGCCACCATCCGCCCCCAGCAGGGCGTTCGTGCCGCGCGCCAGGGTGATAAAGGCTTCCTGGATTGTCGGCAGATAGGTGTGGCCGGACTGGGTGAGTTCCAATGCCCGCGTACGGCGGTAGAACAGCATCCGGCCCAGATGGTTTTCCAGCGCCTTGATTTGCTGGCTGACTGCCGATTGCGTCATGTTCAGTTCGCCGGCAGCCCCGGTGAAACTAAGATGCCTGGCCGAGGCCTCGAATGCGCGAAGCCAGTTCAACGGCGGAAGTCTGTCTCTGGCCATTCAGCCCTCATTACCGGCACATAAGTTTCACTAATCTTATGACCGACGATTATTCGTTCGTAAAGAGGATCTCGTCTCGGCACACTTCAGGTGTTGAAATGCACATTTGTACCAGGATCATCTGCATGACCGAGCATCGACCGACCAATGCATCCTCTTCCGGTATCAGAATCGACAAAAAGGCGATGAAGGCAATCGCCAGGCGCAGCGATGTGCCAGGGCTGCTGTATCTTCTGCAATGGGGGATCATGCTGGGCGTGACTGGTATCGGTGTGCATTTTGCCTGGGGCACGTGGTGGATCATTCCGGCGATGCTGGCCTATGCGACGGTGTTTTGTGTGCCGGTCTATGCGATCAGCCATGAAACCGCGCATGGCACGGCTTTCAAAAGCCGCTGGCTGAACGAGACCGCCTTTTACGTTTCCGCGTTTTTCTATGGCGAGGAACCATATCACCGGCGCTATTCACATACCCGGCACCATACCTATACCTGGCAGGTTGGTCTCGACAGCCAGATGCCGTTCGATACGCCGATGGCGTTCTCCGGCTGGTTCAAGGAAGTTTCCGGTCTCTACTATCTCAGTTATTACGTAAAGCTTCTGATCCGCCTTGCGCTGGGCAGGTTCGACGCAAAGGTCCGGGTTTATACGCCGGAACCTGAATTGCCGAAGCTCAAATGGGGCGCGCGGCTTTTTATCCTGGGCTATGCGGGGATCGCCGGTCTGATCGCCGCAGGCTATATGTGGCCTTTGATATATATTGTTATACCGCGTCTCGTCGGGTGGCCGGTAATGCTGTTGTTCACTCTGATCCAGCATGTCGAGATGGAAGAGAACAACCCGTCCATCCTGCATTCAACACGGTCATTCCGCACCAATTGGCTAGGCCGTTTCCTTTACATGAACATAAACTTTCACGTGGAACACCACCTCTATCCACAGGTGCCGTGGTATGCGCTACCCAAACTGAATGCGCTGATCAGCGATCAATTACCGGAACCGGATCCGGGTTTATGGAAAACCAACTGGGAAGTCTTGCAGGTGGTTATCCGGCGATCGTTGGGGAAATCGACGAAGGCGCCGACGATCCGCCAGGCGCCGCACATGATAACACAAGGTGGTTATACGCCGGTTGCCAAGGCCTCGATGACATGAGCGAGTGGGTGCGGGTCTGCAATGCCGATGCAATTGATGAGGAGGATCTGATCCGCTTCGATCATGCAGGGAAGACCTATGCGGTCTACAACACGGAAAAGGGGTTCTTCGCGACTGACGGCCTGTGCACCCACGAAGAACAGCATCTGGAAGACGGCATCGTCATCGGCACGGTGATCGAATGCCCGTTGCATCAGGGGCGCTTCGATATTCCATCGGGCAAGGCGCTCTCCGCGCCGGTCTGCGTTGATCTGAAGACCTATGACGTCAAGATCGAGGGCGGCGCAGTTCTTATCCGTCTTTGATGTCGCTGATTAATCCAATTTTACAATTCTGAATAAGACACTCCGGATTGCGCTTTCGAAACTTCCCCGACTGTTGTGGCTGAAAAGTACGCATGAATGGCGTATTTATGCAGATCGATGCCGCATATGAATAGAAAACCCATAATTAAAACATGACTTAATTGATCCTTCGTCGAGCCGTCGGGGGACGTCGACAAAGTTGCACTCTGAAAAAAGACCAAGTCTCCTGCCTGTTTGATGACACGAACCATCAAATAACACGGGAGGTTTTGATGCTTTTTTACACATTGAAGCGTCTGTGCGGCGGGATTGTCGCATTTGCACTTCTTGGACTGATTGCGGCGCCGACGCCTGGTCAGGCGCAGCAGGGAGGGTCCGATCTGACGTTTACGACATGGACCGGCCCCTATATGCGCAGCCAGATGCTGGGCTTTGTCCGTCCCTACGAGAACGAGACCGGCAAAAGCGTCTATGTCGAACATTATGCCGGCGGCATCGGTGAAATTCGCGATCAGGTCGAATCCGCGAATGTCATCTGGGATGTCGTCGATCTGACACAGGCGGATTCCTTGCGCGCCTGCGAACAAGGTCTGCTTGAAGACCTGTCGGACATTCAATTGCCGGCCGGATCGGACGGCACGCCGTTCCGTGAGGATTTCGTCGACGGTGCGCTGAACAAATGCGGTGTCGGCGTTATCGTGTGGGCAACGGCTTTCGCTTATAACACCGACAGGTTCACCACCGATCAGCCGTCCTCAATTGCCGATTTCTTCAACACCAAGAAATATCCGGGTCGTCGTGCCATCCGTAACGATCCGACTGTTGTCATGGAATGGGCTCTGATGGCCGACGGCGTTCCACGTGACAAGGTCTACAGCACGCTGGTTACACCGGAAGGCGTCAAGCGCGCCCTGAAGGTGATGGAACGCATCCGGCCCGGCCTGCAGGTCTGGGACAATGGCCGCGAACCGGTTCGCCTGCTGAATGCCGGTGATGTTGCTATGTCGTCAATCTGGGCAACCACCGGTGCGGTCGCGGCGGAAGAAGAGGGCGCCAGTTTTGAGGTCGTCTGGGACGGCCGCGTCATTGAACTCGATCTGTTCGGTATTCCGAAAGGCAGCCGTAACAAGCAGGCCGCGATTGATTTCATCCGCTATGCCAGCAGTTCGGAATCGCTGGCGAATATGGTGGAATATCTGCCGAATGGTCCGACCCGAAAATCATCGCTTGATCTGTTATCGGATGATGTTCTGTCGCGACTTCCCAACAATCCGGCAAAAGCAGACGAGTTGCTGATCATGTCGGATGCGGAATGGTGGTCGCGAAATCATACGGTCTTGGAAGAGGCCTTCGATGCGTGGTTTGCAGATACCGGTCGGCAAGGTGCTTCCGGCACTGTGCGCTAAACAATGAAAACTGAATAGGGGAGGAAAATCGATGAGTGAAGACACTCAACCGAATCCGGAAGACCTTGTTTCGAAGTCAGGCCTGTTCAAGGGCATGAATGCGAGTATGGCGATACTGTCGATGATCATGATTATCGGGTTCGTCGGATTCACAATTGTCGATGTTGAGGATTCAGCCGCCGTATTTGCGTCGGGCAAAAACTTCATCATCAATACGCTGGACTGGTTTTATGTGCTGGTCGTGAACGTCGTTCTGTTTTTCGTTTTCTGGCTGCTTGCCAGCCGGTTCGGCCATGTAAAGTTGGGCAAGGACGATGATGAGCCGGATTTCTCAACGTTTTCATGGATCTGCATGCTGTTCAGCGCCGGTCTCGGCTCAGGGCTGATCTACTGGGGCGTTGCCGAACCGATGTACCATATTCAAGGCAATCCGTTCCTGACCAAGGCAGGCATTGAAGCGAGTACAGTATCGGCCGCCGGTGTCGCGACGCTGGTGACCAACCTGCATTGGGGCCTGCATGGCTGGGGCCTTTATGTGCTTGTCGGGCTGAGCCTCGCCTACTTCTCCTACCGCAAGGGCATTCCGCTTTCATTGCGGGCGGTGATGTATCCGATCCTGAAGGAAAAAATCTACGGTCCATGGGGCCATGTCGTCGATCTGCTCGGCGTGTTCGGTACGATCTTCGGTCTGGCCACGTCGCTCGGCCTCGGCGTCACCCCGATTGCCGCCGGTCTGGAAAACCTCGGCTGGATGGAAAACACCCAGACCAACCAGTTGATCCTGGTGGCCATCATTACCTGCATGGGAACGGCATCTGCCGCCTCCGGTGTCGGCAAGGGCGTGCGTATCCTCAGTGAATGTAATGTCTGGGCCAGTGTCGGTCTGCTGGCATTGTTCTTCATTCTGGGGCCGACCGCTTTCATGCTCGGCATGGTGATTTCCGGCTTCGGCGACTACATCTGGAACTTCATTCCGATGGGCTTCTGGATCGACGGCGATCCCGAAAGCCAGTGGCAGAGCTGGTGGACCATCTTCTACTGGGGCTGGTGGATTGCCTGGTGCCCGTTTGTCGGACTTTTCATCGCCCGTATTTCCAGAGGCCGGACGATCCGCGAATTCTGCCTTTGCGTTCTGTTACTGCCGACATCCGTCGTCGTGCTGTGGATGGGCGCTTTCGGTGCGGCGGCGACGGGGGTTGACCTGTTCAGCAACGGCGGGGTCATTGATGCCGTCAATGCGGATTATGCAACCGGCGTATTCCAGACGGTGGCGGGTTTCGGCTACGAAAGTCTGACGACACCGATTACCGTGCTGATAACGATCCTTTTGATATCGTGGTTCGTAACTTCATCGGATTCCGGCACGCTGGTGATGTGCACCATGCTGTCGATGGGCGACGAACATCCGCCGGTGCGGTTCCGGATCTTCTGGGGCGTGACGTCGGGTGTGGTTGCCGGTGTCCTGATGCTGGCCGGCGGACTCGGCGCTTTGCAGACCGCGTCTATCGTCGCAGGGCTTCCGATTGCCGTCATGCTGTTGATGATGGTCTACGGCATGGTGAAAACACTGCATGAGGATTTCCCGGTTCCCGATGTGGAGGACAAATTCGAGATGGAATTCCTCAACCGCTAAGACGCGAACGACAATCTCCCTCTCGGGGCCGGAGAAATCCGGCCCCACTTTTTTGCCTGATGTCATATCCGGGCAACCGATGTATCGTGCCCGCGACTGACTGAGAAAGGATATGGCATGGCACAGAATGAAGGGTTTGACCGGGCGCGTCTGAGGCGGATCGACGACTGGATGCAGCGTTATGTGGACGACGGAAAGTTCCCGGGTTGCTCTGTTCTGATCGCGCGCAACGGCACCATCGCGCACCGGTACGAGACCGGCATGCGGTCGATCGGGAAACAGCTTCCCTACGAGGCGGACACGATCGTCCGTATCTTTTCGATGAGCAAGCTGATCACGTCGACGGCGGTGATGCTGCTGCTGGAAAAGGGCCTTATTCATCTGGATGCGCCAATCAGCCGCTTCCTGCCTGAATTCTCGGATTGCCGGGCCCTGATCGCCGGCGCGACATCACTTGATCAGACCGAACCCTGTGCCGCGCCAACCATCCATCATCTTCTGACCCACACGGCCGGCATGACCTATGGGCTTAACAGTTCCCTTTTATCGGATGCCTATGACAGGGCGGGGCTGAACTTTTTTCCCGATAACAAGACACTGGCGGAAAAGGTACGTGACCTTGCTTCCCTGCCGCTGATGTTCGTGCCGGGATCGCGGTTCGAATATTCCGCGTCCATCGATGTTGCGGGGCGGGTGATCGAAGCGGTGTCCGGCAAAACGCTCGACCGGTTCCTGCGCGACGAGATATTTTCCCCTCTGGGCATGGATGAAACATGGTTCGCTCTGCCGGAAGACAAGATCGACCGCTTCGCCGACTGCTACGAGCTGACCGACACCGATCCTATGCGGCTGTATGATTCAGCCGAAGATAGCCGGTATCTTGAAGGACGGGTAGCAACGCTCTCCGGTGGCGGCGGGCTGCTGTCGACACTCGATGATTATTTCCGGTTCGGCGAAATGATCCGCCGGGGCGGAGCGCTGGACGGCAACCGCTTGCTGTCGCCACGCACGGTGTCCTTCATGCGGCAGAACCATCTGCCGGACGGTGTTGCCTCGGTAAATCCGACTTCGTTCGCGGAAATGCCGATGGATGTCGTCGGTTTCGGGATCGGCGGCGCCGTCGTGACCAACCCGGCCAAGATGGGTGTGCCGGGATCGGTCGGCGATTTCGGCTGGGGCGGTCTGGCCAGCACCTTCTTCTGGACTGATCCCGTAGAACAGTTGACCGTGGTATTCTTCACCCAGCTTATTCCGTCGGACGCGTACCCGAACCGCGCCGAACTGAAAGCGCTGGTTCATGGTGCGCTTGTCGCCTAGATCAGGTTTAGCCGAGCCCGTCCTCGATTGCGGCAAGAACAGCGCCGCTCCTCACCAGGTTCGCTGCAGCTTCGATATCCGGCGCGATCAGGCGGTCGTCGCCGAGTGTCGGCACGTCGTCGCGCAGGCGGTTGATGGCCGCCTGCAGCGGCGCACTGGTCCGCAGGGGCGCGCGAAATTCGATGCCCTGCGATGAGACCAGATATTCAATCGCCAGAATGTTGGTCAAATTGTCCTTCATTGAAAGCAGCCGGTAAGCAGCGTGACAGGCCATCGAAACATGATCTTCCTGGTTGGCGCTGGTCGGTGTTGAATCGACAGAACACGGGGCCGCCTTCTGCTTGTTTTCCGACATCAGGGCGGCGCTGGTGACTTCGGCGATCATGAAGCCCGAATTCAGACCCGGACGCGGCGTCAGGAAGGCAGGCAGGCCGAAATTCATCGCCGGGTCGACCAGCATGGCGATACGGCGCTGTGCAATCGCACCGATCTCGGCGATGGCCAGCGCCATCTGGTCGGCCGCGAAAGCCACCGGTTCGGCGTGAAAGTTGCCGCCGGAGACGATATCGCCGTCTTCCAGAACCAACGGGTTGTCAGTCACCGCATTCGCTTCGATTTCCAGCGTGTGTGCAATGACATCCAGAAGGTCGAGGCAGGCGCCCATCACCTGCGGCTGGCAGCGCAGGCAGTAGGGGTCCTGCACCCGCTGATCGTCCTCGCGATGGGATTCCCGGATTTCCGATCCGGCCATCAGCGCACGCAGAACCTCGCCGGCTTCGATCTGGCCGGCATGGCCGCGCAACTCGTGCACTTCGGCCCGGAACGGCGCGGATGACCCCATCGCCGCGTCGGTGGAAAGCGCGCCGGTCACCAACGCGGTTTTCGCCAGACGTCGGGTTTCGAACAGGGCGGCCAGCGCCAACGCCGTTGAAACCTGTGTGCCGTTTATCATACCCAGGCCTTCTTTCGGCCCGAGCTCAATCGGCTCCAGCCCGGCTTTCGAAAGCGCATTGCGGGCCGGCATCCGTTCACCGTCGATGGTGGCTTCGCCTTCGCCGATCAGGGCGGCAGTCATATGGGCGAGGGGGGCAAGATCGCCGCTCGCGCCAACCGACCCCTGCGACGGGATCACCGGCAGCACGTTTTTCGACAGCATATCCTGCAGCAGTTGAATGAGCTCCCAGCGAACGCCGGAGGCGCCTCTGCCCAGCGATATCAGCTTGGTCGTCATGATCAGTCGGACAACGCCATCGGCAAGGGTGTGGCCGACGCCGCTTGCATGCGACAGGATCAGGTTGCGTTGCAGCGTTGCGGTATCCGCCGGCGCGATACGGGTCTGCGCCAGCTTACCAAAACCGGTATTGACGCCGTAGACCGCAT
>CAYGSU010000029.1:0-46346 GCA_964352715.1 uncultured Flavobacteriaceae bacterium | reverse complement strand
CGCCAAACCCTGTCGACCGCCGCCTTTCCGTCGCGCCGATGATGGACTGGACGGACCGGCATTGCCGCTCGCTGCTGCGGCTGATCGCGCCGCGCACCCTGCTGTATACCGAAATGGTGACGACCGGGGCTGTGCTGCACGGCGACCGTGACCGGCTGCTGGGCTTCGACGCGGCGGAACACCCGGTTGCCTGCCAGCTTGGCGGCTCGAACCCGGACGATCTGGCGAAGGCGGCGCGTATCGCCGAACAATGGGGCTATTGCGAGGTGAACCTGAATGTCGGCTGCCCCTCAGACCGGGTGCAGTCCGGCCTGTTCGGCGCCTGCCTGATGGCCGATCCGCCACTGGTGGCCGATTGCATTTCATCGATGCGCGAGGCGGTTTCCATCCCCGTCACCATCAAGCACCGCATTGGCATCGATGATCGCGACAGCTACGACCATCTGTCGAACTTCGTCGAAACTGTCGCCGCGACCGGCTGCACCAGCTTCGCCGTGCATGCCAGGAAGGCGATCCTCTCCGGCCTCAGCCCGAAGGAAAACCGGGAGATCCCGCCCCTCCACTACGAAACGGTCTACCGGCTGAAAGCGGACTTTCCGGATCTTGAAATCATCATCAACGGCGGCATCCAGACCCCGGAAGATGTCGCAACCCATCTGGCAGCCATCGATGGCGTGATGATCGGCCGGGCGGCCTATGCGACGCCATTCGTTCTGGCGGCGATGGAGACAACCGTGTTCGGAGACGGCAACCCTGATTCAGGTCATGGCGTGGTGCGCAAGTTCCTGCCCTATATCGACGCGCATCTTGCCCAAGGCGGTTCGCTGAACCACATTACCCGGCACATGGTGAACCTGTTCGCCGGAAAGCCGGGCGCGCGGGCGTGGCGGCGGTATCTGAGCGAGAATGCCTACCGGCCCGGGGCGGACCGGACGATTGTCGAACAGGCGCTGGCGCTGGTGCCGGAAGACACAGAGGCCGCACAGGCGGGATAGGATAAATCGCATGTCAGGCCCGTTGCCCGTCAATATCGACGCCTATGCGCCAAAGGAAATCGCCACACGGGTTGAAAATGCCGGGGTGGCGAAAGCCGGGCAGGCGCTTTTGCCGCTGGTCGCGCTGTCAGTGCTGGCCGGCGTCTTCATCGCTTTCGGCGCGATGTACTACACCGTCACCGTTACCGGGTCGGAACTGGGCTTCGGCCCGACACGGATGCTCGGCGCGCTGGCCTTTTCTGTCGGGCTGATCCTGGTGGTCGTCGGCGGCGCGGAACTGTTCACCGGCAACAGCCTGATCGTCATGGCCTGGGCCGCCGGCAAGGTAACCCTGGCCGCACTGCTGAGGAACTGGGTCGTGGTGTTTTTCGGCAATACAGTTGGCGCTTTCGGCGCGGCGCTGGCGATGCACTGGTCCGGCGCCCTGACCATAGGCGGCGGCGCGGCCGGCGAAACGGCGCTTGCCATCGCCGCCGGCAAGCTGGCGCTGGACCCGGCACAGGCCTTCTTTCGTGGTGTCCTGTGCAATGCACTGGTGTGTCTTGCGGTGTGGCTGTGTTTCGCCGCCCATACCGTCAGCGGCAAGATTCTGGCGATTGTCTTCCCGGTCAGCGCCTTCGTCGCCATCGGCTTCGAACACTCCATCGCCAACCTGTATCTGATCCCCGTCGCGATGCTGCATGGCGGGGTTTGGGATATGGCCGGTTTCGCGCAGAACATCCTGTTCGTGACGGCGGGCAACATCATCGGCGGCGGCGTCTTCGTCGCGCTCAGTTACTGGGTGATTTACCTGCGCCGCCCGAAAGGCTGACCGTCAGGGCAGGATACAGCCTTCCTCGACCATCGACTGGTAGATTGAGGTCGCGACCTTCATCGGACGGGTCTGACCGATTTCAATCGCCTCGCGCCCGGCATCGACCATGTCGCGGGTCGGGTTACGCGGCACGATGGCGTAACCGGCGCGGTTGAGGCAGCGCACGACTTCTTCCGCCTGCCGATTGTAGTTCTCGTTGAACAGGGTCCAGTCGACATCGCGGATCGCTTTGGCGATCAGATCGTTCACCACATCGTCCAGGCTTTCGCCGACGCCCGGCCCGGGCTGCTTCACTCTGGTTTCCGCCATGATCCCGTCCTCAATCGTGCGTTTGCTTTCAGCGATCCTGTCGGGATTCGGCATGCTCAACAACATGATCCCCGGCCTTCGCGCCGGGGTCTATTCCTGAGGCTTCGATGGATCGTGAGATGGTTGTGGAATGGGTCCCGCATCAAGTGCGGGACTCCGGCCGCGTTACATCCCCGCCGCCGTCATGCCGTCGATGCGGATAGTCGGCGCGTTGGTCGAATACTTGAAGTCCAGATCATCGGCGGGCGTAAGGTTCAGGAACATGTCCTTCAGGTTTCCCGCGATGGTCATTTCGCTGACCGGGAAGGCGATTTCGCCGTTCTCGATCCAGAAGCCCGACGCGCCCCGGCTGTAGTCGCCGGTAATACCGTTGACGCCCATTCCCATCATTGAGGTAACGTAGAAACCGGATTTGATGTCATCCATCAGGTCTTTCGGTGAGATGCTGCCGGCTTCCATCGTCAGGTTGGTTGTCGATGGCGACGGCGGGCCGCTGGTGCCGCGCGAGGCATGGCCGGTCGTCTTCAGGCCCAGCTTGCGGGCGGTGCGAAGATCCAGCACCCAGGATTGCAGAATTCCGTCTTCCACCAGCGCCATCGGCGCGTTGGCGATGCCTTCCGCGTCGAACGGCTTCGAGCCCAGGCCGCGCCGCCGGTGCGGATCATCGACCACCCGGATGCCTTTCGACAGAACCTGCTCGCCCATCCTGTCCTTCAGGAAACTGGTGCCCTTGGCGATGGCCGCACCGTTGATCGCGCCGGCCAGATGCCGCAGCAACCCGTTGGAGACGCGCGGATCGAAGATAATCGGAATCGGCTTCGTCGCCCCTTTGCGCGGTTTCAGTTTCGCCACCGCGCGTTCCGCCGCCGTACGGCCAAGCTTTTCCGGATCTTCCAGATCCTCCGCATAGACCGTGGACGTGTAGTCGTAGTCGCTTTCCATGCCGACGCCTTCGCCGGCCAGAACCGACACCGCCACGGAATGGCGAGAGCCCTTGTAGCAGCCGGAGAACCCGTTGCTGGCGCCGAGAAAGATTTCCCATCGGCTGTAATCGGCTTCCGCCCCTTCCGAATTGGTGACGCCATCGACCGCCATCGCCGCGCCTTCCGCCTTGCGGGCGCGTTCGACCAGGGTTTCCGGCTCCGGCTCCACCGAATCGCAGCCATCGACATCGGGCGGCGTGCCCTGAAGAATTTCCGACGGGTCGGCGATGCCCGCAAAATCATCCGCCGGCACGGCTTTCGCCATTGCAACCGCCCGCTCGGCCAACGCGTCCAGCGCTTCGGGCGTCCAGTCGTTGCTGGAAACAATCGCCTGCCGATGCCCGACGAATACCCGCAGGCCGAGGTCGCGGCTTTCTGACCGTTCGAGCTTTTCCATCTTGCCCATTCGTTGTGCATGGCTGACGGAAACGCTGTTAGCCGCCACGGCATCGGCCGTATCGGCACCGGCGCGTTTGGCGCGGGCCAGAACGTCGTCCAGCAGGTCGGGAATATCGTAAACGGGGTCAGACATGGAAGCTCCTAAAATTCTTTATCGGTTATCTATTAGTTGAACCAGGAATGGGGCAAGGGAATACCGGCAGCGTCCTCCCCGATATTCGCAAAAGCGATGTAGATCAGGGCCGCAAGCCCGATCATGGCAAGCACGATCTGCACGCGGACCCGGCGCAGCATCGGTTCTGTCGGCTGGCCCTGATTTTCCTCCTCTTCATCGTCACCACCGTCTCCCTGCATGCGGTCAGGGCGGGCATGTTTCGGCAGTTCGCGGCGAAACCGCTTCGTTTCATAGTCTGACCGGCCGAACATGCGGATCGCAAAAAAGCTGCCCAGCAACAGGAAAGCGACAATGATAAACAGAAAGTCAGCATTGTCCGGCGACAGCGACATTACACCGCACTTTCCCGTTTGACAGCGCGCCAGCCGATATCGCCGCGGCAGAAACCGTTCGGCCAGTCGATCCGGTCGACCGCCACATAGGCGCGCTTTTGCGCCTGCGTCACGGTATCACCCCGCGCGGTGACGTTCAGCACCCGCCCGCCGGTCGCGATCAGGCCGCCTGCTTCGTCGCGGGCGGTGCCGGCATGAAACACGAAGCTGTCATCATCCGCGTCCAGCCCCAGCGACGCGATCGGCGTGCCTTTCGCGTAGGAGCCGGGATAGCCTTTCGACGCCATCACCACCGTCAGCGCAGCTTCTTCGTACCAGCGCAGATCGAAGCTTGAGAGAACGCCGTCAGCCGTCGCCAGCAGGGCGGGCAGAATGTCCGACATCATGCGGAACAGAATAACCTGACATTCCGGGTCACCGAACCGGACATTGAACTCCACGACTTTCGGCCCGTCTTTCGTGACCATCAAACCGACGAACAGCACGCCTTTATACGGTGCGCCTTCCGCTTCCATACCGGCCAGCGTCGGTTTGACGATACGGTCCATGATTTCGGCTTCAAGGGCAGGCGTCGCGACCGGCGCGGGGGAATACGCCCCCATGCCGCCGGTATTCGGCCCCTTGTCGCCGTCACCGACCTGCTTGTGATCCTGCGCCGAGCCCATCGGCAGGGCCGTCTTGCCGTCGCAGAGGGCAAAGAACGACAGTTCTTCGCCGTCCATGAACTCCTCGATCACCAGTTCGTCGCCGGCCCCGCCGAACGCGCCATCAACCATCGCGGCATCAACGGCCGCGCAGGCTTCTTCCACCGTCATCGCGACCGTCACACCCTTGCCGGCCGCCAGCCCATCAGCCTTGACGACAATCGGCGCGCCCTGTTCGCGGATATAGGTTTTCGCGGCTTCCGGGTCGGTGAACCGTTTGTAGGCGGCGGTCGGCACGCCGTATTTGGCGCAGATATCCTTCATGAAGCCTTTCGACGATTCCAGCCGCGCCGCCGCCGCGCTGGGGCCGAATGCCCTGATGCCGGCGTCGGTCAACCGGTCGACCAGCCCATCGGCCAGCGGCGCTTCAGGGCCGACAACCACGAAATCGATCGCGTTTTCCGCGGCAAAGGCGACGATGCCGTCGATGTCTTCCGCCTTGATCGGCACGCATTCAGCATCTTCGGCGATGCCGGCATTGCCCGGCGCGCAATACAGTTTCCGGCAGACAGGCGATGCCGCAATGGCCCAGCACAAGGCGTGTTCGCGTCCGCCTGATCCAACGACGAGTATATTCATGGGGTCTGACCTGCCGTTTCGGTAAGTAGTGAGGAGCGGCAGAATAACCAGCCCCGTCCGGTCATGCCAGCCAAAGCCGCAGCGACGGTGTGAATACGGACGCTTCTTGTCCGGGCTTGCGAAATCTGGGACAAATTCGCATGGCAATCGAACCCGGACATCAACCCGACCTGGGCGGCAACGCGCCGTCGATGACCGTATCGGAAATTTCCAACGCGCTGAAGAACACGGTCGAGGACCGGTTTTCCTATGTCCGGGTGCGTGGCGAAATTTCGGGCTTCAAGCGCGCCGCCTCCGGCCATTGCTATCTGACGCTGAAAGACGCCGATGCGGTGCTGGATGGCGTCTGCTGGCGCGGTGTCGCCGGTCGCCTCGCGATCCAGCCGGAAGACGGGCTGGATGTCATCGTCACCGGCAAGCTGACCACCTATCCCGGTCGGTCGAAGTATCAGATTGTCATCGAATCGATGGAAATGGCCGGCGAAGGCGCGCTTTTGAAACTGCTGGAAGAACGCAAGCGGATGCTGGCGGCGGAAGGCCTGTTCGCGGAGGAGCGCAAGCGAAAGCTGCCCTACTTGCCGGATGTGATCGGCGTCGTCACCTCGCCGACCGGTGCGGTGATCCGCGATATCCTGCATCGCCTTAACGACCGGTTTCCGCGCCATGTTCTGGTCTGGCCGGTGCTGGTGCAGGGCGAGGCCGCTGCGGCGCAGATCGCCGCAGCAATAGAAGGCTTCAACGCGCTGAAACCGGGCGGCGACGTGCCAAGGCCGGACGTGTTGATCGTCGCGCGAGGCGGTGGCAGCCTGGAAGATCTGTGGGCGTTCAACGAGGAAATCGTCGTTCGCGCCGCCGCCAACAGCGACATTCCGCTGATTTCCGCCGTCGGACACGAAACCGACACCACGCTGATCGATTTCGCTTCCGACCGGCGCGCGCCGACGCCTACGGCGGCAGCGGAGATCGCGGTGCCGGTACGGGCGGATCTGATGGCGTCGATACTGGATATCGAACGCCGCCGGCTGGGTGCGATCACCCGGTTGTTGAACAATACCGGCATGCAGCTTGGCGGGTTGGCACGCGGCTTGCCGGATCCGGCCAGCCTGCTGGGGCAGGCTTCGCAGCGGCTGGACGATTATACCGAGCGCTTTCTGCTGGCCGGCAGAAGCGGCTTTACGCTGCGGGCCGAACGGGTCGCCAATCTCGGCGCACGCCTGCGCAGCCCGAACCAGACAATGGTGCAAAAATCCGATCGGCTGCACGACCTGCTCGACCGGTTCGCCGGGGCCGGGCGGCGGCTCGTCGCCCGAACCCGGGACCGGTTCGACAGAGGCGGCTATCAGGACCGTCTGACAAAGGGGGTCGACCGCAAGCACCGGCAGGACGCAAAGGCGCTGGAACAGCTTGGCCGCCGGCTTGAAAGCGTTTCCTACAAGAACGTGCTGGCACGCGGCTTCGCCGTTGTGCGCGATGCCGATGGCCAGCCAATCGCAAGAGCCTCCGGCATCGCCAATGGACAGGCCCTGACGATTGAAATGCAGGACAGTGCCGTTTCGGCTATCGCCAGTTCGGCGGCCGCATCAAAGCCGGTAAAGACGACCACCCGAAAAAAATCAGCCGGACAGAAACCTGATGCCAAGCAGGGCTCGCTGCTATGAAGCTGCTCCTTACCGCCCTTGCGCTGGTTGTGGCCATCTCGGCACCAAGCCTTGCGGGCGAGCTGCAATTTCGCGGCGCGGCGGTGCAGGGTGGACTTGTGATCGGACAGACCGATCCCGGCACGGCAATCGACTATGACGGACAAAGGGTGAAAGTTTCGCCGGACGGGGTATTCGTTATCGGGTTTCACCGCGATGACCCGCCCGACATGATGCTGACCGCCACCTTTCCCGATGGCGGTACCACGACTCACCGGTTTTCGGTGCGCCAGCGCGACTACGATATCCAGCGCATCGACGGATTGCCGGAATCGAAGGTAACCCCGCCGGATGACGTCATCGCGCGCATTCAGGACGATTCACGCCAGGTCAGGAACGCCCGCGCCATCGACAGCGACGCCACCTATTTCACAGGAGAGTTCATCTGGCCGGCAAAGGGGCGGATCAGCGGTGTCTATGGAAGCCAGCGGGTTCTGAACGGCGAGCCGAGACAGCCGCATTACGGCGTCGATATCGCCGCCCCGGTCGGCACTCCGGTGATAGCACCGGCCGCCGGCACGGTCACGCTGGCGCATCCCGATATGTACTTTTCCGGCGCGACACTGATGATCGATCACGGGCACGGCGTGCAATCGGCGTTTCTGCATATGAGCCGGATCGATGTGAAGGTCGGCCAATTCGTGAATCAGGGCGATCCGGTCGGAGCGATTGGCCAGAGCGGCCGGGCGACCGGCCCGCATCTGGACTGGCGAATCAACTGGTTTGAAAAACGCATTGACCCGCAATTGATCGCACCGCCGTTTCCGGCAGACTGATCCGTCAGTCCGGCCAGCGCCGATGCACCCAGAACCACTGGTCGGGATGTTCGGTGATCCAGCTTTCCAGCACGGCATTCATCCTGACCAGCGTCTCGAAAACCTTTTCCTCATGCGTGCCTTCAGTCGGCAGGTCTATCGGCGGCAGCACCTTGAAACGGAAGCGGACCCCCGGCAGGCGTTCAGCGAGCACCGGCACAAGCGGGCATTTGTAGCGCAGGGCCAGTTCGGCGGGCGCGGGCGGGGTCATCGCATCGCGGCCCAAAAAGGGCACGGCAATACCTTCATTCAGTTTCTGGTCCGCCATGATGCCCAGCGGATGGCCGGCGCGGAGCGCTTCGATGATATGGCGCATCTGTCCCCTGCTCTTCGGAATCAGCTCTGCCATGAAGCGGCTTCTGATGCGCTTGAAGAGAAACTCGACCGCAGGGATTGAAGCCGGCCGGTAGATCGTCACAAGGGGCAGACCGCGTTGGGCAAAAATCATACTGCCAATTTCCCAGTTTGCGAAATGCCCACTGAAAACGATGAAGGGTTTGCCGCTTTCCTTCAATTCGGTAATAACTTCTTCGCCTTCAATCGTAACACGCGAATTTGGCCCTGTTGTATCAACAAGGTCGACGCTGGCCCATTCGCCTGCGCCACGGCCAAGGTTGTCCCAGACCCGTTTGATTATACTGTCGACCTGCTGTTGTGTCAGATCGGGAAAGGCCATCTTCAGGTTTCGTTCGGCAACCCGCTGGCCTCGCATCCACGGCCCAACCAGCCTGAACAAGAAACTTCCGAAGGCAGAGCCCCAGGTTATCGGCGCAATTCGGCAAAACGCGAATATGACGAGAATGGCGGCGCCCTGCAGCGGGTGAATAATGTAATGCCTGATGGCCCGTTGGGCTTTTGTACGGTCAGCCATTCGCCAATGCTTCGTCAAGAATCACATCACAGTCGCTTCCGTTCTCGAATTTCAATTCGACGGGAACGGCCGTGACGTCAGGTTGAAACGAACCGGGCAAACGAACGAAATCCTTTACTGTGGTCAACAAGACCGCCTGACATTCAGTCGCCCGCTCTCGCAGCCGGACAATATCGCGGTCAGTGTAGGCGTGGTGATCGGCAAAGCCGATCGTATCAGTAACCATCAGACCGGCGTCAGACAACATGGCAAAAAACTTCTCCGGTCGGCCAATGCCAGCGAAAGCAACAACCGGCCTGTTGGCGAATGGTTCGAACGAATCCGACGGCACAAGGCGGGCGCGGCTTAGCGGCCTTTCCGCCGCAAGTTCAGCTTCCAGCTTTCCGTCCGCCGGGCCGACGACCACACACCGGTTCACCCGTTTCAGCGCGCTTCCCGAGAATTCACGCATCGGGCCGGCAGGCATCGGCAGCTTGTTACCAAATCCGAACGACCCGTCTACAGTTAGGACAGAATACGTCTTTTGCAATGCCGGGTTCTGCAAACCGTCATCCATGATAATCAGCTCAGCCCCTGCCGCTTCAGCCTGCTTCGCACCGGCGACCCGGTCGGCGGACACCCATGTCGGTGCGATGGTCGCCAACAGCAGCGCCTCGTCGCCGACATCTTCTGCCCTGTGCCGTGCCGGATCGACCGCGACCGGGCCGGCTTCACGCCCGCCATATCCGCGTGTAAGGAAATGCACCTTTATACCGCGTTCAACCGCCCGCCTGCCGAGCGCCAGACAGACAGGCGTCTTGCCCGTACCGCCTGCGACCGCATTGCCGACACACAGAACGACCGGTGCGACCTGCTTCGGCTTCGTCACTGCAAGCCTTAAAGACACTATGGTTGCGTAAATCCAGCCCAGGGGGGCAAGCAGAATGCAGAAAAACAGGCCGGCGGCGTCAGGTTTCGCGCGCCAGAAGTGCGGCATGGTCAGGAAGGCGCGCATCACCGCCGCTCCGAAATCATCGCATCAATGCGGTCCATCACCCGGTCGATAACACTGGCGTTTTCGGCGGCGACGGCCCGGGCCGCCTGCGCCATGGCCTGTGCTTTATCAGGGTTCGCCAGCAGAGAGGATACCGCTTGCGCTGTTTCCGTTGCATCCCTGACTGCGATGGCGGCCTGCGCATTCTTCAAGTCATCCGCCACGGTTTCGAAATTCCGCATATCGGGGCCATGCAGGATAGCGCAGCCCAGCATCGCCGGCTCAATCGGATTATGCCCGCCCAGACCGCCAAAGGTTCCACAGACCAGCACGACCGGGCAAAGCCGGTAGAACAAGCCCATTTCACCGACCGTATCCACAATAAAGACAGATGAATCCGGGGCCGGCAGGCTGTCGCGACTTCGGCAGGATGCAGACAGACCCGCGTCACTGACCAGCGCCTCGGCGTCGGCCAGTCGATGTGGATGACGCAGGGCAATCACCGTCAGCAGGCCTGGATGGTCCGAAACCATCCGTTTGTGAACGTCAATTGCCAGGGCCTCATCGCCCGGATGCGTGCTGGCCGCCAGCCAGACGGTCCTGCCGGCGACGGCGGCCAGCATTGCCGTCAGCACCGCAGAATCAACAGGCGGAGGAACCGCCGAATATTTCAGATTGCCAATATAGACAGCGTTGCGCGCGCCCAGCCGGTTGAAGCATTCCGCCTCGCGCGGCGTCTGGGCCAGACACAGCGTGAACCGTGACAGCAGGTGCCGTAGAAAGCCGCCACCCAGCCGCCAGTTGCGTTCGGAACGATCCGACATCCGGGCATTGATGAGAGCCAGCGGTATGTTTCTGTCGGCCGCCTGACAGATCATGTTCGGCCAGAGTTCCGATTCCACCCAGATCGCCGCATCAGGCCGCCAGTGATCGAGAAAACGCTCGACCCAGGGGCCGTGATCTACCGGGTAATATTGATGGATGGACCTGTCGGGCAGACGGCTTTCAACCATTCTGGCGGAGGTCACCGTACCGGTTGTCAGCAACACCGTGCGATCGGGATGCGATGCGAGCAGTCTTTCGATAACCCGTAAGCAGGAATTTGCCTCGCCGACACTGGCGGCGTGAATCCATATCACTTCGCCGTCGGGTCGTCGGCATGAAGCGACCCCCTGGCGTTCCGGAATGCGGTTCGGGTCTTCTCGCCCCCTGCCAATGCGACGACGCAGCAGGATTTCAATTGCCGGCCGGCCAATCCATGTCGCAGTCCTGTACAGGGCGATAGCGGCAGACATGGTTCAGGAATCCTGATCGATAGTATCGGGTGCAGGTTCCACCGTTCGGCTGCCGGCAGCAGCATCCGTGTTGGCCACCAGCCGATTCATATGGTCTTCCAGCTTCTTTCGCAGGGTTTCCTCGTCTTCCCGGGTTGCCGTGCCCGGAATGTGAAGCGGCGAATCCCAGGTTACGATGCCGCGGCCAAAGGGCAAGGGAACCAGCAGCTTGTCCCAGGTGTTCATGAAACGGTTTCGATGTGTACTGTAACAGACAGGTATGATCGGTACGCCGGTAAGCCGCGCCATGGCGATGATTCCCGGCTTGATTCGCATTCTGGGGCCGCGCGGGCCATCCGGTGTCATCCCGACAATATTGCCGGACTGGATTTCCCGGATAATGCCGCGCAAGGCCTTGCTGCCGCCCTGTTGCGAAGAGCCATGCACGGCCTTGAACCCGAACTTGCCCATTGTCCGGGAGACAAGCTGTCCGTCACGATGGGCCGAAGTCAGAATGGTGACCGGCGTATCATAGGGCCAGACCAGCGGCATCATCATGATCCTGTTGTGCCACAGGGCGATAATGAACGGCTTGCCGGTTTCATACAGCGGCGCCAGATGTTCGGCGTTGTTGTGCTGCCAGCGTGTGGTCAGAAAGACAAAGCGCAGATAGTACGACAGCAGGCTGCAGAACAGGTTGCGCAGAAATTCGCTGTGCAGAATTCGTTTCCGAAGTTTCATGATACGAACTGTGCGCCCTCTGGAGCAAAAAGAGAGGCGGCCGTCCGCCGGAAATCAGGCAAACGGAACGCCCGCAACGATGATCTGCGCATGGTTTACCCTGCTGCCTTGTCTGCTTTCCCGTCATATCATGCAGAACCGCATGCGTCACGGCGTGACGTCACCTTGCTGCTGCAGGCAAACAGGCTGTGCCAGTCAGGTGGCGGAGCTACGAACCGGTGCAAGGTTGTTGAGAAACTGGTCGACGGCTTTTTCCCAGGAATAGGACAGGGCAAAGTCGCGGCAGGCCTGACCGGAAAGCGCCACTGCCTTCTGAACCGCCGCCGCCAGATCCTCGCTCAAAGCGCCGACCTTTTCATCGCCGACAACATCGATCGGACCCGGAACCGGATAGGCAGCGACAGGCACGCCGCAGGCCATCGCTTCCAGCAGCACCAGGCCGAATGTATCGGTACGGCTGGGAAATACGAACACATCGGCAGACTGATAGTGGCGCACCAGATCCTCGCCGGTCTTGGCGCCGACAAAAACCGCTTGCGGAAATTCCTCTTTCAGGGCCGCAAGCTGCGGCCCGTCACCGACAACCAGCTTTGAACCCGGCAGATCAAGACTGAGGAACTGCCGGATGTTCTTTTCCACGGCAACTCGTCCGACATAGAGATGGATCGGGCGCGGCAGGTTCAGAAAGTCACGGTCTTTCGGGTCTGCAGCCGGCCTGAAGACATCCGTATCAACGCCGCGCGACCACCGGGCAATACTTGTGAATCCTCTTGTTTCCAGGCTTTTCTGCATCGACGGCGTCGCTACCATGACGGTCGCCGCCGCACCATGAAACCGCCGCATGAACCGGTACGAAACACTGACCGGCAGGCGGCACCGTGCATAAACGTATTCGGGAAACTGGGTGTGATACGAGGTGGTGAAGGGCAGCGACCGCTTGATGCAGTAGCGGCGGCCAATCAGTCCCAGCGGGCCTTCGGTCGCAATATGAATCGCATCGGGGTTTGCATCCCTGATCATCGTCGGCAGTTTCCACAAGGCGTCGATCGCCAGCCGGATTTCCGGATAAGTCGGGCACGGAATGGTGCGGAACCGGTCCGGCCCGATCACATCCACGTCATGGCCGCGCTGGCGCAGCTCGGCGGTGGTTCGTTGCAGGGTCCGCACAACGCCGTTGATCTGCGGCAGCCAGGCGTCCGAGACGATCAGGATCTTCATGCGGGTATTGCATGGTCCCGGCGGCCGGCAGCCTTGCCGGCGCGGGAGGCTGCAACCGGCACCACGCCGACATCGGCCCAGTGCAGGATATGCAGGTTGCCGGTTTCGTCTTCCGCGAGGGCGGTACAGCTTTCAACCCAATCGCCATCGTTGCAGTAAAGGATGCCCTCGATGTCACGCATTTCGGGATGGTGAATATGACCGCAGATAACGCCCTGCACGTTGCGGTCGCGGGCTTCGTCAGCCACCGCTTCCTCGAACTTGCTGATGAATTCAACCGCGTTCTTGACCTTGTGCTTCAGAAAAGCCGACAGCGACCAGTAGGGCATGCCCAGTTTGCGGCGGACCGTGTTGAAATGATGATTGGCCCAGATCAGGAAGTTGTAGGCCCAGTCGCCCAGCAGCGCGAGCCATTTGGCGTATTTCACAACACCGTCGAACTGGTCGCCGTGAATAACCAGAAACCGTCTTCCGTCAGCGGTTTCGTGAATCACTTCATCGCGCACCATCACACCGCCGATTTCGATATCGACATAGTCACGCAGGGCTTCATCGTGATTGCCCGGCACATAAATGATTTCGGTGCCGCGCCGCGCCTTGCGGAGAATTTCCTGAATGATTTCATTCTGGGTTTCGTTCCAGTACCAGGAACGCTTCAGCCGCCATCCGTCGATGATGTCACCCACCAGATACAGCCGTTCCGACTTTGTGTGTTTCAGAAAGTCGAGCAGGAATTCCGCCTTGCACCCTCTGGTCCCCAGATGGGTGTCGGAAATCCAGATCGTTCGATATTCGGTAACGCCTCGTAATCCGTGCATCTTTCTATCCCGTTTGTTTCGGACAGCGGATATCGATGCTGTAGATACGGGCGGATTGTTAAAGAAATAAGAAAGTACCGGCGCTAATACGCAAGAAACGGGATATGTAATAAAAAAGCAAAACTGGTAATATTGTTGTCATTAAACTTGCGATTTTTTGATCAATTAAAGTAAAAATTATCGCGCTCCAAGCATTGAAAAGTACTGAAACCGAATCACCTTGCAAGCCATCGAAGTAATCACGGTCCTGAATTCGGCTTTAAAGGTCTCGCGCAGTTTGGTAGTTTCCCCGCAGTCTCCAGATGTCAAAAGGACAGGACAGACCATGCTTACCTGTCCGCTTACCCAAAGCGACCGCAAAACGCTTATCGCCCGGCAGAACGGGTTCGACTGGTACGAATTTCCCGACAGCGGCATTCTACGGGTCGATCTGGCGCGGGCGATTTCCGATGAAATCGACTTTCAGGAGGATTTCGCCGAGAGCTATATCGCGTCCTATGAAAAAAAGTGGGACAAGAAGATGCAGCGCTCGATCAAGCGCGCGAAATATCTGGCGTCGCTCACCGAGGGGCGAACGATTGTCGATGTCGGCAGCAATGTCGGCATTTTCTGCGAAGCCTGTCACCGGACCGGATTCGAGCCGGTCGGCATCGAAATCGCCGAACCGTTGTTCGACTATGCCAAAAGCCGGTTTCCGCATCTTACCTTCGTCAACAAGCCGCTTGAAACCTACGCGGAAGAACGGCAGTTCGATATCGTGTACTGCGCCGAAGTGATCGAACACACGCTGGACCCGGCCGAATTCGCTCGGTCGCTGCGGCGCTTGCTGAAGCCTGGCGGGGTGCTGTTTCTGACGACGCCGGCCGCGTCGCAGTATCTAGAATTCGGCAAGCCGTTCATGGATATGGGTGCACCGGACCATAAGGTCTATTTCGACCGCCACAACATTGTGCCATTTCTGCAGAAGGCCGGATTTTCCGATATCCGGTTCCGCTGGGGCCTGAACCCGAAATGGAAGCGGTTCACGCCGCGCTTCCGCCCCGGCCTGAATGTCGTGGCGCGGGCCTAGATGTGCCGAAAAACCTGTACCTGATCCACAATCCGGTTGCCGGCTGGCTGAAGCGCAACAGGCTTGCCCGGCTTCTGAAAACGCTGCGCGACCGTGGTCACCGCATACAGTTGCGATCGACCGAACGCGCCGGCCATGCCGAGGTGCTGGTCGGTGAGCTGGCGAAAGGCGACGCCGATGTGGTGGTTGCCGCCGGCGGCGACGGCACGATTTGCGAAGTGGCGAACGGCATCCGTGCAGACCATCCGCCACTGGCTTTTCTGCCGTTAGGCACGGCGAACGTTCTGGCCTGGGAAATCGGCATCGGGCCGAACACGAAGCGCGCGCTGGCGACAATCGAATCCGGCATCGTCAAACCGGTTTATCCGGGATTGATCAACGGTCGGCGATTCTTGCTGATGGCAAGCGCCGGAATCGACGCAAGGGTTGTCGGCACGGCCCACGGCCCGCTGAAGCGCACCCTGGGCCAGCTCGGTTTCGTGATTGCGGCGCTGAAGGAAATAGCCGCACGGCAGCGCGAACCGATTGTGGCCGATGTCGATGGCGTGACCGTAACGGCCGATCTGATCGTGGTTACCCGCGCCAGCAGATACGGCGGCCCCTTTGTGATCGCCCCCGACGCCGACCTGTCGGAACCCGGTCTGTGGGTTGTCGCGCCACAGCGGCGTGGACGGCTGGCGCTGTTTCGCTACGGTCTGGCGCTTGTCTTCAGTCGACTGGCGACTCTGGACGATGTTCTGGTAGTGAGGGCGCAAAACGTTACCTTCACCGCCCCGGTCGGGCATGTCATTCAGGTCGATGGCGATGTCTTTGCGCAGATTCCCGCAACCGTCACGCCGAGCGCCGAGAGCATCGAAATCCTGTATCCCGCACCCTGATCGTCGGCGCTACTGAACCCTTGTGTAGCCAAGCGACCCCATGCAGGATTCAAACAGTTTGCGGCGATACCGCTTGGCGTCGGTCTGGGCGAACCCTTCCAGCACAGAACTTGAACCGCCGCTGCCGATGCGACTGCTGGAAAGGTCCTGTTCGAACTCCGCGCCGGCAACCTCATCAGCGCGTTTCCGACAATAGGCGCGATCGAGCGACATCTGCGATTCCGACGCCCCCTGCGAGGCCCACTTTTCTTTCGAGTCACTGCAGCCGGCCAGGACCGCCGCCACCAGGGCGGCGGCCGCTATGGCGGCAATCCGTTCGCAGAAGGGCCGGTTTCGCATCATGGGCGTCAGGCGACCGCCCGGTTCACGGCGGAAACGACGGCCCGCAGTGACGCCGTAACGATGTTCTTGTCCCGTCCGACGCCGAACAGATTCCTGCCATCCCCGGTCTGGGTTTCAACATAGGCGATGGCCGCCGCGTCAGACCCCGACCCGATAGCGTGTTCGGAATAGTCGATGATCTTGATTTCGATCCCGGCTTCTTCCTTAAGCGCATTGATGAAGGCATCAATCGGCCCGTTACCCTTGCCATGTACCGCAATGTCCTCGCCGTCCTTCCTGACAATCGCCATGATGTTGCGCAGTTCGGATGCATGGGTATCCGGCACGGTGCGGTGTTCGACGAACTCGAAAGGCTCATTGCGCGACAGATACTCTTCATCGAAAGACTGCCATATCCGGTTGGACGTCAGCTCTTCGCCGGATACATCGGCAATGTTCTGCACGACCTTGCTGAATTCGATCTGCAGCGGCCGCGGCAGACGCATGCCATGATCGGTTTCCATCAGATACGCCACCCCGCCCTTGCCGGACTGGCTGTTGATGCGAATAACGGCCTCGTAGCTGGCGCCAACGTCGGTCGGGTCGATCGGAAGGTATGGTACATCCCAGTCACCGGAATTTGATTCCTCCATCGCCTTCAGACCCTTTTTGATGGCGTCCTGATGGCTGCCGGAGAACGCCGTGAACACTAGATCGCCGCCATAGGGATGACGCGGGTGAACCGGCAACTGGTTGCAGTATTCAACCGTTTTCACCATCTCCCGGATGTTGGTGAAATCGAGATCGGCATCGACGCCCTGGCTGACCATGTTCATGCCGAGGGTTACGATATCGACATTGCCCGTGCGTTCGCCATTGCCGAACAGGGTGCCTTCGACACGATCGGCACCGGCCATGACGGCGAATTCCGCCGCCGCGACGCCGGTGCCCCGGTCATTATGCGGATGAACGGACAGCACCACCCGGTTGCGATCGGAAAAGTTCCGGCACATCCATTCAATGGAATCCGCAAAAATGTTGGGCGTACCGACTTCCACCGTTGCCGGCAGGTTCAGGATGCACGGGTTTTCCGGTGTCGCGTCCCACACATCGAGCACGCCTTCACAAACTTCCAGCGCGTAGTCGAGTTCGGTCTGGGTGTAGCTTTCCGGCGAATACTGGAATCGCCAGTTCGTGTCCGGATGCTTTTCGGCATGCTCACGAACCAACTTGGCGCCATCGAGTGCAATCTGCTTGATGCCGTCGCGGTCCAGCTTGAACACGACCCGACGCTGGGTAGTCGATGTCGAATTGTAGACATGGACAATCGCGTTCTTCGCACCGATGAGCGATTCATAGGTGCGTTCGATCAGATGTTCGCGGGCCTGGGTCAGCACCTGGATCGTTACATCATCGGGGATCCTGTCCTGTTCGATCAATTGCCGGACAAAATCGAAATCCGTCTGCGAAGCGCTCGGGAACCCGACTTCGATTTCCTTGAACCCCATCTTGACCAGCAGTTCGAACATCCGCCGCTTGCGTTCCGGGCCCATCGGTTCGATGAGGGCCTGGTTGCCGTCGCGCAGGTCGACGCTGCACCAGATCGGGCTTTTGGTGATGACCGCCGCCGGCCAGGTACGGTCAGGCAAGTCGATTGTCGCGGTCGGTTTGTATTTGTGGATCGGCATCTTGGCCATGGTCTCAATCTCCTGAAGGCGCTGCGTCGTTATCTGGTTTCCGGTTTAACGATGCGTCGCATGTCTTTCATGTTCATCTCTGACGAGCGTTCAACAGCGGGCTGCTGTCATCCCATGTCGGGTGGACAGCGGGTGGCTTGAGCCCATGCATAGTCGTTCAGGTTGCGGCAAGGCATGAACATGCCGACAAAAAACCCTGAAACAATCGAATATGGAAGTGATTAACATTGATTTACCGAAACCGCTTGATGATGTGACGATTGCTGCTGTTCCCGTTCCGGGCACCACAACAGATGCGGCCCGCTCAAACGGCGGGCAAGCGCTTCATAGGCCCGATAGTCGTGCCTCGAAACCAGGTATCGTCTGCGGGTCGGTTCTCATGATTGTCGTAATAGCCATCTGGGTTGCAGGGGTCAAGCCGGGAAACGGATTCCGGAACCTTGCGAAGTATTCGCAATTTGACCGAATTCCCCGTCGAATACGAACTGATAGTTCTCCCCAACCACGAATTGCGCTGGTAATTTCTTCCTGTCGGATGGGACAAGGAAAATGTTGAAGGCTACCGGACCGGAACCGGCTGAGGTCGATTCCTCGACTTCTACGAAACTTGCTGTGCCAGATGCCGAGCCGGCCGGGCCGGACCTGAGCATGGTGGACAGCACCGTGCTCGCCCATATCGGTATCGGCGTTGTGCTGCTTGATCCACAGGGTTTCGTCACCCATGCCAATGACAAGGCCGCCGGTCTGCTCGGCGTTCCAACTGCCCTGCTGCAGGAAGGCGCTTCCTTTGATGCCGTCGTCAAATTGGCGCAACGGCAGGACGGCCTGGCACCATCGGATACGCGTCTGCTCTCGCCATCTGCCGGCGTTGCAGGCGGCGAAGCATCGAAACGGTGCGATCTGACAGTCACCGGCGGCGGTATTGTTGAAATGCGGTCAACGCCGCTGCCGGACGGCGGTTCGATCAGAACCCTTACCGATGTCGGCCATGATCGGCAGATGCTGGCGGAGCTTCACCGGCAGGCGGCGACAGACCCACTGACGGGCGTTGCCAATCGCCGCTATTTCCTGAGCCGGTTCCAGCGCGAGATCGATCGTCACAAACGCTACGCAACCGACATTGCCCTGCTGATCATGGATATCGACCATTTCAAGGTCATCAATGACCGACATGGCCACGCGATTGGCGATGCCGCCCTGAAGGCTATTTCGCTGACCAGCCTGTCATCGTTGCGCAAGGTCGATCTTCTGGGCCGGATCGGCGGCGAGGAATTCGGCGTTCTGTTGCCGAAGACCCGCATTGAAACGGCCGTCATTGTCGCCGAACGGTTGCGCCACGCCATCGCTGCCTGTCCGGTCAGGATCGGGTCGAATGAAAGCGTCTACGTCACAGCCAGCATCGGCGTTGCCGCCATCAGGCCGACGGATGATGAGCCGGAACCGATCATGGTCCGCGCAGACAGCGCTCTGTACCGGGCCAAGGAAGCCGGGCGAAACCGGGTCTGTATTGATCCCCGACAGATTGTCCGGGGGCGCGACGGATCAATCTCTGGCCACCAGCGATGACGCGCCTTGCGGGAAGAAGCCGGATTGACGGCTGAATGATTTTGAAACACGGTGGTTCGTGTTGGAACAACCCATTACGGGTTCCCCGGAAAAGCGAGCGGCGAGAGCATAGAGATCGGCTGGTTGGAGAAGGCGACGTCCTTGGCACCGGTTGCCGAGACACATGCGTGAAACGTCTGGTGTCAGCATCACGGTGCTTTAACAAAAATGACGCCAGCCGAGATATATCATCGGACCAATCCATCCTTTAATTCATGAGGTGTTTGATGAAACTTGTCACAATATCGCTGGCCACCATGATTGCATTGGCATCAGCGGCACATGCCGAAACGACTTTGCGCGTTATGAGTTTTAACATTTGGGGCGGCGGCGCGAACGAATCCAAGCCCATCGACGAGACACTGGCCGTCCTGCGCGCGGCGAATGCCGATATCATCGGGCTGCAGGAGACCCGGACAGAAGGGGAAGTCTGTGAAGCGGACAATTGCCCGGCAGCTGGCGACTCCGTCGGTCCCGCCCTGGCAGCCGCACTGGGATACCACTATTACGAACAGACCGAGGAAAACGTTGCGTTATGGGCGAATGGCGTTCTCAGCCGGTTTCCGATAACCGGCCATTCAGCGCATGACCTGGGCGTTCGTCTGGATGTAGACGGGCGGGAGGTCTGGATTTTCAACATTCATCTCGACGATGAACCCTACCAGCCTTATCAGCTTCTGGGGATTGAATATGGCCCAGCCCCGTTTATCACCACGGCGGAAGAGGCTGTCGCCTATGCGCAGGAAACACGCGGTCCCGCCCTTGATCTGCTCGAAGAAGCCATGAAGGACGCGTCGGGAGCAGCCGCTGTTTTTGTCACCGGCGACTTCAACGAGCCTTCAGGCCATGACTGGACCGAAGCAGCAGCAGCAGCCGGCACGCATCCGATCGCCGTTGTCTGGCCGTCGACCGCGCGTCTGGAAGCATTGGGGTTTGTCGATGGCTACCGCGTTATTCATGCCGACCCGGTTGCCAAGCCTGCCTTCACGTGGACGCCAACCTATGACGAGACCGCAACGGACGATCACCCTGACCGGATCGATTTTGTGCTGAGCCGTGCTGAATCGCTGCAGGTAAAAGATGCCTGGATCGTCGGCGAAGACGGACCGCGCTCCGACCTAGCCGTCATGCCCTGGCCATCGGACCATCGCTCGACAATGGTTGAGGTTCAGTTCTGATTTCAAGACAGTCTGGAAAAAGCCCGCACCTTTCTATCGGTGCGGGCCTTCCTTTTGCCTGTGCGGGTGACGTCACAGTCTCGACCCGGCAAATCAAAGCTTGGCGATCTCTACCGTCAGGCCACGACGGGAATGATGCTGACCTTGGCCTTGGCGTCATTGCGCACCAGATGCCGGACTTCTACAGGATCCGTCACCAGCCGGGTTCCGCTCTGCTGCACGACGCGGTAGACCAGCTTCGGAAACAGTTCCAGGGTTTCGACCGTCTCTGCCCGGGCTGCCGAAAACAGGCGACCGATCCGCGCGAGCGATGTTTCGCTGGTAAATGCTTTTTCACCCCATATCCATAGTGTACTCATGATCTCTATCCTTTTATCAGTTGCGCACACGGTGCGCTTTCTGATTGAAAGATAGGCGCACACGGTGCGCATATCAAGTAAAAAACGCACTCTGTGCGCTTTTTTGTTGTGCAAAAGGAGCGGTCCTTTAAAGTGCCGCCGTTGTTGACGTTTTTTCAACTTGTCTAGAAGAGATGCAGATGAAACCGGCTGATTTCAAACGATGGCGCAAGACATTGGGCATCTCTCAGAAGGACGCCGCGCACGCATTGGGCATCAAACGCAGGGTCGTTCAGTACTATGAAAAAGGCGAGCGCGACGGCAAGAAAGTCGATATTCCGCTCTATATCCGTCTCGCCTGTTTCGCCGTGCAAGCCGGCATCACCGACTTCGACGGAACGACCGGCAAAACGGTATCGCAGACGATAAAGCCCGCGAAAGCCCGTGAGGTTATTGAAAACGCCGATATCTACGATACGGATTCCGGCGAGGCTGCCACGGAAGATGCTGCCTAGGCGGTCGTTTCCATTGCCTGTGGCCGGGGACACGTCACCCCGGTGCCGCTGATGCCGCAATAACCGTTCGGGTTCTTCGCCAGAAACTGCTGATGATAGTCTTCGGCATAGTAGAATGTCTGATCCGCTTTGATTTCCGTCGTGATCTGACCCTGCCCCGCTTTCAACAGCGCGGCCTGGAAGGTATCCCGGCTGGCCAGTGCCAGATCGAGCTGCGCCTTTGTCGTGGTGTAGATCACCGAACGGTACTGCGTGCCGACATCGTTGCCCTGCCGCATGCCCTGATTGGGCTTGTGGTTTTCCCAGAACACGGTGAGCAAGTCTCCGAACCCGATGCGCTTCGGATCGAAAACAACAAGCACGACTTCAGAATGCCCGGTTCTGGCGGTGCAGGTTTCCTCATAGGTCGGGTTCGGCGTGTGCCCGCCGGCATAGCCAACCGCAGTTGAAAACACACCGGGCAGTTCCCAGAACAGCCGTTCTGCGCCCCAGAAACATCCCATGCCGAAAATTGCCGTTTCCAGATGGTCCGGAAACGGTCCCTTGAGCGGGTTGCCGTTGACGAAATGTCTTGCGGGCACGGGCATTGCCGCTTCACGACCCGGCAACGCGTCCGACGCGCTAATCATTTCCATCTTTTTCGACGATCCTGTTAAAAAGGAGAGCATGGCTGTTTCCCTATCTGAGGTCTCTGAAGGTTGTATATACTAACATAAGATGAGGCGTGGCATCATCCAGTCCCGCCTGCTGTCACATTTGCGCGATGGAGACGGGCGCAAGGCGGTCACGGGCAGACCCATCCGCCTGAAACGTCGAGGATCGCCCCCGTGGAATACGAAGCCGCGTCCGACAGCATGTAGCACACCGCTTCGGCAATCTCGTTCACCTCCGCCGGCCGCGCCAGCGGCACCGCCGCCTTGATCTTCTCAAGATATTCCGGATGCGTTTCCATCCAGTCGATATTCATTGCGGTCATGGTCGCGCCGGGACGGACGCAATTTACGCGAATCCCCTGTTCGGCCTGTTCCCTCGCCAGACCATAGGTGAAAGCGTCGATAGCGGCTTTCGAGGCCGCGTAATCGATGTAGGAGCCGGGGCCGCCATGTTTCGCAGCGGCGGAGGAGATGTTGACGATCACACCGCCCGATCCGCCATACCGTTTCGCCATCCGCCGGATCGCCGCACCGGCGCACAGAAACGAGCCGGTGATATTGATATCGAACATCCGACGGGTCGCCGCCTCGTCCAGTTCATCAACCGGCCCTGTGCTGCCATTGGTTCCGGCATTGTTAACCAGACCCTTAATCGGGCCTAGATCCCGTTCGACAGCGGTGAACATCTCTTCCACCTGGCGGCTGTCAGCAACATCGGCATGCACGGCCATCGCCTGACCGCCGCCGGATTCGATTTCCGCGACAACCGCCTCTGCCGCCTCGGCGTCACTGGCATAGTTCACGGCGACGCTCCAGCCGCGCTTGGCAGCAAGCAGGCAGATTCCCGCCCCGATTCCCCGACTGCCCCCTGTTACAACAAGTGCGCCCATATTCGCTCCCGACTATGATTCCTGTGATTTGGACTTGGCGAAAATTGCAACCTGATCCTATGGTATTTGTATGCTGACGCAAATGCATCGAAGGAAATACGATGGATACCGTACCTGTTGCCGCTTCATCCGATCCTAGAATCGTCACCGTTGACCACGCTGGCGCCACGATTAGAATCGCCTGGGCTGATGGCTCGAAAAGCAGTTTCCACTCTGTCTGGTTGCGCGACAACTGCCGATGCGAAAAATGCGGCGAGCCGGTGATCGGCCGGCGGACATCGCGCCTGACGGATTTTCCGCTTGATATCGAACCGGCTTCCGCGACGTCGGAAACACCACAAACCCTGGCAATCGTGTGGGGCGGCGACGGGCATGAAAGCCGGTACGATGCCGGGTGGCTCTTCAGCCATGCCTACGATACCGACGCTGCCCGCAAGCGCGCCCGTCGTCTGCCGGTTCTGTGGGATAACGCCGTTCTGCAATCGCCGCCGACCATAGCGTCTGACATCGCCGCGACTGATCGGGGTTTGTTCGACGTGCTGCGTCATGTGCGCGATTACGGGATTTGCTTTGTGACCGGCGGGTCTTCCGAAAACGGTGTGCTGGAGCCTTTCGCCACCCGGTTCGGGCATCTGCAGGAAAGCAATTTCGGCCGCATTCAGGACCTGAAAATCGACCCGACCAAACGGGGGATCGGCAATTCGTTCGAAGCCCTGCCGCTGCATACCGACGAGCCGTACCGGGCAACGCCTTCCGGTATCCTGATTTTTCATTCCGTTCAGGTCGACCCGGAACGGGGCGGCCAATCGCAGTTTCTCGACGGCTTCAAGATCGCGACCATCCTGCGCGGGGAAGACCCGGAGGGATTCGAGGCGCTGGTGAACAACCGCCAGTCCTGGCGGCGGCACTTCGAGGGCGACGTCGACGTATCGGCGGCGTTTCCGATGATCGCGCTGGATGAGTTCGGCGACGTCGTTGGCATCCGGTTCAACGACCGGGTCGCCGCGCCGCTGTCACTGCCGCCCGACCAGATCGAACCCTATTACCGGGCTTATCGGCGTCTTGTCGAATTGTCCGCCGACCCGCGCTATATCATCGCCCGCCGTCTGCAGCCCGGCGATATCGCAATTTTCGACAACCACCGCATCCTGCACGGACGGTCCGCCTTTTCGCTACAGAGCGAACGATTTCTGCAATGGGCCAGCGTGCGGCGAGGCGATCTGTATTCATCTTTACGCATTCTGGCCGACCGGCTGGGCATCGATCGTGAAGACGGCATCATGCCACGCGGTGCTTACTGACTGGCGGAACCGGCGTTTCGTCCGCGCAAGAAAAGGCCGGCGCGAAGGCCGGCCGATTCCCGTATGTGTACCGATCAGTCGCCGAGCAGCCCTTTCAGGGCGCTGCCCGCCTCTTCGGCTGCACCGCCGACAGCCTCACCCGCGCCGCCTGAAACGCCTTCAACCGCGCCGGCCGCCTCGCCTGCCACGCCTTCAAGCGCTTTCTGCGCGTCCTTGGTCAGGCCTTCGATATCGATCTTGCCGACCGCCGTGCCGACACTGCCGAGAAGCTGGTCGATAACCGTGCCGGCGACTTCTGCCGGCGTCGCGCCGCCTTCGCCCTTGCCAATATCGGTCAGATGAATTTCAGGCACGGTGGTGCCGACCTTTTCACCTTCAAGCAGGGGATGGCTGACGCTGACTTCCGCGCCGCGGATATACAGATCGTTGATCACGAGCTTCTGTTCGTCGCCCGTTGATTCGGAAGAAGCGCTGCTCGATTCGCCGACATTCTCCTTGATGAACTGATCGACATTCGCCTGGATCGTCTCGACATTCGACAGGCCATTGCCCATTTCGTAAATCACACGCGGATCGGTGATGATCACTTCCTTCACCACAATCGGGTTCTGGCCGATCGACGCGCTGTCGAGCGATACCTTGATATCGCCGAGATTGAAGGCGTAGTCGGTTTTGAAGCCGACCGGGTTTGCCACATTGAGGTTGCTCATGCCGGCTTTGGCGTCGCCGAGTTCAATCTTGACCACGCCCAGCGTGACATCCACGCTGGTGACCCGGGTGCCGGCCTCTTCGACCGCACTGCGCACCAGTTCGTCCAGATTGCTGAAAACGTAGTAAAGACCCCCAGCGATTATCAGCAGCAGCACAAACAGCCCGATGCCTATTTTCTTGACCATGATTTGTTCTCCAATCTGAATCCAGTCACGATGAAACCTGAATCCTACCACCCCCGTCGGTACAGATTTATACTACGCGGGATTATACCGGGAAAACCATATGTCTGCCGAATTTGATGCAATTGATCCGGAAAACCAGGCGGCGGCGGAGAAGACCCGCGCGGTAACACGCGGCGTCTGCCGGCTGTTCGTGAACATGGACCAGCCCTGCCTGACAGAGCTTAAATTGAAGAACGGCCGCCGGGTCGACGTCATCGCGCTCGACCGCAAGGGCCTGTTCACGATTGTCGAGGTCAAGGTTTCGGTGGCGGACTTTCGCGGCGATACGAAGTGGCAGGACTATCTGCCGTTCTGCGACCGGTTTTATTTCGCCACCCCCGTCGATTTCCCGATCGAGATCATTCCTGCCGATACCGGCCTGATCACCGCCGACGCCTATGGCGCGGGCATTCTGCGCGACGCCACCCACGGCGACATGAACGGCAGCCGCCGCAAGGCGCTGACCCTGCGGTTTTCAAGGCTGGCGGCCTTGCGGGCGACGCCGCTGGACTGACCATAAACAGCAAAGGGAAACGGCATGACACGCGTGGCAGTTATCGGCAATGCAGGCGGCGGGAAGTCGACCGTCAGCCGGGCGATTTGCACCCTGCATGGCCTACCCTACACCGAACTCGACACACTGATCTGGCAACCCGGATGGGTGGCGACACCGGCAGCTGATTTTGAAGGCACGCATGACAACTTGCTGTCGACCCCGCGCTGGCTGATCGACGGCGTCGGCCCGTGGGAGCACCTGCTGAAACGCATCGATGCGGCGGATACAATCGTGTTTGTCGATCATCCTCTGCCGGTTCATCTGTGGTGGGCGACGAAACGCCAGGTCGCGTCGATCCTTTTCGGCAGAAGCGACGGCCCCGCCGGATGCCCGATGCTGCCGGTAACGATCAAGCTGTACCGGATGATCTGGTGGCTGCATCGGCACATGCGGCCGAAGCTTCTTGCCGCTTTAGCCGCAAGGCAACAGACGAAACGCGTCATTCATATCCGGTCCCCACAAGAGTTGAATGCCTTCGCGAGAAACCCCGTCTGACTCCGTCGTGCTTCACTGTCACGTTGGAAATTCAATCCGGTTTCCGACCGGTTACCCGTAACCCGCCGAGATTGCCGCCATCGAACAGGCCGGCCACGGTATCGAAAAAGGCGGCCTGGGCCCGGGCGGTTTCTTCACCCATCGCTTCGGCGTTCGCCTGCAACCGGGCCTTGAAATCATCGCGGCGTGTCCGCACGAACGGAATCCAGTCGGGGGTCATGTCCCTGGTTTCGATATCGACAAACCCGGCCGCCTCCAGATCCGCGACATACCGGTCGAGATCGGGCAAGTAAGGGCAGTAGACATCGTCCGCCAGGGTTTTCTTCTCCGCTTCCGTCAGTGGGCCGAGCGCCACATAGTCTTCAAAATAGAACCGGCCGCCCGGACGCAGTGCCGCATGCAGCACCGAAAACAGGGTCGCCCGGTCTGCAATATGCAGAAACACCAGCCAGCTTACGGCGGCGTCGAACCCTTCGCCGGAAAAATCCTGCGCCAGGACGTCGCCGTTCAGATGCGTCACCTTTTCGGAAAGGCCACACTTTTCCGTCAGCATCCGGGAGATTTCGAACAAATCGGGTTGCAACTCGATAGCAGTCACCGAACAGCCGGCGGTATCCGCCATAAGCCGCGCCGGTCCGCCAAGGCCGGCCCCGACATCGAGCACCTGCTGGCCGTCGGCAAGACCCAGCGCCTCTATGGCTTCATGTACCGCCGCCGCGCCGAAGTAATGATACTGGTCGAATGTCGCCAGATCGGTAACGGTCAACGGCCCATCCGGATCAATACCGACATGCCGCAAACTGCCGAAAACCCGTTCCGGGTTCTGGTACAGTTTCATCCGCTTCAGATCGGCGGCATCCATCGGTCTGTCACGTTTTCCTGCCGGAAATTTTTCCGGCCATGCGGGTCGTTGACTGGCCATCGACGAGGGTCGCCAGGAACACTTCGCCACCCCATGATTTGACATCCGACGCGCCGACCACGGTTTCCACCGTGTAGTCCGCGCCTTTCACCAGAACGTCCGGCCGCACTGTCCGGATCAGCGATTCCGGCGTGTCCTCATCGAACACGACAACAAGATCAACCGACGCCATCGCCCCCAGCACGGCGCAGCGGCTGGGCTGATCCTGGATCGGTCGTTCATCACCCTTCAGGCGCTTGACCGACGCATCGCTGTTCAGGCCGACCACCAGCCGGTCGCACTGGTGACGCGCCTGTTCCAGCAATGAAACATGGCCCGGATGGATCAGGTCGAAACAGCCATTGGTGAATCCGATGCGGAACCCGGCCTTGCGCCACAGATCGACCCGTGCCTTCGCCGCATCAATAGATACGATCTTTTCTCGCTGCCCGGTTTCGCCGGTCCAGACCGCTGCCGCCAGTTCACCGCGCCGGACGGTTGCCGTGCCGGTCTTGCCGACCACCACGCCACCGGCCAGATTGGAAAGCACTGCGGCCATCGCATAATCGCAACCTGCGGCAACCGCCGCCGCCATGACCGCAATCACCGTATCGCCGGCGCCGGCGACATCGAACACTTCGCGGGTCTGGGCGGCGATATGCAGGCTTTCATGTTCCTGCACCAGGGTCATACCCTGTTCGCTGCGCGTCGCCAGCACGTTGTCGATGCCGCAGGAATCCATGATGCGATGTGCGGCGGATTCAATTTCCGTATCCGTTCCGGTCGGCAGGCCAGATGCAAGCGCCAGTTCGACACGGTTCGGCGTCGTCACGGTCGCGCCGCGATACTTGTTGAAGTCCTTGCCCTTGGGGTCGACGAAGACCGGTATGCCCGCCTCGCGCGCGGCCTCGATGATATCGGCGATCAATGCGTCGGACAGGAACCCCTTGCCGTAGTCGGACAGGATAACTGCGCCCTTGTCCTTCAGGTTCGCGCGCACCAGCGCCATGGCTTCGGCCTGTTTTTCGTCGTCCAGCAAACCGGTCGCTTCCCGGTCCGCCCGCAGCATCTGCTGCGCCCCGGTGAGAAACCGGGTCTTGACGGTTGTCGGCCGGCCGGCAAGACGAAGCAGATCGAGCGACAGGCCGGGTTCATCCGCCAGCAGGCCGGTCAGCGTATCGCCGGCGGAATCGTCGCCGGTTGCGGCGATCAGATGCACCGACGCGCCCAGGACCGAAAGATTGTGAACCACATTGCCGGCCCCGCCGGCAAGTTCGGTTTCAGACGTTACGGCAAGCACCGGGATCGGCGCTTCCGGTGAAATCCGTTCAACCGACCCTCTTACGAACCGGTCCAGCATCAGATCGCCGATGCAGAGAATTCTGGCGGCGGGAAGCAGATCGATTGCGTCGGCAATCGCCGTCTTTTCAGGAAGCATCATTGTCATCTACGCCCCGTCTTCAGGCTCCGGCCGCTGACCGAACGCGGCCCATTCGTCACGACCGCCGCGGTTGTCGAGATAGTTTGCCAGGGCGACAACGGCCCGGCGATCGAACTTCTTGCCGGCATCCTGCAGCAGGATGTCGACCGCCTTGTCGAACGGCATTCCATCGCGCCAGGCACGGGCCGAAACCATGCCGACAAAGGCATTCGCCAGCGCAACAATGCGCGCGGTGATCACAATTTGCTCGCCCGACAGGCCATCAGGCGATCCGCTGCCGTCAACATTTTCCTGCAATTGCCGCAGCGTCTGATAGACCGGCCCTTCGAAATCGACGCCTTCCACCAGCTTGGCGCTGACCAGAACGGAATCGCGGATCATTCTGAATTCTTCTTCCGTCAGTTTTTCCCGTTTGGTCAGGACTTCGGACGGAACAGTAATCTTGCCGAGATTCATCAGGCTGCCGGAAATCGACGCGGTTTCAATCAGCGTCGGGTCGATTTCCATATCCTCGGCGATGGCGCGGGCGACCTCGCCCACCCGCACCGAATGATTGGCGGAGAACGGATCGCGCTGATCGACCACGGAAACCAGCGTGCCCACCAGTTGCCGCATCACCTCTTCGCGGCGTTCGCGTTCCCGCACGCTTTCGGTAATATCCTGACTTACCATCAGTACGGCCTGCGAGGCGGTTTCGGTCGCCTCCAGATAGATCAGGTCGGAACGGTAGACGATTTCACCGCGGCCATCGATATGCATGGAATGGGTGTAGGATTTGCGTTGCTGGTCCTCGATGCATTCCTTGATCCAGGCCGCGATGCGTTTGCCTTCGATTGGCCCGATGACACCGGTGATGTGTTTTTCGAACAGGTCCGCGCGCGACAGGCCGGACAGGTCGAGCGCCACCTGGTTGAACCAGCGGTAATGGCCTTCCTCGTCATAGATCACGATGCTGTTCGGCTGGCTGTCGGAAACCAGATGCATGAAATTGCGCTGGCGTTCAAACCGGTTCGCCAGTTTTTCAAAGCGTTCCGCCGCCTGTGTCGCCCGCCGTGACGAGCCATAATACCACAAGGCCGCCCCGCCGATGACGACCAGGAAGATGATCAGCGCAAAGGCGATAACCATCTGATTCAGCCGGCGTTCCGATTCCGCCAGCGCTTCCGACGTGTTGACCTTGTAGACCAGGGTCCAGGGCACCTGACTGAACTTGCGCGATGTTACCAGAACCTCTTCGCCCAGATAGTCGTACTGCAGGGCGAATCCGTTCGGGTTCCTGATGGCGAAGGCCGAGGCCAGATCGGGCGCATCGGCTGACAGTTTCAGGCCAAGCGCTTCGGTACCGTCCTTCAGCGGCGACAGGTATTCGATGACGCTGTCACGCTGGCGCACCAGAATCGCTTCGGCTGTTTCATCGATGTTTCCGGGCTGTTTCAACAGCGGATAAAGTGCTGTGTCGATCTCCTTGACGCCGAGGATGATGGCGACCTGCGAGTCCGGGCTTTCGTCGCTCTGCAACTCGAACACCGGCGCAAGAAACGCCATGGTCGGTTTGCCGCCCGGCCCGATGAAGATGTCCGATACAGCCGGTTTGCCCTTCGGCGCATTGGCGACAAAGGCCAGCAGCGGCCCTTCGACCGCCGGCGATCCGGGCGACCCTACGACCAGCCGGCCGTTCGCGTCGATCAGCGCCAGACCGGCATTGCCGCTGCGGCCGATATTGGCGCTGACCTGCGGTGCCGTGCTATCCGCCTGAAAACCGGCTCGTTCGGCCACGACCGCCAGCAGATTGCCGAGATATTCCGCTTCAGCGGAAGCAGCCCCACCCGCCCCGTCATCAGCGTCGTACAAGATCGTCATGTAGAGCTGAACGGATTCGTTTGACGCAATGCCGCGCAATTCCTTCAGCTGCGCATCGACCCATTTGTCAATCTCGTTGAAGCGGCTGTCGGCGATGATGCCCATGCGGATCTGCCAGCGCGTCATTTCGCGCTCGCGTTCCGAGCCGATGAACTGAAATACAGCGATGCCGCCGACAATAGCCGCGACAAGGATCACGGCAGCCGTCAGCAGCATCTTAACAATCGGGTTGCCGGTCGTTTCAATTTCTTTCAACGCCGAGCTCTTGGAGTCCGCCACCCTGTCCCCTTTTTCAAAACGCCGCCGCAGCCGCCGCAATGTTAAAGCACTATACGCCGCTGATTCCCCGCTTTTCAACGCAAGACGACATGCAGGCCCAACCCGACCGGTATTCCGGTACGGTTGACATGCTGCCGCTTCCTGCGTCTCTATAAAACACCATCAATAACGGAACACGTCGCCATGCAGGTATTTGCCCCGTTTCGGTTTTTTGCCTTTGCTGCGATGGTCGCAACCATCCTCGCCGGTGCGACGACCAGCACGCCCGCCGCCGCAGCGAAATCCGAATCCTGGCGGGTGTTCGACACGGTGGAATTGCGGTCAGCGAAGCTGGAAAAGTTCAAGAAATGGACCGACGTTCTGGAACGTTACGAGGCGGAGGAACCGGAAGAGCTTCAGAAATGCACGTTATCCGCCGTACAGAAGTGCCATCTGGCGAAATGGCGGATTTTCCTGAACAAGATTGCCGACCGGCCGGAGCTAGAACAGCTCGCTCTCGTCAATGCCTACATGAACAAATGGGTCTATGTTCTGGACCCGGTGAATTACGGCAAGAAAGACTATTGGGCGACCCCGAAACAGTTTCTGCACCGGTCCGGCGATTGCGAGGATTATGCGATTGCGAAAATGAAGTCACTGCAGCATCTGGGTCTGCCGAGCGACCGGATGCGCATTCTGGTTCTGCAGGATCTCAACCTTCAGGTCGGCCACGCCGTGCTGCTGGTCGAATACAAGGGCAAGGTGCTCGTGCTGGACAACCAGATTTCAAAAGTCATCGAACAAAGCCGTATCAAACACTACAAACCGATCTTCTCGATCAACGAAACCGCCTGGTGGCTGCACCGCAGCTAGCCGGTTTCGCGGCACCGGTTCAGAAAAGCGTTTAATCCCGGGCGGCGTGTGGCAAAATAGACCACAGACAAATTACAGGATCAGAAAAAGTGGATCGCCCGTCTAATCAGGAAAGCCTGCTTCTGGACTACGCGCAGCGGCTGGAACGCCACCGCGAGGACAGACGCGCCGTGCATCTTCACCTTTCAATGCTGAAGCCGCAGAATCGTCGCGACCATCATCTGCGCATTGCCGTGAACACGCTGGAGGATTTCCTGCGCGCCTTCGAGGGTCAGATTTTCCAGCTTGGCAGTGGCGATATCGTGTTCGTCTGCCGGGGCGCCAGCCTGCAGCAACTGGACGATGCCGTGATGCGCACCCGGTATCTGTTCAGCGATGACCCCCTGACCAATATCGATCCCGACGAGGAAGGCCACGGCCGGTTCGCGACGCTCTACAATATTGAAGGCCAGTACCAGAACTTTCTTGGCCTCTGCAAACAGCTGTTCGAACACGAACAGATGCGCCAGAAGCGGCTGGCGCAGATTGCCGAGCAGGCCGGCGAATCGTCCGGCGATACCCGCCGGCCGCTGACGCCTGCGCAGCTTGGGCGGCTGGAAGAGGTGCTCGAACGGTCAGACCTGTCGAACGTGTTCCGCCGGCAGGTGGTGTGCGCCTTTCCCGACAAGGAAACGCCGAAAGCGGTGTTCAGGGAACTGTTCATCTCGATCCTCGATCTGGCGACGACAGTGCTGCCTGATGTCGATCTGGCCTCAAACCGCTGGCTGTTCCAGCATCTGACGCAGACGCTGGACCGGCGGGTGTTGAAGCTTCTGGCGCGGGCCGATGACAGTTCGCTGCATCAGGGGTTTTCAATCAACCTGAATGTCCAGACCGTTCTGGGGCCTGAATTTCTTGAATTCGATTCCAGTCTGCGCATGGGCAGCCGTGGCACCCTGGTGCTTGAATTGCAGTTGATCGACATCCTCGCCGATTTTTCATCCTTTGTTTTCGCCCGCGATTTCGCACGAGAGAAGGGCTACCGCATCTGCCTCGACGGCGTAACGCCCGACACCCTTCCCTTTGTCGATCGACGCAAGATGGCGGTTGACCTGATCAAGCTGAATTCATCGTCGGTACTGGATGTCGGGGGCGATATGGAGCGACGCCAGGAAATTTCCGAACACGTAACCCGCGTTGGCAAGGGGCGCGTCATTCTGGCCAGGGTCGACAATGAAAGCATGGTGCGTAACGGGCAGGATATGGGCATCACCATGTTCCAGGGCCGCTACATGGATCAGCTCATGCAACGCGCTGCCCGCGACCGGGCCGGCCCGCCCGCACCGAAAACCCGCAAGCTGACCTCACGGTAAGCCTTTCCCATGTTCGGAATACCGATCGATTTTGCCGACGCAGGAGCCGGCAGCCTCAGTGATCCCGCCATTCTGATCGCTGCCCTGCTGCTGGACTGGGTCATTGGCGACATGCGATGGCTGTTCCGGTTCGTGCCGCATCCCGTCGTGATGATCGGCTGGCTGATCGGCTTCTTCGACCGCAAACTGAACCGCAAGACGCGCGGCGATATCAATCGCACTGTCCGCGGCGCGGTGATGACGGTGATTGTCACGGCGATAGCAGCCGCCGCAGGTTGGGGCATTGATACCGGGCTGCAGACGCTGCCGCATGGCTGGATTGCGGAAGTCGTTATCGTCGCCATCCTGCTGGCCCAGCGCAGCCTGGCCGGACGCACAGCCGATGTCGGTCGCGCCCTGCGCAAGGGAGACGAACAGGCCGCGCGCGACGGACTGAAGCATCTGTGCAGCCGGGATCCGAAATCGCTGGACCGGCCGGGTGTCGCCCGCGCCGCCATTGAATCGCTGTCCGAGAATTTTTCCGACGCGGTGGTCGCGCCCGCTTTCTGGTTCGCCATCCTCGGCCTGCCCGGCCTGTTCGCCTATAAGGCGATCAACACGATGGACAGCATGGTCGGCTACAAGTCAGAAAAGTATCTGGCCTTCGGTATGACGGCAGCGCGGACTGACGATGCGGTAAACTGGATCCCGGCCCGACTCGCCGGACTGCTGATTGTCATCGCCGCGCTGTTCGCGCCGACGGGAAAACCCGTCCAGGCGCTGAAAACCATTTTTCGCGATGCATCGAAACATGCCAGCCCGAATGCCGGCTGGCCTGAAGCCGCGATGGCGGGCGCGCTGGACTTCGCGCTGGGCGGCCCGCGCACCTATCCCGGCCAGGGCGTGAAAACGACCTGGATCGGTGAGGGGCGCGCGCGCCTCGACGGTGCGGATATCCGCCGCGCCGTCATACTTTACGCAATCGCGTGTTCATTGCTTCTGATTACGGTGGCCCCGCTGGCGGTTTTGACGCCTTTGCGGTGACCGGCCGGAAAAAGGGAAAGTTAGTCGGTTGCCTCTTCAACGGCATCGCCCGCTTCTTCGACAGCGTTATCGATTGATTCGCCGGCTTCTTCCGCCGGGCCATCGTCGCAAGCGGCGAGGGTCAGGCCAAAGGCCAGAGCAAAGCCGACCGGGGCCAGCCGTTTAACAAACGGATTCATTGGTGTCTCCTTTTTTGATAGTGATGTCCGGCGTACCCTATGGAGCCGGCGGCCTGCGGCCTTTGATAAAGTGCAGAACCACGACCACAAGAAACAGAATGATAAAGACCGCAAACAGAATCTGCGCGATCTCTACCGCTGCCGCAGCGAGTCCGCCAAAGCCGAACAAAGCGGCGACAAGCGCCAGCAATAGAAAGAAAATGGCCCAGCGTAACACCTCGGTATCGTCCTTTCAGAACGTGGTTCCCTAACGCACTCTTACCATAGTATGTGGGGACTATGTTACAGGTTTAAAGGGCTATACACCCACCGGCCCAGACCGTGCTACTGGAACGCCGCCTTTATCGCGCCGATATCGGCATGCTCGATCAGGTGGTCTGCCAACGCGTCCAGTGTGGTTTCAACCTGCTGCTGATAGGCCGGTCCTTCTTCTCGCGCGGCGCGAAACCGCGCCAGATAGGCCCGGCGGAACGCATCGTCGGAAAAGATCCCATGCATGTAGCTTCCCATGATCCGTCCATCGGCGCTGACAGCCCCGTCCCCCTCGCCGGTATCGGCAAACCGCACCATCGGCTGATCGGCCGCAGGGCCGGCGGTGCGCCCCATATGCATCTCGTAGCCCGATACAGGCATGCCGGTCGATGTTTCGACGGCAGAGCGTTCCCGAAGCGCCTTGGCGGCGCCGATCACCGTGCCGACCCGCAGCAGTCCAAGCCCGGCAACATCGCCCGGGGGGCCTTCGATGCCATCCGGGTCCGACAGCGTTTCCCCCAGCATCTGATAGCCGGCGCACAACCCCAGCACATGGCCGCCGCGCCGGACATGTGCGGCCAGATCGATATCCCATCCCTGCGCCCGTAACGCCGTTAGATCGGAAATCGTAGTTTTCGACCCCGGCAGAAGCACCAGATCGGCATTGCCGGGCAGCGGTGCGCCCGGCTGCACCATGATCACCTCGACATCCGGTTCCGCGCGCAGCGGATCGAGATCGTCGAAATTCGCGATCCGGCCGAGGCGCGGCACAACGATTCTGATTGGGTCTATGACAGTTTCATTACACAATATCTTACCATCAAGCGCCATCGCGTCTTCCGCCGGCAGCAAAGAAGCGCCGGTAAACCACGGAATAACGCCAAAATTCTTTAATCCTGTTTTTTGGGCAAGAATATCAACCGCAGAGTCAAAAAGTGTCTTGTCGCCGCGAAACTTATTGACGAAATAGCCAACAAGCCGTGCCCGTTCGGACGATTCCAGCAGATCGACCGTGCCATGCAGGCTGGCGATCACCCCGCCGCGATCGATGTCGGCGACCAGCGCTACCGGTACATCGGCCGCTTCCGCAAATCCCATATTGGCGATATCGCCGGCCCGCAGGTTGATTTCCGCCGGGCTGCCCGCCCCCTCGATCAGCACCAGGTCGGCGTCGGCTTTCAGGCGGTTGTAGCTTTCCAGCACTTTCGGCAGAAGCTGCGGCTTGAGGCGGTAATAGTCGCGGGCCTTCGCCTGGCCGAATACCCGACCCTGAACAATGATTTGCGACCCCATGTCGGTCTGAGGCTTCAGCAGCACCGGGTTCATGTGAACAGTCGGGCGAACCTTGCAGGCGCGCGCCTGCAACGCCTGCGCCCTGCCGATTTCACCGCCGCCGGCCTCGCCATCGAGATCAGCGACCGCCGCATTGTTCGACATGTTCTGCGGTTTGAACGGCAGAACCCGATGCCCCATGCGGGTGAAGACACGGCACAGTCCGGCGACCAGCAGGGATTTGCCGACATCCGAGCCGACGCCCTGCACCATCAGGCTGCGCGCGGTCATGGCGTCATGCCATGCCCCACCGGCCGGCCAGCGGATGACGCGCCACCAGCGCATCGACTTCCGTCTTCGCCCTTTCCGGTTCGTCCGGGTAGTAGGCCAGCGGATCTTTCACCGCCATCTCGCGGCCCAGAATGCCCGCCGCGACGGCATAAGCGCAGAACGGCGCGTAGGCGGGGTTGTAGCCGCCTTCCTGGGTCATCATCAGCTTGCCGCCGCACAGCGTTTCCGCCGCGCCACGCAGACGCGTGGCCAGGCCATAGAACCCGGCCATCGACACGCACTGCCGTCCGTTCGGGTCAAACTTGTTGGCGTCCTGCCCGTTGGCGAGCAGAATCAGATCGGGCTGGAACTTTTCCAGCGCCGGAAGAATGCAGCGGTCCATGACCCCGATATAGGCGTCATTACCCGCCCCCATCGGCAGGGGAAGGTTGATGTTGTAGCCTTCGCCCGTCCCTGTGCCGGTTTCATCGACCTTTCCCGTTTCAGGATGCGATACCGGGCTCCAGGCGCCGTGATCCATATGCATCGAAATCGTCAGCACGTCGTCTCGGTGATAGAAGCCGGTCTGCGTACCGTTGCCGTGATGCACGTCCCAGTCGACGATGGCGATGCGCTTCATGCCGGTCGACAGCGCTTCCAGCGCAGCAAGACCCAGGCCGTTGACGAAACAGTATCCGTCCGCCACGGCGGGCGCGGCATGGTGCGACGGTGGCCGCCCGAGACAATAGGCCTTTTTGAAATCGCCGGACAAAACCGACCGCACCGCGCCCAAAGCAGCGCCGGCATTCAGGCGGATCGCGGTGATGCCGCCAACCGGCAGATGGGTCGTACCGCTGAGCATCAACCCCTTGTCCGAGGATTCGACAAGCGTCGCCCAGTAATCCGCATCGTGGAAGGTATGCACTTCTTCATCAGTCGCCGGCGTGATGGTCTTCCAGTCGACGACTCCTGATAGATCGGAGCGCTCCAGAATGCCGGCAGTGTTCAGCAACCTGTCCGGCCCTTCCGGGTGTTCGATCTGTTTGGCCAGATAGGGCGATTCCTGTGCCTCGAAGGCGCCTGGGGCGAGCACGAAATCCAGCATCGCCGGATCATAGTATACCGCCATTCTTTCTTCAGTCGTCATTCTGTAATCTCTCCCGGCATTCTAGCCATTTCCACCCCGATCATACTGTTTCGGGTCACAAGTTTTTCAAGGTCTTCAACCGACCAACCGTCCGTACCGTCCGGCCGTTGCGGTATCACCAGATACCGCAGCTCGGACGTCGAATCCCAGACCCTGACTGCCGTGTCCGGGCCTATTTCCGTTCCGAATTCCGCCAGCACCGCACGCGGGTCGCGCACCGCGCGGGCGCGGTAGGGCGCCGATTTGTACCAGACCGGCGGCAGGCCCAGCACCGTCCACGGATAGCAGGAACACAGCGTGCAGACGACCAGATTGTGCTGCCGGTCGGTGTTTTCGACGATGACCATATGTTCGCCCTGACGCCCGCCGAAGCCGAGTTCCGCAATGGCGTCCGTCGCGTTGTCGCGCAGCCGGTCCAGATAGGCCGGATCGGTCCATGCCCTGGCGACCACCTTTGCGCCGTTGCGCGGGCCGACGTCGGTTTCGTAAATCTCGACCAGTGCGTCCAGCGCATCCGGATCGACCAGCCCTTTACTGACCAGAACCGATTCCAGCGCCTTGACCCGAAGGACAAGATCCTGCGGCGGTTCGGTATGATCGTGATCGTGGGTCATCGATGTCCTGTGCAGTCGCTTTTTTCTTGGCGTCGATCATGCACAGCACCGGCTGAAAACGAAACCCGATTTTACCCTTCGTATCGCAGCAAGGATAATTGACCTATGATCGGCTTTCGGCCCGGCTTCGTATAGAATGCGGGGCCTGACAGGATTGATGCGATCATGACCGCCGAACAGCAACGAAAATTCATCTGGCACTTCGATAGCCCGGTTGAGGCGATCTGGCCCCTGATGGCCGATACCGCGCGGTTTAACGAAGCCGCCGGACTGCCGAAACACGATATCGACGAGATTGTGCAGCCCGACGGGTCGGTCCGGTACATGGCGAAGGCCAAGGTCGGGCCGATGACGCTGGAATGGGAGGATCACCCCGTCAACTGGGTGGAAAATCGCTGGTTCCGGCATCGCCGCAGTTTCCGCAACGGCCCTTTCAAGACAGTCGATGCAACGCTTGAACTGTTTCCCGATGGCGCCGGATGCCGGGGCGAATACACCCTCAAAGCCGCCCCGGCCAATCTGGCCGGTAGGCTGATGCTGGCGACCCGCTTCTTTTCCGCTGCGGAACGCGACTTCACAAGGCTTGCCGGCGATGCGCGGGATTTCGCCAACGGTCAGTCGGCGGTGGAATTCAGAACGCCGCCGCCAGCCCTGCCGGACGGCGCGCACGATCGCGCGGCCGCAGCGGTAGAGAAGATTGAGGCGTCTCCGCACGGGCATGGCCTGGCGGCGCGGCTTGCCGACTATCTGATGACGCGGCAGGAAGTCGATGTCATTGCCATCCGTCCGCTGAAGCTGGCGCGGCTGTGGGAAACTCCCGACCGCCGGGCGATTGAGCTGTGCCTGCAGGCTGCAAAAGACGGTCTGCTGAGCCTGCGGTGGGATCTTTTGTGTCCGCGATGCCAGATCGGCAAGGTGTCGGTATTGGCGCTCGACCAGTTGCCCGAAGGGGCACACTGCCCTAGCTGTAACATCGACTATGGCCGCGACTACACGAAGAACCTGGAGCTCGTGTTTCAGCCGGCAGCCGCGATACGGCCGATCGACAGCAAGGAATATTGCCTGTTCGGCCCGATGAGCACGCCGCATGTGAAAGCGCAGCTGACGCTGGAACCGGGCGAAAGCCGGTCGGAAATACTGAACCCGGCGCATGGGGTTTACCGCCTGCGGACGCTGGAAGCCGGCCCGGAGCAATTGTTCGAGTGGCGCGACGGACCATTCCCCGATCTCATCCTTTCGGACGATGAAATGTGCGCGGATCCGGCTTCGGAACCGGGTAAGGTGAATTTCCGCAATGCCTCACACCGCCGCCTCACCCTTATTCTCGAAGAACAGGAATGGAAACGCGACGCCCTGACGGCGCACCGGGCAACAACCCTGCAGGCCTTCCGCGATCTGTTCGATGAAGACGTTCTGCGGCCCGGCGACGATGTGGCGATCGACTATATCGCCATGATGTTCACCGACCTGAAAGGCTCTACCGCCCTGTATGAGCGGATTGGCGATTCACAGGCCTACCATCTGATCCGTGCACATTTTGCTATTCTCGGCAAAGCGGTGCGGGAAAACAACGGCGCGGTCGTCAAAACCATTGGCGACGCCATCATGGCCGCCTTTACCGACCCGGCCGATGCGCTGAAATGCGCGGTACAAATCCAGACAGATTTCGAAACCTACAATGCGTCTTCCGGCAAGGAAGCCGCGATCATCACGATCGGCCTGCATGTCGGGCGCTGCATTTCCGTCACCCTGAACAACCGGCTGGACTATTACGGCACCGCCGCGAACAAGGCCGCCCGGCTGGAGGGACAAAGCACCGGCGGCGATATCGTGCTGTCTTCGGAAATGGCGAGGGATCCAGGCGTCGCCCGGTTGCTGGACGCTTACGAACCGGTTCCGGGCGAAGCGGCGCTGAAAGGGTTCGATCACGGTGTGCCATTTCTGCGGCTGACCGGGGACGATCTGAAACGCCGGCGACAACAGCCGCCGGTTTCAGACTAGCGACAGCCTTGCATCCGCGAGGGCCTTGCGGCGGTCTTCGTTCTGCGCCGATTCCTGAAGCATCCAGTCGATGAACGCGCCCACTTCGGGCCGGCGGTTGGCGCTTTCGGTGGTCACCAGATCGTAACCGATATCTGTCATCACGCGTTCCGGGAACGGACCTTGCAGCAGACCGGCTTCGAAAGCATCGTGCAGGATCGGCCAGCTTGCCAGCACCACGCCCTGGCCGGCGATCGCGGCCTGCACCGCCAGACCATAATCGTTGAAATGAAGCCCTTCCTTCAGCAGAAGGTTCGGCGCGCCGGCACGGGCAAGCCAGTTTTCCCAGGTGAACCATTTACGGGTTGACCGCGCCCAGGTCTGGTTCGACATGTCCCAGTGAATCAGCGGCACGTTGCTTAGATCGGCAAGATTTTTCAACACCGGCGGGCCGGCCGCAAGAGACCGGCTGCACGCCGGGAACACCAGATCGTCGAACAGACGGATCGATATCAGGTCGCTGCCGGATGTAACGCCGTAGCGAATGGCCACATCAACATCGCTGTTGTGAAGATCGACGATCTTCTGGGTCGAATCGATCAGCACGGCGACATCCGGGTATCGCCGGCGAAACGCATCCAGCTTCGGCACCAGCCAGGCGGTTGCAAAGGAAGATTCAACCGAAATGATCAGCTTTTTTTCATCCGTCCGGTCGCGCATTTTCCGGACCGATGCTTCAAGAAGCTGCATCGCGGCTTTCAGATCGTCCTGTCCGGCGAGGCCGCTTCGGGTCAGCGCCAGGCCGCGGCCGTCACGGGCAAGCAGGGGCGAGCCAATACTTTCCTCCAGCTTGCGGACAAGCTGCTTGACCGCCGCCGGCGTTACCCGCAATTCCTCCGCCGCCGCCGGATAACTCAGATGGCGGGAAACGGATTCGAACGCGCGCAACGCATTCAGCGAGGGTAGCCAATTCTCCATAAGAAGGTAGTTAATCTACCTTTCTCCATCAGATCAAATGAATTCACCTTTCCCTCTATCCTATATATCGTTGGATTCAACATGAAATATACCGCCTTACGCCTTGCCTGTTTGAAAGATAAACTTAACAGGTCAGGCGGGCTGACAGTGCACACAAGCCTTCTGGAGAACGTTGATGAGATCAAGTGACGGAAAGACAAGAGATCTGGTGACAACCATGCCCGGCGCAGGGTGGGACTATGCGCAAACCCGCCATCCGTATCACATGATCGAACGCCCGTTCGGCCCGCATTACTGTGTCTACAACCGCCGCCACATGGCGGTCTGCTTCGACAAGCTGGACACCGATGACGGATACTGGCGGCTGCGCCAGAAATCGGCAGTGCTGAATACCGGTGAATTTCCGCTGCAGTTTGAAGGGCCGGATGCCGAACGCCTGCTGAACCTGCTGTTTACCAAGGACATTTCCAAGGTAAAGCCAGGCCGCTGCGGCTATGGTCTCGCCTGCTACGATGATGGCGGCATGATTGTTGACGGCGTGCTGCTGCGGTTGTCGGAGGACAAGTTCTGGTATGCCCAGGCGGACGGCGATTTCTACAGCTGGGCACGGGCGCATGCCAAAGGAATGGATGTCACGATATCCGATCCGGACGTGTTCGTTTCGCAGGTGCAGGGGCCGACGGCTTTACAGGTTCTGGAAGCGGCGAGCGACACCGGCCTGCCGGAAAAGTTCAACTATTTCGCCTGCAAGACGGTCTCGCTGGGAGGTCAGGATGTTGTCATCACCCGTACCGGCTATACCAACGAGCTGGGCTGGGAATACTATACCGAACCGCATCACGATGCCGAAGCGCTGTGGGCGCATATCAAAAAGGCCGGCGAACCGTTTGGTATCGAGCTTTTCGGCCTTGATTCGATGAACATCCGCCGCATCGAAGCAGGTATCCTGAATGCCGGGTCCGATTTCGACCATACGACCACACCCTATGCGGTGGGCCTCGGCCGGTTCGTCGATGAGGACAAGGACGATTTCATCGGCAAGGCGGCGCTGGCGAAAGCCGACCGCGGCCTGCGCCAGCACGGCGTCGCCTGCAAGGGTGGTGAACCGCTGATCAACGCGGCGGTCACGCTGGGCGGCGAGCGGATCGGCAAGGTTACCGCCGGCGCCATCTCGCCTTATCTGGGACACGGTATCGGCATCGTGCTACTGGACAGCGCCAGCCACACGCCCGGCGACAAGGTGAAGGTCGGCTGCAAGGACGGCTCGATGCAGGATGCCGAGCTGGTCGAAATGCCGTTCTACGACAAGGACGCGGAAATCCCTCGCGGCAAGAAAGTCGACATTCCCAAGCGTCGGTAATAAAGCGGGCAGCCGGCGCACACCGGCTGCCGCCGGATCATTCAAACTGGCTTTCGCGCCAGCGGATGGCGGCGGTCAGGCCTTCTGCCTCGCGAATGCGGCTGAATTCCCGAAGGGCTTGCGTGTCGCTGGCGTCCAGCATCGCCCCCTGGTTGATGCCGTAGGCAATGGAGGTCCGGAAGCCGGCGATCTCCGCCGTCTGGTTGATTGACGACTTCGTCGTCAAAAGACCTTCCGGCGAGATGGCGGCGATGCGTTTCGCCAGTTTTCTGGTTTCCGCTTCGAGGTCTGCATCCGGCACGACCCTGTTGACCATGTTGAGGCGATGCGCCTCGGCCGCGTCGATAAGGTCGCCCGTGTACAAAAGCTCGCGCGCCTTTTTCAGACCGACGATCCACGGCATGACAATCGCCGGCGGCGATGTGGAAAAGCGGATTTCCGGCTCGCCGAATTTCGCGTCCTCGCTCGCAATGGTGATACAGGACATCATCGCCAGTTCGCAGGATCCGGCCAGGCAATAACCACGCACCATTGCAATGACCGGCTTTTCGCAGTCCCACGGCAGAAATTCGAAATCCACGCATTCCTGCAGCATCTTGCGCCAGCCCAGAACCGTATTGCCGTAGTGCCCCGTCCAGTCGAACTTCAGATCATACCCGGCCCCGAAATGCTTGCCCGTTCCGGAAAGGACGATAACGGAAACATCGTCATCTTCACCCAGTTTCTGGAATACGCCATGCATCTCCTTCATTGTATCGGGATCGATGGCATTCATCGCCTTCGGACGATCGATCCGCACCCAGGCAATCCGGCCTTCCTTCTCGACAGTGATCGCATCAGTCATCTGTTCGGTCTCCTTCTTTGACGGCCACGAGCGAATCCACCGCAACGGCGCGGGATTCAGTTACAATAACAGGATTGACGTCCAGCGCCTGAATCATGGGGCCGAGCGATGCGGCAAGAACGCTGAGCGCCGACGCCGCATCTGCCAGACTATCGATATCGGCAGGCCCTCGGCCACGCACGCCATCCAGCGCCTTGCGAAGACGCAAACGATCAATCAGCCGCCTTGCTTCCGCCGCATCGAACGGCGGCACCGCGAAGACGGCATCGTTCAGCACTTCTACCAAAGTGCCGCCCGCACCGAGCATCACCGTCGCCCCGAACTGCGGATCCTGAAAGATACCCATGGCGATCTCGACCCCCGGCGGCACCGCTTCGGCAATCAGCACCCGGCTTCCAAGCCTGCCCGCCATTTCGTCATAGGCGCTGGCCACCGCTTGCGATGATGCCAAACCGAGAACCACCCCGCCGGCATCGGACTTGTGGTCGATACCTTGCGTCGCGGTTTTCAGAACGACGGGATAGCCAAGCCTGTCAGCGGCCTCAACCGCCGCCTCGCGCGACGTTACCGGTTCCCGTCGAACCACATCGATTCCGAAATCCGACAGCAGGGAAAGACCATCATTTTCGTCGAGTCTGTCACCACTCGCGAGCCGTGCCCGCCAGGCATCGACCAGATCCGTCGGCGGTTCAGCAATAGCAGGAGCCGGCCTTTGCCGGAATGCCCGATACTTCAATGCCGCCGCCACCGCGGCCATCGCCGGGCGAATGCCATCCAATACCGGAATACCTGCTTTTTTCAGCCGTTCGGCGGTTTGCGTGTTTTGCGTCTGTGAGTAACAGGTTGCAAAAACGAGTGGTTTATCCGTACCGGCAGCGACCGCTTCCGCCGCCCGGCAATATCCTTCATGCACCCAGAACTTATCGCATAGATCGGCGATCCACACCCCGAGCCCCGCATTGTCATCGGCCAACAGGATGCTCATGCATTCCTGAAACTGCTGTTCGTAATCATGACCCGACCCCCAGGCATCAATCGGGTTTTCTGCTTCGAACCCGTCATCCAGCAACTCGACCATGCGTTGCCGGGTTTTTTCCGTTATTTGCGGAAAATCAAGACCGAACTTGTCTGCCGTATCGGCCAGCAACTCGCGCTCGCCACCTGAATCCAGCAGCGCCATCATGCCGCCGGACGGTGCGACGGGCTTATCCATCGAGAGCAATTGCACCGTCGCCATCATCTCGTCGAGGTCATCGACCCGCAGCACACCGTACCGGTCGCACACCGCGTCGAAGACCGCGCTGTCGCCGGCCAGCGCGCCTGTATGGGTGACCGCGAAAGCAATTGCCGCTTCGCTGCGTGCGACCTTGCAGACAACGACCGGGATATTGCGGGTCGATGCTTTCTGCAAAGCGGCGATAAACCCTTTCGGATTGCGAACGGTTTCGATGAACAGACAGACAACCCGTGTCGACTCCATCGTCAAAGCAAAATCCAGGTAGTCGGCAACCGACGTGGTGAATTCCTGCCCCGCCGAAACGGACAGGTTGAACCGTATTTTCGTCTGGTTGTGGCAATACGCCATAAGAACCGATCCGGAATGCGTAATGAAGGCCACGTTGCCCGGTGGTTCTCTGCCATCGATATTCGCCAGTTGCAGACAGGTCCTGTCTTCCCGGTTATAGAAGCCCATACCATTGCCGCCGCAGACCTGCATGCCGTTGTCCGAGGCGATGCGTTGCAGCCGATCCTTCAGCGGAACAGGGTCGCCATCATTCAGATGGCAACTGGCGTAGATGGTGACGGCATGGATGCCGATATCCGCTGCCGCCTGCATCGCCCCAAGCAGGCGCTCATTTGCCAGAACGAGAACCGCATGGTCTGGCACTGCCGGCAGGGTTGCGAGGTCAGGATAGCACGGATGGCCAAGCATTTCCTCGTATCGGGGATTAACGAGAAAAATGTCGCCTTCATACCCGCCGTCAATCAGACCGTCATAAACCCTGCGGCTGTACGACCCTTCACGCGGCGACGCACCGACCAGCGCGATAGACCGTGGCCGCAGCAACGGGTCCAGTTCATGAATGGTGTCGTGCATGAACGTTATCGTTATCCCGCTGCGATGATTTCAAGCGGCGTTTTGGAAAGTATACGCGTGCCGTTCTTGCCATAGACGCAAGTATCGATCAGCCATGTGTTGAACAGACTTTCAAAGTTGGTGACCATGTTTTCATGGAAAACCCGGTCGAGATACTTCTCGTCTGCCACGTTGAAATAGAACTCACCCACCCAGTCCGGCGGCAGGCTCAAACCGAGTTCATAACCCAATGCCCAGCCGGGCTGGCCCCACAGGCCAACGTCTATGTAGTATTGCTTCAATATGGTATTGACTTCAGCCACGGTCATGCCGGCCTTGATATCCGTGCGGATGACATCGAAGACGCCGGCAGCCAGCCGGTGCCGCTCCACCATTTCATCGGGCGGGTCGCCGACGAAATAGCCGCGCAGAACATTGCCGTGATAGCGGTTGTAGACGCCGCTCAAATCAGCCTTCAGCACTTCCCCGGCCTTGATGACCTTGCGGCCCGCCATGGCGTGGCCGGATGATATCGGCCGTCCATCCTTCACAGGCACGGCATTGAAAATCGGGATGAGCGCTGGAAATTCGCCGCCCGCCTTCATCATGGCGCTTGTCACTTCGCCGAAAAGCTCAAGTTCGGTAATACCCGGCTGAATGGTTTCCTTCAATTTTGTATGCCCGATATCGCAGATTTCCACCGCCTTTTCGATACAGGCGATTTCCGCATCCGATTTCACAAGCCGGACCTTGCGGATGATTTCGCTGCCATCGACCACGCGGCAACCCTGCGACAGAAACGCGCCTTCGAACATTGCCGAGATTGCCGGGTTCGGCACGTAGCTCCATTTTTCCAGCGCGACCGTGCCGCTCAGCCATTTTTCCGCCGTCAGTTGCTCGACGACAAAGGCGAGATTCGGTGCCGCTTCCCGCGACGGCAGGAAACGGATGTCCTCGCAGACCGAGGATTTCGCCAGAACCGGCAGTTCCGACGGGTTGTCGAAATGAATGAGGTGGTCGTGATCGACATGGATCGCCGTTCCGTACATTTGCGGATAGCGCATCGGGCTGTGCGCCTTGTACCAGCTTGCGAGAAACCCGTGCAGGTAACAGACATGTTCAGGCGCTGTCACGTACATCATGTCGATTTTGCGGGCGGCCATTTCCTCGCGCACACGGGTGAGACGGCGTTTGTATTCCTCCGGCTCGAAAGCGATTGCCTTGTCTTCATCGGGCAGGGGTTCGAAAACGCCGGGGGCCAGCCCGTTGTACTCGTCATTCGAAATCATTCACCAACTCCATGTAAGCGACAGAAAGAGGGGAGAGCTGAAAAGCTCTCCCCGTTTAACAATCGATGCGGCAGGACCTAGCCCTTGAACGACCAGCGCTCCGCAAACCGGAACCCGTCGAGCGCATTCCTTCCCGAGATGCGTTCGGAAGTCTGGATCTTGTCAGAAGAGACATCGACCCAGTGCGCGAAGCCCGGGATGAGCTGTCCGCCTTCGTCGCGGATGATGAGCTGCATTTCGCCGTACAT
>CAYGSU010000028.1:13622-46417 GCA_964352715.1 uncultured Flavobacteriaceae bacterium | reverse complement strand
TCGATCAGCAGGCATTTCGGCGCCGGGTCGTCGATCACCCGTTTACACTCTGTCGCCGCCTCGATGGCCAGTTTCGCCGCCAGCCGCAAATCGCTGTCGTAGGACACCCCGATGGGAATTTTCAGCCGCACCTTGCTGTCGGTATACGACCAGTTCTCGACCCGCCGGGTGATGAATTCCTCGTTCGGAATCAGGTGTTCGATGCCGTCGCGGGTAATCACCGAGGCATACCGAGCACCAAAACTTTTCACCCAGCCATAGGTCTGTTCAACCGCCACCACATCGCCCGGCTTGATGGATTTGTCCATCAGCAGGATGATGCCGGAAACCAGATTGGAGATCACCTTCTGCAGCCCGAAACCGATGCCGAGGCCCAGCGCGCCGGAGAAGAAGGCGAAGGCGGTCAGGTCAACGCCGATGCTCTTCAGTCCGACGACGATGGCAAGGACGATCAGCGTCACGTTGGTCAGTTTCGACAACAGGACCTGAACCGACGGCGTCAGTTCGGCCACTGCGCGGTAGCGGCGTTCCAGCATGCCGGACAGCGCCGTTGCGCCCCATAGCAGCACAGCCAGGGTCAGCACGCCCTTGATCACCAGCAGCACCGAAACGCGGACCTCGCCGACCGATACCGCCGCGTTGTCGAACATCTCGATGGTCGGATCCAGCAGTTGCAGGACATTGAGCGCGGTGACGATCCAGATCACCGTCGCCGCCAGCCGCGCCAGCACATTGGTTCTTATCACCGCCGCCAGCAGTGAAATCGCGATCCAGGCGAAGGTCAGGTTGGCGGCGGTGCGCAGTAGCCAGCTATCGATACGGTCGGGGACGGTGCGGTCGAGAATTTCCGCCGTCAGCCACAACAGCACCAGATACAAAACCCAGCGGATGAGATGCGGCAGCCGCGCCAGCAACCGGTGCAGAAACCCGGTAAAGCGTGCTTGCATTGTACCGAACCGATGGTCGAAGCGCTTGACCAGACGGCTCTTCAGGCGGCTGGCAACAAAGGTCGCCAGCACGAAATGAACCGCGATAATGCCGATCTGCGCCATGACCGACCAACTGAGGACACGCGTTCGCAGCCAGAACAGCCAACCCCGGACCGTCAGTTCAGCGGTTTCATAATCTGGTATGAATTCCATAGGGTTAAGAGTATCACGATTTTCATCGCGTTATTCCAGCCATTTGCGTCGGATATTGAAAAACACAAGGCGACCCGGATGGTGTATCCGGTCTTGTCGTGGTGCCGTTGCCGCGCGACGGTAGATGGGATAATCAATTAAAAAACGACGATCAGGGAGGCGCAGCAATGAAACTTTTCCGTCATGGAGCAGCCGGGAAGGAAAACCCGGGTATTGTGGACGAAACCGGCGGTCTGCGGGACCTGTCCGGCCATGTTGGCGATATTGACGGTGCGGCATTGTCACCCGCCTCGCTCGATGCCTTGCGCAAGATCGACCCAACTACCCTGCCCCTGCTCGACCCCTCCGTGCGGATCGGCGCCTGCGTCGGGTCTGTCGGAACGATCCTTGGCATCGGCCTCAATTTCGCCGACCATGCCGCAGAAGCCGGCCAGCCCGCGCCGAGCGAACCCATCCTGTTCGGCAAATCCGTCTCCTCGATCTGCGGGCCGACCGACGATATCGAAATTCCGCGCGGCTCACAAAAGACCGACTGGGAAATCGAACTCGGTGTAGTGATCGGCAAACGCACGAAATACGTCGAGGAAAAGGATGCGCTCGACCATGTCGCCGGCTACTGCACGGTGAACGACGTTTCCGAACGGTCGTTCCAGTTCGCAGGCACCGGCCACTGGATCAAGGGTAAAAGCCACGACACCTTCGGCCCGATCGGCCCGTACATGGTCACCGCCGACGAGGTGCCGGACCCGCAGGATTTGCATCTGTGGTGCGAAATCGACGGCGTCATGCGTCAGGATGGCACGACCGCGACGATGATCTTCCCGGTACGCGAACTGGTGGCCTTTGTCAGCCGCTTCATGACGCTTCAACCGGGCGACATCATCGCCACCGGCACGCCGCCGGGCGTTGGCCTTGGCATCAAGCCGGAACCGGTGTTCCTGCGCGCCGGGCAGACCCTGCGCTGCGGTGTCGATGGTCTGGGTGAACAGACCCACCGGCTGGTGGACGCCTGATCTATTCAGACTGCCACGGCGGCGGCTGCTTGTTCAGGAAGGCGTCGACCCCCTGTTCGGTTTCCCGTTCAAGCATGTTTTCCGTCATCACCTGGCTGACATAGTCGTAGGCGTCCTCGACGCCCATTTCGATCTGCCTGTAGAAAGCCGATTTACCGATCTTCAGCGCCACCGGCGATTTTGACAGGATCGTGTGCGCCAGATCATCCGTCACGGACGCGAGCTCGTCCGGCGCGGCGATGCGATTGATCAGGCCATATTGTCGAGCGGTTTCCGCATCGACCATTTCGCCGGTCAGCAGCATTTCCATCGCCGTCTTGCGCGACACCGCCCGGCTAAGGGCGACCATCGGCGTCGAACAGAACAGGCCGATATTGACGCCCGGCGTTGCAAACCGTGCATCCGATGCGGCGACCGCGAGGTCGCAGCTCGCCACAAGCTGGCACCCGGCGGCTGTCGCGACGCCGTGCACCCTGGCAATGATCGGCTGGCGGATCGATTGCAGCGCCAACATCAACCCGCTGCATTCCTCGAACAGGCCTTGCAGGAACGCCCGGTCGGGATTGGCGCGAATTTCCTTCAGGTCATGACCGGCGCAAAAGGCCGGTCCCGCCCCGGCAAGGATCACGAGTCGGATAGCCGCATCCCGGTCAATATCCGCCAGCGCCTGCCGCAGATCGGCGATCAGGGATCGTGACAATGCATTGCGCTGGCGCGGCCGGTTGAGCGTAACGGTCGCGATTGCATCATTTTTCTCGACCAGAAGATCGGGCTGATCCGGCGTCCCGGAATCCATACAAGTCTCCTATTTTTTCGCATAACCGATCGTCGACAAAGATACCTCTATCTCCGCCAGGACGGCCGGGTCTTCGATTGTCGCCGGCATCGGATAGGAAACCCCGTCGGCGATTTTGCTCATCGTTCCACGCAATATCTTGCCGGACCGTGTCTTCGGCAAACGCTTTACCACAACGGCCGATTTGAACGCGGCGACCGGGCCGATCTTCTCGCGCACCAGTTTCACGCATTCCTTCGCCACGTCCTCGGGAGATACCATGCAACCGGCATTCAGAACCAGAAGACCGACCGGCGCCTGGCCCTTCAGCGCGTCGGAGACGCCCATGACCGCGCATTCCGCGACTTCCGGGTGGCTCGCCAAAACTTCTTCGATGGCACCGGTCGAAAGACGGTGACCGGCGACATTGATCACGTCATCGGTGCGGGCCATCACGAAGACATAATCGTCGTCGTCCACCATGCCGGCGTCGCCGGTTTTGTAATAGCCGGGGAACTCGTCGAAATAGCTTTGCTTGAACCGGGCATCGGCGTTCCACAGGGTCAGGAAGGAACTCGGCGGCATCGGCTGTTTGACACAGATCGCGCCGACCTCACCGCGTTCCATTTTATGTCCTTCCGGGCTGAGGATGCGGATATCCCATCCCGGTACCGCCCGTGTCGGCGAGCCGAGTTTGACCGGCAATTCCTCGATCCCGATGCAATTCGACGCCATCGCCCAGCCGGTTTCGGTCTGCCACCAATGATCGATCACCCTGACGCCCAGCGTGCTTCGGGCCCATTCGATCGTATCCGGGTCACTGCGTTCACCGGCCAGAAACAGGCTCTTCAGGCTAGACGTATCGTACTTCTTGACGAATTCCGCTTTCGGGTCCTGCTGCTTGATGGCGCGGATGGCCGTCGGCGCGGTGAACAGAGCCTCGACATGATACTCCTCGATGATCCGCCAGAAGGTGCCGGGATCGGGCGTGCCGACCGGCTTGCCTTCGAACATCACCGACGTGCAGCCATGCAACAGCGGACCGTAGATGATGTAGGAATGGCCGACCACCCAGCCGACATCCGACGCCGCCCAGTACACCGCACCCGGTTCGACATTGTAGACGTTCTTCATCGACCACTTTATGGCAACGGCATGACCGCCATTATCCCGGACCACACCTTTCGGTGCGCCGGTGGTGCCTGACGTATAGAGAATGTAAAGCGGATCTGTGGCTGCGACCGGCACACAATCGGTCGGCGTGGCGGCTTCGACCACATCGTTCCAGTCGCTGTCCCTGCCATCAATCATTGTCGCCTGGCATTCCGGCCGCTGGAAAATGATGCAATGCGCGGGTTTGTTTTTCGCGATCCTGATCGCCTCATCCAGCAGCGGCTTGTATTCAACCACCCTGTTCGGCTCCAGTCCGCAGGATGCACTGATCACCGCCTTTGCGCCGCAATCGTCAATGCGCACGGCAAGTTCGTTCGCTGCGAACCCGCCGAAGACGATGCTGTGAATTGCGCCCAGACGGGCGCAGGCCAGAGTCGCAACCACCGCTTCGGGGATCATCGGCATATAAATGATAACGCGGTCGCCCTTCGCGATGCCTTTCGCCTTCAGCGCACCGGCAAGTCTTGAAGTCATGTCCTTCAATTCGGCATAGCTGACCCGGCTTTTGGTCCCGGTCATCGCGCTATCGAACATCAGCGCCGCCTGATCGCCCCGCCCGGCTTCAACATGCCGGTCGACAGCGTTGTAGCAGGTGTTCATCGTTGCGCCGCTGAACCAGCGGACATGTGGCAGGTTATCGTCGTCAAGCACGCGATCCCAGCGCTTGATCCAGTCAATATCTTCCGCCGCGTCAGCCCAGAAACCTGCCGGATCGTCGATAGACCGGCGGTACACCTTTTCCAGTTCACCAGACATATTTGGGTCCTCCCTGACGCGCTGATTATCGGCTTTTTGTTTGTAACGCTTTGATCGCGATCAATTTACCCCGATCGCGACACAAAAGGAACGGCGCGTCAATTCACCGACGGCCGTTCGATTATGTCGATCAATATGTGTCCGAAATCAGCTTACTTCACAAGCATGCACGTCGTCTGTGTCAGGTTAACCAGCTTACGGGACACACTTCCCAGGTCCTTGCCTGAATCCTTTCCGAGGCCCCGACGACCGGCGATGATCAGATCGACCTTGTTCTTTTTTGCGATCTTTTCGATACCGGCGGCCGGATCGCCGGATGTAATGTCTCCGTCTACATCCGTGAAACCTTTGGATTCCGCCTTGTGTTTGGAAAGATTGACCAATTGCTCACCGGCTTTCATCAGAATGTCCTGACGCTGGCGCTCCATCGCTTCATATTCCTGCATCAGACCAGGATTCAACGGCACCTGCATGTGCCGCACGACATGCACCAGTGAAATCTTAGCCGAATACTTTTTTGCCAGTTCAATCGCCGTATTAAGCGCGCGCTGAGAATTGTCGGACCCGTCGATTGCGACCAAAATGCTTTTTATCATCCATTTTTCCCCTGTCCCGTATGTTCAAGCTTGGATACTTAGAACCGCTATTTTGCCGAACGATTGGTATTTTTACCTGATCCGCCGACTTGTTCCGGTTACAATGACCGCCGTTCGCCGATAGATCAACGAAGGAACGGTCTTTAATTGCAGCAATTGCAATAGCTGAAGCCGCTTTTGAGGTAATTGGCGTTTGCCGAATCGAGTGAGTATCATTTTGCATTTCTGCGTCCAGAGCTGATAGTTCACGGGTGTTTCTTGGTTGAAATTGGGCTTTTCGTTGCGTTCTTCCTCGCCGGGGTCGGTTTGTGCCGATACGTCTATTCGCGGATGGATTCCAATTGGGAAAAGGGCGTGCGGCGCGGTGTGCTGGGCCTGATCGTCGCTGTCGGCGCTGTCGCGCTGAATGCAAGCATTTGCCTGTACTATCTGATCGCCCGGCCGCCGCTCAACAGCACCATTCTGGGTCGCGATTTCAACGCCATAACCGCCATTTTGATGATCGTCTCTGCGATCCTTGCAGGTGTTTCACTGGTTTACATTTTCCGTGGCGTTCAGGCGACCGTTCAGAAAAGCAGGGATGTGTCGCGAATGCTTGAAGCATTTGTCCAGAACACGCCCGCCGCCGTTTCGCTGAAAGACATCGACCGCTACTATACGCTGGTCAACAACACGTTCCGGGACTGGTTCAGCAAGGACGCCGAACTTCTGAACAGGCGCGCCGAAGACATTGCGCCGCCGGACCAGACCGGTCCGGCAACCGAAATCGAGAACACCGTGCTGGAAACCGGACAGCCCGTAGTCCGCGAAGTTCTGGCGCCGGCGGGGAACAATCGGACCCGCACATTACTGATGCACAAGTTTCCGCTGAAGGATGAAGACGGCAATATTATCGGCATCGGCGGTATCGAAACGGATATAAGCAGGCAAAAGCGGGTTGAAACGCAGCTCGAACAGACGCTGGACCGGCTGAACGAGGCGATGCGGATCACCAAGCTTGGTTTCTGGGAGTGGGATGAAGTCAACGACGAGTCGATCAGCCTTGCGCCAAACTTTCTGGAAATGATGGGCGTGCCGGTCGATGGCGACGAGAAGCTCACCTTCACGGCCGAGGAAATGTTCAGGTTCATTCATCCCGAGGATGTTGAGTCCTATAAAATTGCTTCAAATGTCCGCCTCAGCATGCATGACCGTTTCGTTGCGGCCTATCGCGTGAAGCTTCCCAACGATGAAATCCGTCATTTGCAGGAAATCGGGCAGGCTGTCCGGTCAAAAGATGGAACGCTGATCCGGTCTTTCGGCACCATTCAGGATATTACCGAACCCGTTGAACTGGCTGAATCGCTGCGAAGAGCCCGCGAAGAAGCTGTCGCCGCCGACCGTGCGAAAACCGAATTTCTGGCTCATATGAGCCATGAACTGCGATCGCCGCTGAATTCGATCCTCGGGTTTTCACAGATCATCGAGGGTAATGTCGGCAATATGGAAGACTGGTCCAGCCACGCTGAATATGCCGGCTATATCAGGGAATCCGGGCAGCACCTGCTGGGCATCATCGATGATATTCTCGATCTGGCGAAAATTGAACACGGTTCGTTCGATATCCGCTTTTCATCGGTGGAAATCGAAAAGTCGATCCGTGATTGTATAAAAATCGTTGAATCCTCACGCCCGACAAAGACTGCGGAATTCACGGTGAGCGTCGAACCTTCCGCGAGCCATCTTATCGCGGATCAACGGCTGATCCGGCAGATTCTCATCAACATCTATTCGAATGCGGCGAAATTCACCCCGGATACGGGCAAGATCGATACAAAGGTCACGCTGGCCGCTGGTGAAGACAAGATACTTGTTGAAATTGCCGATACAGGCTGCGGTATCGACCCGAAGGATATTCCGCTGGTGCTGTCGCCGTTCGGCCAGGCCCGAACGAATATCAATGTGGCGCATGGCGGCGTCGGACTCGGTCTGGCTCTTACCAAACGGATGACCGAACTGCATGGCGGCACCCTGTCACTGCAAAGTTCCATTGGCGTCGGAACCACCATCAGCCTGCTGTTTCCAATCGGACAGCAGAAAGACGCGATGGAAATGAAATCCGCCTGAGGCGACGAACAGCCGCCCCTCACCTGATCATGTAGCTTTTCCTGACCGTCTCGTGCACCTGGCAAATGCCTTTCCAGTCTTTCGGAAAAAACGCTACGGTATCCGGTCTGATTTCGATGACGTCACCCGATTCATGGGTATAGGTCGCCGACCCTTCCAGGAAGTGGCAGAATTCATCGCTCGTCACATGGCATTCCCAGGTGCCGGGCGTACAGATCCAGATGCCGGTTTCCGAAGAACCGTCCTCGTTTCGATGCAGCAGCACGCCCGATGTCCGGGATTCGCCTTCGATCATGGTCGGGATCACACCCCAGTCGGCAACCTCGGTCAGCGTATTCGGACGATACAGATGCGGCGCGCTGCTCACAGCAAACCATCCAGCAGCTTTGCCGCCTTTTCCGGGCCGTTCTGGGCCTGCATATGCGCCGATGTCCGAGCCAGTTTGGCATGCATTTCCTTGTCACTGAGCATCCGGTTGATCCGGTCCTTGAATTCGTCATCGGTCCAGTTTGATCGGTGCAGATGGAAACCATGCCCGGTTTCCTGCTGCCGCATGGCGTTGTCATGGCCATCCCAGACATAGGGCATCACCAGCGCCGGTTTACCGAAATACAGGCATTCATTGAAGGTGTTATTGCCGCCGTGATGGATGACCGCATCGACCATGGGAATGACCGTAGGCTGCGGATACCAGCTATCGGCAACCACGTTGTCCGGGAATCCGTCATAGTCATCCATGTAATCGCCGACATTGGCCAGCACCCGCACCGGCATTTCACCCAGCGTTGCAATAATCCGTTTCAGCAGATCGGTATCGCCCGACCCCAGACTGCCGAAGCTGAGATAGACAATCGGGTCGTCCGTACCGCATTTGAAGGCGGGAATTTCATACGGCTTGTCCTTTCGGACGCAGCCTTCGAGATACTGGAACCGCTTCGGATCCAGCGGGTTGCGCCGGTTGAATTTCACCGGTTCCGGATACAAAAGCAGGTTCAGATGCGGCGACGCCTCGAAGAACTGGCCCAGCGGGTACGGGTCCTCGCCACAGGATTTCAGAAATTCGTTGAACTTGTCGTGATACGGTTTCATCACTTCGTTGAACCGCGCGGTGAATCGGGCGTGGCATTCCTTATCCTTCTCGCTGCAGCCAGACAGAGACGGCGGAATATCCGGATCGCTGATTTCGTTTTCCGAGCACGAGATGATGCGCACCCAGGGTTTGCCATTGGTTTCCGCGTACCGCTTGATGGCCGGAAACAGGATAACGTTATCGACGCAGACGATATCCGGCTTCACCTTGTCCAGAATGTCCGGCAGCTCCTTTTCCGCCCAGATTGATGTCTCGACGATGGCTTCCCAGCATTCCTTCACGTAGTTATCGATCTGCTCGTAGGGGGTCAGATTGAAGTTCGGGATATGCCCGTTGATGAAATCGCTCCAGAACTTCGCCATTTCTTCCGGCGGCATCGGTTCCGACATATTTACCGGGTATTCATCGAACCCGTAGCCTGCATACACACCGATCATGCCGGGGTCGCTCAGAAACACCGCTTTGTGGCCAAGTTTTTCGCAGGCCTGTGCAATGCCGACCGAATTCAGCGCCGGTCCGAATGCTGCCTCGGGAAAGAATGCGATTACTTTTTGATCCGCCATGCCGATACCCCTCTCCAGTTCCTGAGCTCTCTTTCGTATTCTGGCCAAACCGGGTGATACTTGGCAATCTCGAAGCAACACAAATCGACAGGGAATTTTTCATGACGATCAACGGACATTGTTATTGTGGCGGCGTAACCTTCTCGGCTTCGCAATCACCGTCTCAGGTTGATCTATGCCATTGCGACAGTTGTCGACGGGCGACCGGCACTGTGGCCGCCGCCTGGGCCTGTTTCAACGCAGCGGACATATCATGGACCGGCGACGAACCCCGTTCATTCGAGAAGAACGCCGGCACGCAACGGCTTTCCTGCGCGACCTGTGGGTCGCCTGTGGCCTACCGGACCGATAAGCTGCCCGGCGAAATCTGGCTAGCGCTCGGTCTGTTCGACCAGCCGGAGGCGTTTCCCCCTGCCCGGCACGTGATGTATCGCGAAAAGCTGTCCTGGCTCCATCTGCAGGAAGATCTGCCCAAAACCGACGGCTTCGACGGGTTCGACTAGGAAACGGCATCCGCCGAGAGATCCTTTTCCGCCATTTCCAGCAGCCAGTCGCGCAGGGTCTCCGATGCCGGGGTCGGCTCGCGGTTGTCGTTCCAGGTCAGATAGTATGATCCCGGCGCCGGCATGTGCAGGTCCGTCAGCCTGACCAGCGACCCGTCTTCGATATGCTGGCGGATCAGCCGGTCCCAGCCGATGGCAATGCCCTGATTTTCCTGACAGGCCTGCAGCGTCACCGCAAAACTGCTGAACCGGCGGCCGCCCAGCGGACCATGCGCAATTCCGGCCCGGCGCAGCATTTCATCCCAATCCACCCAGTTCGGGTCCAGCCAGTCGACATGCAGCAACGGCAGGGTCGGTATGATCGACGGCAGACAATCGGCATGCACGGCGGCGAAACCCGGACCACAGACCGGGTAGATACACTCATCGAACAGTTTCACGGCTGTTTCGTCCGGCCAGGCGCCATTACCATAGCGGATACGCAGGTCAACTTCGGCGCGACGGAAATCCCGCGTGTTGTCAAGGATCAGGTGGTCCGCCAGCACCTTCGGATAACGTCGCCAGAAATCGCCCATCCGTGGCATCAGCCACATCGTCGCCATGGCGTTGGTGCAGGCCAGCGTAACCTTGTTGATATGACTGCCGCTCTTGATCCGCTGAACCACTTCCGATGCACGGCCAAAACCGTTGGAAATGACCGCATAAAGGTCTTCCGCATCATTCGTCAGCTCGACGCCCTGCGGCCGCCGCCTGAACAAAGGCGTTCCCAGTTCTTCCTCGAGGCTCTTGATCTGCCGACTGACTGCACCCGGTGTCACGTTCAGTTCTGCAGCCGCCAGCTTGAAACTCTTGTGGCGCGCCGAAGCCTCGAATGCCGCAAGCGCCGTCAGCGAGGGAAGATTGTAATACCGTCGGACCATAAAGTTTCCCAGTACAACCGGTCTGACCTTGGCGTAAAAGCCTCAATCGACAAATGACTTTTTTTCGGTAGGTGCTTAGCCTACCGAAAGTCATACTGCCGCAGGATTTGGATAGCGAAAAGACGGCTTGTTTCCCGGAAACTGGGATTCATCCGCCAATCCGGATACCGGAGAGAGCGTCGAATGACCACCCTTCTTGAAAAACCAAAACCCGGTCGCCGGGGCGGACGAACCGCCCGACGTGATTTGCGCACGGACCGCATCGCCGGATCGAAAATGCTGCCGCCGATCGACCGCAAGCTGCCGCTGGTCGAGCCGATGTCGCCAGAACAGGTCGTGAAGATCGACAAGGCGTCGATGGATATTCTTGAAGACGTCGGCGTTGTCTTCCGCGACGATATCGCCCTGGAAGACTGGCGCAAGGCCGGCGCGGATGTGCGCGGCGACCGTGTCCATCTGGACCGTTTCATGGTGCGCGAGCTGATAGCCGGCATCCCGGAAACCATCACCCTGCACGCCCGCAATCCGGCCCATTCGGTAGAACTGGGCGGGTCAAAATCGATCTTCGTGCCGATGACCGGTGCACCCTATTTGCGCGATCTGGAAGACAAGAGACGCTATCCGACGCTGGAAGATCTCGCGATGTTCCACAAGCTGGCGCATGTCTCGCCCGCCCTGCATTCCTCTGCCCATCATATTGTCGAACCGATGGACCACATTGTGGCGCACCGGCATCTGCGCATCACCTATTCGTCAATGAAGCATTCCGACAAGACCTTCATGGGCATGACGACGTCGCCGAAGAATGCCGAAGACGTGCTCGACATGTGCGCCATCCTGTTCGGCGCCGACTTCATGGAGACCCATCCGGTCGCGGTCGGCAATTGCAACGGCAATTCGCCGCTTGTGTGGGACGAGGTGATGCTGGGCGCGATGCGCGCCTTCAACCGGCGCAATCAACCGGTTCTGTGTTCACCCTTCGTGCTGGGCGGCGCGAATACCCCTGCCTCTACCGCCCCGGCGGTCGCACAACTCAACGCCGAGGCTCTTTCGGCGCTGGCCTATACCCAGGTCGTCCGGAAAGGCTGCCCGGCGATCTACGGGCATTATCTGTCCACCGTCTCAATGCAGAGCGGCGCGCCGATGGCCGGCACGCCGGAAATCAGCCTGATGAATTTCATGATCGGACAGATGGCGCGGCACTACCGCGTGCCTTGGCGAACATCCAACACACTTGGCGGTGCGAAAACTTTCGATGCGCAGGCGGGCTACGAAAGCGCCTCGACCATGATGGCCGTGCTGTTGGCGGGCGCGAACTATCTCTGGCATTCCGCCGGATGGAACGAAGCCGGCATGCATTGCTCCGTCGCCAAGTTCGTTGTCGACGCCGAACAATGCGCGATGGGTCACCGGATGGCGTCCGGCATCAATTGGGACGATTTTGACGAGGCGCTGGGAGCGGTGCGCGACATCGGCCCGGGCGGCCATTATCTGGGCCATCCACATACACTGGAAAATTTTCAGAAAGCCTTTTTCATGCCGAAACTGTTCGACAACAATTCCATCGAACAATGGATTGCGGAAGGCAGCAACGAGATCACGGCGCGTGCCCTGAAAGAAGCGAAGGCGATGCTGGATGCCTATGAGGAGCCCTCGCTGGATTCAGCGAAGAACGACGAACTGCTGGACTATATCGCCCGGCGGGAGCGGGAAATTCCCGCGGTCGAAGCATTGAACAACGAGTACTGAACCGTTCTGGATATTGGTCTCTTCGGTTCCGGCCTATTTCCCCACTCGGCCACCCACGGGATCGTATTCTATGGGCGGCCGGGTTTGGGGAGCGGGCTGGCACCGCACTGCAAAATACGGGCTATTCTACTTTCTCAAGGTTGGCGTCCAGCGACTCCGCGATGAATTTCTGGAAATGATGAACGGCGTGTTCGCTGAGCTCGGTCAGGCCCTTGTCGACCACAAACCGGCCCTGATTGTAACCCTTCGACTTCAACCCCTTTTGAACGCTGAGGCAGAGGCCGATATCTTCCGGCTGCAGAACGTCTTTCTGATACGCCATCGCATCCTTCAACTGCTGGCTCGGCTGGTCGGTCAGGGCGTACCAGTCCTGATATTCGATAGTCGTTTCCGGCCCTGTCGGAATGATCTGCAGGGTCGAGATATTGGTTTCGCCCGGGTAAATCCAGATCGACAGGTTCGGGAACAGGAACCAGCCGGCATAGCCGAAGTCCACATCGCCCTTTTCGAACGAGAACGCCTTGCTGTTTGTCGTGCGCGGCGCGCCGGCGATCTGGCTGGAGAAACAGGAATGGGTAATCGTCCGGTAAGTATCCATATCGACCAGATCGACGAAGTCCTTATGCGCCGGGTCGCAGTGGTAGCATTCCAGGAAATTATCGACCAGAACCTTCCAGTTGCAGGCCACTTCATAGCTATCGCGCTGGGCGAAAACCAGCTCGTCGATGCGCGGGCAGTATTTACGGATTTCCTCTTCCAGACCTTTCGCCTGATCAGCCATCGAGGTTGCATCATCATCGAGATTGACGAAGACGAACCCGGCGAATTCCTCAACCTTGACCGGCTTCAACGCGAAATCGCATTTTTCGAAATCGACCATTTCGTCGGTGTTTCGAGCCGACCGCAGATCGCCGTTCAGATCGTAGGCCCAGGCGTGATACGGGCAAACGATGGACTGGGTCTTGCCTTCACCCGACAGCAACTGATGACCCCGGTGCTGACAGATGTTGTAGAACGCTTTCAGCTCACCCTTGCGATCGCGTACCACGAACAGGCTTTCGTCAATAACCTGAACCGTGCGGTACTGCCCCTTCTGTGCGAAATGGCTCTTGTGACCGGCACACCACCAGTTGCGATAGAACACGTTTTCCTTTTCCGACGCGAATATCTCCGGGTCGGTGTAGAACCGCGCCGGCAAGGTGTAGGAACGAGCCGGGTCGTCACGCAGCGGGCCTTTGTCGGTCGATTGCAGGTTTACGAGTGGTTTGTTCATGGCTGGTCCCTTCCATCGGATTAGCTTGATGGACTGAGTTTAAATGTTATGATTTCTAAGGCAAACGTTGATTTCTAATCCACTTGAGTTAGAAAACCTTATGCAACAATTTCACCAGCTTCTGCCGCAGCTTGACCTGCTGACCGCTTTCGAAGCTGCCGCAAGGCATGAAAGCTTCACGCTTGCAGCGCAGGAAATGAACGTCACCCAATCCGCCGTCAGCCAGCGTATCCGGGCGCTGGAAGAGCGGATGGGCGTCGCCTTGTTCGAGCGGCATCACCGGTCCGTCCGCCTGACCCGCGAAGGCGCGGACTTTCAAAACAGCGTTACCGTCGCGCTAAACCACCTTGTCGCCGCCAGCGACGCGGTCAAGGCGACTGCCGCTGATACAAGGCTTCACCTTGTTGCCGATGTCGCGCTGACGCATTTCTGGCTGATGCCGCGCCTTGCATCCCTCACTGCCGCCTTGCCCGGCATATCGATCGACGTCACCGCTTCCGATGCAATCGACGATGCCTTCACACCGTCGGTTGATGCCGCAATCGTGCATGGCAATGGCGACTGGCCGGGCTTCCGTTCGGTCAGGATAATTGACGAAGTCGTCTATCCCGTATGCTCCCCCGCCTATCTGGAACGACACGGCCCGGTCGAAACGCTGGAAGCGCTTGCCGGCGCAGACCTCGTCGATCTGTCCTACGAACGCTGGTCGTGGATGAACTGGGCGATCTGGATGACCGAAACAGGTGGTCCGCGCTCCGGTACGAACCGGGTGTTCCAGTCGAATTCTTACGCAGCGGTGATTGACGCCGCCCGCGCCGGCATGGGTATCGCACTTTGCTGGCAGGGTTTCGTCGATCAGGATATCGCGGCGGGCCGCCTCGTCGTTCCGCTGGATATCAACGTGAAAACCGAAAACGGCTATTATGCGGTTGTGGCGCAAGACCGGCTCGAAACCCCGACGGCGCAGGCCTTTCTGAAATGGTGCGAAGCTGCGCGCTAGCGACCAAGGCCAAACCGCTTTGCCCAGCCCAGAGTCGCTGCAGTATCCGGGCCGGGCCGGTATTCGCAGCCGATCCAGCCGTCGTAGCCGAGGCGTTCCAGCACCTCGAAGACATGGTCGTGGTCAACCTCGCCCCGGTCCGGCGGCGAGCGGTCCGGCAGGCCCGCGACCTGGACATGACGGATCTTGTCGAAGTGACGGGTCAGGGTTCGGGTCAGATCGCCTTCCATCAATTGCGCATTATGGGTGTCGTACTGGATTCCGATATCGTTGCGCCCGACCCGGTCGATCACCGCCGCCGCCTGATCGGTGCGGGACAGAAAATACCCGGGCCGTTCCACGGTATTGATCGGTTCGATCAGCACCTGCATGCCATGCCCGGCACAAACCTCGCAGGCCCATTTCAGGTTCTCGACATAAATATCGGCGCAGACGGTATTGTCGGCCTCGGGCGGCACAATCCCGGCCAGCACATGCAGAAACCGGCATTCAGTCGGCAGCGCATAGGCAAGCGAGGCTTCCAGCGCGGCGCGAAAATCCGCCTCCCGCCCCGGCAGAGCCGCCAAACCGTATTCGCCAGCCGCCATGTCGCCGGTCGCCGCATTGATCATGATGAGCGGTATGCCGCCCGCCTTCCAGCCGGCGGTAAAGTTCTCGGCAGAAACCTCGTAGGGCAACCCGCATTCAACAGCCTCGAACCCGAGATCGCGGGCCAATGCGAACCGATCCGGCAGGGCAACTTCCTTGCACAGCCAGGAAAGATTAGCGATGAATCGAAGCGTCATGCCGCAAGAATCTGCGGCTTGTATCCCGCCATCAGATCACCCCGCTCGACCGCCCGGCCGATGCGCAAAACGGTTTCCTCGTCAAACCGTCGCCCGACGACCTGCAGACCGATCGGCAGGTTCAACGCGCCGACACCGCAGGGAACCGACAGAACCGGGCAATGCGCCGTGAAATTGAACGGATGTGTCATTTCGGCCACCATCAGCTTGCCGTCTTCTGTTTCCGACCCGAAATCGGCATCCGTCAGACTTGCCAGCGGCGCAGTAATCGGCGCCGTCGGGCAGATCAAAGCATCATGCCCCTGGAAGACCGCGACAAGATCGAGCCAAAGACGGCGACGCAGTGTCTCAATCGCCTTGTATTCCGGTGCTGAGGTTTTGAACGCATCCTCGAACATCGCCGCCACGCCGGGGTCCAGCAGGTCCTTGTTGTCCTTCAACAAGTGGCCCTCGAACGCCGCGAGATATACCGACCAACCCTTCATCATCGCATCGGTAACCGAACGATCCCAGGCGATATCGACCGGTTCAACCGTTGCACCGGCATCACGCAGAACAGTTGCCGCCCGGTCGACCGCCGCCCGCACTTCATCCGATACGTCGAAAAAGCCCAGATCCATCGACAGGCCGACTTTCAGGCCGCGCACGTCGCCTGCCGGATCGAAGGCGATCTCCTGCGCCGGCAGTGACATCGGGTCGACGTCATCCGGGCCCTTGGTCACATTCAGGAATGCCCAGGCATCCTCGACCGTCCGGGCCAGCGGCCCGAAATGCGAAATTGTATCATGCACGCTTTTCAGAATATCCATCGGTATCCGACCGAGCGACGGCTTCAGACCGACACAGCCGCAATAGCCGGCCGGAATGCGGATTGATCCGCCCATATCCGTGCCTTCTGCCAGCGGCACCACGTGCGCGCCGACCGCCGCCCCCGCGCCACCTGACGATCCGCCCGGCGTGTGCTCGGTATTCCAGGGATTCAGAGTTGTACCGAACACCCGGTTCGTGCAGAACCCGGCATGGGCGAATTCCGGCGTGTTGGTCTTGCCGACGACAATGGCCCCGGCCGCGCGCAGCCGCTGCACATAGATCGGATCGAACGTTCCGATGTTGTCCTTGTAGGCCAGCGACCCGTAGGTCGTGCGCTTGCCTTTCAGGGGCGTGAAATCCTTAACCGCCACAGGAACCCCGGCCAGCAGACCAACCGTATCGCCGTCGGCAATCCGCGCATCGATGCGATGAGCGATGTCCAAGGCCTCGTCGTCATAGCTTTCGGTGAATGCGTTGATAGCGGACTGGGTCTGCCGGATACGGTCGAGCGAGCGTGAAATGACATCGGACGCCTTGCATTCGCGATTCCGGACCGCCGAGGCGATCCCGACAGCTGTTTCAGGGATGCTCATGGCAGGTTACTCCGCGCCGGTTCGGGTTTCTTCGACTATCCGGTCGATCCATTCCTTTGGTTCAGCGGCGATCATCGCGCCGGAAACATATTTGTCGATCAGTTCCAGCATCCGGTCGCGTCCGAAGGATCCGAAATGCCCGCCATGTACCGCCGTTACCGGTAGCTCCTTCATGCGCAGCAGGCTTTCGCGAAACCGTTCCTTGTCGGAGTGGTACAGATTATCCAGCAGATAGTCGTCCTGATACAGGGTATCGCCGCTGAAAAGGGTGCCGGTTTCCTTTTCATACAACGCAATAGACCCCGGCGAATGGCCCGGCAGGTGCAGTACCTGAAAGGCGCGGTTTCCCAAGTCGACAACATCGCCATCGTCCAGATAGCCGGTCAGCGGCGCCGGAGTCACCGAATAGGTTGAAATATCGAATTCATCTTCCGACAAGCGTTCGAATGCTTCCGCTACCAGATACCCGTCGTAGACGCTGTTTTCCGCCGTTGGGTCGGCATGAATATCAGCCTCGCAGCGATGCCCCAGCCGCGTATCGAATTCATGAGCGCCGCCCATATGGTCGAAATGCGCGTGGGTTGAAATCGCCGTCAACGGCCGGTCGGAAAGGCGGGCGACTTCCGCTTTCAGCGGCTTGATGCCCATGCCGGTATCGATAACGAGGTCACGGTCCCTGCCCCGGACATGCCAGATGTTGCAGCGCATCCACGGCGCGGCGAAATTCTCCCAGATCAGCGTAACATCGTCATCGAACGCCTGATGTGAAAACCAGGTCCCTGTCATTATCTTCCTCCCGGTCGATAGTTGCTTTAGGCGAGGCCGAACGCTTCCTGCCGCTTCTTGCTCCAGGCCTGGATCAGCCGGTCGGCTATGATCGCGATTATCGCCATGCCGACCCCGGCAACTATGCCGCCGCCGAAATCGCCGTCACCCAACGCGATATAGACGCTCTGGCCCAGTTCGCTCGTGCCGACCAGCGCCGTGATCACCAGCATCGCAATGCCGTACATTACGGTCTGGTTGATCCCCAGCATGATCACCGGCAGCGCCAGCGGCAACTTCACCTGTATCAGAGACTGCCAGCCTGTCGTGCCCATCGATTCCGCAGCTTCCAGCACTTCTTTCGGAAGATTGCGCAGCCCATGTTCGGAATACCGGATCGCCGGCACGATGGCGTAGGAAATGATCGCCAACAGCGCCGTAAAGTCACCGAGTTTGAAGAACATCACCGCCGGAATTAGCAGAACAAAAGGCGGCATGGTCTGAAGCGTGTCGTTAATCGGCCGGAAAAAGGCCGATACCTTGTCGTTATGGGCCGCCCAGATGCCGATGGCTGACCCGACAATGGCGCAGATAATCACCGCGATGCCGCACAGATAGACCGACATCATCGCTTCGGTCCAGATACCGGTCATCAGCAGGAAAGCAAGGCCGCCCCAAACCCCGATCAACAAGCGAAATCCGCCAAGTTGCCAACCGAGCAGCCCAAGCACGGCAAACATTACCGGCCAGGGAAACTGGGTAATGCCGAAATAGAAGATCATGCCGGCAATCGCGATGCCGATCGCGACCTTGCCGTTGAACCGGTAGAGCGCGAAGGTGGCAGCGGCGACCATCAAGACCGTATAGCCGATGATATGTGCATTGGTCAGCACGAATCCCCAGGAAAACGGACTGACCGCTTGTTCCAGCCCGATCCGCATCGGCAGCATGACAAAGAATATGGTCGAATTCTTGATCGCCTCGATAACGCCGCGATAGTTCACGATGATGTATTCGATCCCGTCATTCATCCCTTTCGTGGGGGCGTAGAACAGGTCACGCGGGTATTCCGCCAGAATCGGAAAGGCCCAGGACAGAACAAACAGGATCGCAGCAGCGGAAGCGCCGATAAAGAAATACTGATGACGGCGGAATATCGAGCTTTCACTCTCCAGACCCCGGCTTTCTTTCGTCGCCAGGCCGGCGCTGATGCGGTCCAGGTTCATTGCCAGAAGCGCAATCACAATACCCGCCAGAATGCTTTCGCCGAACTGTGCCTTGCGCATGGTGCTCAGCACTTCCCAGCCGATATCAGCGGTGCCACCAATGATCGAGGCAATGATTACCATCGACAATGCGGCCATCGTTGTCTGGTTCACCCCCAGAAGGATCTGGCGCAAAGACGTCGGTATGCGCACCTGCCAGAACAATTGCCAGTTGGTCGCGCCGGACATAAGACCGGATTCGATCACTTCTTCCGGCACGCGACGAAGCCCCAGAATGGTGTTCCGCACCATTGGGGGAAAGGCGAACAGCAGCGAGGCAATCAAGCCGACGACCGGGCCAAAACCGAACAGAATCAGGATCGGAATCAGATAGGCGAAAGCCGGGATGGTCTGCAGCATGTCGAGTGTCGGCATGATGATCCGTTCTGCTCTGCCTGAAAAGAACCCGATAACCCCGAATACAAAGCCGATCATGATGGCGATCGGCACGGACAGCGCGACAAGCGCAACAGAGTTCATGCTGGGTGCCCAGTGACCGGAAATAACCATGTAAAGCAGGCTAAGACCGGTAAAGACGGCCAATTTCCATCCCGACGCCTTGTGCGCAACAGTAACGCAGATAGCGATGGCAACAGACCAGGGCAGCCATTGCAGGAAATCGCGAATCCATCCCATCGGCACCGAAAGAATGGAGGACAGTCCCCTGAAAAACCATCCGCTATACTCAATGATGACGGTCATGATGCTGTTCAGAATGCTGACAACGGGCAAGACCCCGCTATCGGGATAAGAAGCAAGCCACGAGACGCTGTCTTTCGCAAAAATACAGATCAGGGTAAAAACAAGAATCCCGATCCAGTGCAGGAACGTCTTGTCGGCGTGGCGGATCAGATCGTTCATGGCGTTGCCGGTCCTCTGTCACTCGCTTCGCGGGCCAGGACCTCGACGACGCTGCGCGGCGTCGCGACACCCAGCACAACGCCATTGTCATCGACAATGGCAATACCGTCCGGGTGATGCGCCAGTTCCGGCATCAACGCCTCGACCGATATCGAGCCCTTCATCTTTTCCATACCATCGACCGAGCCGGTCGGCTGGCGGGCCACCTCGCGGGCGCGTAGAACCCGGGCCAGCGGAACGTCGCTGGTGAATTCCTTGACGTAATCGTCGGCGGGATTAACGATCAGGTCCGCTGGCGTTCCCATCTGTACGATCACACCGTCACGCATGATCGCCATACGATCGGCAATTCGCAACGCTTCCAGAAAATCGTGTGTAATGAAGACGATGGATTTGTGGAGTTTTTGCTGAATTCGCAGAAACTCATCCTGCATCTGCCGCCGGATCAGCGGGTCCAGCGCCGAAAACGGCTCGTCCAGGAACCACAGTTCCGGTTCAACCGCCAGCGACCGGGCGATCCCCACGCGTTGCTGCTGGCCACCGGAGAGTTGCCGTGGAAAATGCAGTTCGCGTCCTTCCAGGCCAACCAGTTCAATCACCCGTTCTGCCCGCTTCTTGCGTTCCGGCAGCGACAGTCCCTGTAGTTTCAGGGGAAAGGCAATGTTTTCGATTACATTAAGATGCGGCATCAAGCCGAAATTCTGAAACACCATGCCCATTTTATGGCGGCGAATATCGATAAGTTCGCTCTTCGAGACCTTCAGCAGATCTTTGCCATCCAGAATGACTTCGCCATGCGAAGGTTCGACGAGGCGTGAAAGGCACCGCACGATGGTCGATTTGCCAGAGCCTGAAAGCCCCATAATCACGAAGATTTCCCCGACATGGACATCGAAGCTGACATCGGCACAGGCTGGAATATGCCCTTCGTCGCGCATCCGCGCCGTCAGGTCGGCCGTATCGAGATCCTGTCCCGCTCCGTTGAAATACGCGTCCGGGTCGGGTCCGTATACCTTCCATACATTCCGGCAGGATATTTTGATATTTGCCGAGTTATTTTCGTCAGACATAGCTGGGGTACACCCGTCTTCATTATTGGCGGATTCCAGTCCGCAAGATCACGTGAACTGACGAGGCCGGCCCTGTACAAGACCGGCCTCGCCACGTTCAAACTAAATAGTCACAGGGCTTAGCTGCCGCCCGGCAACCAGGCCTTCCATGTGGATTCGTTATTCGCCATCCATTCGGCGATGACTTCTTCAAGAGGGCGACCGTTAGCGTCTACTTCCTTGATCAACTGGTTTTGTGTGCCATTGTTGATGGTGAAGTTTTCATAAACCGCCTGAGCTTTCGGCCAGGTCTTTGCGAAATCCTTGTTCGCGATTTTCAGAACGTTCGCCTGCTGGAAACCGCAATCGCCCACTTCCGTCGTCGTGATTCCCTTGGACGGGTCCGTATCGCAATCCGCTACATCCGTCGGCCACTCGACCCAGTTCATTTCATAGTCAGCAAAGAACCAGTGCGGTTCCCAGAACATCACCAGGACGGGTTGTTCAGTGGCAAGCGCGCTTTTCATCTCTGCAACCATCGCCCCTTCACTGCCGCCCGGTACCGGAACGAAAGGAAGCTTAACCAGGTTAATCAGGTCTCTGGACCGTGTTCCCCAGTCGGCCGGATACGTAATCATGCGGCCTTTCGGGAAAGTTTCTGCTGTCGCAAAGGCCTGTGCGCAATCATACAAAGCCTTGTAGCTTGGCAAGCCCGGGCACTTTTCTTCCATATACGGTGGGTAAATCCAGCCTTCACGAGCTGTCAGTCCGGTTTCGCCGACAACCACGATATCGCCAGCGGCGACAGCTTTCGGATAAATGTCGCCGACATTATTATCCCAGGTTTCCGGCTGCAGATGCAAGTCACCGGCGGCTATCGCCGCATATTGCGGTACGGAACCAGCCGTAACGTATTCGATCTCGACACCGGCTTCCTTGAAGGCGGAACCAAGAATATGGGCGGTGATGTGCTGGCCGGTCCATTCGCTGATAGGAATTTTTACCGGATCAGCCGCTTGTACCGCACCCGCTCCAAACGCGAGAACGGCAGCAGCGGAAAGAAGTGTTTTGAGTTTCATAGTTAATTAGTCTCCCAAGTGATAAACGAGCCTCAGACGCAATATTCGCGAATACATACAGCACCACCCGCGAACCGAAGCAGGGTTAGTAAACTTGTTTTGTCATCTTCCTGCCCGGACATCGCGCCTCTCGTTTGTTTTTTGTGCGGTGCGAATGGCCCTAAGTGTGCGGTCTTTTCTCAAGCGCCGTCAAGATCACCGCCACTTTTCCAATGGTCTAATTTTACACTGTCCTGGTTTTTTACCGACACCGGACGGCGTAGGATCAAGAACACGTTGTCGGGGTCTCAGACTGCGGTCAGCAGTTCGCTGGCGTCGCGCTTCGCAAGGAAACCGAGAAACATTGAAAACAGCTCACGTTCCGATGTGATGTCCAGCTTGCTGTACAGGCGTTTCTTGTGGTTCCAGGATGTTCCCTCGCCGATACCAAGACAACTTGCGATGGCGGCATTCGGGTAACCGGCAAGCACGAACTTGACGATCTGCCTTTCACGGGGTGTCAGAATGGCAGGCAGGAATTCCTCTACCGCTGCACTGAAGTCCAAAGGTGTTCCAGAGCCGGTTTCACCGAAACGGACCTCGGTCACTGTCGGATTGCTGGCCGAATATAGCCGCAGGTGGGATTCGAACAGTCCGGCCAACAAGGGATACACTGTCTGCATCAGCTTGACCTCGGACAGCGTGAACTGCGTCGATCGGCTGAGGCATACACCCAGAGCCTGATCTTGGCCGTACTGAAACAGCACGACGGCCTCGTCCTCCATATGCGTTATCGGCAGGAACTCGCTGATATAGGCATCTGAATCGCAATAGCCTGCTGCCGGCATATGATGCAGGGTGCAGACACCCGGCTCTCCAACCTCGCGCCAATACCGGTAAACAGGATCAAACCGGTAGTAGCCTGAAACGTAGAGCGCCGGCGCTTCATCGCGGTTTATGTAAAACCTGGCATCTTCGCTTGTTAGGCTGAAATACAGCACACGGGGACGGGTAATCCTTTCGTACACGACCAGCCATTGCATATCGTTCGGAATCAGCGCCGCGAGCAGCGCCAGAGCCGCCCGCTCAAATCCGGCGGTACCAACAGCAGCGCCGACGGCATAAAGCTCGTCAGTCGCATTTCTCATGGTGCTGTCGATATTCACTCAAGAACCTCCTGCAAACCTGACTAACAGTAGAGCAAGTGTTCATATTTCCGGCGAAATGTCGAATCGGCCAGTCGTCCAACCTGTTGCTATTTCCGCCGGATGCCGACGCTGCTGCCGGCCCAGTCCGGCAACGGATCGGCGCAGGCGGCCTGCAGTTTTGCCAGCACATCGTCGGGAAATGGTGCGGTGCGGCCGTTTTTCTGATCATAGTGCAGCGCAATCGCCTCGAAAGTGGCGCGTTCAGTGCCGTCCACAAGCATCCGGTGGGCCATGACGACCTTCTTCGCATCAACGGCGAATATATAACTTTCGAAGTCGAGCGTCGCCGGCGCACGCACCTCGGCTATATACCGCACATGGGTTTCCAGCGTGTAGACCCCGCAGCCTGTCTTTTCAAAATACGGAACACCGATATCGAAATGCTCCTGCACCGCCCAGTTTGCTTCGCTGAAGGCCACCACGTAATACCCTTCATTCAGATGTCCGTAGGCATCGACCCATTCATCCCGCAATGCCTCGCTGTGCAGCCGCAATCCACTCACGCCTAAACCCTCCATAATTCGACAGCTCTGTCGAAAAACTGATAGTTTATCGAAGAGCCACCCTCTACTAGTGTCAATTCTTATCACTTCAGCCGTACGACTTTTCGCGGATATCAGCAAGATTTGGAGACTACATGAAGGCGGATTACATCATCGTCGGGGCCGGCTCTGCCGGCTGTGTTCTGGCCAACAGACTGTCGGCCGATCCGGGGACATCGGTTCTGCTGCTTGAGGCCGGCCCGCCGAATACGGCGCTATCGCTGAAAATTCCCGCTGCCATGACCACGAACCTGAATGGAACCAAACACAACTGGTCATACAAGGGCGAACCGGAGGCCGGTCTCGACGGACGATCCCTGAAGCACGACCGCGGCAAGACGCTGGGCGGGTCGTCATCGATCAACGGCATGGTGTTCATTCGCGGTCATGCGCGCGATTTCGACACCTGGCAGCAGATGGGCTGCAAGGGCTGGAGCTATGCCGATGTGCTTCCCTACTTCAAGCGACTGGAGAATTATTCCGGCGGCGGATCGGACCATCGCGGCACTGACGGGCCGATGCAGATCAAACGGCCGGAAGGCACCGGACCGATCTACAAGGCCTTTCTTGAGGCCGGCAAGCAGGCCGGCTATCCGTTGACCGACGACATCTGCGGTGAAAAACAGGAAGGCTTCGGCCTGCTTGACCAGAGCACCTATAACGGCGAACGCTGGAGCGCGGCCCGCGCATATCTCGATCCGGCACGGTCGAGACCGAATCTGACCATTAAAACCGATGTTCTGGTGCGCCGACTGGTTCTGGACGGCAACCGGGCGACCGGAGTCGAGTTTCAGACCGCAAACGGCAAAGTCGAAACCGCAACAGCCGGCAAGGAAGTTATCCTGTCCGCCGGTGCTGTCGGTACACCCCATGTGCTGATGCTGTCGGGCATCGGACCGGCGGATCATCTGCGGGACAAGGGAATCGACGTCGTGCGCGACGCCCCGGGTGTCGGCTCGAACCTGAATGAACATCCCGATTTCGTTCTGAAGTATCGCAGCAAGAAACCGGTGACTTTGTACCCCTATACCAAAGGCGTTCGTAAACTGGCCGCCGGCGTGCAGTGGCTTCTCACCAAAGACGGCGTCTGCGCCAGCAACCATTTCGAGGCGGTCGCCTGCATCCGGTCCGGCCCCGGCGTCGATTATCCCGATTTGCAGATTTCGCTGTCGCCGATCGCCATGAAGCACGGTACATGGGAACCGATTCCCGAAGAAGCCTTCCAGATTCATGTCGGGCTGATGCGGGCGCACAGCCGGGGCAAGATACGGCTGAAGGATGCAAAACCGGAAACGCCCCCCAGTATCAAGGTGAACTATCTGGACGATCCGCGCGACCGCGACCTGTTGCGCAAAGGTGCCCGACTGGTCCGCGAACTGGTCTCGCAGCCGGCTTTCAGCGATCTGTGCGGCGAGGAAATCTTTCCCGGCAAGGAAGCGCAGACCGACGATGAACTGGACCGGAAACTCGCCGAGGCGGTCGATACCCAGTGGCACCTGACCTGCACCGCAAAGATGGGGGCGGAATCCGACCCGATGGCGGTCGTCGACCCAACGGGAAAGGTCTATGGCATCAAAGGGTTACGGATCGTCGATGCATCGATCATGCCGCAGGTTACCAACGGCAACACGAATTGCCCCACCATCATGATCGCCGAGAAACTGAGCGACGCGATTGTCGGCAAGCCGCCCCTGCCCCGCAACGAAGCGGAAATATGGCAGAACCCGAACTGGGAAACCGCACAGCGTTAACGCGGCACGGTGCCGACCGGTTTGACGTCGATGACTAGTCTTCGCGTTTCAGGTGGTTGACCATCCATCGGGCGACCTGGAAACGATCTTCGCTGCCGTCGATGCTGGCAATACCCCTGGCCGCGATATCGTCGGGAATGACGGTGCCTTTGCGAAGCTTGATCAGGTCTTCCATATAGTCGTCATCAAATTCCGGATGGAACTGATAGGTGATCGCATTGTCGGAGAGTTTGAACCCTGCATAGCGGCAGAAATCGGACGAGACGATCACTTCCGCGCCTGACGGCGGGATCACCACCTGGTCCTGATGCATCGCAGGCGTCTTGATCCTGTCGCCGACCGAAACCGACGATCCGTCCATCCACGGTCCTGCTGCCGTGACATCATATTGCTGGAATCCAACACCCCAGCCCTTGGATGATTTTTCGACCTTGCCACCGAACGCTTCCGCCATGATCTGGTGACCGAAGCAGATGCCGACCTGTCTGCGGCCTGAGATATCCGCCGACACGACAAAATCCTTCAATGGCTTGATCCAGGGCTGATCGTCATACACGCCGTATTTGGAGCCGGTAATGATATAGCCATCGAACTTGTTCGGATTTGGCAGGCTGTCGCCCTGCACGACGGAAATCGTCTCGTAGTGGATAGTATCGTCCACTTCGTCCAGAAGCAGGCAGAACATCGACGGATAGGACGGATAGTCCTCGTCGAGCGGGGGCGATACGAGCCCGGTTTCGATGATCCCGATACGCAATCTTTCGGCCATGTCATATCCTTTCGCCAGCAATCGGGGTGGTTAAACGAGATTACCGGCGATGTCCAGTTCAGGCGTTGGCGACGGCGCGAAACGCTTTCATGGCGGCGATCAGCTTGCGGTCGCGTTCCGCCGCCAGATCCTCGAACGACCGGCCGTTTTCCTCATGGGCGATTCCCTCGGCCAGTTTCCGGCCGACTTCTTCGGTGAGGACCGGATCGCCCATCGACTTCCACCAGGTGTGAAAACTGTCGGCGTAACGCTCGCAGAAGCCGTCTATGCCCTTGCCACCGCTGGCCAGACTGAACAACTGATGCGGGCCCATGACAGACCAGCGCAACCCCGGCCCGGCCCAGACCGCCTTGTCGACATCTTCCACCGATGCAACGCCCTCAACCACCAGATGGATCGCTTCCCGCCACAAGGCAGCCTGCAACCGGTTCGCCACATGCGCCGGTACTTCCTTGTTAACGCGGATCGTCACCTTGCCGCATTCCTCGTAGAACCGCGCCGCAGCATCCAGCACACCCTCTTCGGTACGGTCGTTACCCAGCAGCTCGACCAGCGGTATCAGGTGCGGCGGGTTGAACGGATGACCGAGGATGAACCGGCCCGGATCCTTCCAGCCGGATTGCATGTCGGACAACAACAGACCCGATGAACTGGTCGCAACGATGGCGTCAGGCGACAGCGCTGGTTCAATGGTGGCATAAATCTCCGCCTTTAGCGGCAGACGTTCCGGCACGCTTTCCTGAACGAACTGCGCCCGCGCCACCGCCGTTTGCGGATCGACGACGAACCGCACCCTGTCCGGCGACGCTCCGGCAACAACCATGTTCAGTTCTTCAAGGCTCGGCCAGGCACGCTCGATATAGGCGCGTGTATCAAATTCACCGTTCGGTGACGGATCGAACACGTCGACCTCCCTGCCCGCCGCCAGAAAAAGTGCGCTCCAGCTCGCACCGATCACCCCGGCGCCGACAATGCCGACAACCTCTACGCTTTTCGCGATATCACTCATTTACTAATTCCTAGAAAAGACCAGGCTGCAGCGGTGTCGCCGCCACCAGCCCGCCATCGACGGTAACGGTTTGCCCCGTCATGAAGCCGGCCCCGTCGGAAGCCAGCCACAATGCCGCATCCGCGATATCCGACGGCTGGCCGAACCGACCGACAGCGTGCCGGGCCAGCGCATCCTTTTTCGCCGCCACCGGGTCGGACGCCAGATCGAATGCCGCATCCGCCATCGCCGTCATGATCCAGCCCGGACAAATGGCGTTGCAGCGGATGCCCTGACCGCCATGATCGACTGCAATCGACCGGGTCAACCCGTGTACGAAGGCTTTCGACGCATTGTAGAGCGCCATCGACGGATCGGCATGGTTGCCGCTGATCGACCCGATATTGATGATCGACCCGCCGCCGGTTCCGGCCATGACCGGAATGAACCGCCGGCACATCCGGAACACACCCTGCGCATTCGCCCCCATCAGCACATCCCAGTCGGCATCGGTGGACTCAACGACCGTCTTTTCGATCTGCACGCCGGCATTGTTGACCAGAATATCGACACGGCCGAATTCCGCGACAGTCCGGTCGGCCAGCGCATCGACATCGGCCTGCCGGCTGACATCGGCAACGGCCCAAACGCTATTGGCCGGAAGGTCACCAGGGTCCACGCCGCGGCCGCAGGTCAAAACCCGCGCCCCCTCCGCCGTGAACCGGTCGACGATGGCGCGGCCGATACCCTTGCCGCCGCCGGTAACGACCGCGACTTTACCTTTCAGCATGTCGGTCATGAATCAGAAGCCGACCATATCGCCGCCCTTGAGGCCGAGCCGCTTGCGGGCTTCGTCCGGCGTGGCGATGGTGAGTGACATTTCCTCGACAATACGGCGGATCTTGGCGACCTGGTCGGCATTGTTTTCGGCCAGTTGGCCCTTGCCGATATACAGGCTGTCTTCCAGACCGACCCGCAGGTTGCCGCCCAGAACCGCCGCCGTCGTGGCGAACGGTATCTGGTTCTTGCCGGCAGCCAGCACAGACCATTCGTAATCGTCGCCGAACAGCTTGTCGGCGATCGAATTCATATGAACCAGATTGTCGATATCGGCCCCGACCCCACCGAGAATGCCGTAAATGAATTGCAGGAAGAACGGTGGCTTGATAAGCCCGCGATCGACGAAATGGGCGACATTGTAGAGATGGCCCAGATCGTAGCATTCCATTTCGAACTTGGTGCCGTGTTCCTCGCCCAGGCTTTGCAGCACATAGGCGATATCCTTGAACGTGTTCTTGAAGATGAAATCTTCCGTCTTGCCGAGAAGTTCCGGCTCCCAGTCGTGCTTCCAGTTATCGTATTTCTTGAGAAGCGGAAACAGGCCGAAATTCAGCGACCCCATGTTCAGCGACGCCATTTCCGGCTTCGCCCGGTTGGCCGCCGCCAGGCGTTCTTCCAGCGTCATGCCAAGGCCGCCGCCGGTGGTGATGTTCACCACGGCGTTGGTGCTCTGCTTGATGACCGGCAAAAACTCCATGAACACTTCGGGGTCCGGCGTCGGTTTACCGGTTTCCGGATCGCGCGCATGCAGGTGAATGATTGATGCCCCGGCCTCGGCCGCGCCGATGGCCTGTTCGGCAATCTGCTTCGGCGTAATCGGCAGATGCGGCGACATGGTCGGTGTGTGAATACCCCCGGTGATCGCGCAGGTGATGATGATACTCTCGGCTTTCGCCATTTATATGCCTCCTATAAACGCATTTGCTGGACCTGCGCGGACAAGCCGCCATCCAGCACCCATAACTGACCGGAAGCATAGCGTGCTTCGTCACCCGCGAGCCAGTTCACAAGATTGGCCATGTCGTCCGGCGTGCCGAAGGTGCGCAGTGGATGCACCCGCCGCACTTCGTCCTTCAGGCTTTCGATATCGCCTGCCCCCTGAAAAAAGCTTTGCAGCATCGGCGTGTCGACATAGCCGGGGCAGATTGCGTTAACGCGGATGTTTTCCGGTCCGTAATCGCAGGCCATTGCCTTGGTCAGAGCGTGTACCGCGCCTTTGGTTGCGCAATAGGCGGCGAGACCGGGATCGGCAATGAACCCGTCATAGGAGCCGAAATTGATGATCGACCCGGCCTCCGCTTTCCGCATCAGCGGCAGGGCGTGTTTCGATGTCAGGAAAGTGCCGGTGACGTTGATCGCGAAGATGCGGTTCCAGTCTTCCAGCGAGGTCTCCTCGATTGTGTGTTCGATTTCGATCCCGGCGGCGTTGACGAGAATATCCAGCTTGCCGTGATCGCTGCCAACACGGTTCATCACGGCCTTCGCACTGTCTTCACTGGTCACATCATGGGCAATGAAGACAACGCCCGCCGGCAGCGGTTCTTTCGGTTCGGCGATGTCGGCGGCATAGACATGCGCGCCTTCATTCGCCATCCGCATGCAGATCGCCCGGCCAATGCCGCCCGTACCGCCGGTGACGACCGCGACACGGCCTTTCAGATAGTCTTCCCGAACCGCACTCATGATGCACAGGCCTTGCCGTAGGCTTCCAGAATCAGACCGTGAAAGTGGTGCACACCATGCTCGCTAAGGCCGGATCCTTCCGGATCGACGAGATACCGGCCCTGATTGAAGGCCGGCGTGCGCATGCCCCGCTGGACGCTTTCCACCAGCCCGATATCCTCTGGCTGCAACACGGAATCGATGTAGGTGATCGCATCCATTTCGCCTTCCGTCGGCGGGGCGGTTTCAAAGAAGAAATCAAACTCTTCGTAGGTTTCCTCCGGCCCGGTCGGGATGAAACGCCAGACCATGAAATTGCCGCGCCCCGGATACCGCATCAGCGTCATGTTCGGCCACAGGAACCAGACCGCATGATCCGTCACCGTCGCCGCATCGGTGCCGTAGGCGGTGTTCTGTCCCCTGCCCGCCTTCGCCATGTGGCTGGAATAGATGCCGTGCGTCTTCACCTTGTATGTATCCATTTCGACCAGCGACACGAAATCCTTGTGTGCGACCGGGCAGTGGTAACATTCCAGAAAATTATCGACGACCGATTTCCAGTTCGCCTTGATCCGGTAGGTCAGCCGATGCCCGAAGGTCAGGTTCGCAAGATCCGGCGCGTAGGACATGACTTCCGTCGCCAGATCGCCTGACTGTTCGGCCAAGGGTGTTGCTTCGGGATCGAGATTGACGAAAACCAGATGGCAGAACGTTTCGACCTGCACGCCGCTGAGACAGAAATCGGCGCTGTCAAAATTCTCGATCAACTCTGACCGGCGCGCCTCACGCAATGTGCCGTCCAGGTTGTATGTCCATGCATGGTAGGGGCAGGTCACGAAGCGTGTCTTGCCCTCGCCCTTCAGCAATTCATGACCCCGGTGCTTGCAGACATTGTAAAAGGCCCGCAATTCGCCGTCCGAGCCGCGCATCGCGACGATGCTCTGCCCCTGAACATCCATCGCCACGTAGTTGCCAGGGCTGCGCAGTTTCTCCTCGTGGCAAAGGAACTGCCATGTCTTGTGGAAAATCTGTTCCTGCTCGACCTTCAGGAATTTCGGATCACGATAACAATCGGTGTTAATGGAAAACGACCGCGCGGCGACCGGGTCGTACCCTTTGCCGATGCGTTGCATTTCATCTCTGCTCAACCGTTCCGTCATCGTGATCCTCCATGGTTACACGCTGGGAAAGCGTGCCTTCTTTTCAAGTTGGTAAATCGGCATCGTGTTCCTGATATAGGATGCAGCCGCATCCTTGACCGGCTGGTAATCCCAGCCCTGCCCCCGGTCGAGCATCACCTTTTTCAGGAACCGCCGCCGCTTCTGACTTTCCAGAATACGGCCTGTCAGGGCCGGCACGTCGTAGCCGGCGTCGAGTTCGGCCAGCAGCTTTTTCACTGCCGGACTATGGGCCGGGTCATCTGCCAGATTGGTCACTTCTGTCGGATCGGCTTCTACATCGTAGTACTGCACCGGGTCGCCGGCGGCGTGGATCAGCTTCTTCGCCCCCCGGCGGATCATGAACATCGGTGTGTCCAGCCCTTCCGCGAAATATTCGCCGATCACTTCGTCATGGCCGCCCGTGCCGCCCAGATGCGGCAGCAAAGACCGTCCTTCAATCGGCGTTGCGTAGTCACCCTGTTTGCCGTCGCGGGCGAGCTCGACAAATGTCGGCAGCAGATCGACCAGCGAAACCGCCTCCTTCACCCGGCGCGGCGAAAACATTTTCGGCGCATGCACGATCAGCGGCACACGTGCCGAGTTCTCGAAATAGCTCATCTTGAACCACATGCCGCGTTCGCCCAGCATGTCGCCGTGATCCGCTGTCAGGATAATGATCGTATTGTCGGCCAGTCCGGCTTCCTTCAGCGTCTGCATCAATGTGGCGATCTTGTCGTCGATATCGCCGATGGAGCCGTAATAGGCGTGCCGCGCATCGCGGATCGTGTTGTCGTCCAGTTCGATATCGCTGGCGCCATAGCCGTGGCGCAGGCGTTCGCCGTGCGGATCCTTGGTCACCGACCCATACGGCACTTTTGGCAGGTCGATGTCGTCATCGCGGTACTGGTCCCACTTGTCCTGCCGGCAGAGATACGGGTCATGCGGCTGGATCATCGAAACTGTCAGCATGAACGGCGTTTCGTTGCCGTCGCGCGCCTGGTCGAACAGGAACCGCTTTGCCTCGAACACCGCCTCATCGTCATAGTCGAGATACATCGAACGGGTGCAGACCCCGGCCTTGGTCACCACCTCCATGTTGTGGAACCAGTCCAGCTTTTCACCCGGCCGTTCCCATTCCGGGTGCCAGGTGAAGTCCGCCGGATAGACATCCGTCGTCAGCCGTTCATCATAGCCGTGAAGCTGATCTGGGCCGACGAAGTGCATCTTGCCGCTGAGAACACTCTGATATCCTTCCGCCGCCAGATAATGCGCGAAGGTCGGTATTTCGGCGGAAAATTCCACCGCATTGTCCCAGGCCGCGATTTTCGACGGCTGACGTCCGCTCATCATGACGAAGCGAGACGGCGCGCATAAAGGGGCATTGGTATAGGCTGCATCGAACACAACGCCTTCCGCCGCAAGGCGGTCGATGGTCGGCGCTTTCACCACCGGATGGCCGTAGCAGGGAAGAAACTGCGGCGCCAACTGGTCGGCCATGATCATAAGGATATTCGGACGTGACGATGATGCTGTCATTTCAGCCTCCTAGCGTGTTATTTGTGCGTACTATCAGCCAAAGCTTCTAGAATTATACGACAATACTCTTAACTTTTACGCCGCACAACGATGAGAAAATAAGAAAATCCGTGTTCGACCCTGCCGTCAAAGCCGCATCCGCGACCCAGACCCGTCTCGCCGTCCTGCTGTTGCCGTCGTTCAACGCCATGGCAACCACCGCCCTGCTCGATCCATTTCGCGCGTCCAACTACCTTGCCGGCGAACCGCGCTATTCATGGCAATTGGTCACCCGCGACGGTGGACCGGTCGAGGCAAGCAATGGCATGCAGCTTACCGATACGGTAAGCATTTTAGAGGCCGGCGACCGCTACGACTTTGTCTTCGTCAGCGCAAGCTGGAACCCGGAAGCCTACCGCGCCTCGCGCCTGTTCGACTGGATCCGCCGCTGCGCCGGAAATGGCGCAGCCCTGGGCGGTCTTGATACTGGTGCGTTTCTTCTGGCATTTGCCGGG
>CAYGSU010000028.1:0-13522 GCA_964352715.1 uncultured Flavobacteriaceae bacterium | reverse complement strand
CCGGGTGCGGAAGGCCAGTCACCGGCGCACCGTGAACCGGTCGGCTACGCCGCCCCCTCCAAACTGCGGGAAGCCATCGTGCTGATGGAGCGCAACCTGGAAAACCCGATCCCGTTATCCGAGATTTCAACCATAACCGGACTGTCGAACCGTCAGTTGCAGCGGCTGTTCGGCTCGCATACCGGCGTCACCCCGGTTCGCTACTATCTCGAAATCCGGCTCGACCGCGCCCGGTCGATGGTAACGCAGACGGAAATGTCGATCATGGAGATCGCCGTTGCCTGCGGGTTCACCTCGCAGGAATACTTCGCCCGGGTATACAAGGAACGCTTCAGCCTGACCCCTAGCGAAGATCGTCAGGAAGGCCGGGTGCCGTTCCAGTTCCGCAGTTTTCCAAGCCCAAGCCGCCCGCCATCAGTCAACCGGAAACCGAAAACCGCCTGATAACGGCTGCAAAAAACCTGTTGCGCCTTAAAACAACCCTATTATTGTTTCGGTTATGTGACAGTTGACTGGTCGAAATCTTCAAAAACAGGCCGCAAATGTCGCCCCGGTCTGCATGGGGCTTGCCGGGTAAAAGGGAGCGAGGAAGCAGATATGACGACGGGGATCGTCAAATTTTTCAATACGACGAGAGGCTTTGGCTTTATTACGCGAGACGATGGCGACAAGGACGTTTTTGTTCATATCACATCAGTCAAGGATTCCGGCCTGGAGACGCTGGAACCGGGACAGAAGGTGAGTTTTGATGTCGAACCGGATCGCAAGGGGAACAAGGCCGTAAACATTACGGGCGTCTGATCGGGGGGTCAGATAACGGTATCGTCTGCGGCAGGTGAGCCGCCGGACACTTCCACCACGCCGGCTGACAGTACCAGGGCTGCGCCGAGAATCTCGCGCAGGCCAAACGGATCGTCTGTAAGCAGCGCTGCCAGGCTTACCGCGATCACGACTTCCAGCATTAAGAGAATACCGACGCGCGCCGGCGGCAGACGCGGTGTGCCCCACATGGTCAGCACCGTCAGCGGAATGAAGTGCACCGCCACAATGGCGGCGGCAACCGGCAGAACAGTTGCGATGTCACCGGCGGTTGGCGGGGTGCCGGCAACGCCGGCACCGAAGGCCAGCACAAAGGCGGCCGCCACCACGATACTGCCGCCGCACATCGACACCGCCAGTTCAACCGTGCCCCGCCGGATCGACGAGGTGAACGCATAAAAGCAACCGACCGACCAGCAGATGCCGGACGCCAGTGCCAGCCAGTCACCGGCATTGGACGGCAAAGGCAACGTATCCGCATCGCCGCCCAGAATGATGAAAAGCCCTGCGAGACCACCCGCGACGGCCAGCAACCGCCGGATTGTGAGTTTTTCATTCAGGAAAACACAGCCGATCACCGTGCCCCAGACCGGCGTGAGATAGAACAGCAATGTCGCCTTGATCACGCTGGTCAACACCAGCGCGCCGCCATAACCGAACAAGCCGACCCCGAACAGGATACCAATCAAAATCAGCCGTCCCGGTTCGGGCACCGGGCGATGCCGGATCAGCATCGGTACCAGAAACACAAGACCGCCGGTCACGTTCAGCAGAACGGTCGGCCAGATGCCCTCAAGCCCGGCCGACGATTCCAGATAGCGCAGCGGGATCCACATCGTGCCCCACAGAAACGTGCTGCCTAAAATCGCCAGCGTCGCGAGCGAGGCTTCATTGCCACGCAGCGACCGGATATAAGTCGCCAGCAATAGACCTAATCCGCTTTCGAATCCGGCGGAAAAGCCGGCTCACGCGAGACGGGGGTTTCTCGGTTACCCGAAATGTAGCGCGGCAAATGGTCTGCAATATCAAACCAGGAAACCCGCTCGTCATAGTAAACATGCTTTACGGCGGGATAGCGGTCGGGTTCGGCCATTGCGCCGATATAGATTTCGATGACGTCGTCGTACCCGTCCCAGTCTGCTTCCCAGGTTAGCGGCGTACCGCAATTCGGGCAGAACCGGCGGTAGACGCCCGGCGAGGATTCATGGATTTTTCCCGCATCGTCGCCGAACACGACCTGACTTTTTCGGAAGGCAAGCAGCGTGACAGCAGCCTGTCCGGTGCTCCGCCGGCAGGATTCGCAGTGACAGTGGCCAATGGAATACGGTTCGCCGGTTATCTTGCATTGAACTGCGCCGCATCGGCAGGAGGCTGTTGTGTCACTCATCAGCTTTAAAGTTCCAGCACAAGGCGCGGGCTTTTCGACCGTGAGCAGCAGGTGGTGAGCATGGTGTTTTCCTCGCGTTCTTCATCGGTCAGGAATTCGTCGCGATGTTCGGGAATACCGGAAACCACATCGACAATGCACGAACCGCAGATGCCTTCTTCGCAGACAGAATCGATTTCGTAGCCGTTGTCGCGCAGCACCTGCAGGATCGTCTTGTCGGCCGGCACCGTGAAAACCTTGTCCTCGCCGGCGATCTCGATCTCGAACGACGTCGCGTTCTCCCCGGTTGCATCGACGCCGACGAAGCTTTCCGAATGTACTCGCGACTTGTCCCAGCCGCTGACTGCGTTTTCGATTGCCCCCATCAACCCGCCGGGCCCGCAGAAATAAATGTGCGTTGTCTCGTCCTGCGCATCGACAAGGCTCTGGATATCCAGCCCCTTGGACGGGTCGCCGCCGTCGAAATGAAAGCTGACACGATCAGCGAAATCGCAGGATTTGAACCAGTCGACATAGGCCGCCTGTTCGGCCGATTTGGCGCAGTAGTGAACCTCGAAATCGGCACCCTTGCCGTGCAGGTATTTCGCCATCGCGAGCACCGGCGTGACGCCGATACCACCGGCGATCAGCAGATGGCGGGCGGCATTTTCCTCCAGCGGAAAATTGTTCTCCGGTCCCGAAACCGGGATCGTCATGCCTTCGCGTAACTGGTTGCACATGAAGGCCGAGCCGCCGCGACCGTCCAGTTCGTCGAGAACCGCGATACGGTATGCGTCCGTTTCGCCGGGAGCGTTGGTCAGCGAGTAATGCCGCGAAATCTCGTTCGGCAGATGCACGATGATATGGCCGCCCGGCTCGAACGCCCGGATCGGCGATCCGTCCGCCGGAACAAGTTCAAACGCCTTGATCCTGTCCGCAACCGTTGCCGCGCGACGAACCACCACGTCTTGAGTTTCGAAGGACATCGCCTACTCCCGCTATCAAATCACCTCGAACCGAGTCCGTCCCCTTAACGGAACATCGCCCATGCAGCAACCGGCTTCGCGCGGTTTTTCGACAGATTTCAACGATCAACGACCCATCGCATCGCCGATTCCATACAACGTCACCATTGCACCGAGAAACCACGGCTTGCCGGAAAAAAACGGTATGGCCGGAAACGGCAGACCGTCGAATGCTGTCTTTCCTTCTGCATCGCCCATCACCTGCTGCGCGATTCTGTGGCCGAAATAGCTGGCCCAGATAACGCCGGAGCCATTGTAGCCACAGGCGTAGTGAATGCCGTCATGGACGCCGATCTTCGGCATGAAATCCATCGTGAACCCTGTATAGCCGAACCACGATCGTTCGATCGGCGTGTCGCTGAGTTCGGGAAACATCTCGACCATGCGGGCGCTCAATCCTGCGCCGCGCTTCAACGGGTCCTGAATATTGTTATGAACCCGTCCGCCGAACAGAATGCGCGTTCCGTCAGGCGATGGACGATAATAGTTAAACAACCGGTCGGTGGTGCCACACATCCGGCCTTTCGGCATCAGTTGTTTCATCAGGTTCGGCGAAATCGGCGCGGTTGCGACAATCTGACTGGGGATCGGCACAACCCGCCGCTGCAACCACGGCAAATAGGAATCGGAATAGCCGTTGGTGGCGGCAATCACATGGTCGGCAATGATAATTCCTGCGGAGGTGCGAATTCTATGGCCGGCGCCGTCCCGTTCAATTCCCTCGACTGTTACGCCACCATGAAAAGCAGCGCCTGCCCTGATCGCGGCGTCGAGCAGCCCAAGCTGGTATTTGCCGGGGTGCAGACCGCCAATATCTTCGCGCACATAGCCGCCGACAAACAGTTCGGTCCCCAGTTCCTCGGAAACATCCTGCTTTTCGACGAACCAGGACGAAATGTTGAATTCCCGATTCAGCAGATCGACCTCGCGCTTGATCCGTTCCAGATGGCGCGGATGCGTCACACCGGTGAACCGGCCGGTCATCTTGTAGTCGCAGTCGATGCCTTCATCGCGAATTCGTTCGCCGACAAATTTGCGGGCCTCGATACCTTCGCGGAATATCGCCAACGCCCGTTCGTGGCCGAATCTTTTTGTCAGCTTTGCAAAAGACGGTTTCAGGTTGCCACTGCATATCCCGCCGTTGCGTGAACTTGCGCCTTCGCCGGCCCGTCTTTTATCGAGAATGACGACGTCTCGGCCTGCTTTCGCCAGGGTCAGGGCGGCGGAAGCCCCGGTAAAGCCGGAGCCGATGACAAGCACATCCACCCGTTCGGGCACTGTTGCGGGTTCCGCTTTGGGGCGCGGGGCTTCCATCCACCAGTAGGGATGGCCTGTTTCTGTTGCGGGGGAATCATCGAGCTGCACGGCGGCGTCTTTCGGCAAGGATGTTAATGAAATTTCCACTGAAAATCAGGATACCGCCAAACAGCACCGCCAGTTCAAACGGTTCGAAATAGAACAGCACCCCGACCAGACTGATCAACGGTAATCGAAAGAAATCCATCGGCGCAACCAGTGTCGCATCAGCAAGCTTGTATCCCTGGGTAATGCAAAAATGCGCACCGAGACCAGCAAGGGCGAGCGACAGGGTCCAGAACATCGTCCATCCGTCCGGTGGAATTTCAGGCAGGCCGCCGCTGACCAGCATGCCCATCGGCGCTTGCATCACGGTCAGGTAAAACAGAATGCACAGGGTGGTTTCGGTTCGCGACAGCCGCTTTGTCGAAATCAACGCTGCTGTAAAACCGAAGGTGCACAGAAACGCCCAGATCGTGCCTTCCGTAATCGGTTCCGACCCGGGCCGAACGACGATCAGAATGCCGGTAAATCCAAGGACGATCGCGCCTATACGCGCCCATGTGAACTTTTCGCCCAGCAGAAACGGAGCCAGCAGGGCTACCCAGATGGGGGTCGTGAATTCGAAAGCGAACAATTGCGCCAGAGGAATCAGCATGACGGCAGTGTACCAGCAGTATTGTCCGGCGAAATGGCCGATATTCCGCACCAGATGCATGCCGAAGCGGGTGGTGCGCAATTGCCGGAACCCGACCGGCGAAAAAAACAGGCAGATCACCACGATCAGCGCACCGACCAGGCTGCGCCAGACCAGAAGATCGGCTGTTTCCATAACCCGGCCTGCTTCGCGGCCGGCGATCGCCATCAGGCAGAAACACAACATGCCGAGAAAGACCCATCCTGCTGCCGCGACAGGACGGTCTGTGTTCGGCGTGGCAACGGCAGGGGTTTCGGAAATCGCCATCAAAATCCAACAATAGAAAAGTCAGGTCAGGCGCGCCGAAACGCGGTTATTTGCCGGACTCGTATCTTTCCAAAAGCTGGGCCTCGACCCGGGGCGACACGAACTCAGAGATTGCGCCGCCCAGAGAAGCGATTTCTTTCACCAAGCGACTTGAAATGAACTGGGTGCGTTCGGACGACATCAAGAATACGGTTTCGACTTGCCGGTTCAGCCGCGCATTCATGCCGACCATCTGGAATTCATATTCGAAATCCGAAACCGCGCGCAAACCGCGAACAATCAGCTGTGCGCCCTGCTCTGCCGCGTAATGAATCAGCAGATTTTCGAATTCGCGCACCTCGATCCGCGACGCCAGGTCCTCCGGCAGGGTTTCGATCTCGGCTTCGACCATCGCGCGGCGTTCCTGCAGCGTGAACAGCGGGCCCTTGCCGGCATTCACCGCCACCGACACGACCAGCTTGTCGCAAACCGTGCGCGCCGCCCGTGCGATGATGTCCATGTGACCATTGGTGATCGGGTCGAAAGTGCCGGGATAGATCGCAGTTCGCATGGGTCTTACTCCGAATCGGGTTCCGGTGACGGGTCGTCACCGCCCGCATCCGTTTCATCGCCTGCATCCGATACGGTTTCGGCTGTGGATTCTGTTTCGCCGTCCGGCCCGGATATTTCCTCTTCCTCATCGCGTTCGGACATATGCGCGACCGAAACCACCCGCTGGTCTTCACCGACGTCAAACACCCGCACACCCATGCCATTGCGGCGTTTCGGGCTGATTTCGTCGACACCGACCCGGATAAGCTGGCCACCATCGGTCACCAGCACCAGTTCGTCTTCCGACCGGATCGGGAAGCAGGCGATAACCTGGCTGCCCTCAGACTTGCCGAGATCCATGTTACCGATGCCTTTGCCGCCCCGACCGGTTACCCGGTAATCGTAGGCGGAGGTCAGCAGGCCGTAGCCGGCGTCGCTGATGGTCAGCAGATATTCCTCGTTTTCTTCCATCGAACTGTAGGGATCGTCGGCCAGAATGGCTGCCCTTGCTTCGTCTTCCTGACGTTTTTCCGGATCAGCGTCTTCCTGTTCTTCCAGTCCGGCGAGCCGGCGCTTGGCGTAGATCGCCCGAAGATAGGCATCTCTCGTTTCCGTGTCGGTTTCGATATGGGTCAGCTTCGACATTGCGATCACGCTGTCGTTTTTCGCCAACCGAATGCCGCGAACGCCGGTAGAATTGCGGCCAACGAAAACGCGAACATCATCGGCCCGGAACCGGATACAGCCGCCCTTCGCAGTGGCCAGCATGATGTCTTCATTTTCCAGGCAGGTCCGGACGGCGACCAGCCGGTCACCTTCATCCAGTTTCATGGCGATCTTGCCATTCGATTTGATATTGGTGAAGTCGCTCAACCGGTTACGACGCACATTGCCGGACTGCGTGGCGAAAAATGCGAACATTTCTTCCCACTGGCTTTCATCTTCCGGCAGCGGCATCACGGTCGATATCTGCTCGCCTTCCTCAAGCGGCAGAATATTCACCATCGCCTTGCCCCGCGTCGTCGGCGAGCCGAGCGGCAAACGGTAAACCTTGAGCTGGTAGACCATTCCTCTGGTGGAGAAGAACAGCACTGGCGTATGGGTAGAGGTAACGAAGACATTGACGACGAAATCGTCTTCCTTCGTCGACATGCCCGACCGCCCCTTGCCGCCCCGGCGCTGCGCCCGGTAGGTGGAAAGCGGCACGCGCTTGATATAGCCGGAATGGGTCACGGTAACGACCATGTCCTCGCGCTGGATCAGGTCTTCGATATCCGCATCGATAGCCGTTTCGTCGATTTCCGTCCGGCGCGGCGTATTGAACTGTTCCGTCATATCGGCAAGTTCGCCGCGCATCACTTCCAGGCGCCGCGGTCGTGACTGAAGAATGTCCAGCAAATCCTTGATTTTATTTGCCAATTCTTCCGTTTCGGCGGTCAGCTTGTCACGTTCCATACCGGTCAGACGCTGCAGACGCAGTTCCAGAATGGCGCGCGCCTGCGCTTCAGAAAGCCGGTATTTTCCGTCGATGACAGCATGGCCCGGATCGTCGATCAACGCGATGAACGGGGCGACATCATGCGCCGGCCAGTCCTGCTCCATCAGCGACGCCCGGGCTGATGCCGGGTCTGCCGCTGCTCGGATCAGCTCGATCACCGGGTCGAGATTGGAAATCGCCACCAGCAGGCCGGCCAGAACATGAGCCCGATCCCGCGCCTTGCCCAATTCGTAGCGGGTCCGGCGGGTCACCACTTCTTCGCGGAAGGCGACAAAGGCAGCGATGATTTCCTTCAGGGTCATCATCTTCGGCTTGCCGCCGTCGAGCGCCAGCATGTTGACGCCAAAACTGGTCTGCATCGGTGTGTAGCGGAAAAGCTGCTGCTGCACGACTTCGGAATCCGCGTCGCGCTTCAATTCGATTACAACCCGCACGCCGTCACGGTCGGATTCGTCACGCAGGTCGGAAATTCCCTCGACCAGTTTTTCGCGCACCACTTCGGCGATGCGTTCCAGCATCCGGGACTTGTTCACCTGATAGGGAATTTCGGAGACCACGATGGCCCAGCGGTCCTTGCGGATTTCTTCGACAATCGTGCGGCTGCGAATGACGACAGAGCCGCGCCCTTCGGTATAGGCTTTCGTTATGCCGGTGCGACCGCGAATGATGCCGCCGGTCGGGAAATCGGGCCCCGGCACCAGTTCCAGCAGCCGAAGATCGGAAATGCCGGGGTCATCGATATACGCCAGACAGGCTTCAATGACCTCGCCAAGATTATGCGGCGGTATGTTGGTCGCCATACCGACCGCGATCCCGCCACCACCGTTGACCAGAATGTTCGGAAACCGCGCCGGCAGAACCGAGGGTTCACGCGTGGTTTCGTCATAGTTGGCCTGAAAATCGACGGTTTCCTTATCGATATCGTCCAGCAGCGCTTCCGCCGACTTCGCAAGCCTTGCTTCGGTATAGCGCATCGCTGCCGGCGGATCGCCATCCATCGAGCCGAAATTGCCCTGCCCGTCGATCATCGGCAGGCGCATCGAAAAGTCCTGCGCCATCCGCACCATCGCGTCATAAATCGCGCTATCGCCATGCGGGTGATATTTACCCATGACATCGCCGACGATACGCGCAGACTTGCGGTATGGCTTCGTCGAATCGTAGCCGTTTTCCTTCATCGCATACAGGATGCGCCGGTGCACAGGCTTCAAACCGTCACGGACATCCGGCAGGGCGCGGCTGACGATCACGCTCATCGCGTAATCGAGGTAAGACCGCCGCATTTCGTCGACGATCGATACCGTTGTTACATCGCTGCCAGAAGGAGTGCCCGGGTTTGAACCGGGAGGATTTAGAGGCGAATCGGACAAAGAACAATTACCGTTTTGCGGTCAGAGGAACAGAAGGAAACCGGTTGCAGAAAAGTGAGGAAATTCCGTAATTTCGGTATATCCACGCGCCTTGTCATGAACCTGTTGTATGAATGGTCTAACTAGCATGATTCAACAGGGGCGAACAATCTAAACAATCCCCTTTTCCCTATCCGCAGGACGCGCCGACCATGAAGATAATTCACCTTACCGATACCCATCTGGTTCGTCCGGGTGAGACGCTGTTCACGATCGACCCGTTGCAACGGTTGCACGACGCCGTCGACCATATCAACCGCCATCAGAGCGACGCCGAGGCGGTAATGGTAACCGGCGATCTGACGAACTGGGCCGACCCGGAAGCCTTCCAGTCCTTTGTCGACGAAACCGGCCGGCTTTCGATGCCGGTCTACCCGGTGATCGGCAATCATGACAGTCGCGATGGCATGCATGCCGCGTGGCCTGACCTGCCGCGCGACGACAGCGGCTGTTTCCAGTATCGGCTGGACGTGCCGGCGGGCCGCTTTCTTGTTATCGACACCATTCAGCCCGGCACCCATGCCGGCGCCTATGACGAGGCCCGTCAGGGATGGCTGGATCGCGAACTGAAGGACGCCGGAGACAGAAACGTCTATGTGTTCGGGCATCATCCGCCCTTTCCGATCAGAATACCGATGATGGATGCGATCCAGATCGCCGAGGCCAGCGCGATGGTCGATATCCTGACCCGGTATGGCAATGTGCGACATTACTTTTTCGGACATGTTCACCGGCCGGTTTCCGGGTCGTTTCACGGCATCCCGTTTTCGACCCTGTACGGCACCAACCACCAGGTCGATCTGGATTTCGTGAATCCGAAATTCGACGCCGATACGGTGCTGGAACCGCCGGCCTACAACGTCGTCTTTCTCGAGCCGAACCTGACGCTGGTTCACACCTGTTCGTATCTCGATACCAGCCCGCGCGTGCCGTGGGATGACGAAACCGGACAGCGGTGATGTCGCGCCGACCAACACTGTTGTGATAGAATTAACCTTATTCAGCCCTAGGCGAAGGCCTCCGATGCGTGTAGACCGAACGCATGAAAGACATCATTCTGCACAACTACCCGCAATCGCCGGTCGCCGAAAAAGTTCGCGCAGCCTTCGGTTTCAAGAACCTCACCTGGAAATCGGTCGCGATACCGCGTATTCCGCCGAAACCCAAACTGACAGCGATGACCGGCGGCTACCGCCGGACCCCGGTGATGCAGATCGGCGCGGATATCTTCTGCGACAGCCGGTGCATTCTGCGCGCCATCGAGCAGCGCTACCCTGACCCGACGCTGTTCCCGGAAGGCAACAGCGGGTTCGCCTATGGCCTCAGCCGCTGGACAGACGGAACGATGTTCGATCTGGCGGTAAAGTTGGTTCTGTCGGCGCAGATTGACGATCTGGACCCTGATTTCGCCGCCGACCGGGGCCGGCTGTATCTCGGGCCCGACTGGTCGGAAGTGCTGCGCAAGGCGAATGCCGATCTGCCTCACCTCGCCGCCCAGATGCGCGGCCAGCTCGGCTGGCTGGAAGTGGTGCTGGCGACGGGTGGCCCTTTCCTGATGGGCGACAGGCCCGGCTATGCCGACGCCATTGCCTATCACGTCGTGTGGTTCGTTCGCGGCCGCTGGGCCGGCGGTTCGGCCCTGCTGTCGGAATTTCCGTCGCTCGAAGCATGGGAAAACAGGGTTTTGGAACAGGGCCACGGCACGGTTTCAGATTTTGATGCCGATGCCGCGCTGGCCATTGCCCGCGACAGCGAGCCGGAAACCCAGGAATGCGAGGACCCGAACGACCCGCAGGGACTGAAAGTAGGGATGAATGTTTCCGTTGGACCGGATGTCGATGGCGGCGAACAGGATGTCACAGGCCTTGTTCACGCAGTCAATCGCGAGGCCATCGTCCTGAAACGGGAAGACGACGACCTCGGCGCGCTATGCGTCCACTTTCCGCGCGTCGGCTACAAGGTAACGCTGATAGTAGCGTGACCACTAGAACGGAATTTCGTCGTCCAGGTCCTGATTGAAATCGCCGCCTGACGATCCGCCGCCCTGCTGGCCGCCACCGGACGAGCCGTTGCCATAGCCGCCACCGCCGCCATCCGAATAACCGCCGCCACCGCCATCACTGCGGCCGTCGAGCATGGTCAGCTCGCCGCGATAGCGTTGCAGCACAACTTCGGTCGAATATTTGTCCTGACCGGACTGATCGGTCCATTTGCGGGTCTGCAACTGGCCTTCGACATAGACTTTCGATCCCTTGCGCAGATACTTCTCGCAAACTTCGGCCAGCTTTTCGTTGAAGATGACAACCCGGTGCCATTCGGTCTTTTCCTGACGATTGCCGTCGCGGTCGTTCCAGCGTTCAGATGTCGCGACCGACAGGTTCACCACCTTGCCGCCGTTCTGCATCGTCCGCACTTCCGGATCGCGTCCGAGATTTCCCACCAGAATTACTTTGTTAACGCTGCCAGCCATCGACCATCCTCAATACTTGCGATTTCGTTGATGCCCGAACCTTAAGGGACGCCACCGGGCGAAACCAGAGCAAACAATCGCCGATTTACGGATTTTCACCGCGTCGGCGCACAGGCCGGTCTGTTGGTCCATGCTCTCGAAACAGTGACTGCCATTCGTCTTGTGCCGGTATGGCAATGCTCTACGCTTTGATGAAACCAAACCCAAACCGAGGGATACACACGTGAGACAATCTGTTTTTCTCGCAGCCGCCCTGCTGGGCGGCATCGCCATGGCACCGGCATTTGCGCATGACTCGTCGCACGGAACCCAGATCGCGCAATCCGAGGCCGAAATCACCATCGGCGCGACGAAACTCAACGACACGCTGAGCATGCTGTCCGGCGTCGGCGGTTTCACCGGCGGCAACGTTCTGGTGTCGAACGGGCCTGACGGCATGCTGATCGTCGACGACAAGCTGGAAAGCATGTCGGAAAAACTGAACGCAGCCCTGTCAGCCATCGGCGACGCCTCGGCGCTGAAATTCGTGCTTAACACGCACTGGCATTTCGACCATACCGGCAACAATGCCGAACTGGGCAAGACGGCCACGATCATCGCGCATGACAATGTGCGCCGCCGGATGTCGACCCACCAGCGCATCGACGCTTTCCAGATGGACCTGCCCCCCGCCCCGGCCAGCGCCCTGCCCGTCATCACCTATGCGGACTCGGCCTCGGTGCATTTCAACGGCGAGGAGTTACGCCTGATCCACATGCCGAACAGCCACACCGATACCGATTCGGTGGTCTATTTCACGCAATCGAACGTGCTGCATACCGGCGACCTGTTCTTTAACGGCATCTTTCCGTTCATCGATATCCAGAACGGCGGCGACGTGCTGTCGCTGACCGCGAATGTCGAACGAATGATCCTGATGTTCCCGCCCGATGTCACCATCGTTCCCGGCCACGGCGCGCTTGCCACAATGGACGATCTGAAGGTCTATCTGCGGATGCTGAAGGAAACCACCGGCATCGTGCAGGCGCATCTGGCGTCCGGTAAATCGCTGGACGAAATCCAGGCGGCCGGTCTGCCGGCCGAATGGGAAAGCTATGCCTGGATGATCGACGTGCCGACCTTCATTTCCATCATCCATGCCAGCCTGACAAAATAACGTTCGCTTTTTGTTGCTTTAGCCCTCGCCCCGTCCGGGGCGGGGGTTTATACTGCGCGCCCTGTTGAGACGGCGCCAAGCGCGCCTATATCGATGGGACAGACATTTCTCCTGCTCTTGAGGCCATCATGACACCGACCATCCGGGTACGCGGCGCGCGCGAACACAATCTGAAAAACATCGATGTGGACCTGCCGCGCGACCAGCTTGTGGTGATCACCGGGCTGTCCGGCTCCGGCAAGTCGTCTCTGGCCTTCGACACGATTTACGCCGACGGCCAGCGCCGCTATGTCGAAAGCCTGTCGGCATATGCGCGGCAGTTTCTGGAAATGATGCAGAAACCGGATGTCGACCTGATCGAGGGCCTGTCGCCGGCGATTTCCATCGAACAGAAAACCACCTCCAAAAACCCGCGTTCCACCGTCGGCACGGTCACCGAAATATACGATTACATGCGGCTGCTCTGGGCCCGGGTCGGCGTGCCCTATTCCCCCGCCACCGGTCTGCCGATTGAAAGCCAGACAGTCAGCCAGATGGTCGACCGGGTGATGGCGATGGATGAAGGCACCCGCCTGTTTCTGCTGGCCCCCATCGTGCGCGGTCGCAAGGGCGAATACCGCAAGGAATTCGCCGACCTGCAGAAACGCGGATTCCAGCGCGTGCGCGTCGATGGTGAAATGTATGAGATCGAGGACGTGCCGGCGCTGGACAAGAAGCTGAAGCACAATATCGAGGTCGTGGTTGATCGGCTGGTGGTGCGTGAAGGCATCGAACAACGGCTGGCGGATTCGCTGGAAACCGCCCTCAACCTGTCCGATGGCCTTGTCTTCGCGGAAAACGCCGATGGCGGCGACCAGGTGATCTTCTCCGCCAATTTCGCCTGCCCGGTTTCCGGCTTCACCATAGAGGAAATCGAACCGCGGCTGTTTTCCTTCAACAACCCGTTCGGCGCCTGCCCGGCCTGTGACGGCCTCGGCTCGGAAATGTA
>CAYGSU010000027.1:36479-47705 GCA_964352715.1 uncultured Flavobacteriaceae bacterium | reverse complement strand
CCTCGCGAAGCTGTGTTCGCTGGCTTCTTGCGGCGAAACGGCATTCGGGATATGATTTCGGTTCGAGTGGATATTTGATCAGTTTTGAAACTTGGATCAGCATCGAAAGGACATGCAACATGCGTAAAACATTTGCTCTTGCCCTTGCGGCGATCGGATTTGTTGCTTTCACGGCATCCGCCCAGGCTGGCGGCGGCTGCGCCGGTATGACGACTGCCAAAACGAAAACGACAACCACCGTGGCAACCACGGGCGGCCAGACGTCGATACCGAATACCGGCAGCTAGACACCGGGACAGGAATTCAGACGCGGGCCGCCTTCGGGCGGCCCGTTTCGTTTGTGCGTGAATTTAAGGTTTTTTGTTGAAACAGCCGGTCGCGTGGACCATAGAGCGGCAGGTAATAAGTAGAGGAATGGAAATGGGTTATTCGGTAGCTGTTGTCGGCGCGTCCGGCAATGTGGGTCGCGAGTTGTTGTCGATCATGGCGGAACGGCATTTTCCCGCCAGCAAGGTTGTCGCCCTGGCCTCCAGCCGGTCGGCCGGCAAGGAAGTCTCCTACGGTGATGACAAGACGCTGAAATGTCAGGATCTCGCCCATTTCGATTTTTCCGATACGGATATCGTGTTCTCGTCGCCCGGCGCGGCGGTGTCTTCCGAATATTCGCCGAAGGCGGCGGCGGCGGGCGCCGTGGTGATCGACAACACCTCGCATTTCCGGATGGATCCGGACGTGCCGCTGGTGGTGCCGGAAGTGAACCCGGAAGCGCTGGCCCAGCACAAGAAAAAGAACATCATCGCCAACCCGAACTGTTCCACCATTCAGATGGTGACCGCCTTGAAACCGCTGCATGACGCCTTCGGCATCATCCGGGTGGTGGTTTCGACCTATCAGTCGGTTTCCGGCGCCGGCCGCGACGGCATGGACGAGTTGTTCAACCAGACCCGGGCGGTGTTCGTGAACGATCCGATCAAGCGCGAGAAGTTCACCAAAGACATCGCCTTCAATGTCATTCCGCATATCGACAAGTTCATGGATGACGGGTCGACCAAGGAAGAATGGAAGATGATGGTCGAGACCAAGAAAATCCTCGACCCGAAGATCAAGCTGACGGCGACCTGCGTACGCGTACCGGTTTTCATCGGCCATGCGGAGGCGATCAACATCCAGTTCAAGAAACCGGTTTCGGCGGAAGACGCACGGGAAATCCTGCGCAATGCGCCCGGCTGCACGGTGATCGACCTGCGCGCCGACGAAGGCTATGTGACCCCGAAGGAATGCGCCGGCGAGGATGCCGTCTATATCAGCCGCATCCGCAACGACAGCACGATCGACAACGGCCTGAACCTGTGGTGCGTCTCCGACAACCTCAGAAAAGGGGCGGCGTTGAACACGGTGCAGATCGGCGAACGCCTGATCGAAGACGGCTATCTGAACGCGTAGACCGGTTTGGGCGATGCCGGTAAGGTATCGCCCATGGCAACACAGGACGATCCTTCCGCTAGCGCCGCCCCTGCGGGCGGCCATGCCACGGCGCACCGGCGTCCGGTCGATACCGGACGGGCGTTGAACGCCGCCATTCGCCTGCATAGAAAAGGCGACCGCGCAGCCGCAGCAACGGCCTACCGGGCGCTGCTGTCGATCGACCCTGCCTGTGCGCCAGCCTGGATCAATCTGGGCGTTCTGCTGCGCAGCCAGGGGCAGATCGACGCCGCCGTGATCTGCCTCAGCCGGGGTGTTTCGCTGACACGGGGTGACGGGCCGGCCTGGTCGAACCTGGGCAATGCTTTGCGCGCCGCCAACCGGCTTGAAGAAGCGCGGCATGCTCAGGAAACCGCGATCAATCTGTCACCGGGTGCGGCACAGATCCATTACAATCTGGGGCTCGTCTATCGCGACCTCGGCGATCTCGACACCGCGCAGGACAGTTTCAGACGCGCCGGCCTGCTGGGATACGACAAGCCCGATCTGGCCTGGGACCGTGCCCTGACCCGGCTTCTGGCGGGCGATTTCGCCGGCGGATTCAAGGATTATGAAAGCCGATGGGCGCTACCGGAAAACCCGCCCCGGCACAGCGACCTTCCGCAATGGCAGGGCGTTGACGGTGCGGGCCGGTCGATCCTGGTGCATCACGAACAGGGGCTCGGCGATACGCTGCAGTTCTGCCGCTATGTGCCGCGCCTCGCCAAACGGTTCGACAGGGTTGTGTTCGAGGTGCAGACGCCGCTGATCCCGCTGCTTGCCGCCTGCCCCGGTTTCAGCGCCGTTACCCTTGTCGGAAAGGGAAGCCCGGTTGCGGCCTGTGACTTTCAGTCGCCGCTGCTGAGCCTGCCGCAGCACTTTGTCGATCCACCGGACGCCCTGTTTGGCGATACGCCCTATCTGACGCCACCATCAACCGCGTCTGCCTTGCCCGAAGCACCGAACGAGCATCTGAAAGTTGGTCTCGTCTGGGCCGGAAAGCCTTCGCACAGGAACGATCGAAACCGGTCGATTGCCCTGGCGGATTTCGCCCGCCTGCTGGATGTCGCCGGCATCAGTTTCTACAGCTTCCAGGTCGGCACGGAATCGCGCCAGATCGACGCCACCGGTTTTACCGGCCTTGTGCATGATTGCAGCTCGATGATCGCCCATTACGGCGATACGGCGGCGCTGATCGGCCAGACCGATTTACTGATTTCAGTCGATACGTCGGCGGTACATCTGGCCGGCGGGATGGGGGTTCCGGTCTGGACCTTGCTGCCCTTCGCGCCGGACTGGCGCTGGCAACTTCAGCGCGCCGACACGCCCTGGTATCCGTCGATGTCGCTGTTCCGTCAGACCAGTCCGGGCGACTGGCGCGAGGTGATTGACCGTGTGCGCCACGCCTTGCGCGCACGGGTCGCGCAGGACTGACACTCCGGAACCGGTTTAACGGACCTTTTCCACCGCAAAGGCGCGGGACGGGTGAACAAGCGCCTCCTGCGCCGCGATCATGGTGATTTCGCGGCTGTTCGCCCGGTGCGTCGCTTCGAAGACAGCAAAGATCGAGGCGGTGGTAGCCGCCAGCGCCGTCGCCGGGTCGCCGGTTTTCAGATAATGCGCCGTGAACAGGCTGGCGGTCATATCGCCGGACCCGTTGGGCGGCTCGTCGAAATCGAACAGCGGGGTCGAAACAAGCCAGGCGGCAGACCGGGTAACCAACAGCATTTCAACACAGTTGTGGTCGGTTTCGGCCCGTTTCAGGCTGGTCAGTAGAACCATTCGCGGGCCCATGTCCAGCAGCATGTCGGCGGCCCGCAAGGCGTCTTCCAGCGTCGCCGGATTGACCCCGGTCAGCAGCTTCAGTTCAAACTGGTTCGGCGTGACGATATCGGCAATGGGGATCAGGCGGGTGCGGAAAAGATCGGGCAATTCGGATGCGACATAAAGGCCCGGCACCTCATCACCCATTACCGGATCGCAGCAATAAAACGCTTTCGGGTTCGCTTCACGCACCTTGGCTACGGTTTCGGCAATAAGCGCCGTCAGTTCGGGAACCCCGATGAAGCCTGTCAGCACCGCCTCGCACTGCGGCAGCACGCCGCGCGCTTCGATGCCCCTGAGGACGGCAGCGACCGACTCGATCGACATGTCGACGCCATCCCACTCGCCATATCCCTTGTGGTTGGAATACATGACGGTATGAACCGGCCATACTTCAATGCCCAACCGCTGCATGGGAAACACAGCGGCGGCGTTGCCGACATAGCCGTAGGCGACATGAGACTGTATGGATAGCACTGCCATGACCTGCCCTTACAGCAGGCCGACCGTCCCGACAAGATGCTGATTTCGATCCCGTATTCGTCGGGTCTGAAGGCAGCACCAGATCCGGATTGCGGTTACCGCAACAAATTGGTAGTACCAATTTGTCATTGACGGGGGAACGGGGGAATTCACGCCATGAGCATCAGCAGCCGACCGAGACGGTCGTTTCTCTACATGCCGGGCTCCAATGCGCGGGCCCTCGACAAAGGCCGCCGCCTCGCCGCAGATGCGCTGATCATGGATCTGGAGGATTCCATCGCCCCGGACGCCAAGACCGAGGCCCGCACGACAATCGTCGACGAACTGGCGAAAGGCGGTTATGGGCGGCGGGAAATTCTGGTCCGCATCAATGGGCTTGATACCGTTTGGGGCCAAGACGACATCACAGCGATTGCCGGCACCGTCGCCGACGCCATTCTGGTGCCAAAAGTGGCGACGGTTTCCGACGTTCTTTCCGTCGACACCGCCATGGCTGCCGCCGGTGCGCCTGACGACATGGCGATCTGGTGCATGATTGAATCACCGCTGGCAATCCTCAATATTCGTGAAATCGCCGCCGCGTCGCCACGGTTGGGCGGATTCGTCATGGGTACGTCGGATCTGGTGAAAGACATCGGCGCGCTGCATACGGCAGACCGGCTGCCACTGGTAACCAGCCTCGGCATGACGGTGCTGGCGGCGCGCGCCTACGGGCTGGCGATTATCGATGGCGTTCACCTGAATCTCGGCGACGACGCCGGGTTTGCTGCCTCGTGCCGTCAGGGCCGCGAATTCGGGTTCGACGGCAAAAGCCTTATCCACCCGAAAACACTGGCTGCCGCGAATGCCGCCTTCGGCCCCAGCGAAAGCGATATCGATCATGCCCGTCAGGTTATCGAAACCTTCGAGGCGGCGCTCGCCGAAGGCAAGGGAGTCGCGCTGCTGAACGGCAAACTGATTGAAAACCTGCATGCCGAAACCGCACGGCAGGTGCTGGCGCTGGCCGACAACATCGCCGCTCTGGACGCCGATATCACGGATTGATGCAGGCCGGCGATGCCGGGGCCATCCGGAAAAAAGGAAATGCCGAACAGGTGCGTCAGGCCGGGAACAGTGGAAGCTCGGTCACCCTGGCAAGCACTGAGACCCACAGCACCCGGCCTTGATCCACAAACACGAAAGTGCCGCAAATCTGACGCGTGAGGCATGTGCCGTTAAGGAAGACGCCCCGCAAGACGCCGCCCGCCCGGTCGGAAACGGCCTGACCGGCAACCACAGGCCCGAAGACCCACAACCGCCGGCGATTGCCGCCAGCCTCCGAAACAGAAACGGATGTCCTGTTTCGCCGTCACCCAGTGTTTCAAATTCATCAACGCGAATCTATGGAAAAGGCACGTGAAGCGGCAGATTCCTGTGTATTATTAGGCGCTTAGCCCCCAATTCACCCACCCCTTATGCACAGACTTATCCACATCGAGGGTCTTTTTCATGGTAAATCAACCGGTTACTCTGCCCCTTGAACGCCATACACACCGCCGTATTTGGCAGAAAGCGCCAAACTGCGACAAAAACTCTTTTGACTGTTCATCAACTGCGGGTACGCTAGGGAAGATGTTGCTTGTGGGGGAGCGACAGGCAATTGACATTGAAGCTGGCGGAACCTGCCGGCCATCTGACAGGGTGTCGGCCTTCGCGGTTTATGCGTGGCGCCAAACAAGGGGGAACCCATGACGACGGACAACAGACCATTATCACCGCATTTGCAGGTGTACCGGTTCGAATGGACCATGGCGTATTCGATCATTCATCGGATCACCGGGGTCGGCCTGGCTTTCGGCACCATCTTCATGGCCTACTGGCTGCTGGCGCTTGCCGGCGGCGTAGAAAGTTTCACCACCGCGCAGGACGTGGCCGGCAGCATCATCGGCAGATTGCTACTGTTCGGCTGGACCTGGGCGCTGTTCTATCATCTGGCGAACGGGATCCGGCACCTGTTCTGGGACGCCGGCAAGGGGCTCTCCCTCGAAACCGCCGCGCTTTCCGGTCACATCATGGTCGCATCCTCTGTCGTGCTCACCTTGCTGACATGGATTGTCGGCTATTCCGTGATGTAGGGGGACGATCTGATGCCATTGAAAACACGCCTTGCGACGGTACGCGGTCTCGGTTCGGCCAAAAACGGCACGCATCACTGGTGGGGTCAGCGGGTAACCGCCGTCGCGCTGGTTCCGCTCACCCTGTGGTTCGTCTATTCGGTCGTCTCGATGACCGGCGCCGGTTACGGAACAGTCGCCGTATGGGTCGCGCAGCCGTGGAACACGGTTTTGCTGCTGCTGTTGATCGCTGCGACATTTCACCACCTGCAGCTGGGCTTACAAGTCGTCATCGAGGACTACATTCATTCTGAATTCACCAAACTGGCGACGCTTCTGTTCGTGAAGTTTGCAAGCGCCGCGCTTGCTGTCGCCTGCGGATACGCGGTCCTGAAGACTGCACTGGGAGCATAACTATGACCGAGAGCTACAAGATCGTCGATCATACCTACGACGTCGTTGTGGTCGGCGCTGGCGGTGCGGGCCTGCGGGCGACGTTCGGCATGGCCGAACAGGGGTTGAAAACCGCCTGCATCACGAAAGTTTTCCCGACCCGGTCGCACACCGTTGCCGCACAGGGCGGCATTTCCGCCTCGCTCGGCAATATGGGGCCGGACGACTGGCGCTGGCACATGTACGACACCGTCAAGGGGTCGGACTGGCTGGGCGATCAGGACGCCATCGAATACATGGTGCGCGAGGCCGCACCGGCGATTATCGAACTGGAACATTACGGCGTTCCGTTCAGCCGTACCGAAGACGGCAAGATCTATCAGCGGCCGTTCGGCGGGATGATGCAGAATATGGGCGAAGGCCCGGCGGCACAGCGCACCTGCGCCGCCGCCGACCGGACCGGTCATGCCATTCTTCATACCCTGTACCAGCAGTCGCTGAAACATCAGGCGGAATTCTTCATCGAATATTTCGCGCTTGATCTGATCATGAACGATGACGGCGCTTGCGTCGGCGTGATGGCGTGGAACCTCGACGACGGCACCATTCACCGGTTCCGGGCAAAGATGGTCGTGCTGGCCACCGGCGGCTACGGTCGGGTCTACTTCTCGGCAACGTCAGCCCATACCTGCACCGGCGACGGTGGCGGCATGGTCGCGCGCGCCGGCCTGCCGATGCAGGACATGGAATTCGTTCAGTTTCACCCGACCGGCATTTACGGCGCCGGCTGCCTGATCACGGAAGGCGTCCGTGGCGAAGGCGGCTATCTGACGAATTCGGAAGGCGAACGCTTCATGGAACGGTATGCGCCGTCAGCCAAGGATCTGGCGTCGCGCGATGTCGTCAGCCGGTCGATGACGATGGAAATCAACGAAGGGCGGGGTGTCGGCGCCGACAAGGACCATATCCACCTGCATATCGAACATCTCGATCCGGAAGTGATCGAACAGCGGTTGCCGGGAATTTCGGAATCAGCGCGTATTTTCGCCGGCGTCGATGTGTCGAAAGAACCGATACCGGTCGTGCCGACCTGCCACTATAACATGGGCGGCATTCCGACCAACTTCCACGGCGAGGTGCTGACCCAGACCAAGGGCGGCGATACCACCATTGTGCCAGGCCTGATGGCGGCGGGCGAAGCGGCCTGCGTGTCGGTTCACGGCGCGAACCGGCTCGGTTCAAACTCGCTACTCGATCTGGTCGTGTTCGGCCGCGCCTGCGCCCTGCGCTGCGGCGAGATCATTCAGAAAGAAGGTGAACCGCTGCCCCTGCCGAAGAATGCCGGCCAGATGGCACTGGATCGTCTGGACAAGGCGCGCCACGCCGATGGCAGCACCACGACGGCGGAACTGCGCAATGACATGCAACGCGCCATGCAGCAGCACTGCGCGGTGTTCCGGACCGAGGATATTCTGAAACCCGGTGTCGACAAGATGAAGAAGGTCTGGGCCGGCCGTGACGACATCAAGGTGTCTGACCGGTCGATGATCTGGAATTCCGATCTTGTCGAAACGCTGGAATTCGAAAACCTCATCGAACAGGCGATGATGACCATCGTCTGCGCCGAAAACCGCAAGGAATCGCGCGGCGCCCAGGCACGCGATGATTATCCGGATCGGGACGACGAAAACTGGATGAAACACACCATGTGCTGGATCAATGAAAAGGGCGAGATCGATATCGACTATCGTCCGGTCAACCTTCAGCCGATGTCAAACGACGTACAGACAATTCCGCCGAAAGCGCGGGTGTATTGATCGGCGCGCGCCGGTCAACGCATCGCGGCTAGAGGCACAGGGAAGACAAAGGAGTATCCTCAATGGTGGAATTTAATCTTCCGTCGAATTCACAGGTCGGCAAGGGCAAGACCTGGCCGGGGCCGAGCGGGGCCAAGCGACCGAAAACGTTCCATGTCTATCGCTGGAACCCGGATGACGGCAAGAAGCCGCAGATCGACAGCTACACGATCGATCTCGACGATTGCGGGCCGATGGTTCTCGACGCGATCATCAAGATCAAGAACGAGGTCGACCAGACCCTGACTTTCCGCCGGTCATGCCGCGAAGGCATCTGCGGGTCCTGCGCGATGAACATCGACGGCACCAACACGCTGGCCTGCACCAAGTTCATCAGCGAAATCAAGGGTGATGCAAAAATCTATCCGTTGCCGCATATGAAGGTTGTGAAAGACCTTATCCCGGACGTGAACACGGTCTATGCCCAGCTTTCTTCCATCGAACCCTGGATGAAGACTCAAACCCCGCCACCGCCCGATCAGGAACGTCTGCAATCACCGGAAGACCGGGAAAAGCTGGATGGTCTGTACGAATGTATCCTGTGTTTCTGCTGCTCGACATCGTGCCCGAGCTACTGGTGGAACGGCGATCGCTATCTTGGACCGGCGGTGCTGCTGCAGGCCTATCGGTGGATTGCCGACAGCCGCGACGAATATACCGGCGAACGGCTCGACAACCTCGAAGACCCGTTCCGGCTGTATCGCTGCCACACGATCATGAACTGCACCAAGGCCTGCCCGAAGGGGTTGAACCCGGCTCTGGCAATCGCGGAAATCAAGAAACTGATGATCGCCCGTCAGGTCTAGACGGAAAAAACATCGGAAACCATGAAGAAGGCAGGATCATCATCCTGCCTTTTTTCTTGTCCTGTCGGCTGCTATTCGAGTGAGCCCGCCTCGCCGAATTCCATCGGCGGCGCATCAGGATTGGCGAAGGTGTTGTCTTCCTTCACCGGTGTGTTCGGACCCGATGCTGGAACAACGCCATTGGAATTCCAGATATTGTCATCGGCGTTTTCGGACATCAGTTTCGACCGGTCGGTCACGAAAACAACGCCGACGGCTGCAGTGGCCAGAACGATCGTCACCATAATTATCATGGGAATCGTTTGCCGGAGAGTTTCGAAGGGATGGTTTGTGTCCTGAGCGGATGACGGATCGTCGATACCCGCATCCGACGGGCTGCGACCGCACTCCACCAACGCCTGCTGCAGACTGCGCCGAGGCCGTTCAAGATACGGACTTGCCATTAACCCTCAGACCCGAACGGGGGTCAGCTCCTGCCTAACACATTTTCCCTGGGTCGGAAACGACAGCGCCCATCCTTCGCTGGTCAGATCCGGCCGGCAACCAATACCCTGTTCTAGGCAGTTCGATACTCTTCTGAGGTGGCCGAGTTTATACCACAATGGTGCTTGCCGGTAAACAAGCCAAGGCTGTTTTCGGGTGTTTTGGCCGAAAACATTTCGGTTCAAAGGGCGCGGAAAACTGCCAAAAACTTAAAACTTATGGGTTTTCAATGTCTCCCGGCGCCTGCACAAAGGCAAGTGACATCCCATGCAGATAGTCGGGCGGCACCAGCAGCCCTGCCTTGCACCAGGAACAGGGGATGCCGTTCTGCTGCAAAAGCGCTTCCGTCGCCGCCAGATCCGCAACGGCGATTCGCGCGGCGAAGAACCGGGGACCATCTGCATGCGGATCAACCGGGGAACCGCCGTACCATTCGATGCAGGCGTCAGGGTCCAGAATATCGACCCATCCCCGCGCTGTACCGACATGCAGGGCGCCGTCAGATTCCTGAACGGCATCAGCCCCCTGTAACGCCTGCATCAGGGGTTTCAGGTCTTGCGGATCCTCAGCTACCATTGCAACCGCACCGATGCCGAGCGCACCGTTGGCATGCCGCTGATAGTCCGGCTTCCAGAAATACTGCGGCGCATGTTGCTGGCACGTGAAAAAAGCCGCCTTCGGCATCGACGGCGGTGCGACAAAGGCCAGCGAAAATCCGACGACCCTTGTCGACCCGTCCGGCAACACAGCATTCCGCTCGAAATCAAACCGGTCAAACGAGGCGATACCCTTGCGTTGAAATTCCGCGCAATCCGCCGAGGCATCGAAACCTTCGAAAACCAGCATGGCCAGGCCTTGATCCGTGGTCAGGAAATCCTGCAGAAAACTGCCGAAACTGAACTGCCGGTCAGTCGGCGGGATCAGTTTCGCTTCGTCTGTAACGGCGATGATTTCCAGAAAGATGCGGTCCATCTGCACCAGAACATTCGATGTGCCCCAGGGATGATGGGCGACCGGCGTGGTTGTGAACCCCAGCCGGCGATAGGCTTCCGCCGCCGCGTCCAGGTCATGGACAGCAATCACCAGATGATCTATTCCCCGGTCCGTCACAACATCCATCGAAACACCTTTCCCTATTCACCGAACAGACCCGCATCCTAGCGCGGCGGCCGTTGCTTTCCCACCCGGATCACGGGAAGGTTGTCGGGGAAAATACGACCATCGCGAAACGGCAAAGGCCAGGGCGTCATGACAAACAGATTTCCGATACTGCTGGCTCTGGTTTTTACGCTGTTCTGGATGTTCTGGGCGGTGGACCCATATGACCGGGCCGTCTGGTGGGCGGAAAATCTGCCGGTGATCGCCATTTTCGGTCTGCTTGTCCTGACCTACCGCCGGTTCCGGTTCAGCAACACCGCCTATCTGCTGATGGCGGTGTGGATGTTCTGGCATACGGTCGGCGGCCATTACACGTTCGAGCGGGTGCCGTTCGACTTGGTTACCGATCTGTTCGGTTGGGAACGCAACCATTTCGACCGGATCGGGCATTACTCAATCGGTTTCTGGGCCTATCCGGTCGCAGAACTGATGTCCCGCAAGGGGTGGATCACACGAACCGTCCCGGTTCTGCTGTTCTCGCTGTTCGCCATCATGGCGCTGGCGGCGGCCTACGAGATCATCGAATGGTGGTATGCGGCACTTCAGGGCGGCGAGGAAGGCGCCTCGTTCCTCGGCTCGCAAGGCGATGTCTGGGACGCCCAGAAGGACATGCTGCTGGACACGCTGGGCGCGCTGACCGGCCTCGCCATCTTTTTGATAAAACGGCCG
>CAYGSU010000027.1:8597-36379 GCA_964352715.1 uncultured Flavobacteriaceae bacterium | reverse complement strand
CGGAAGTGAAAGACATCCCCGTCCTTCACCTTGTAGTCCCGCCCTTCCAGCCGCATCTTGCCCATCTCTTTCGCGCCGGCCTCGCCCTTGCCGGCGATGAAATCGTGATAGGCGATGGTTTCCGCCGCAATGAAACCGCGTTCGAAATCGGTATGGATGACACCGGCTGCCTGCGGCGCGGATGCACCGATGCCGACCGTCCAGGCGCGGGCTTCTTTCGGGCCGATGGTGAAGAAGGTGATCTGGTCCAGCAACTGGTAACCGGCGCGAATGACTTGCGACAGGCCGGTTTCCTCCAGCCCGAGCGATTCCAGAAATTCGATCTTTTCTTCCGACGAGCCAAGCTGCGCGATCTCGGATTCGATAGCCGCCGAAATGACCACGCATTCCGCCCCCTCCGCTTTCGCCTTCTCGACCATCCGGGCAGAATATTCGTTGCCGGTCGCCGCTGACTCTTCATCGACATTCGCGACATACAGAACCGGTTTGGCGGTCAGCAACTGCAGCCGTCGGAAAATCGGCAGTTCTTCCTTGGACATTTCGACTGTCCGGGCCGGTCGCCCGTCGCGCAACGCTTCAACAACGCGTTCCAGGATCGGCACTTCCGCCTTTGCTTCCTTGTCACTTCCTTTGGCGCGCTTTTCACGGTCGACCAGACGTTTTTCAACCGCTTCCAGATCGGCGATCATCAGTTCGGTATCGACGGTCTCTGCGTCGCGCACGGGGTCGACCGATCCTTCAACATGCGTGATATCGTCGGAATCGAAACACCGCACGACATGCGCAACCGCATCGACTGACCGGATGTTGCCGAGAAACTGGTTGCCCAGCCCCTCGCCTTTCGACGCCCCGCGAACGAGGCCAGCGATATCGACAAATTCCAGTTGTGTCGGAATGATCTTTGCTGACTTCGCCAGTTCAGCAAGATTGGACAGCCGGGGATCGGGAACAGATACGCGCCCGACATTCGGCTCGATTGTGCAGAACGGGTAATTCGCCGATTCCGCTGCCTGTGTCGCCGTCAACGCGTTGAACAGCGATGACTTGCCGACATTCGGCAGGCCGACAATGCCGCAATTGAAACCCATGGTCAGTTCTCTCCTTCATCGGTGCCTTTGCGGGCCTTCGAAAAGGCTGCCTGCAAGGCGTTGCGGGCATCTGAAACAAGTGTCTTCTTCTCGGCCTGTTTTTTCTCTGCCGGTTGTTTCGCGCCCGGCGTCACCCCCGGCTTCGGCTGATGCGCCGGCGGCTTCAGCACCAGGGCGACCTTCGACATGAAGGTCGAGGCATCGGCGCTGAGCAGATCGGGTATCGACCGGGAAATGGCGTCGATCATGGTTTCAACCGTCTCGGTCTCGGATTTCGAGAAGTCGCCCAGCACATGGCCGAGCACCTTTTCCTTGTCACCGGGATGGCTGATGCCGATCCGCAGTTTCCAGTAATCCCTGCCGATATGGGCGTCGATGGACTTAAGTCCGTTATGGCCGCTGGTGCCGCCGCCCTGTTTGACCCGCAGCTTGCCGAGCGCAAGATCCAGTTCGTCAAACACGACATAGACATCGTCGGGCGTGAGCTTGAAGAACCGCATCGCCTCGCCGACCGACTGACCGGAATTGTTCATGTAGGTCAAGGGCTTCAGCGCCAGAACCTTTTCGCCGTTCAGCCGACCTTCCGAAACAAGACCCTGAAACCGGCTGCGCCATTCCGAAAAGGAATGGCGGCGGACAATTTCGTCCACCGCCATGAACCCGATGTTGTGACGGTTCTTCTGATATTTCGGTCCCGGATTGCCGAGTCCGACGAGCAGAAACATGGAACCGCCCCCGTGTTAAGCTCAGTCTTCGGCGTCGCCGTCTTTTTCGTCGCCGTCTTCGCCTTCGCCGTCTTCGCCTTCTTCGCCCTCTTCACCTTCTTCGCCTTCGGCCTCGTCGTCCTCAAGCTCTTCTTCGGTTTCAAGTGCGGAAAGGCCAACGATACTGGCGATCATGAAGTCGCGGTCGGTGATGGTCGGCTCGACGCCTTCCGGCAGTTTCACATCGGACATACGAACCGTGTCGCCGATTTCCATGCCTGTCAGGTCAACTTCAATCTCTTCCGGAATGATGTCGGCGCCACAGGTGACATCGATATCGTGGCGAACAACACTCAGGTTGCCGCCTTCCTTGATACCGGGCGCCAATTCGTCGTTCAGGAACACGATCGGCACAGCAACCGAAATCCGGGTGCGGGCGCCGACGCGCAGAAAGTCCACATGCAACGGATCGTCCGTTACCGGGTGGAACTGCACATCACGGGCAAGCACGCGTTCGGTCTGGCCGCCCTCGACATTGATCGAATAGACGGTGTTATAAAAATGCCCCTGTACCAGACCCTTCATGATAATGCGGGGGTCCAGGGAAATCATCGAGGGTTCCTTGTTTTCGCCATACACGACCGCAGGGACGAGTCCCTCGCGACGTACAGCCCGGGCTGCCCCCTTACCGGCCCGGTCCCGCTTGGTAGCGGCAATTTCACTTTGTTCGCTCATCCGACAAAATCCTTCTGTTAGAACCGCTTCGCCATAGCGAAACGGCCGTCGTTTGCGATAGCCGTCCTCCAGGGGTGTACGGCAGGGCTCAAATCGCCGGAAACCGACGACCAAAGCGGCGTTTCTTTACGGGTTGACGCCCCTTAAGTCAAACAGGGAATGACGGTTTGCCGGCGCCGGCAACCGGCATGAAACCGCGCCGGATCAGTCCAACAGCGACGATACCGACCGTTCTTCGGAGATCCTCAGGATCGCTTCCGCCAGCAGTGGTGCGATGCTGACCTGCACAACGCTGTCGCTGACCCGCATCGCCTCCGTCGCCATGATGGAATCGGTCACCACCAGCTTTTCCATCGGCGATGCCGCTACCTTGGCAACGGCCCCGCCGGACAGAACGCCGTGGGTGACATAGCCGTGAACGGTGTGCGCGCCCTCATTCTTCAACGCGGCGGCGGCGTTGCAGAGGGTTCCGGCGCTGTCGACGATATCGTCAATCAGGATGCAGGCCTTGCCCTTCACTTCGCCGATAATGTGCATGACTTCCGATACGCCTGCCCGTTCGCGGCGTTTATCGATGATCGCGAGATCGGCTTCTATCCGTTTCGCCAGCGCGCGCGCGCGGACAACACCGCCAACATCGGGCGACACGACAACGACGTCCTTGTCGCCGGCCACGGTCTTTCGAATGCTTTCATGCAGCACCGGCAGGGCGGTCAGGTTATCCGTCGGGACTTCGAAAAATCCCTGGATCTGACCGGAATGCAGGTCAATCGTCAGAACTCTGTTCGCGCCGGCCTTTTCGATCAGGTTCGCGACCAGCTTGGCCGAGATCGGGGTGCGGGGCCCGGTCTTTCGATCCTGCCGCGCATAGCCGTAGTACGGAATAACTGCCGTGATGCGTCTGGCCGATCCACGCCGCAGGGCGTCGAACATGATCAGCAGTTCCATCAGGTTGTCGTTTGTCGGGTAGTTGGTCGACTGGATGACGAAAACATCCTCGCCGCGAACGTTTTCCTGAATCTCGACGAAAATTTCCATATCGGAAAATCGCCGGATCGATGCCTTTGTTAGAGGCGTTTTGAGATATGCCGAAATCGCTTCGGCCAGTGGCCGGTTGGAATTGCCTGATAGAATTTTCATGGCTGCTGACCGCCCAGTGATCGCCGATTTGGCAAGACAGAACGTGAAGACCCGTCTGCCGTCTTGCCTATCCCCAACATGCCGCCCTCTATAACAAGGCGGGTGCGGTGTGTAAACGCCGCACCTTACTCGATATCGCTTTCCGCCGCCGGTGCCCTCGGATTCAGTGAAAGCAGCACGTCACCGACTGGGTCGGCAATCGCCTCTGCCGCGTCAAACGCCGCCAGACCCCAGCGTTCCTGCAGGCTTCCGGCCGCAACAAGATTCTGTTGAGTCATCCGGCCAAGCAGAGCGCCGTCCGGGTCTTCCATCAGCCAGCGGATTCGAACCGCATCTGTTTCGTCGTCGATCGTAACGACCTTGACCATGGCGCGCAGAATAACGCTTGCCGATTCCCTGTCATTCGTCCGCTCAACCCCGGCGCGGTCCAGCGCCGCCACGGCCGCCCGTTGCAGCGCCGCGTCGCCGTCGCCCGGCGCCCCGCTACCGGTTTCGACGAAAACCGACGGATCCTCCTGCGCGCCCAGGCGCCCGGCAGCCGGGCGCAATGCCGGCAGAAGATCGGCGACCGCGCGCCGGGCGATGTCATCGGTGATGCCGTCATCTGCCGTCCAGACTGAAACCGGTGGAACCGGATCGACGACTGACGCCGCCCTGAAATCGCTGTCCGTGCCAAACAGTTCCCAGCGCAACCGCAACCCGTTGCCGGACGGCCAGGCCGAACCGACCAGCAGCGGCGCATCCGGATGATCCGTATTGCCGGTTACGGGAATGCCCGCCGCCTCGAAAGCCTGCCGCATCGAAACACCCAACCGGTCAGCGGCGTCGGTATCATCAAGCGCCGGAAGCACGACGATGAGCGACCGCGCCTGTTCCGGCCGGGCTAGATCAAATGTAACCTTCTGGGTGCCGGTCTGCTTGAACGGTTTCGGAACCGGGCCGCATGCCGCGACCACCAGAACCGACAGGACAGCGGCGATCACGCCTGCCTTGATGCTAGAAAACAAAGCAGCCCACCAGGCCCAGCAGGATAAACAGGGCAAGCATCTGGATCAGCCAGGGCATCGTCTGTTCGCTCCTACCCGTCCACCGCAATGGCCGAAATCTGTCGGCCGTAATCGCCTTCCTCGCGCAGGGTGCACCGGCGATAGCTGAAGAACAGGTCTTCTTCGGCGCGCGTATCACGCGTCAATTTGTCCACCGTCTTCACGCCGGCCATTTTCAGCCGATGCGCCGCATAGGCTTCAAGATTGAACTTGAAATGGTCCTTGCGGTCGGACTTCACGAAGAAAGTTTCGTTGAACGGCGACTGTTCCAGAAACCGGGTCTTGAATTCAGGGCCGACCTCGTAGGAGAGCTGCGCGATGCATGGGCCGATCGCCGCGCTGATATCGGGCTTTTTCGACCCCAGCTTCACCATTGCCTCGACCGTCGATTCCAGAACACCGGTAAAGGCGCCCTTCCACCCCGCATGCGCCGCACCGACAACCCCGCCATTGCGATCAGCAAACAGCACCGGTGCGCAATCAGCCGTGCAGACAGCCAGGGCAAGACCGGGTTTCGATGTCACCATCGCATCGGCTTTCGGCGCTTCGCCTTCCAGCATCCAGGCATTGTCTTCAACCGTTACGCAGTCTGCCGAGTGCACCTGATACAGGGTGATCAGGTCATCGGCCTGCAACCCGAACACGGCGGCAGCCCGGCCGCGGTTTTCATGGACCAGTTCGGATTTGTCCTTCGATCCGTAACCCATGTTCAAAGACGTGTAGATGCCCCCGCTGACCCCGCCCTTTCTTGTAAAGAAAGCATGGGTGACGCCGGATGCCGCCGACAAGGCGGTCGATGTCAGATAGGGAAGGTCGTCGTCGTTCATTCCTGTAGATCCTCGAAGCCGGGAAGCATTGCACTTTCACCCGGCGTTACTGCCAGCACTTTCACCAACGTCCCCATTTCATCCTCCGCCGTCAACCGGTGCACACCGGATCGAACGCGTTCGGCCTGCCTTGGTGTCGCGTTGGCGACCAGAATGTCGCGTCGGGTTTCAATTCCCAACCGGCGCAGAAAATCACGCTGGGTTACCGGGCCGTGGCATCTGGCAAACCGCTCTGCGCTGTCGGCAAGGGCATCGAAATCGACATGCGCGGTCAGATCGACATCGCCGGGCGACGACAGGACATCGACCGGCTCATGGTGATGCACCGCCTGAAAAGTATCACCCAGCGCCGACCGCGCGTGGCCGTAGTCGAAAAACAGGGCCGCGACCCCGTCCGATGCAATCCGCCGGGCCATGCCTTCCATCGCCGCCTGCGCCGCCGGGCATGTTTCGAATATATCGCCCGTGCGGGCCGCTGCGCGAAGCCGCGCCGGCACCAATGGTGTCATATCCGGCGCATTGGCATCAGCCATGAAGGTAAGCGCCCCGTCGGCCAACCCGACCATGCGTTCGCGCCATCCTGCCTCTGTCGCGACGATCTGGCGGATCGGCAGAGCGTCGAAGAATTCGTTGGCGACGATGATCGCTGGCCCACCGGGCACAGATTCCAACTGGTCATGCCACACCGGCGGGGTAGCCAGTCCGCTTCCTGACAACGACTTTTGCTGTGCCTGCCTTAACACCGGACTGGTTTCGACCAGATGCACCTGTGCTGCCCGCAGGAAGTCAGGACGCTGGCGCGCAGCGCGCAGGGCATCCGCCATCAGCGTACCTCGCCCCGGCCCAAGCTCGATCAAGACGAATGATTCGGGGCAACCGGCCATGTGCCAGACCGCGACCGCCCAGACGCCGATCAGCTCGCCGAAACACTGGCTGATTTCCGGCGCGGTAATGAAATCGCCGGCGGCGCCAAACGGGTCCTGCTTTATATAATAGCCGTGTTCAGGATGGCCCAACGCAAGCGCCATGAATTCAGCAACCGAAATCGGCCCGTCCCGTTCGATACGGCGCTTCAGATCCGCCTCCAGCCTGGTCATCTTCTATCGCTCCGCTCATCTGCGGGCGCAGCAGGATTCGGGGCGACTTCCGGCCGTTTCAGCGCCCTTGCAATCAGATAGACGCCATAGAGCGCCATCGGCAGCGACAGCCATTGGCCCCAGGTTGTGCCGAACGGCAGGGTCGCCTGCAGCACTTCAGGTTCTCGGAACAGTTCGGCAACCGTTCGCGCGACAGCATAGCCGGTCAGGAACGCGCCGGTTGTCAGACCGGGCCGCCACAGCGCCCGTTTCGCATGGACCAGCCAGACCAGCAGAAGGAAGAGCAACACACCTTCCATCGCGGCTTCATAAAGCTGGCTCGGATGGCGCGGCACCTCACCGCCACCGGTCGCACTGAAAATCACCGCCCAGGGCGCATCACTGACCCGGCCCCAGTGTTCGCCGTTGATGAAGTTCGCAAGTCTGCCGAGGCAGATGCCGACCGGTGCGACCAGCCCGATCAGATCGGTAAAACCGAACAGGGGCAGGTTTCTGATACGGCAGAACACAAGCATCGCAATGATCACACCCAGCAGGCCGCCATGGAACGCCATGCCGCCTTTCCATACCTGCAGGATTTCAGCAGGGTGATCGATGTAATAGCCGGGATGGTAAAAAATCACCTGTCCCAACCGTCCGCCGAGGATGATGCCGATGACAGCCCATACCATGAAGGCGTCGATATCTTCCGGTGAAACAAGCCGGGGCGCTTTTGCGGCCATGGTCATGGCGTAGCGCCAGCCAATCAGTATGCCTGCGATATAGGAAAGCGCATACCACCGGATGACGACCGGGCCGATCTCGAACAGGGTCGGATCGATATCGTGGACATAGTATCCGCCGTCCATGACCGATTACCTGTACGGATCGTCTGTTGAAAGATAATCGCGGATATACGCGCCGACACCGTTTTCCAGAGTCGTGAAGGGCCGGTCATAACCGGCATCCCGCAGATTGGTCATGTCGGCTTCGGTGAAGTACTGGTAATGGGCGCGGATATGATCCGGTGTATCGACATAGTCGATGGTCGGGTCCTTGCCCATCGCCACGAACACCGCATGCGCCAGATCGTTGAAACTGCGCGCCGTGCCGGTGCCGCAATTGAAGACGCCGGCGACGGAAGCAGACTGAAGCATCCACAGCATCACGTCCGCGCAATCGTCAACCCACACGAAATCGCGCATCTGGCCACCGTCCTTGTAGTCGGGGTTGTGCGACTTGAACAGTTTCACATGGGCCGCGTTGAAAACCTGCTCATAGAGTTGAACCGCGACCGACCGCTGGCCCGCCTTGTGGTATTCGTTCGGGCCGTAAACATTGAAGAACTTCAACCCGCCCCAGAAGGGCGGCCGACGCCCGGCGTTCGATTCGGCAACAGCGAAATCGTCGAACAGTTTCTTCGACCAGCCATAAGGGTTCAACGGCCGCAGCCTTTGCAGCGCCGCCGGGTCATTGTCGTCGACGAAGCCCAGCGCACCGTTGCCATAGGTTGCGGCGGACGACGCATAGATCAGCGGAACCGCCGCATCGGTACAGAAATCCCAGATCGAACGCGACAGGCCGAAATTATTGGCAAGGATGAAATCGACATTCGTTTCCGTCGTCGACGACGATGCGCCCAGATGGAACACCGCGTTCACCACCTCGCGGTTATCCTGCAGAAAAGTCAGCAGGTCTTCAGGAGGAACCACATCGGCCACCGGGTGCTTTGCAAGGTTTTTCCACTGATCGCCCTTGCCGAACCGGTCGGCGATGACGATCGGCCCCAGACCGGCTTCCGCCAGTTTCGCGACAAGAACCGATCCGATGAAGCCCGCACCACCCGTGACAACGTACATATTGCGAATTCTCCAATGAACTGTTGCTGGGCCGTCGTAACAGCCTGCCGCCATCGCGGCAACCGTTGCAAGCCGGGGCCGCTGGCCTATATTAACACACAAGGCTTGGCAGGAGGCGACAATGCAGACCACGGGAAAATTGTTTGACGATCTGGCGCGGGTCGCCAACGGCGCCGCCGGCGCCATGTCCGGCGTCAAGGATGAGGTTGAACAAATGGTCCGGGCGCGGCTGGAACGCGTTCTGGCAGATATGGACCTTGTTACGCGGGAAGAGTTCGACGCCGTCAAGGCGATGGCTGCCAAAGCACGTCAGGAACAGGAAAACCTGTCCGGCCGCCTCGAAATACTGGAAAATACCCTCGCCAAAATGGCCGAAAAACCGGCCAAAAAGACCGCCCGCAAATCACCTGTTAAAAAAACGCCGGACTCTGATTCCACAAACTGAGTCAAGGGCTTGCAAACTTTGAGTCTTTTCAACGGGTTGCAAGATGCCTGTAAAGGCCACTTGCGGCGCGTGAATCTCGTCCTGTAATCTACGGCTTGCGTAGGGGGAAAACCGGATCACTACATTTTGCGGCTGCATCAAGATATAGCCGAGATAAAAGTGATCAGGGGTTCCATCCGAAAACAGGCCGGAAGGCAGGGGGATTCTGATGACAACCAGCACGATGCTTAGTGAACATGTTATCGGTACGTACAATCCGCTCGATGTTCTCGAAGCCATGTTTACGGAGAACGATTGGCCCTTCGAACGCCCCGACGATGACGAGATCGTGGTAGAGACGACAGGCGGGTGGTGCGACTACCGGCTGTTCTTTGTCTGGCGGGAAGACCTGCACGCCCTGTACTTCACCTGTTCCTTCGACATGAAAATTCCAAAAGAACAGCGCCGAGGCGTTAACGATCTGCTTGCGCTGATCAACCAGCGCATGTGGATGGGTCATTTCGATCTGTGTTCCGACGACGGCACCCCGACTTACCGGCACACCCTGCCGACACGCGGTCTGAAAATGCTGTCGGTCGAGCAGATGGAAGACATGATGGATATCGCGCTTGCCGAATGCGAACGCTTTTTCCCCGCCTTCCAGTTCCTTCTTTGGGGCAGCTATACGCCGGAAGAAGCGATCAGCGCCGCGCTGCTGGATTGCCAGGGCGAAGCCTAATCGCCGCATAAAATCCGCAAGTCCGGCGTTGACCTGCCCGAATTCAACGCCACATTAAGTCTATGGCCAGCAAGAAACCGTCCCGCGACGATATCATCGATGCCGCATTCGGCCTGTTTGCCGAGCGTGGCTGGCGGTCTGTCGGCATGGCCGAGATCGCCGAGGCGGCCGGGCTGTCGCTTGGCGACCTGTCGCTGCACTTCGGTCTGAAGTCACAAATCCTGACGGCGCTGATGGACAGGGCTGATCGCGCCGTACTGGCCGACACCGGGCCGGAAGATGCTGAAGAAAGCCACCGTGACAGATTGTTCGACGTTCTGATGCGTCGGTTAGACGTCCTGACACCACATAAAGCAGGCCTGGAACGGGTGCTAAGGGACCTTCCCTTCGACCCGGCCGCCGGTCTGGCCGTGGCATTACGGGTTCGGCGGGCAATGGCATGGATGCTGGCCGCTGCCGGAATCGACAGCGACGGACTGCACGGCATGCTTCGGGTCAAGGCATTGGGCGCAGTCTGGGCCCTGACAATGCGGGAATGGTTCAAGGACGACAGCCCGGATATGAGCCGCACCATGGCGGCGCTCGACCGCCACCTCGGACGGCTTGAATCTGTGGAACTGTCGTTCAACCGAAATACCGGACACAACCATTCCTGATCGTTGTCCGGGGTCGTTGCGCTCCATCACCCTGGCGTTTGATGCGCTGCAACATATTTTTTGTTGCAATGCACAATAACACTTGACCCTAGAAAATTAGCGGCTATATGTACCGCAAGATATTGCACCGCAACATGCAACGAGATCATCAGGCCGGTGATCCGGGCAAAGACAGTAACCCAGGAGGTAACTATGGTTGACTACTATAACATGTTCGATCCGAAGAATAATCCGTTCCTCGATCCGAAACAGAATCCGTTTTTCGACGCGCAGAAGAATCCATTCCTGAACAACGATTTCGCATCGTCCATGGCGTCCTACAAATCGCCGAACATGGACATCAGCGATGTCTTCGCTTCGCAGAAGAAAACCTTCGAAGCAATTGCCGCCGCCAACAAGACCGCTGTTGAAGGCATGCAGGCAGTGTTCAAGCGCCAGAGCGAAATCATGAAGGGCATTATGGACGAAGCCGCAACGGCAGCTAAAAAGGTCGATCCGAAAGCAGCGCCTGAAAAAGCCGCTGTCGATCAGATCGATGCCGTCAAAAGCTCGATCAGCGATGCCGTTTCCAACCTTCGCGAACTGAGCGAGATGGTTGCCAAGTCGCAGACAGAAGCGTTCGAAATTCTGAACGCCCGGCTGACCGAAAGCCTTGAAGAAGTTAAGTCTTCGGTCGCCAAGATCAAAAAATAAGCCGCGAAAGCAGCTTGGAAGGATGCGGGCCGCCCCTTGTTCGGGCGGCCCTATCTTTTTTATTCCCGGCCCCGATGCTAAGACGCCGCGCAAGCATTCTTGAAGGGCCGGACAATGACGCAAGACAAAACGATCACCTATGACGATTTCCAGGCTGTCGATATTCGTGTCGGCACGGTCGTGCGGGCCGAACCATACCCGGAAGCGCGCAAGCCGGCGATCAAGATGTGGATCGATTTCGGCAGCGAGATCGGCGAGCGGAAAACCTCGGCCCAGGTCACGGCGCACTACACGCCCGAAACCCTGCCGGGCAAGCAGGTTGCCGCCGTGGTGAACTTTCCCGCCAAACAGATCGGCCGGTTCATGTCAGAATGTCTGGTGCTGGGATTCATGGACTCCGATGGCGGGGTCGTTCTGGTCGGCCCCGACCACAAGGTTGAAAACGGCCAACGCCTGATGTGACCAATATGTCGGCGACAGCCTAGACCGGCAGCCCGACCCGAACCCGCAACCCGCCATGCGGCGATTCCTCCAGCAGGATATCGCCGCCATGCACCCGCACGATATCACGGGCGATCGCAAGCCCCAGCCCGGTTCCGCCGGTATCGGGATTGCGCGACCGGTCCAGCCGGTAGAACGGACGGAACGCGTTTTCCCGTTCCTCCGCCGGAATGCCCGGCCCGTCGTCGTCGATCACCACTTCAATCCGCTCGCCCCTGCGCCCGACCTGCACCCAGACGTGATCGGCATAGCGGCGGGCATTCGCCAGCAGATTGTCGAGGCATCTCCGGAAGCCCTCGGGCTTCAGCCAGGTGACGATGCGGCCTTCGCTGTGGTGATCGATCACCAGACCGTTGCGACGCCACTGGTCGGCAAGATCGGACACCAGATCAGTCAGGTCTGTTTCTACTGACTTTTCCCCGCCCTCACCGCGCGCGAAGGTCAGGTAGCCGTCGATCATTTTCTCCATTTCCTGAACATTATCGCCCAGCTCATCGATTTCAGGGCTTTTGTCCAGCATGGCGAGCTGAAGCTTCATCCGGGTTAGCGGTGTCCGAAGATCATGACTGACACCGGACAGCATATCGGTACGCTGCCGGATCTGACGGCGGATGCGCTGGCTCATCAGGTTGAAAGCCTGCGCGGCCTGCCGCACTTCGGTCGCGCCTTCCGGCTTGAAGTCCGATTCCGTATCCCGCCCCTTGCCGAAACTGTCGACCGCCCTGGCCAGCCGGCGGATCGGCCGCACCTGATTGCGCATGAAAATCGATGCAACGGCAAACAGCACCAGCGATGTTCCGACCATCCACATGATGAAAATATAGGTCGTCGAGCTGAACACCCGGCGCCCCGGCACAATCACCGTCAGGATGCCGTCGGCAAGCTGCACGTCGATAATGACTTCTTCGGTGAAAGACGAGGAATCGATACGGAACGGCTTGTTCACCCGCTCAATCATCGCGCCGACAAGCAGCCGGTCGAGCAATCCGTTTGCATCGACCTCTTCATTCGGCAGAATTTCGCCCGGACGATACAGCATGGTCAGATCCATCGCCCGCTTCGCCGACTCGAAAACGACAGGCATGCTTTCCGGATCGCGCCTGATCTGGTCGATCACCATTGCGATATCGCCGCTGATTGATGTCGCAAGCCGCCAGGTGATGGTGTCCCAGTGCCGATCATAGAAGATCCAGGTCGACACGATCTGCAGCAGAATAAGCGGCATGACGATAATCAGCAGCGCCCTTCCATAGAGCGTGCGGGGCAGAACCTTCTTGATGTAAACGCGCAGCCGCATCGGTCAGTCCGTCATGTCGGACGCAGGACGTAACCGCGTCCGCGCACCGTATGCAGAAATTGCGGGGTCCTCGGATCGGCCTCGATCTTCCGCCGCAATCGAGTGACCTGCACGTCGATGGTTCTGTCCTGACCGCTCAGCTTGCATCTTTCAGCGAGTTCCTCGCGGCTCATCACCTCACCCGGCTGGCGCGCCAGAGCCGACAGCAGCGCCGCTTCCGTCGTGGTCAGCCGCACAGGCGCATCGCCGACGGATAGAACCTGGCGTTCGACATCGAAGACGTGATCGCCAAGCCTGACAATGGATTCTACAAGCACAGCCCCCTGTTCCGGCAGCCGCCGCAGGATCGACTGGATGCGCAGCACCAGCTCGCGCGGTTCGAACGGCTTTGACAGGTAGTCGTCGGCGCCGGCCTCAAGCCCGCTGATGCGCGCTTCTGTCTGCCCCATTGCCGTCAGCATCAGGATCGGCACCTTGTTCTGCCGGCGCAGATCACGCGTCAGGTCCAGGCCGCTTTCGCCCGGCATCATGACATCCAGGATCAGCAGGTCGAACTGGTAGGCCTTCAACCGGCTGCGCGCTTCCTGCGCATCGGCGGCCGTGGTGATGCGAAACCCTTCGGCCGTCAGATACCGTTTCAGCAGCTCGCGCAGCCTGACATCGTCATCGACGACAAGAATGTGGGTTTCCGGATTCATCGGATGTTTCCGTGTTATCGGCGCGGCGAGCGTTCAAACCGCTCACGGTCACGGTCGTCGGACATCAGACCGATCATCACCGTCCGCCAGCCTTCCACGGCTTCCGGCCCGGCTTCGCGATAGGCGCGGGCGATCCGCTGGCGCTGGTCTTCGGTCAGCAGGTTTTCCATTTCCTTGCCTTGCGGGGTCAGGCTCAGCAACCGCTGGCGACCGTCCTTTTCGCCTTTTTTCTGGCTGATGTACCCATCCTCCACCAGTTGACCCAGAACACGGCTTAGGCTCTGTTTGGTGATCTGCAGAATCGACAGCAGGTCAGATACGGTAATGCCCGGATTTCGGCCCACAAAATAAATTACCCGATGATGCGCGCGTCCAAACCCCTTTTCGGCGAGAATACGATCCGGTTCGCTAATGAAATCCCGATACGCGAAGAACAGCAATTCAATTGCCTGGCGCAGCTCTTCTTCCCGCAAAAACAAGGGGTTGGCGCCGGGTTTCGTGCCCGTTGATCCACGTGAAACAGAACCATCTGATGGCGCTGGCGTCGGTTTCAGAGAATTTATGTCAGCCATGTTGACTTATTTGCCTCGCAATGATACATCAAACTCGCAACCGGCCACGTCATAATGTGTCTTTTGCAACGATAAACGGAAGCATTTGTTACCCTAACCCGGTTTATGACTGCAGCAGTCACGAACCACGACCGAATCTTAATATCCATGAGGATGGTTTACCATGGCTTTGATCCCCTTTGACGATCGCGACGGAATGATATGGTACAACGGCAGTCTCACGCCCTGGCGTGACGCCAAGGTGCATGTCCTGACTCACGGGTTGCACTATGCCTCTGCCGTCTTCGAAGGCGAGCGGGCCTATGGCGGATCGATCTTCAAGCTGACCGAACATACCGAGCGTCTGTTCAAGTCTGCAGAGATCCTGGATTTCTCGATCCCCTACACGATCGAACAAATCGATGCGGCCTGCTACGACGTGATGCAGGCGAACAGCATTGTCGACGGCTATGTCCGTCCGATCGCCTGGCGCGGGTCGGAAATGATGGGTGTGTCCGGACAGGCAAACAAGATCAACGTCGCCATTGCCGCCTGGGAATGGCCGGCCTATTTCAGCCCGGAAGCGAAGATGAAGGGTCTGAAGATGATGATTTCGGACTGGCGTCGCCCGGCCCCGAATACAGCCCCGACCGACAGCAAGGCGGCGGGCCTGTACATGATCTGCACCCTGTCAAAGCACAAGGCCGAAGCCGCAGGCTACAACGACGCCCTGATGCTGGACTATCGCGGTTTTGTCGCCGAAGCGACGGGCGCCAACATCTTTTTCCTGATCGACGGCAAGCTTCACACGCCGACGCCGGATTGTTTCCTCAACGGGATCACCCGGCGAACCGCCATCGATCTGGCAAAGGCGCAGGGCTTAGAGGTGATCGAACGGCATATCGAGCCGGAAGAAATGAGCAAGGCAGATGAAGCGTTTCTGACAGGCACGGCGGTTGAAGTAACGCCCATCGCCAGCATTGGCGACTACACGTTCACGCCGGGTGAAGTCTGCCAGAAAATGATCAAGGCGTATGATGCTGAAGTGCGCCGCCCAACGGAAGCGGCCCGCAAGGTCAGCGTCGGCTGACCGGCGTCAGCGACTGACAATCAGGATTTCGGCGGTTGCGCCTGCCAGCGGGCGGCAGCCGCCGAATCACTGTCTCGGGAATCGACCCAGCGCGCGCCATCGCCGGTATCTTCCACCTTCCAGAAGGGCGCTTCGGTTTTTAGATAATCCATCACAAAAGCGCAGGCCTCGAACGCGGCATGGCGATGACTTGATGCTGCGGCTACCAGCACGATCGGTTCGCCCGGCTCCATTTTCCCAAAGCGATGAATGATCAGACAGTCGAGAAGCGGCCAGCGCGCCCGCGCATCCTGTTCTATGCGGGCCAGCATCTTTTCCGTCATGCCGGGATAGTGTTCCAGCGTCAGCGCCGACACCCCGGTCCCTTCATTGAGGTCGCGGACCAGCCCGGTGAAACAGCACACCCCGCCGATATCCGTCCGGCCACGCGACAGCGCCGCCATTTCGGCGCCGGCATCGAATTCTTCCTGCTGGACGCGAACGCTCATCCGGGCCTCCCGCCTGATCTCTAGCCGCCGGTGACCGGCGGAAAGAACGCGACCTCGCCGGCATCGCGAACCGGTGTTTCGAACCCGGCGAATTCCTGATCGACGGCGATCTTGATCGCCGCCCTGTCCTTGAACGCTTCGGCATATCCACCGCCCCGGCTGGTCAGCCAGTCGATCAGATCCGACGTCGTCGCTACGTCATCCGGCAGGGAAACATCTTCCTGACCGGTTCCGATGCGCTGGCGCATCCAGGCGAAGTACATCAGTTTCATGGCTTTACCCCGCGTGTGGTTGTTCGGCTCCGGCTTATCCCTGCAATCTAGGCAGGTTCCTAAAAGGGAAGATAGTCAACCACAGCCCCTCTTTCCAGTTGCGTCAGGTCTTCCGGCAGTTCCGCAAAGCCGGTCGCACCCACCAGCGACGACAGCATTCCTGCCCCGCCGCGCCCGTGTTTGGCGAGCAGCGGCAGACCTGAAGCCGCATCGTTTCCGGTCAGAACGGTCCTGACAAATTCGCGCCGGTCCTTCTTTTTCCTGTAGTCGAAATCGGCAATCGCCCGGTAACGAGGCGCCGTAACCGTGGCCGCACCGGCCAACCGCAGCAGCAGCGGTCGCGCCAGCACCGTAAATGTCGTGAAGGCGGCGACCGGGTTTCCCGGCAAGCCGATCAGTGGCACCGTGCGGCCGCTTTCCTGAATCAGGCCGAGGCCTACCGGCCGGCCCGGCTTGATCGCCAGACGCCAGAAATCCACCCGTCCGAGCGTTTCTATTGCAGCACGGACATGGTCTTCCTCGCCGGTCGACATGCCGCCGGTAGAGATGATGACATCGGCTTGACGCGCTACCGATGATATCGTGCCGGCAATTCTGGCGGCATCATCGCGAATGATGCCATGGTCGATCACCGTGCAGCCCATTGCCCGTAACGACGCCATGATCATGTGCCGGTTGGAATCATATAGCTGGCCCGGTTCCGCAGCCTCACCCGGCTCGGCAACCTCGTCGCCTGTAGAGAACACGGCGACACGCAAGGGCGCGTAGACCGGTATTTCGGTCAGACCCTGCGCCGCCGCCTGGGCGAGCGCCTGCGGCGTCACGGCTTGTCCATCGGTCAGGATCGTCGTGCCCACGGCAACATCCTCGCCGGCTTCGCGTGCGTTCGATCCTTTTTTGATGCCGGGGCGCAGCCGGACCGAATCACCCTCGACGGTACAGTCTTCCTGCATCATCACCGTATCGACCCCGTCCGGCAGCGGCGCGCCGGTGAATATCCGTGCAGCTTCCCCCGGCTGCACAGGCCGTCCCAGCGGGTGCCCGGCAGCGACCCTTCCGATCACCGGCAGAACCGTATCCCGGTCAGCATTCAGGGATGAGAAAGCGACGGCATAACCGTCAACGGCGGAATTCGCATAGGGGGGTACGTTCCGTTTGGCTGCGAGCGAAGCCGAGGCGAAACGGCCGACCACCCGGTCAAGCGGGCAGATCTCGTGGCCGACCGTCGCCGTCATAACCTTGTCGAGCCGCGTCAGCGCCTCGTCCAACGGCATCAGCGGCCCGTCAAAGGCAAAGCAATCGTCACTGAGCTGCGCCAAAGCCGCTCTCCGCATGCGTCAGCACAAAGTCGGCCACCGCTGCAATGTCGTTCAGGTCGATCACCGGGACCGCGACCGCCGGCAAGATTTCATCACTGGCAATGCCGAGGATGGCCGGGTCGTCCGGGTGCAGCATTGGCTTGCCGACCGATGGACGATAAATCTCAAGCTTCCGATGTGTTTCCTTCTTGAAGCCTTCAACCAGCAGCAGATCGACCGGCGCCATTTCCGCAATCAGATCCTTCAGGCCCGGTTCCGGCGCACCGCGCAGTTCCGTCATCAGCGCCCATCTATTGGCAGAGGATACAAGAACCTGAGATGCCCCGGCGGCGCGGTGTTCATAGGAATCCTTGCCGGGTCTGTCGATATCGAACTTGTGGTGCGCATGCTTGATGGTTGAAACCGTCACGCCGCGCCGGGTCAGTTCAGGTATCAGCTTGCAGACAAGGGTCGTCTTGCCGCTGCCACTCCATCCGGCCAGTCCCAGCATTTTCATCAGATCATCAACCTTGTCAGCCGCACCGTCATTTCTATTCGGCGGGTTTGTCTTCCGTCATATGCTGCAGGCTTGCACGCAGGTAGTCCAGACCGGTCACCAGCGTCAGCAACGCTGCCAGCCAGATAGCACACAGGCCGATATCATGCACCGGCAGGAAAGCCGGACCGGCATCGCCAACAATCAGGAAACCCAGAGCAAGCAATTGCAGGGTCGTCTTGTATTTGGCCAGACGGCTGACCGGCATGCCGACCCTCAACTGGGCCAGAAACTCGCGCAGACCCGACACAAGAATCTCACGCCCCAGGATGATCAGCGCCGGTATCACATGCAGGCTGCTCAAATCGCCTGTCGCGACCAGCATGAGAATGATTGCCGCAACCAGCAGCTTGTCGGCGATGGGGTCGAGAAACCGGCCCAGAAGCGACATCTGATTCATCTGCCGCGCGGCATAGCCATCAAAAAAGTCGGTAATGGCTGCGAAGGAAAACAGGCCGAACGCAATCCACCGCGCCAGCGGATCCTGCCAGAACAGCAGCGCAACGATCACGGGAATCACCAGAATCCGCGATAATGTAAGGAGGTTCGGCAGGGATGTTATCACCGGTTGCTCCAGAGATGGATACGACTCCGGTCGTTTTACTCCTGACGGCGGCGAAGAACAACGGGCAGCGGCACCGAGGCCGGGAATTGCTGAATCCTGATCTAACCGTAAATCGCGAGCGCCATCACCAATTCACTGACGGCAACCTCGTCGTCGGTGAATTGCAGGCCACAACGGTCACCATGCTGCCAGGCGACAGTGGCGGACACCTCGCCGATCGTACCGAACCGCAGGACAACGCTGTCACCGGGCGCCGGCAACCGGTCGGCCTTGATCTGCACGCCCCCGGCGGAAACATCCAGAACGCAGCAGGGCAGTTCCTGATTGTTGAACACCATATACGCCGGGGATTTGGCGCGATAGCGAGCGAAAAGGCGTCTATCCTCCGTGTCTTCGGTCATCGAACACCCTTTCGAAAGAGGGGCCTCGGCATCTGTCAGATATTCAATCATGACCTGTTTATCGCATGGCACTTTCAGGCCGGACTATGTCCGCCGTCACAGGCCTAACTAATCCGTGATTTCAACATCTGACATGGATCAAAACTCTCGGCAGGCCTCTGAAAACGGCGACTGAACCTACCTACATCCCTTCTACGCGCAGCAATTCGCTGCACATAATATCTGTAGAAAAGGAGCTAAAGAGATGGTTGAAAAATCCGACATTGCCTCTAATCCGGCGGATTGGTGGTCCACCTTCTACCGCCCGGTGCAACAGTTCGGCCAGCAGGTAGCCGAATTCTTCTCGCCAAGCTCGGACGCAGCTGCATCCGATGACTTCTATGAAATCAATCTGGAACTGCCTGGCGTGAGCGAAGATGACATTTCAATCGAAGCGCATGACCACCGGCTGGTGGTGACCGGCGAAAAGAAATCAAGCCATGAAGAATCCGGCAAAAGCTTCTACTTTTCAGAACGGACCTACGGCAGTTTTCGACGCAGTTTCCGTCTGCCGACAGATGCGGATGAAGATGGGATTGCCGCCACCCACAAGGACGGCGTTCTGACGATAAAGGTTGCAAAAACCAAGCCGAGCAAGCCGGCCCCGAAGAAAATAGCCATCAATCAGGGCTGACCGTTGCGAAACCAAAAGGCCGGTGCTTATGTTTGACACCGGCCTTTTGGCCCATCCAGCAACGGTGACTCCAGCCCATGCCTGAATTGACAATCTCCTGCCGAAGTGGTCGTGCTTTCGCAATAAATCCGGCGACAACCGCGCTGGTTGTGATCGACATGCAGAAGGATTTTTTCACCGGTGACGGCAGTGCGATGCTGGATATCGTACCGCGTGTCGCGTCACTGACCGCCTGGGCCCGCGACAACGGCTGCACTGTGATCCATACACGCGAAGGATATCTTCCCGACATGAGCGACGTATCGGCCTACCGCCGGTCGCTGGACTATGTCGGACGCGATGGACCGCTCGGGCGGTTTCTGATCCGCGGCGAACCGGGTCACGACTTTCTCGACGCCCTGACGCCGCTTGCCGGTGAAACAGTCATCGACAAGGCCGGCTTCAGCGCCTTCCACGATACAGGTCTGCATGAACAATTCTCGGCAGCCGGTATCGACCATCTGATCCTGTGCGGGGTAACCACCCAGTGCTGCGTCCATTCAACCCTGCGAGACGCTGTCGATCTTGGCTACTGGTGCCTGACCGTCGCCGATTGCTGCGCGGCGAGCGAACCGGATCTGCACGACGCCGCCTTGCGCCTCATTGAGGGGGAAGGCCATCTGTTCGGTTGGGTCTGCGACGCTGCAGATGCGACTGAAGCCACCGATATGAGAGGGCAAAGCCCCTGCTGACGTCTCTATTCGTCGTTCACCAGGTTAATAATGGTGTTACCGCCGGTATTGCCGCCACTATCCAGTTCCAGAAGCCCGCGCTTCTCGGCTTCTTCCAGCATTTGCTTGAAGGTTTTAAACCCGTGATACGTTTCATTGAAGCCTGGCTTGCGACGCTTCATAGCCTGCTTGAGCATGGACGCCCAAATTGTGTCTCCCTCGTCGCGTTCCCGAAAAAGCGCTTCGGCCGTCTCCATCACAAGGTCCAGACCTTCGACCCGCCGCAACTCAATGTCGCCGTCGCCGGAGTCTGAGTCGGCCTTGGCCTTGGGTTTGGCGGTCTGCCGCTTGGGTTTGGATTTTGTCGTACTTTCCGAATCGCGAACCAGATCGTCGTAATAGATAAATTCATCGCAGTTCTGCGTCAGCAATTCGGATGTCGAATTCTTGACGCCAACACCGATCACCAGCTTGTTGTTTTCCCGCAGCTTGCTGACCAGCGGGGAAAAATCGGAATCGCCGCTGATGATGACGAACGTGTCGACATGTTCCTTGGTGTAGCAAAGATCCAGCGCATCGACGACCATGCGGATATCGGCGGAATTCTTGCCTGACATCCGAACATGCGGAATATCGATCAGCTCGAAGGCGGCCTCGTGCATCGGGGCTTTGAAATCCTTGTAGCGTGCCCAGTCGCAATACGCTTTCTTGACCACGATACTGCCCTTGAGCAGCAGCCGTTCCAGCACTTTCTGGATATCGAAGGCCGCGTATTGTGCATCGCGAACCCCCAGGGCGACGTTTTCGAAGTCGCAATACAGGGCCATGTTATGGATGGCGTTTTTATTGTTCATGATTACTCCAAAGGTCAGGTCACGCGCGCCCGGCGCAGGGTCTTGAACGAAATCAGGCGTTGCTGATCTTCGTCCCAGAGCGCGAGGCGGAGACAGGCAAGACTGTCACGCAGTCCGATGCGGTTGTGGGTCTGGAGGTCGGGAATATCGGCCAGACAGGCGCCAAGGCGATAGTTCGGAATTCGCGCAGACAGGTGATGAATATGATGGATTCCGATATCGCCTGAAAACCAGCGCAGCGGTTGCGGCAGATCGTAGTAGCTGCTGGCCATCACGGCGGCTTCGTTGTGGCTCCATTCGTTTTCGTTGCGCCAGTATGTGTGTTCGAACTGGTGCTGAACATAAAACAGCCAGACACCGGCGGTCGAAGACAGCACGACAACAGGCAGCTGCACCATCAGCACATCGACAAAGCCAAAACTCAACCCTAGCGCGACCAGTGAGCCGGCTATGCCAAGATTGGTGCCCATGATGCCGATCAGCAATGTGGGGCGCCGTCGAACCAGATCCAGCGGAAACCGGTATTTGAGGCAAAACAGGTAGATCGGCCCGATTCCCATCATGACCAAAGGCATGCGATACAGGCGGTAGGCCAGACGTTTCCAGCCCGGCAGCGCGGTATATTCAGCGACAGTGAGGACGCTGATATCGCCAATGCCGCGTTTCTCCAGATTGCCGTTCGTGGCGTGATGAATATTGTGGGTCCTGCGCCAGTATTCATGTGGCGTCAGGGTCACAATCCCGATCAGCGTTCCGACCAGATCATTCAGCCGGCGGGACTTGAAATACGAACGGTGCCCGCAATCGTGCTGAATGATGAAGAGCCGCACCGTAAGCCCGGCGACAGGCACAGCCAGCAGCAGCGTCGCCCAATAGGCTTCGTCGACGACAAGCAGCATGGCTATCCACAGTCCCACCAGCAACACCACGGTGACCAACAATTGAGACGCGCTGCGCCAGGCGCCCGGCCGCGCATGCCGTCGGGCCAGAGTCAACCAGGTTGGGTCGTAGTCACGTGGCGTCTCTTGGTCGGTTTTCGAAAGGGCGTGAGCGGACGCCTTGGCGTCATGCTGCGGAATAATAGAAATGATCAGAGTCCTGTTTTTGTGGGCAGGGAAAGTATAGCCGGAAAAGACGATAAAATTAAGGCAGCGTAAAGGGCGGATCTGCCAGTCCAAAAATCCTGTTTTCGGTCGGACATGATCCGTAACACAATTCAGCGCCCGAGTCTGGTTGCTGTCCCGAGTCCTTGTCGATCGGTGCTACCGGTCAAAAGCCTAGTTCGCCTCGGTATGAAAGAAATCGTATATCTTCTGCGCCACAGCTTCCGAAACACCGTCGACGGCTTCCAGGTCCTGCAGCCCGGCACGTGCGACCGCCTTTGCCGAGCCGAAATGCAGCAACAACGCCTTCTTCCGTTTCGCGCCGATGCCCGGCACATCATCCAGCGGCGACGACCCGGCGGCTTTCGCGCGCTTGGTCCGGTGTGCGCCGATGGCAAAGCGGTGTGCCTCGTCGCGCAAGCGCTGCAGGAAGTACAGAACAGGGTCGCGCGGTTCGAGCATGAAGTCAGGCTTGCCGGGCAGATGCAGGCGTTCGCGACCGGCTTCGCGTTCCGGCCCCTTGGCGACCCCCAGCAGGGCGACATCGTCGATACCGAGCTCGTCGAACACCTCCTGAGCGATGCCAAGCTGTCCCTTGCCGCCATCGACGATCACCAGATCGGGCCATTGCCCCTGGTCGCGATCCGGGTCTTCCTTCAGGGCGCGGGTAAAGCGCCGGGTCAGCACCTCGTGCATCATTGCGAAATCATCGCCGCCGCGAATTTCCGACGGCGCACCTTCCGCCGCCGGGGCGGGCGTCTTGATGTTGAATTTCCGGTAGGCGCTTTTCATGAAGCCTTCCGGCCCGGCGACGATCATGCCGCCGACGGCGTTGCGCCCGGCGATATGCGAGTTGTCGTAGACCTCGATGCGTTCCAGCACCGTGTCCAGTTTCAGGCGCTCGGCCAGCCCGTCCAGCAGCCGGCGCTGGCTGGCGCTTTCTGCGAGCCGCCTCCCCAGCGCCTCGCGCGCATTGTTTTCCGCCTGTTCCATCAATTGCCGCTTGGAACCGCGTTGCGGCCGGGCAATCGATACCTTGCGTTCCGCCCGCACCGTCATCGCTTCTTCAAGCAAGGCCCGTTCCGTCGGGTTGATGTTGACCATGATCGTCTTTGGCGGTTGCCGGTTGTCGTAGAACTGACCGATGAAAGCGGCCAGAATTTCCTCCGGCTCCGTTGTTCTGTCATGGCTCGGAAAATACGACCGGTTACCGTTGTTGCGGCCACCGCGAAAGAAGAAAACCTGCACACAGGACTGACCGCCCTTCTGGTGGATGGCCATCACGTCGGCATCGTCGACGCCCTCGACATTGATATCCTGATGGGCCTGCAACTGGGTCATCGCGCGAATACGGTCACGCAAGGATGCCGCGCGCTCGAAGTCCAGCGCTTCGGACGCCTTTTCCATTTCACCCGCCAGCTTTTCCTGAACTTCGCGGCTGCGGCCTGCCAGGAAGGCTTTGGCCTGTTCGACCGTGTCGGCATAATCAGCCTCGCCGATCCGTTCGACGCAGGGCGCGGAACAGCGCTTGATCTGGTATTGCAGGCAGGGGCGCGTACGGTTCGCAAAAACCGAATCCGTGCAGTTGCGCAGCAGGAACGTCTTCTGCAGGGCGGTGATGGTGCGGTTGACGCTGCCGGCCGAGGCGAACGGCCCGAAATAGTCGCCTTTAGCCTTGCGCGCGCCCCGGTGCTTGACGATCTGCGGAAACGGATGGTCAGCGCGGATCAGAATATCCGGGAAGGTCTTGTCGTCGCGCAGCAGCACATTGTAGCGCGGCCGAAGCTGCTTGATCATGTTCGATTCAAGCAGCAGCGCTTCGACCTCGGTATGGGTATGAACGAATTCCATCGACGCGGTTTCCGCGACCATCCGCTGGATGCGGATCGGCTGGCGCGCCGGATGCGCGTAGGACTGCACCCGTTTGCGCAGGCTGCGGGCCTTGCCGACATACAGGATGTCGCCCCCGGCGTTCAGCATCCTGTAGACGCCCGGGCCGAGGCTGAGCGTCGGCAGATAGCCGGCGATCGTCTCGGCGCCGCTGCGGACGCTTTCGCCGACAGTCGGACGATCGGCTTCGGTGTCAGTCGTTTCCATAGCGTTCCCGGAACTCTTATGTTTGATCTGGAATCTGGCGAGTGGTGTACATCAGGTCAAATGCCATATTCCGTTTCGTACGTCCGATTCTCCGGCAGCTCCGCCGTGCCATCCGACGCCGACAGTCAGTCCGCGACGGATGATTGGCGAGCAATTTCAACGATTTGTGTTCGCTTCATCCGTCTATCCACCAAATCTGTGGATAAGTCTGGGGGCGAACTGGTAACAGAAACCTTTCAGCCTTGCGATTCTGCGGATTAGACCCCATTGCCTAAATTTTATGCAACAACGGCAAGCCATTGATATAAAACAATAAGTCTCTAATTGCAGATGAAGATTGGATGACGAAAGCTACAAAATTGTTTCAAAACAATAACAAGCGGTCGCGGAACCGCCCCTGTGCACAAGTCAAGTGCAATTTACCGGTTTTCTATCCTTTCCGGTAATTTATTCGAGCGGCCGGAAAGAGCACTGATAAATCAATAGGATCGCGGCAACCTAGACCGTTCTGGTCCGGAAAATCTCGTAACCGATTGCTCCACAATTTTCGTAAACATCTAGCTTGCTGATCGCCACGCGCACGCCCCAGACCACCCGGTGTCGCAGACAGGCTTCGACCAGTTCTTCCACCAGGGTTTCCTGAAGATTGATGTGCCGGTCGGCGGTCAGATTCTCGACTTCCTCGGTTACGAAATCGTAGTTGAGCACATTGTCGATATCGTCATTCAGCGGGGTGCTCGGTGGCACGAGGTACAGATCGACATCAATGTTGACGCGCTGGGTCTTGCCGATCTCATGCGGATGAATGCCGATATTCACGTTCACGACGAGATTGCGCAGAAATATCCGACGGCATTCACCGTCCGTCGAGATGCGCCGTGATACGGCGTCGTGAATCATATCGAGATCGTCCGGCACAACGGCCCCCTTACGCGTCAGATGATGGCTTCGGGCCGGTTTCCACAAACATGATGTCCCGGTCCATCGATTTCAGTCGCTGGCCGCAATCGACGGGAATAATCGCCCCCGTCACCGCGCCAGCGTGCAGCAAATAGCGCAAAGCATCGGCAATGTCATCCGGGTTTGTGCCGCGGCCCAGCGGCATACTGTCATGCACCGCAGCGAACTCGCTGTCGGTCTGGTCGCCGCTGCGCAGGGTCAGGCCGGGCGCAATGCCATTGACCCGGCAGCGCGGCGCCATCGCCTGCGCCATCAGCGGCGTCGCTTCCTTCAGGCCCATCTTGCTGATCGTGTAGGAAAAGAAATCGGGATTGAGATTGAACAGTTTCTGATCGAGCAGGTTGACCACAAGCGCCGTCCTGTCGTCAGGAAGATCGCGCATCATGCGCTGCGCCAGATACAGCGGCGCCCGCAGGTTGACCGCCTGAAGCCAGTCGAACCGTTCGACCGTCCAGTCGTCATGGGTATCGTATTCGAAAGCCGAAGCGCTGTTGATCAGGCACTCGACCGGGCCAAGCGTATCTATGACGCCGGCCATCATGGCGTCCAGCGCTGCGACATCGGCAAGGTCTGCCTGGAAGGCAGCGGCCTTCCTACCCTGCCGGCTGATCAGCGCCACCGTCTCTTCCGCCTGTTCTTTCGATCCGCCGTAGTGAACCGCGACATCATACCCTTCGCCAGCCATGGCGAGGGCCAGATGACGGCCGATCCGTTTTGCGGCTCCGGTAACAAGGGCGACAGGCATCGGTTCGCTTTCCTGCCTAGCGCCGTTTGCCGCGCGACTTGCCGCGGCCCTTTCGGCCTTTCGGGATCGCGTCTTTCGGTGCGTTGAGCAGGCTGGCGGCAATATCGGGGTTCAGTGGCGCGGCGGAGGCCGGCATGTCGAGGTCGAAGGCTTCCAGCCGCTTGATTTCATCGCGACAACGCGCGGCGGTTTCGAATTCCAGATCTGCCGCCGCCGCCTTCATTTTCGCTTCCAGGTCGCGGATATACGTCTTCAGGTCGACCCCGACCAGATTGGCTGCGCCTTCCTCGCCCAGATGCACGGTCACCCGGTCCTGTTCGTAGACGCTTTGAAGGATGTTCGAGATATCCTTCCGCACACTTTCCGGCGTGATGCCGTGTTTCACATTGTAGGCCTGTTGGCGTTCACGACGACGATCGGTTTCCTTGATCGCGTAATCCAGAGAGTCCGTCATCCGGTCGGCATACAGAATGACCCGCCCGTCGATATTCCGCGCCGCCCGGCCGATGGTCTGCACCAGCGAGGTTTTTGACCGCAGGAACCCTTCCTTGTCGGCATCCAGAATAGCGACCAGCGCGCATTCGGGAATATCCAGCCCTTCGCGCAGCAGGTTGATGCCGACCAGAATGTCGAACGCGCCAAGCCGAAGGTCACGGATGATTTCGATCCGCTCCAGCGTATCGATATCCGAATGCAGGTAGCGCACCCGCAAACCGGCCTCGGTCATGTATTCGGTAAGATCCTCGGCCATCCGCTTGGTCAGCGTCGTGACAAGCACCCGCTGGTTCAGTTCTGCACATTTCCGGCTTTCGTCCAGCAGGTCGTCAACCTGGTTTTCAGTCGGGCGGATCAGACAGACCGGATCGATCAACCCGGTCGGACGGACCACCTGCTCAACGAAGACGCCGCCGGTGCGTTCCATTTCCCACGGGCCGGGCGTCGCCGAAACGAAAACGGTCTGCGGCCGCATCGCATCCCATTCCTCGAACCGTAACGGCCGGTTGTCGACGCAGGATGGCAGGCGGAATCCGTATTCGGCCAGCGTCGATTTGCGCGCATAGTCACCCCTGAACATGCCGCCGATCTGCGGCACGGTCACATGGCTTTCGTCGATGAACAGCAGAGCGTGGTCGGGCAAGTACTCGAACAGGGTCGGCGGTGGTTCGCCGGGCGCGCGCCCGGTGAGAAACCGCGAGTAGTTCTCGATGCCGGCGCAGGCACCGGTCGCGGCGATCATCTCCAGATCGAAGGTTGTTCGCTGTTCCAGCCGCTGGGCTTCCAGCACCCTGCCGTGCTTGTCGTATTCCGCCAGCCGCTGCTTCAGCTCGATCTTGATGAGTTCGGATGCCTGATTCAGCGTCGGGCGTGGCGTCACATAGTGACTGTTGGCATAGGCCTTCACGCTTTCCAGCACGGCGATCTTCTCACCGGTCAGCGGGTCGAATTCATGGATTGCCTCGATCTCGTCGCCGAAAAACGAAATCCGCCAGGCCCGGTCTTCCTGGTGCGCCGGGAACATTTCAAAGTTATCGCCGCGTACCCGGAAAGTGCCGCGCGTGAAATTGTTGTCGTTTCGCCTGTATTGCAGATCGCTGAGCTTGCGCATCAGATCACGCAGATCGATCCGTTGTCCGACCTTAAGCTCAATCACCATCTTGCTGTAGGATTCAACCGAGCCAATGCCGTAGATACACGACACCGACGCAACCAGTATCACATCGTCGCGTTCCAGCAGCGATCGGGTCGCGGCATGACGCATACGGTCGATCTGTTCGTTGATCGACGATTCCTTTTCGATGTAAGTGTCCGACCGTGGCACATAGGCTTCCGGCTGGTAGTAATCGTAATAGGACACGAAATATTCGACAGCGTTATCGGGAAAGAAGCTTTTCATCTCGCCGTAGAGCTGCGCGGCAAGCGTCTTGTTCGGCGCGAG
>CAYGSU010000027.1:0-8497 GCA_964352715.1 uncultured Flavobacteriaceae bacterium | reverse complement strand
GCATTCGGATTTTTCATCACCTCGGCGAGGGGATGGTTCAGGATACCGACCGTGCTGTTCATACGATCTTATATAGGGCATTCATTCCTGCATCGCCATCGCCGTCACGACATATCGCTGTGAAGAGTGGGAAACACTGGCGTCGAACGGGTAGCAGGTAATCAGCACGACCCGGTCTTCCGCATCGGTTTCGTCGAGCGGGAGACGAATCGCATCTTCCTCCGCAACCCTCATATCAGTGACCTTGTAGGACCGTCTGACACGGTCGTCGCCGGTCACCAGAACAACGTCGTTCTTTCTGAGGTGGCGAAGGAAGGAAAAGTGCGTGTCGTTGTGGCCGAAATAGGTGCGGGCGGCGTCGGTTTTTATCGCGACCGGCCCGAAGGCCAGCATCCGCATCGATGCATCCGACAGGACATGACGGATGATGCCGCGATCCGGCACCTCGATCAGCCCCGCCGGGCGGCCGTCAGCGCCGGGCCAGGGCGGTCGCGCCGGCCCGTCACCGGCGGCAAGCCAGGCCCGCTCAACCAGGATCGGTGCGAGCCAGGCCTTGCCGGCGGCCAGCGCGGCGATGCTGCCCTGCCAGATACCGACAAGACTGAGACCGACGATGAACCATCGAAGTGCGTAGCGTATACTAGACATGGACGGTCAACCTCCGGTCCGCGCGGTTTACCCCGGTCCACAGCACCGCGGCCAGCATCAGACCGGCAAGACCGATCAGCAGATGCAACTGCCAGCCATCCGCCGTCTGGAACGATTTCACCTGTATCGATGCGGCTTTCATCGCGCGCGCCCGGTTGCCATCCAGCGATGCCCCATCCGGTTCAGGCGGTCGTTGTTCGACAGCCAGAAAACTCGTGTAGCGGCTTACCAGCCGGTGTGGAAGCGCCACCGCCAGAACGGCTTCCTTGATGGCGCCTTCGTCCGCGCCCAGATTGCGCAGGTCCATCAGATCCTCGATCTTGTGGCGCGCCCACAGCTTGCCGATGCCCTGACTGTTCGGTGCGGCGCCAGGCGATACTGACGCCTGCCAGATTTCACCGCCCAGCCGGCCTTCGAACACCAGCTGGTCCGGCAGGTCGTCGAACCGCATCACCGCGACAATCGGGTCGCCGGCATAAAGATCCGACAGCCGCGCGGGATACATCTGGTCGGGCAGATCACCATCCGCAGTAACCTCGATATCGGTCAGACTGGGCCGGGCGATCTTGTCATAAAGCCGGCCGATGGCGGCAGCCGCGTCTTCCGGCCGGTCGACCTGAAGGTGCAGGCCGCGCCCGAATTCAGCCGCCTTGCGCATGAACCAGCTATTCGGCGCCGGACCGATACCGACGGTGAACAGACGCGCCTGTCCCAGCCGGTTGGAAACCAGCCCGAACAGCTCTGCCTCGTTACCAACCGCGCCATCGGTCAGAAAAATGATCTGTCGGCTGGCATCGCCTTCAGCGGGATCTCGCAGAGCAGCCTCCAGCGCCGGGCGCATCATGGTGCCGCCACGCGCCGAGAGGCTGTCGACATAGCGCAGGGCCAAAGCCTTGCTTTCCGACGACGCCGGGCGGCTGCCATTGAACAACCGTTCGGTCATATCGTCGAACCGGATCACGTCAAACCGGTCCGCCGGATCAAGGGCCGAAACCGCCGAGGCCAGGGCGATGCGCGCCTGCTGGATGGAAATGCCTTCCATCGACCCTGACGTATCGATGATGAACGACACATCACGCGGCGTATGATTACCGGGCGCAGGTTTCGGTGGCGCGATTACCGCGAGAAGGTAATAATACCCGTCGAGCTGTTCGGTAACGATTGCCGCTTTCGGGTCATCAGCGCGTTCGAGGCTCCATTGCAGCACAAAATCCCGGTCTGCCGGCACACCGCCTTCCGCCAGAAAGATGAAATAGCCGTTGCCGCCATCGTCACGAACGATGATTTCATGCGACGGGCTTCGGATTGCCTCTACCGGCAGGCCCGGCTGAAGGTGGATTGCCATCATTGTCGGATGCCCGACTGCGCTGGCGGAACCGTCCCGGTCGGAAATGTCCTCCCGGTCGGCCAGACGCCGCAGAAGCCCGTCCCATGTCGGCACGCCTTCTGCCGATGCCAGCGGGGATTCCGGCGGAATGAAGCGCGGGGTCACGACCTGAGGCAGGCGCAGTTCAAACATGCCGTCACGCGGCGCAATGCTGGTCTGGAACGTCATATCGACCTTTACATCCAGACCCGGATCGAGATTGGCGATGCGGGTGGTGAACAGGTTCGGCCGGTTCTGGTCGAGCAGCGCCGCCTTGCGGCCTTCGTCCTTCGCCTTTTCGAAGTCACGGCGCGCTGCCTGTTTTTCGCGGATGACGCCTTCGATCACATGATTGCCATAGCGCAGGGTCAGCGAGTCGATCGCCGCCTCGTCGGGAAGTGGAAACAGGTATCGTGCATGCTGCGTTGTTTCCGCATCGTTCCTGAATACCTGCCGCACCCGGGTCCGGGCGACGGTGCCGGATATTTCGGTCACCATTGCGCTGGCGACGACCGGTGCGCGCTTGCTGTCAGGTCCCTCGCCCAGCATCAGCCCGTCGGCCTGTGCGACCCCAGACAAGGTCATAAACACGGCGACAGCTGCGCCGGGTCGGATATAGCGAACGAGACGGCAGGCACAAAGCCGCGAAACAGGCGACGGGTCGAGCAGGGGAGCAGATGTCATGGCGGGTTCCTTCCGGGCGGCAGCAAATCACGCTGTCAGAAAACCCTCCGGCCATGGCAGTGCTATAGCAGGATCAAGACGGTTTTGGGGTGTTTCCGGCGGAAATAAGGCAGACAAGCGATTGAACAGCCAAACTGAAGGGAGTAGGGTCTGGGACCGCAAACACTATGACAATCGAGCATCAAAGGATTTCGCCATGCCGTTTCTGGCCGACCGTCTGTCATTGATCAAACCTTCGCCAACGGTTGGTATTTCCGCCAAGGCGGCCGAGCTGAAAGCAGCCGGGCAGGACGTCATCGCGCTGAGCGCCGGCGAACCCGATTTCAATACCCCGGACCATATCGTCAAGGCCGCGGAAGCAGCGATGGCAGAAGGCAAGACACGCTATGCCCCACCGGCCGGCATTCCTGAGCTGCGCAAGGCAATTTGCGAGAAACTGAAACGCGACAACAACCTGACCTACACACCGGACCAGATTTCCGTCGGGTGCGGCGGCAAGCAGACAATCTTCAACGCCCTGATGGCGACCCTGAACCAAGGCGATGAAGTTATCATTCCGGCGCCATACTGGGTCAGTTATACCGATCTGGTGATGCTGTTCGAAGGCAAGCCGGTGCTTGTCGATTGCACCGAGGAATCGAACTTCAAGCTGACGGCAGACCAGCTGCGCGCCGCCATCACCCCGAAAACCAAGTGGCTGATCCTGAACTCGCCCTCGAACCCCACCGGTTCGGCCTACACGCGGGAAGATCTTGCGGCATTGGCCGACGTGCTGGTGGAAAACCCGCATGTCTGGATCATGACAGACGACATGTACGAATTCATTATCTACGATGATTTTGAATTCTCGACCATCGCCGAGGTGGAACCGAAACTGTATGACCGCACGCTGACCCTGAACGGCCTGTCGAAAGCCTATTGCATGACAGGTTGGCGCGTCGGCTATGCGGCCGGCGACAAGGACCTGATCAAGGCGATGAACAAGATCCAGTCGCAGTCGACGACGTCGACCTCGACGATCAGCCAGTGGGCCGCCGTCGCCGCCCTGCGCGGATCGCACGATTTCATTGCGGAAAACAACAAGGTGTTCAAGGAACGCCGCGATCTGGTTGTCGGCATGCTGAACCAGGCCAACGGGCTGGAATGTCTGACACCCGAAGGGGCATTCTATGTCTATCCGTCCTGCGCCGGGGTGATCGGCAAGAAAACGCCGGACGGCAAGGTTATCGAGACGGATGAGGACTTTGTGCAGTATCTGCTGAGCGCGCACGGGGTCGCCGCCGTCCACGGCGCGGCCTTCGGCCTGTCGCCGTATTTCAGGATTTCCTACGCCACGGCAACGGATGTTCTGGAAGACGCCTGCACCCGCATCCAGCGTGCCTGTGGCGAATTGACCTGACGCAATTCGGGTGATGCCAGGTTTCGCGGATCACCCCACAGTGACCGATCATCACGCAGGTTTGAGTTTCGCGTGACCGCGCATGCTTTACATTCAGCAGTGAACAGTCAAAGGACATGTCATGCTGCTGAAAGTAAAACGGGGTTGGGAGCTTGCAGAAAGGGCCGCAACACCGGAATCCGTCTTCCTCAACAGACGCTCGCTGATGAAAGGCCTCGCGGCCGGGTCAATCCTGGCCGCCGGTGGCCTTGCCGCCGAGCCAGCTCGGGCCGAACTGTTCGGCAACCCGGAGCAGGATCCGACAGCCGATCTCTATCCCGTCGGCCGTAACGAAACATTCAAGCTCGACCGGCCGCTGACCAGCGAAGAGGACGCAACAAACTACATCAACTACTACGAAATCGGCAGCCACAAATATGTCGCCGAGCAGGCGCAGGCCCTGTCGCTGCGGCCGTGGCAGGTTCGCTTCGACGGTATGGTCGAACAGGAACGCACCGTCGATTTCGACGAGCTGGTGCGCGCCATGCCGCTGGAAGAACGCCTGTACCGTCATCGGTGCGTCGAGGCATGGTCGATGGCCGTGCCCTGGTCCGGCTTTCCGTTGGCGGCGCTGGTTGCCTATGCCAGGCCACTGTCTTCGGCGAAGTATATCCGTATGGAAACACTGGCAGATGAAACCACCATGCCCGGCCTGCGCCAGGCCTGGTATCCGTGGCCTTATGTCGAAGGCCTGACGATAAAGGAAGCCACCAGCGAACTGGCCTTCATCGCCACCGGCCTGTACGGCAAGCCGATCCGCAAGCAGAACGGGGCACCATTGCGCCTGGTGACGCCGTGGAAATACGGCTTCAAGTCGATCAAGGCAATCACCCGCTTCACCTTCACCGACGAACGGCCGGTCAGTTTCTGGGAGGAAATCCAGGGACGGGAATACGGTTTCTGGGCGAATGTGAATCCCGAGGTTCCGCATCCGCGCTGGAGCCAGGCAACCGAAAAGGTGCTCGGCACCAATGATCGGGTGCCGACCCTGCTGTATAACGGGTATGGCGAATTCGTCGCTGATCTCTACAAGGGACTGGAAAACGAACGCCTGTTCACCTGACCGGCGCGGCCGGGAAGTTTATGTCTTCACACCCTTCTTGGTGGCGGCGTTTTCTTTTTCCGTTTCAACGTTCTCGTTTGTGGCGCCGGTGCCGGCGACCCGATTGGCGGACCGTTCCCAGTCGGTAATATAGTCCCGCGTCAGCGGCACGGCATCCTGCTTGCGAGCAAGCTGGATCTGGAAATTGTTATTCCCGAGAAACCGGAAAGAAATTTCACTGCCGGCAAGATAGAACTCCCACATCCGGCAGAATGTTTCATCATAGATTTCCGCCGCTTTCTCGCGATTGGAGTCGAACCGGTTACGCCAATGCCGCAGGGTCATTGCATAATGCAGCCGCAGCACCTCGACATCGGTGACCCACAGTCCTTCGAGTTCAATCGCCTTCATCACTTCCGACAGGGCCGGTATATAACCGCCAGGGAAAATGTACTTTCTGATCCAGGGATTGGTCGTGCCCGGCGGGTCAAACCGACCGATCGTATGGACCAGGGCGACACCGTCATCGGTCAGCAGTTCACGGATTTTCCGGAAATACGTTCGGTAATATCCGACGCCGACATGTTCAAACATGCCGACCGAGACGATCCGGTCGAACCGGCCTTCAACCTTTCGGTAGTCCTGCAGATCAAATTTCGCCTTGTCTGAAAGCCCTGCCGCCTCGGCGCGGGCGCGGGCGCGTTTCAACTGTTCTTCAGACAGGGTGACGCCCTTCACGTCTGCATCGCATTCACCGGCCAGATACAGGCCCATGCCACCCCAGCCGCACCCGATATCGAGAACCTTCTGTCCCGGCTCCAGCAACAGTTTGGCCGCAATATGCTGTTTCTTCAGTTTCTGGGCGGTTTCAAGGTCTTCATCGCCGGTCGGGAAATAGGCACAGGAATACTGCCGGTCTTCGTCCAGGAACAAATCGTACAGTTCGCCGGACAGATCGTAATGGTGCGCCACATTCTTGCGCGCCCAAAGCTGGGAATTGCGCTGGTAGAACCGCCGCAACCGCTTGTCGATACCTTTGACGAAATTGGCGAACGGGTGCAGCGTACCACCGGCCCGTTCGATATTCATGGCGGCCAACACCAGAAAATCGTAAATGGACCCGTCTTCGACGGTCAGCGTACCGTTCATATAGGCTTCGCCGACGGCCAGTTCTGGGTTCAGGAAAACACGGGTGTGCAGGCGACGGTCATGCAGGCGAATTGTCAGGTGCGGGCCATCCTCAGCACCTTCATATCGACGCGTTTTGCCGTTTGCGTCGACAACTTGCAGATAACCCGCCGTAATCAGGCGACCGAAAACTTGATCCAGCAACATGATTCATCCCCAACCAATAACATTCTCCAAAATGTTACGAATTTGTAAAGCCTGTTCTTGAGCCCGAACCCTTCGAACTACTGCTATACATAAACGACGTGACTCAGGCTCCGGTTGCGCGGGATGCCAAGGAAATCATGTCATTTTTCTTCTCATCGTTAACTCTTTGGTAAACACCTGATGGTATGGTGTAAGGATTAGGATGTTGAGCGGAATAACTGCTTTGACGGACAAGGCCGTTAGATGACGTGGTTTTGAACCAGCGCTCAAAAAGTCAAACAAGACATCGGGATTTCAACGGCAGCCATGGACGCTTACAGCTTCAGGTCGAGGTTCGAAGCCTTTTCTCGGCAGAATTTCCAGACAGACAATGATGTTTACAGAACCTTTCTGAACACCGCGATTGATGGAACGCAGTCCGATTTCGGTTACTTTCATCTGTATGATGAAGAAACCCGCGAAATTCGCCTGGCCGTTTGGTCCGATGCCGTGATGATCCGCTGCACATCCACCGAAGACAGCCACCTGTCGCTGTCCCGGGCCGGTTTCTGGGCCGATTGCATCAGGCAACGCAGGACGACCGTTCACAACAATGTTCAACAGATGCAGAATGGTCCCAACCTGCCGGAAGGCCATGTCGCCTTCAATCATCATATGAGCGCCCCTGTGTTCCGCGGGAAACGGATCGTCGCCGTCATCGGTTTCGGCAATATGGATCGCCGCTATACTGATGACGATATCGCAATGCTTGCGGATATGGTTCCGGAAGGCTGGGCCATCGTCGAAGAAAGGATTTCGGCGCGACACGCCAGAAATGAGGCCGTCAGGAAAACGTTTGAAAACAAACCCGCCCGGGAATCCATGGCCGAGATGGTCGTCGCCATCGGCCGGGCCCTGGAGTTGCGAGATGAATATACATCCCGGCATCAGGAAAACGTGGCCTATATCTGCGGCCGCATCGGCGCTAACATGCGCATGACATCAGACGAACAATTCGGGCTTTTCCTCGGCGCCTCCATCCACGATATCGGTAAAATCGCCATCCCGTCCCTACTGCTCAACAAACCGGGGAAACTGCACCCCGCTGAGATCAACGTGATCAAGCTGCACCCGGACTATGGCGGACAGATGTTTGAAAACGTCAATCTGCCCTGGCCGATCGGACAGATGATACTGCAACATCACGAACGAATGGACGGGTCCGGGTATCCGTACGGGTTGACCGGAGACGACATTTGCCTGGAAGCGCGCATCATTGCCGTTGCGGATACGTTCGACGCCATGGCGGGCGAGCGGCCCTACCGCCCGGCGCGGGGCCGGGAAGAAGCGGTCCGGGTGCTGAAAGAAGGACGTGGCACCCTTTACGACCCCTACGTTGTCGATTCCTTCCTCAACTGCCTCGACAGCGACCCGATCCTGATGAGCGACAAGTACGGCTGACGGCATCAGGCATCTTGTGCAATCCCTGACAAAAAACTGCCGGAAACCAAATGATTTCCGGCGAGTTGAACAGGGAGATTCGCGTCTGGGAGACGCAATCACGAAACTATATCAGTATCTGCATCGGCGCAGTGACCGGCGACACACCCGTATGGAAAAGGTCTATTGCCAAAAACACATATAACCGAGATGCGAAAAAGTCTGCGACTACTCCGCCCCTGCCAGCCAATCGGCTGAACAACCCAAATGATTGCAAACAACACTATAAATAGTAAGAATAGACTGCAATCAGCAATCGGAGGCTAAAGATGATGCTATTCCTGCGCACAGCATCGGTGGCGGGACTGCTTTTGGGATGCCTTGTGGTTTCGATCCCGACAATGGCTTATGCCGGGCCTTTGGCCGGTGTGACCAGAAGCACCGCGACAACGCTTTCGGTCCGGTCGGGAGGTTATCGTCACCCGGTTTCGGATTCTGAAAGCGACCAGCAGCAGCTCGCGGTGTGGAACGCGATAAAGGATACCGGCAATACAGCCTTGCTTGA
>CAYGSU010000026.1:38409-48982 GCA_964352715.1 uncultured Flavobacteriaceae bacterium | reverse complement strand
CGCGCAAGTTCAATTGAAGCTGTTCGGACAAACTGGTTCAGCGCCGCCTTCGATGCACGATATCCGTACCAGCCCCCCAGTGCGTTATCGGCAATCGATCCGACACGGGCAGACAATGTGCAGAATGCCGCCTTTCCCGAGCGGGGCAATTTGGGTAGCACATGCTTCATCAACAATGCCGGTCCGATCGCATTGATCGCAAAAGCATGCGCCAGCCTCTGCGCATCAAGTTCCCGCCAGGATTTTTCGGGCCCGCCGCTCTCATCATGCAGGAAGCCGGTGGCGTCAATGGCAAGCCGGATATCACCGGCCGTCGATGCGACATCGACAGCCCGTTGGAGACTGGCTTCATCGGTCAGGTCGAACGGGGCCGAGCCGTTGCGGCTAAAGCCGATCACGCTTTTGAAGTGACCGGCATCTTCCAGCGCAGAAAGAAAAGCCGAACCGATCCCGCCGGTTGATCCAAAAACGACAGCAACCCCGTCCGCATCGAAGGATTGCAGGCTGGCGGTCAGCTTGTGTTCTGCTTTGTCGTCTGGTCCGCCCATCATTCCCCCGTTGCAGAACACCCGTTTGTTGAATTTCTTCTATACCATTGTATCTGGAATACTTGCGCGCAAAGGCAACCGCGCCGCTCACAGGCGGATAGTCCATGGCATTCGAAACCGCGCTGCTGTCGAACCTGTTTTTTAGAATACTACCGCCTCGCTGATCCCTGCCAATCCATATGAAATTTGTCTGGATTTGGCGCTGCCGGCATCCGCCAGACAGTAATCTCATGAGAAAATATCGGACTTTCGAAAACAGCGGCGCAGGCGTGGCTTGAATTAATGACGGCTGTGCACAAAGCGCTGTTGCCAACCCGCGCATTACCCGTCACGGTATTTTCACCTATTTTGTGGAATACTTGTCTGTCTCGAACACTCGCAGCGCCGCTGTGGAAAGGGATTTCGTGAAAATCAGCAATCTGACCGGTGTCGCTTTCGCGGCGTCACTGATGTGTTTTTCTGTGCCGAACGCAGATGCGGCGGTCTTCCAGTATGACGGTGTTTTCACCGTCAATGTCGGCATTGGAGCCTTCGCACCATTCACCGGCCAGGAAGGCACGTTCTTCTTCGTTCTTGATTATGACGCCACCGACCCGGATCCCAACACCATCAACGGCGATATTCCCGGCGCGGTGCTGCAATCCGGCTTTTCAATCGGCGGCCAGACCTTCATCGACACAACAGCAACGCCGCTGGCCATCGTTCAGATACCGCCGGATTTCCAGATCATTGTCGAAGCCAATCCGGCATCGTCCGAGACAATTCCGGATATCGATTACTCCATCTTCTCTTTTGTCGATACCGGCTCGTATATCAGCAATCCGCTTTCCGAAGTGGCCGGTGGACAATACGGGGCGTTGTTCCTGTTCCTCGCGCTGAAAGTCGGCCAGCAGACCGGCGTTTTCGCAGTTGGCCCGGTGGCTCAGGACATTCTTAACGGGTTGGGCGCCATCACGGCGATTACGGAATTCAATCCCAACCCGGATCCTGAACCGGACCCCGATCCACAGACGGATCCGGACCCGCAGCTCGGCGTGGTTCCCGTGCCGGCCGGCCTGCCGCTGCTGGCGGCTGCAATCGGCGGGCTTTTCGCGATGGGATGGCGGCGGAGGACTGCCTGACCGCCCGCTTTTTCAAAGAAAATTCCGGAAAGGCCCGCTATCAGGCGGGCCTTTTACTTTAGTTTGTTCGCCTGGCCGGCAATCGGGTAGCCAGATGGAAGCCTTCCGCGATGCCCTTGGCATTTGAAACCGCGCTGCTGTAGAACCACATCTCTGAGGTCACAGCCTCAACGCTTACACAGGAGCGACAGGATTGGCAGCACGCCTTTCAAAGAGCGAAACAGAGGCAACAACGGGCGAAATGCCGGTCGTCGTCGCCGCGTTGTACAGGTTCACGCCGTTGGCGGATGTTGCGGCGTTGCGCCCGCCTGTTCAGCAGATTTGCGACGAGGCCGGCCTGAGCGGCACATTGCTTCTGGCCCCGGAAGGCATCAACGGCACCCTCGCCGGTTCAAGAGCCGGTATTGACGAGGCGCTGGCCCGTATCAAGTCACTTCTCGATATCGACGATCTTGAACACAAGGAATCCCGCGCACCGGCCCCGCCCTTCTACCGCATGAAGGTGCGTCTGAAGAAAGAGATCGTCACGATGGGCGAACCCGGCATCGACCCGAACGAGACGGTGGGTACTTATGTCGACCCGCGGGACTGGAACGCGCTGATTGCCGACCCGGATGTCATCCTGATCGATACACGCAACGACTACGAGGTGGAGATCGGCACTTTTGAAGGCGCGATCGACCCGAAAACGGCCAGTTTCAGAGACTTTCCGGCCTGGTTCCGGCAGCAGCAGGCAACCGATCCGGCGGCCGTCAAAGGCAAGAAGATCGCCATGTTCTGCACCGGCGGCATCCGCTGCGAGAAGGCGACCGCCTTCGTCAAACAGCAAGGCATCGACGATGTCTATCACCTGAAAGGCGGTATCCTGAAATATCTCGAAACCGTGCCCGAGCCGGACTCGCTGTGGCACGGCGAATGCTTCGTGTTCGACCAGCGGGTTTCCGTCGGCCACGGGCTGGCACCCGGCCGTTACGAACTGTGCCATGCCTGCCGCACGCCGATCAGCGAGGCCGACAAGCAGAACCCGAAATACGAAGCGGGAGTCAGCTGCGCCCGCTGTTACGATGCGCGCGATGCGGAACAGAAACAGCGCTACAAGGAACGCCAGCATCAGGTATCGCTGGCCGAACAGCGCGGCGAACCGCATATCGGCCGTCAGTTTGGCCGTGAATTCGGCCCATCGGTGCACGCTGACCCGGAGACCCATGACTAGCGCCCCTGACCTTTCCGAAGCTGCCGTTGAGACGCCGTCGTACCCGGTGCTGTATTCCTTCCGGCGCTGCCCGTATGCGATGCGGGCGCGGATGGCCCTGACCATCAGCCACCACAAACACGCGCATCGCGAAGTTCTGCTGCGTGACAAGCCGCCGGAAATGATCGCTGCCTCGCCGAAAGCGACCGTGCCGGTATTGCATCTCGATGACGGCACCGTGCTGGAAGAAAGCCTCGACATCATGCTCTGGGCGCTGAAGCGCAACGACCCGGAACGTTGGCTGACACCGCAGAGCGGCACGCTGGACGATATGCTGGCGCTGATTGCCGAGGCCGACAATGACTTCAAGCACCACCTCGACCGCTACAAATACGCCAACCGGTATGAGGACGGCACGGACCCGGTGCATCACCGGACGCAAGGACTGGCTTTTCTGGAACGGCTCGACCGCCGCCTCGGCCAGTCAGCCTTTCTATTTGGCGACCGCCCGGCGCTGGCGGACTATGCGATCTTTCCCTTCATCCGGCAGTTCGCCAACACCGACCGGGACTGGTTTGATCATCAGTCGCTTTCACGCCTGCACCCCTGGCTCAACGGGTTTCTGGAAGGCCATCTGTTCGACCGCATCATGAAGAAGTATCCGGTATGGTCGGCCGGTGACGAAGAGCTGTTTCCAACGCAAAGCTGACTTTCCATCCCTCCGCCCCAATTCGATGCATAATTGCAGCAAGTGCTGCGCAATATCATCATTCGCATCTTCCGTATCGCCGACCGTATTGAAGAGAAACTGTATTATTCACGTTTTTCAATGCGTTATACCCTTCCAAAGAATCTGATGATAACTGGCACGGTTTGTGTAACAGTCAGGAAAAGCCGCACAAAGATTGTGGCAGGGAGAGGCAAATGGCGAAGAAGACCAAATCCGGCAAAGCCGGATCGGTAACCCGAATTCTTGCCGATCAGGGCTGCGAATTCGCCCATGTCGGTCTGTTCGACCTGAATGGCGGTTTTCGCGAAAGACGCATCCGCGTCGACGATCTGGATCAGGTGATCGGCGTGAACGGCACCTTCGTGAATGTCCTGCCGCAATGGGATGTCGGAGAAGCCGTCGCCGGCGCCGGCCCGTTTGTTGGCGAAAGCATCAGCCTCGACCCTAACTCGATCCGGCCGTATCCGTTTGAAGAAGACGCCGCCATCGTTGTTGCCGAATACAACGGCCCGTCGGGAACCTTGTCACCACGCGCCCTGCTGCAGCGGCAGATCGACCGGGCGGATGCCGCCGGCATCAGCGTCAAGGCGGCTTTTGAATTCGAATTTCATGTTCTCAACCAGGATGCCGACGAACTTCGGTCCTACGACTTCGAACGGCTTTCCGCCTTCGCATCGGAAAATAGGTGCTGGGCCGGTGAATCCGCCGCGATCTACAGCGAATTCGTCTCCGAGCTGGGCGACACGCTGCTGGCCGGCGATATTGATCCGGTCGCCCTCGGCCTCGAACTCGGGCCCGGTTGTATGGAAACGACCTTGCGGGCGAAAGAGCCGATGCGGGCTGCCGATGACGCTGCCTTTTTCAAGATGATGACCAAGGCCTTTGCCCGACGGCAGGGCCGCACGGCGTGCTTCATGGCGCAGATGGCGCATGATGTCGCGGGGCTGTCAGGGCATCTGCATCTGTCGCTGCACGACAAGAAAACAGGCAAGGCGCTTTTCCCGGATACCAAGGGCGAGTACGGGATGAGCGAGACTTTCCGGTCCGCCGTTGCCGGCATGGTCGACCTGGCGCCGGACGGATTCGCCCTCAGCCACCACACGGTCAACGCCTACCGTCGGCATTCACCGGGTAACTGGGCCCCGAAAACCTCAAGCTGGGCGCCGGAAAACTATTCGGTCGGCGTCCGCGTGGTCCCCGCACCTTCCGAAAGATGCCGTCTGGAATATCGTTTGCCGGGATCAGATACCAACCCGTTCCTTACCCTCAGCTTCGCCATCGCCGCCTGCCTTTGGGGTATCGAAACAGAAGCAAAGCTGCCGCCGCCGTTTCTTGATGGCGGACCGGATGCCGGTGCTGAAGGCGGCACGCCGCTTCCCCGCACGCTGGCGGAAGCCGCCGAGCGACTGCAGAAATGCAAGCCGCTGAGAAAAGCCCTCGGCGATACCTTCGTCGATCATTATTCTCATATCTGCCTGCATGAAGACGGCGCGATGCGCCGCCATGTCTCGGCCGCCGAACGAAGGCGCTACATGGAAGCCGTATAGTCAACGAATAACCGAAAACCGGGAGTTACCGTTCTATGACCGATCTTGAGGAATATCTATCCAACCCCGCCCGCGCCGATCTCGTAAAGCAGGTTCGCGCGAAAATAGACGCTTTTAAGATCGACTATATCTATTACCAGTACATTTCCATTACCGGGCGCATCATGGGCAAGGCGATGCCGGCGCGCCATTGGGAATCCGCCGCCAAGAACGGGGTGCAAACCTGGATCGGCGGCGTTGCCAACGTCTTCGCCGACAAGGAAGGCGATCTGATCGGGTATCCGCCAACCGCGTCAGAACTGCTGGCCATGCCGGATCCGGAAACATTCTGCCAGTTGCCGTGGAACCCGCGCGTCGCGCGCGTTTACAGCACGGTCTTCTACAGCAAGGAAGACCCGGAAAAGCCCTCGCAATATCTTGAAACGGACTGCCGCGGAAACCTTATCCGCATCAGAAAGAAATTCGCCGAAGACCATGACGGGCTGCATCTGCGCGTCGGCTGCGAACCGGAAATGCTGTGGTTGAAGCCCGGCACCGAAGGGCGCCCCTATGACGAGACCACCAAGCCCTACGCCTACCATATCGACCAGTTCGAGCAATTGTCCGATGTCTGGCTGCGGATTTACGACTATGCGGTGGCGATGGGTCTGGACATGATCCAGTGCGACCACGAGGACGCGCCCGGCCAGGTCGAGATGAATTTCCAGTACGACGAATCGTTGCGAACCTGTGACAGGCTGACCACCTACCGGCAGATCTGCGCCCAGGTCGCCCGCGAATTCGGGCTGATCGCGGTATTCATGACCAAGCCTTACATGGGCATGCCTGCAAACGGCTGTCACCACAACCTGTCGCTCTGGCGCGGCGGCGAAGACAAGGTCATACCGCTCGTCGAAGGCGAGTTGCCCGGCATGGACGCCGTGTTTGAATACACAAGCGGTGGAACCAATGAAATTCGCGATCCGAACGAAAAGTGGATGCCGGCAAAAATCGGTCGCCAGGCGCTGGGAGGCATGTTGAAGCACCTGAATGCGCTGACGGCCATCGGCGCGTCTACGGTGAATTCCTATCGCCGCCTGAACGATACCGGCCTGTGGGCGCCGGTCGGCAAAAGCTGGGGCCTGCAGAACCGGTCGACGGCAATCCGCGTTTCCAGCCCGGACCGCTTCGAATACCGGGTCAGCGACTCCATGGTAAACCCGTACCTGCTGCAGGGCGCGCTTCTGAAGGCATTCGACGACGGCATCCGGAACGACATCGATCCTGGCGAACCGGAAGACCGCAACATCGCTGAAATGATGGCGGCTGGAGAAAAGGTCGACCGTATTCCCAGAACGCTGGATCGGGCGCTGGATGCGCTTGCTGAAGACGAGGTCATCAAATCCGCCCTGCCCGGTCACATGTACACGGTCTACGACTGGTACAAGCGGGATGAGTGGAACAAGTTCATCTGGCAGGTCTCGGACTGGGATACGAAAACCTATCTGGATTGTCTGCCTTAAGGGCCAGGAAGGAGAACCGACGCATGTATACCGTTTCCGACAGCGATATTGCAGAGTTCAATGAGAACGGTCTGTTGCTTGTCGATAATTTCATCGACGAAGCAACCGTTGAGGCCCTGCGTCATGCCTATGACGATCTGTTTACCGGCAAGTTTGAAACCGGTATTACTCCGGATGAGGTTAACTGGCAGGAAGGAAAGAGTGACCCGACCCTGTCTCGCCAGATCTGCAACGGCTGGAAAGCCAACCGCACGATCGCAAGCATCGTTACCAGACCGGATTTCGGCGAAGCCATCGCCCGCCTCGGCGGTTGGCCCGGCACCCGCGTCATGATCGATAACGTGCTTTGGAAACCGCCCAATACAAAGTCTTTGGGATATCATCAGGACAGTGCGTATCTGGAATGGTTCAAACCGTCCGACCTGCTAAGCCTGTGGATCGCGCTGGACGACACTTCGGCGGAATGCGGCACCATGGAACTGGTGCGCGGATCGCACAAATGGCACCAGGCCGTGCCGGAAGGCGAGTTTCACGCGCCGAAGGACTATCGCGCACCAATGATGAAAGCGGCGGCGCGCGAAGGCGTCGAGCCTGATATCGTGTATGTGGAAGTGCCGAAAGGCGGCGGATCCTTCCATCACGGCTGGGTTTGGCACGGGTCCGGGCCGAATACCGGCAAGAACCCGAGACGATCGTTGGTGCTGCACGCCATGCGGTCTGATGTCGCCTACAATCCCGGTGCGCTGGATTTCATGACTGGCAAGATCTACAGCCGGTATAAACGACTGGCCGACAATGTGATCGACGAAAACTACTTTCCGGTCATCTGGCGCGAAGACGGCTACCGCACGCCCGGCATCGACACCTTTCTTCACGGTAAGGCCGCATGACGGAAGCCGGTCGACAGACCTGGCTATCGACCGCACCCGCCTGGATTCTGGTGGTGGACGAAAACGGGCTTGTTGTCGACTTCAACGAACAGGTTGCGGACTATACGGCATCGGGTGGCGGTGCCGGCAACGTGAAGGACCTGCTGACCGAGGAATCCGCGCAAACAATCGCCCGGCTCGACCGCACCGCGCTTGCGGAAGCCCCGGTTGAATGCCGATTGTGCCTGGCGGACAGAGGCTTCGGCGCTGTTCCGACCCAGGCTGTTGTCGACAGCGTTTCAGACCATCAAACCGGCTCAACCTTTATTCGCGTGACAATGCTGCCCTGCCGCCAGGCCGAAAACCAGTTGCGGCGTGACCATGACATGATGGACAGCATCATCAGCGCATCGACAGAAGCCCTGTGGTGCATCGAATATGTCGAACCGATTGATCTGACCGCACCGGAAGACGAAGTGCTGCGACAGTTCTTCGACAGCATGTGCTTCTGGCGAATTCTGAACCCGGCGATGCAGGAACTGTACAAGATGCCGCTGGACCGGGATGTCAGGAACGAGGATGTGCGGTTTATCTTTCCCAAGAACGCCGAGAACGAGGAATTTGTCCGAAGTCTTCTCGCCAACCGGTTCCATCTCGACAAGGCAGTGTCACTCGACAAGCTGTACGATGGCACCTGGATCACTGCCGAGAACGATGTTCGGGCCTACATCCATGAAAACCGGCTGATCCGGCTCTGGGGAACGGTTCGGCCGATCGGCGGCCAGGGCTGGAAGGGGAAGAACCTGGAACAGGAACTGGACAAGCTTGGCAGCATTCTGTCTGCGCTTCCGGAACCGGTACTTGTTCTGGACAAGACCGGGCGGCTGGCGGCGGCCAACCCTGCCGTTGAATGGCATTTCGGGTGGTCTGTCGATGACGTGCTCGGCCAGCCGTCGGACCATTGGCTGCCCGGCCTGACGATGGTCGATCTTGCTGAAGCGTCGGATGTGCAGGGCGACGGTTTTACGGTTTCAGTGCTCTGTGGCGACGGGTCCAGGCGCATATGCGAATGCCGTGTTGGCCAGCGCGGCCTGACGGCGGACAATCTCTATGCCGTACTCACGCTTCATCCTGTCGACAAGCGTGAGGTCAAACGGGTCCGTTCTGCCGCGCCGCAGGAAAAGGAGGCATCAGATGCGCTTCTTTGATTCCTCGGACGAGACCGTTGCCACGGACGGCCGGAGCGTCAATCTTTCCGATCTGCCGACACTGCCTGCCGGGGTTATCGACAGGCTGCCGGATGGATTGATTATTCTGGATCAGAACCAGCGGATAACCGCGATCAACGGGCTGGCAGGAACCTTTCTCGGAGTTGATCATTCGGCGTGCAAAACCCTCGATGAACTGACAAACCAGGCCGATGCCGACTTCACGATGGCGGCAAAGGTGTGCCGGCGCGGTGCGGCGTCGGACTTCATCGTCACCGCCGCCGATCAGCGCCCCGTTCTGGTTTCCGTGCGTTTCGTGCGCGACCGGACCGGCAGCGACCGGGCCGCCATTTTTACCCTGCGTGATTTGCAAATGCTTGACCGTCTGCGAAAGCTGGCGGCAGGCGACCGACCGACCAACCGGTTCAAGTTCACCAATGATACCGAAGCCTCGCCCGATTTCGGCACGCAGCGCCGGATATCTCCGTCTATCGACACCGCCATCAAACACGGCGAACGAGCGCTTGCCGTTGGTGCGCGAGTGCTGCTGACCGGCGAATCCGGCACCGGCAAGACCGAACTTGCAAAATATCTGCACCGTAAAATCGGCAATCCGGAAGACCCGTTCGTTCATGTCAATTGCGGTTCAATTCCCGAACAGCTTTTCGAATCCGAAATGTTCGGCCACACGAAAGGGTCCTTTACCGGCGCATCCTCCACCGGGCGACGCGGTCTGCTTGAAGATGCGAACGGCGGCACGCTGTTCCTCGACGAAATAGGCGAAATGCCGCAATTTCTTCAGGCCAAGCTTCTGAAATTCCTGGATGACGGATACGTACAGCAGATCGGTGCGCGCAAAGGCACGAAAGTCGCCTGCCGGGTTATCGCAGCCACCAACAGGGATTTGCAGGCGCTGGTCCGCTCCGGCGACTTCAGGGGTGACCTGTATTACCGTCTGGCTTCCGTGCCGCTGACATTGCCTTCCCTGCGCGACCAGCCACCGCTGATCGACCATCTGATCGATCACATGTTGCGTCGAATAAATGAATCGCGAGGAACAGACCTTTCGATCAACGCCGAGTGCCGCACCGCGCTGCTGCGGTATGTCTATCCGGGCAATTGCAGGGAATTGCAGAACATTCTGCTTCAATTGTCGCTTGTCGATGGTTCGGTTGCGACGCGCAGCGATCTGCCCGCCTTTGTCGTCGACGGCGCCGGCGCGCTTCGGCTCATACAGTCGGACAATGGGGTCGCCATCGGTGAAGATACGGATATGAAATCGCTGGTGAAAGCCTTCGAACGCGACATCATCGACGAGGCGATCCGGGTTCACGGCAGCAAGCGGAAAGCGGCGACGGCGCTTGGCGTGGATATCGGCACAATCGTCAGAAAAACAAAGGTGGAAGACTGACATGATACCCGCCTGCATTACCGGAATACCCCTGTTGCAACGGCTTGAAACCCCAGTGTTTATGTGGGTTTCGGCAAACGTGACATCCAGTATATTCGTGGTATATTGTCCGCAGCGACCCGCTGTGGACGGGATGCGACGAACGATATTCCGGGCGTGAGGCCCGGATAAATCAGTCTCCGACAGTATTGGAGGCATAAAATGACCACAGAGGAGGCTTGTTGATAATGCGTTTAAAAAACAAATTTCTAGGGGCGGCGGCTGCCGTTCTGATGGGCGTATCCTGGAGCGCTGTCTCGCAGGCTGCGGGTGAACTGAATCTGCTGACCTGGGAAGGGTATGCAGACGACAGTTTTGTTACAAAGTTCGAAGAAGAGTCAGGCTGTAAGGTTTCTGCAGCCTATGTCGGGTCGAACGACGACTTCCCGGCGAAACTGGCTGCCGG
>CAYGSU010000026.1:34720-38309 GCA_964352715.1 uncultured Flavobacteriaceae bacterium | reverse complement strand
GGCGAGCTTGTCGATCTCTATGCTCAGGGCGAGGTCTGGATTTCCAACACCTGGGGCGGATATCAGTCTGCTCTGCTGGCTGAACAGGGCATCGAAGTGAAGGAATTCCTGCCCGAGGAACGGGCGGAAGGCTGGATGGATTCCTGGATGCTGGTCAAAGGCACACCGAATACCGATTGCGCCTACAAGTTCATCAACATGGCCATTTCGGAACAGGGCCAGTGCGGTGTAGCCAATGTGAACGGCTATTCCGTCGCGAACCCTGTCGCCGCCAAGAACTGCATGTCGGCAGAGCAGTTCTCGACCCTTCACCAGGATGATCTTGAATACGTCAAGACGCTGATGATGTGGGAAAACCTGGGTGACCGGCTGGAAGTGTACACCAACACCTGGAACGCCGTTAAAGTTCAGTAAACCGATACCTGTCGGGCCGGAGCAATCCGGCCCGGCATTCTTTTTTTCATTTCAAACAAGAAGCGTGCAGGCAAATGGCATCAATAATTGAAGTCGAAGGCGTCACAAAGATTTACGGCGGCAATGTTACGGCGGTCGACGATGTTTCGCTAAGTGTCGAAGAAGGCGAATTCGTCACCCTTCTCGGCCCGTCAGGATGTGGCAAGACAACGATGCTGCGCCTTGTGGCCGGTTTCGAGGCGCCCAATCGGGGACGGCTCATCATCGGCGGTGACGATGTCACCGACGTGCCGCCGTATAGACGGCCTGTGAACATGGTGTTTCAGGATTATGCGCTTTTTCCGCATATGACTGTCTGGGACAACATCGCCTACGGCCTGAAAATGGGCGGCGCCAACAAATCGGACATTCCCAAAGCGGTGGAACGGGCGCTGCAGACCGTCGAGATGCAAGGGCAGTCTATGCGCAAGCCGCATGAACTTTCAGGCGGTCAGCGGCAGCGCATCGCGCTTGCCCGCGCGCTGGTCAAGGAACCCCGGGTGCTGCTGCTTGACGAACCGCTGGCTGCGCTGGACGCCAATCTGCGCGCCAATATGCGGGTAGAACTTAAACATCTGCACGATCGCCTCGGGCTGACCTTCCTGATGGTCACCCACGACCAGACCGAAGCGCTGGTCATGGCCGACCGGGTTATCCTGATGGAAAACGGCAAGATCGCCCAACAGGGCCCGCCGACGGAAATTTACGAACATCCGAATTCAACCTATGTCGCGAATTTCATCGGGGCTTCTAATCTCATCCGAGGCTCGATTGTCGAAAAGACGGACTCGTCGATCATGATCACGTCCGGCAAGGCCAAGCTTCAGGCAGCCTCGCCCCGAGCGCTGGAAAGCAGTCTGCACGGCGATGTCATGGTCTGCGTCCGTCCGGAAAAGGCGCGGCTGCTGAAAGTCGGTGAAGATTCAACTGGCATGAACGCCCTGCCCGGCACCGTCGACGAACTGCTGTTTCACGGCAACAGCGTACGGATAAAGGTCAGTCTGGATTCCGGCGAACCGTTCATGGTCGATGTTCAGCTTACCGGTTCTGCCGCGTCTTCAGGACTTCCGGAACAGGGTGCCGGCGTTCAGGTGGCGTTCTCCCCCGAGAATACGGCGATGTTTCCGCCGGAGGCGCAGCAATGAAACTCGCCACACGCCAAAAATTGATGCAGGCGAGTGTTCTGTCCGCACCCTTGATGTGGACATTCATTTTCCTGTTTCTGCCGTATCTGATCCTGACGACCTACAGTTTCTACGAGAAGAAGTTCCCGAGCTTCAAACCGGCCTTCCAGTTCGGAAACTATTTTCAGATTTTCAGCGATCCGCAATACTTTCAGGTGATCTTCAAGAGCGGCTGGATTGCGGGGGTTGTCGCCCTGACGGCGCTGGCGCTGGCCTATCCGTTTTGCTACTTCCTGATTTTCGTCGTCAAGTCGGCACGGGTACGGTTGTTTCTCTATATGGCTGTCATTGTACCGCTGTGGGTTTCCTACCTGCTGCGGGCCTATACCTGGAAAACCATTCTGGGCAGCGAAGGCATCCTGAACTCGTTTCTGGTGTGGACCGGCATTCTGTCGGAACCGACCGACCTGCTTCTCTACAACAAGTTTTCGATGATCATCACCCTGACCTATATCTTCATTCCCTTCACGGTCATGCCGCTTTACACCGCGCTTGAAAAGATACCGCGCAACCTGATCGAAGCGTCGAAGGACCTGGGCGCAAGCCCGCTGCGGACGTTCTGGACGGTAACCCTGCCGCTGTCGATGCCGGGCGTGATTGCCGGAATGACCTTCACCTTCTGCCTGACCTCGGGCGACTTTATCGCTCCGATGCTTGTCGGCGGACCGGACGGTTTCATGATCGCCAACGTCATGACCACACAGTTCGGCGCCGCGTTGAACTGGCCACTGGGTTCGGCGCTTTCGATTGTCATGTTGGCGGTCGTGATCACGATCATCTCGCTGTCCGACAAGGCGCAGCGGGCCGGTCGACTGGATTTGGGGTAGAGCCATGAACGCAGATACGACAACGACAACGCTCAGCCCCCGTGATTCAAGGATCGGCGCTTCATCTATGACCGCCGATCTCACCCACCGGTTTGGCGCCGGCTTCCTGACCAGTGTGTCGATGTGCGTGCTGGCCTTCCTGTACGCCCCCATCGCCGTGCTGATCATGTTCAGCTTCAACGACAACCGTATCCTGTCGTTACCGTGGCGGGGCTTTACCTGGAAATGGTACGAAGCCCTGTTCGTCAATACCGACCTTCAGGCCGCCATCTGGAACAGTGTCTATGTCGGTTTGTTCGCGACCTTCATCACGATCCTGATCGGGGTGCCGGCCGCCTTCGCACTGGACCGGTACGAATTTCCCGGCAAGACCGTATTCCGCCGGTTTGTGCTGTTGCCGATCGCCCTGCCCGGCGTCATCACCGGCGTATCGATGCTGAACATGTTCAGCACCCTGGGCATCAACCTTAGCCTTGAAACGGTTATCATGGGCCATGCGACAGCTCTGGTCAGCGTTGTGGCGACTCAGGTCTTCGCGCGGCTACAGCGGGTAAACAGATCGATGGAGGAAGCCTCGGCCGATCTGGGCGCCAAACCATGGCAGACCTTCTGGTACGTGACCCTGCCGAACATCCGGTCGGCGATAATCGGCAGCGCGCTGCTGTCATTCACCCTGTCATTCGACGAAATTCCGGTGACGTTCTTCCTGATCGGCCGCGACAACACCCTGCCGATGTATATCTGGTCAACCATGCGGCGCGGCATCACGCCGGAAATCAACGCCGTGGGAACGCTGATCATCATTGCCTCGCTGGGATTGATCGTTCTGTCGGTATACCTGCTGCGGGACGACCAGAAGAAGGGCTGACGCAGACCGGGAAGGTATCAGGTAAACTCGAACCCTCGATACCCGTCCCTGGTCAGCGCCTCGACCTTTTCGACATAGTCCGGGAAGCCGATATAGGCGAGGAACACCCTCGGCTTTCCGGGAATGTTCGCCCCGAGATACCAGGAATTGCACTGCGGATAGACCGATGCTTCGGCCAGGTCGTTCACATGCCCCGACCATTTCATTTCGGCATCGCTATTCGGTTCGATCACTTTATAACCATGCTCGGCCATGTA
>CAYGSU010000026.1:28990-34620 GCA_964352715.1 uncultured Flavobacteriaceae bacterium | reverse complement strand
GCATAGTAGTCGGTATCGACGCATAGCCGCTTGCAGCCGATGATGGTTTCCGGCGACAGGGCATCGGCGATTTCCTGGTCCTTGACGATGGTGTGAATTTTCCGGCGAACATAATCAGCCGCAAAATCGTTCGCTTCCCTGGAATCGAACAGATCGGCAAAACCGGCGAGAAACGGCAGGCCACCCTGCGCCCAGCACTCGTCGAATATCTTCTCGCGTTCCTCCGGTGTCGTGTCGAAAACCGAGGCTTCGCCGACTTCGTAGTCGATGCCGACGCGGTTTTTCTTCGCCCGCTCTCGCAAAACCTCGTAATGCGCCTTTACCCGATCGCGCGTTTCAGGGTCGAGCGGCCGGTTATGCGCCGGCACCGTATAGGTCGGGCTGCGCTGAAAGGCGTATAGATGTTTCGCCTGTTTGGCGATCATCGGGATCGACTGGATCCCGGAAGACCCTGTGCCGATGACACCGACGTTCATACCGCTGAAATCGACCGGATCGCGCGGCCACTGGCCGGTATGGAGGGCCAGTCCTTCGAAGGAATCGCGGCCCGGGATATCCGGCATGTTGATGGAAGACAGGCAGCCTGTCGCCATCACGCAGAACGGTGCCTGATAGCTTTCCCCGCCATCCGTTACGACGGTCCACCGGCTTTTCTCATCATCGAATGTGGCCGAAACGACCCTGGTGTTCAGCTTGATGCCGTCGCGAAGACTGAACTTGTCGGCGACGTAATTCACATAGCGCAGAATTTCGGGCTGGGTCGCATAGCGTTCCGACCAGTCCCATTCCTGCTGCAACTCCTCGGAAAACTGATAGGAATATTCCATGCTTTCGATATCGCAGCGGGCACCGGGATAACGGTTCCAGTGCCACGTGCCGCCGATTTCCGCCCCGGCTTCCAGCACCTGCACGTTCAGACCCTGATTTCGCAGCCGGTACAGCAAGTACAGTCCCGCAAACCCGGCGCCGACGACGACAACGTCCAGCGCATCGGCATCGGTCCGCTTCATCATTGCGGCGGTTTCTTGTCCGGTCATGGTCTGAATCCTTATCTTGATCGGCAGTTTGAGAAGCTGCGGCTGCCGCCATTGGCGTTCGAGTATATTTTTGATATATTAAAGAAATGATGCTATCGGTCAATAGGAGAACACGGTCATCTTCTATTGTCGGCGAGCATGATATACTCTAAATATACTGAAAACACGTATATGCTTCAACGCATTAGAAAAAACTGTTACAGGTAGGAAACCATGTCATCGCCTTCGCCTCTGCTTGCCGACAGACTCGACCTGGGTGGCCTTGACCGCGACGCCGCCCTGACTGAAGCGCTGCTGTTGTTGGATGGCGCAGGACGCATCAAACAGACTCAAAGCAGCCTCGCCTACCCGACAATCAGGGCGATGATCGCCAAATGGCGGCTGGCGCCGGGCAGCATGATCAACGAAAAGGAACTGATGGACCAGACCGGTTTCGGGCGAACGCCGATCCGCGAAGCGCTGTTGCGCCTGTCTGCAGAGAGACTGGTTGTTTTCAGTCCGAGCCGCGAAATTCGCGTCGCGCCGGTCGAACTGACGGAAGTGCGCGATCTCTATGAAGTTCGGCTGCAGACAGACCGTCTGGCCGCCCGCCTCAGCCTGGAAAGCATGTCGGAGGAACAGAAGTGCCAGATTGTCGGCGCTTTCGACGGGGCGGACGCACTGATAGAGCAGAACGACCATGTATCGATTTTCTACCGGGACTTCCGCTTTCACACGCTGATGTACAAGGCATCGAACAATTCGATGCTGCGCAGCATCCACACTCACATGCTGGGCCACTTCTTTCGGCTGGCATACTTTTCGTTCTTCAACGATGGCGATCCCGGCAAGGAGGATATGCGGCATCTGGTAACGTCGCACGACCGGATGATCGATGCGATCCGGCGGTCGGACTACAACGAACTGGACCGGGTGACGGCCGACCACACCATCGCTTCCTACCGACACGTCGTAAATCTGCTGGCAGGCGATCGTATGAACATGATCCGCGATCTGACTGTCGAACCAATGCCCGAACTCTGAGAAAAGGCACGCACCATGGATGAAAAAGAAACAAAGGTGTTTCTAGAAGCACACGAGATAGAAACCGTTATCGTTGCCGGTCCCGACCAGTTCGGCGCGTTGCGCGGCAAACGGCTGCCTGTCTCCTACTTCATGAAATCGATGAAAACCGGGTATCGATTTGCCTGGTTCGTGGTCAACACCGGCACCGTCGACACACCGGTTTCCGGTATTCTTGAATCCGGCATACCCGATGTTCTCGGTACACCGGACCTGTCGACCATGCGGCTTGCGCCCTGGGAGCCGAAAACCGCCTTCGTCTTTCTGGACTGGAGCTGGCCTGACGGATCCGATTGTGGCATGTGCCCGCGCACGACCCTGCGGTCAAAACAGGCGAAAGCCGCTGAAATGGGATACAAGGACGTCTTCGCCATCGAGATGGAATTCATGATCCTGCCAACACCGGCCGAGAAAATCCGGCGCGGCGGATGGCGCGATGAACTGAGCCTGTTTGCCGACGACAAGCATTGCTATGCGATTACCGAAGGCGCGTATCATGAACCGATCGTGCGCCGATTGCGCGAATACTTCCCCGAGGAAATCGAAGCCTGCATCCCTGAATGGGGAGAAGGCCAGCTGGAAGTGACCCTGCGTAAAAAGGACGGTCTTTCGATGGCCGATACGGCCGCCCTGTTCAAGATGGTCACCAAACAGGTGGCTGTAGAAGAAGGATACATGGCCACCTTCATGGCCAAGGTGAAGGAAGGCATTTCCGGCAATTCCGGGCATGTGCATCAGAGCCTTGTCGATATAAAGACCGGCGTCCCTGTGTTCCATGATGCCGCGCGGCCGAACAGCATGAGCGAGATCGGCGAACAATACGGTGCGGGGGTATTGCGGTCCTTCCGCGACATGACGCTTGTCCTTGCCCCCTGGGTGAATTCCTACAAGCGGTTCGAACGTGACAGCTTCGCCGGCATGGCGGCGACCTGGGGCGTTGATAACCGGACCTGCGGCTTCCGCTTCATCAACGAAACCGATGCCGCCTGCCGGTGGGAACACCGGGTCGGCGGGGCCGACCTCAACCCGTATACGGCCTTCGCCGTCATGCTGGGAGCAGGTCTGAGCGGCATTGAGGAAAAGCTGACCCTGCCGGAAGGCCGGACCGGCAATGCCTATCACGGCGACGATGTAGAGATTGTACCGTTGACCCTGACCGAAGCCGTCGAGGTCGCCGACAAGTCAACACGTCTGCGGTCCATCCTGGGCGACCGGTTTGTCGATAACCTGCTGTCGATTGCCCGCGAGGAACTGCTGGCCTTCAACACCACGGTTACCGACCTGGAACGCCGCCGCTATCTCGACATGGCCTGATGCGGTTGCCAGGCGTCAGCTGTCGATGAAATCGCGTACAATCGCCGCGAACTCGGCCGGTTGTTCCCAATACGGCATGTGGCCGGTCGGCATTGTCTTGACCCTGACACGGGCCATTTGATCGGCCATCGCGTGCGACAGGTCAGGCCGTATCAGGATATCCTGCGCGCCGATCAGCACCAGCGTCTCCTGCGCAATCGTGGCGATGCGGTCTATCGTGTCGTGCGCCCGGCAGGCTTCGGCTGCCGCCACAACGCCCGGCGGATTCAGGGATTCTTCTTCGATAAAGGGTTGAATGACTTCGGGATGCGCCGACAGATAGTCAGGTGACCAACAGAACAGAAGCAGGCTTTCGATCAGGGCCCGGCGATTGCCGGCCCCGGCCAGGGATTGCCAGTGAGTGAAGAGCGCATCGAGATAAACATCCGGCGCGGCCCAGGTGCTGCACAAAACCATCCGGTCGATATCCTGAGGATACCGAAGCGCCCATTCCTGGCAGATCGCCCCACCCATCGAAACGCCAATGGCGGTGACCGGCCCGCAGCCCAGGCATTCAACCAGCTCATGAACATCATCGGCCATGCGCGCGATTGTGTAAGGCCCCTCGGGCGTCTCGCTTTCACCCGACCCGCGGTTATCCAGCGTGATGACCATGTTGGTTGGTGAAAACGCATCGACCTGACTTTGCCAGGTGGTCAGATTGTCACCCAGACCGCAAAGATAGACGATCGGATTCTGTACCGCACCGTTAACGCGGTATCGAATCCGCACGCCATCACTTGTTGTGAAAAGCTGATCGGAACACTCCATCCGATCAGCTTTTACAGAAAACCGGTACTTACGCCAGACCTATTCGACTGCGACGGAATGCCAGCGCACCGAAGCCGCCGATGACCGTCAGCAACAGCGCAAAAGGCGCGGGCACAGGCACCACCGATGTCGAAAATTCGACATCCGCATCGAAGGAGGAAACTTCAACAAGAGGACTGACCGTGGCAAATCCAAACCCGATCCCTGTTGCGGCAAGCAGGTCTCCAGCACCGTTCGGTCCGCCAAATTCCACAATGTAGTCCAGGAAAACTGGCACAAACGATATGATCGACTCTTCGGTTTCCGGGTCCACGGAAAACACTGTTTCAAACTCAAGCCGCGGAAACTCTGGAAAATCGATATCCTGAAGATGCGTGAATTCAGGATTGCTCGGATCATCGAAATCGGCGCCAAAGAGACGGACACTCAGCGTCAGACTTTCCAGCGGGTTGCCGGTTTCTGAATCATAGGTTTCACCGGGAGCCGCAAAAATAGTCGTATCGGTACCTTCCGAAAATTCAAATAAATCGAATGCCGCATCGTCGTAGCTCATATGACCGACATGGACCCGCTCTCCGGCCAGTTCTTCAGGCCCGTTAATGTAATTGAAGAACAGGTTTTCCGTTACAATGGCCGCGTGCGAATATCCAACGAATGCCATGCACCCGGCGGCGACAGAGGCGACCGACGCCAGAGTCTTCAACTTATTTCCAAAAATCATCGCAACTCTCCATTCAAAACTTTCCGAAAGAATGAAACTGCCCTAATTGAACGATTGTCCTACGGCGCGCGCCATACGGTCAATTGACATTGCGTTTGAATTGTCAACACGCATCAAAATTATGACATGCTTTCCGGTGTGTCTTGAAGCTTCTGCACTGTTGAAAACAAACCAGACAGACCATTTCGGCTGCACATAAAATGACACATGACACAGTAATTTAAGTCGTTTTCTGACGGTCTATAAGATACGCTGGGCCAGAAGATTATGCGGGCGTTGATTATGGACGTTCATGCAGTTTTATGGAGAGCTCCATGCCTCTGGATTCATCTGCCGGTACAGTAGAATTCACCAACTTCACCCTGAACGCACAGTTCGACGATATTCCCGGCGATGTAATCGCCCGGGTGCAGGATCTGATCCTGGACCTTCTGGCCGTCGGCGCGGCGGCGGATGCGATTCCTGCCGCCCGGATCGGCAAGGAAATCGCTGTTCGCCAGTTCAATGCCGGAAGCGATGGCGACCGCGCCCGCATCATGTTCGACGGGCGAACCGCCAGCGGCGGCGGCGCGGCCTATGCCGGCGCGACGCAGATCGACAGTCTGGATGCGCATGACGGGTTCAGCCTCGCCAAGGGCCATGCCGGCTGCGGATTGCTGCCGGGCCTGTTCGCCTTCGCCGAGCGT
>CAYGSU010000026.1:26675-28890 GCA_964352715.1 uncultured Flavobacteriaceae bacterium | reverse complement strand
GAAATCGACAACCCGACAATGCTGCATGACGGTTCCGGCTGGGGGTCGATGGTCGGCGTCACCGCCGCTGAACTGGCGCTTGCCGGGTTTGAAGGCGCGCCGGCGATAACCGTCGAGCAGGAAGACGCCGCCCCCTACTGGGCCGACCTTGGGCAGACATGGCTGACGCTCAACCAGAATATCAAGCTGTATCCGATTTGCCGCTGGGCGCATGCGCCGATAAAGGCCGCGCTGGATCTGCGCGCCGAGCACGGCATCACGGCCGACGATGTCGCCGCCATCGAAATAAGCTCGTTCCATAACGCGACCCGGCTTGCGCTGGATATGCCGAAGACGACCGGCAAGGCACAGTACAGCATCAGCTACCCGGTCGCCGCCGCCCTGGTATTCGGCGAGGTCGGCCCGAAAGCCGTGTCCGGTGAAACCTTCAACGATCCGGAGATTGCGCGGCTTGTCTCTGTTACCACCGTTTCCGAATGCGACCACTGCAATGCCAATTTCCCGGCCGACCGGCTGGGCCGCACCGTCGTCATCACCAAGGATGGCAGACGGCTCGATTCAGGTATCGCCCGCGCACCGGGGGAACACCCGCTCGCTGTGGTCGACAGGGCCGGTCTGATCGACAAATTCCGGGCCTTCACCCATCCGGTCCTCGGAAAAGAGCGGGCCGACCGAATTGAAGAGACGGTTTTTGCACTTGATAAACCCGGCGCTAAGCTGAGCGATCTGACCGCGCTGGTCTATCCCGCAGTCGGATAAGGTCTTTCTTACACCCAGTTTAGAAGAATTCGTCCTTCCAGGCCGCCGCTTCGGTTTGCGGCAGACCTGTTGTCTGCTATTCGGGTAGTCAAAGTTTATTTGTTGTGCGGAAGGACTGTTCTATGGCCACGGCTTTGCCAAGTGAAACACAGGTTGTCATCATCGGTGGTGGCGCGATGGGATGTTCCCTCGCCTATCACCTGACCAAACTCGGCTGGTCGGATGTCGTGCTGCTGGAACGCAAGCAACTGACCTGCGGCACGACCTGGCACGCCGCCGGCCTGGTCGGCCAGCTCCGCGCCACCCAGAATCTGACGAAACTCGCACAATACACGGCCGAACTGTTCGCCGGGCTGGAAGCCGAAACCGGGCAGTCGACAGGTTTCAAGCAGAATGGCAGTCTTGCCATCGCCACAAACGATGAACGCTTCGAGGAACTGAAGCGCGGCGCATCGATGGCTAAGGTTTTCGGTCTGGATGTCGATGTCCTGACCCCTTCCGACATCAAGTCGATGCACCCGCTGACAAACACGGACGATCTTGTCGGCGGCGTCTTCCTGCCGAAGGACGGCCAGACCAACCCGATCGACGTGACGATGGCGATGGCCAAGGGCGCGCGCATGGGCGGTGCGACCATCATCGAAAACGTCAAGGTGACGGATATTCACAAGGCCAACGGCAAGGTCACCGGCGTGTCCACCGACCAGGGCGATATCAAGGCCGATTTCGTGGTCAACTGCGCCGGGCTGTGGGCGCGGGATGTCGGCCTGATGGCCGGCGTTTCGGTGCCGTTGCATGCCTGCGAGCACTATTATGTTCTGACCGACCCGATTGAAGGCCTGCCGGGCAACCTGCCGGTGCTGCGCGATCAGGGCGGCTGTGCCTACTACAAGGAAGATGCCGGAAAAATTCTGCTCGGCGCGTTCGAGCCGAACGCCATTCCGATGGACATGTCGGCCATCACCGACGATTTCAGTTTCGACGAGTTGCCCGGCGACATGGACCATTTCATGCCGGTTCTGGAAGGCGCGATGGAACGCCTGCCGATCCTGCAGGAAGCCGGCATCCGCAAATTCTTCTGCGGACCGGAAAGCTTCACGTCTGACGACCGGTATCACATGGGCGAAGCGCCGGAGCTGAAGAACTTCTTCGTCGCCGCCGGTTTCAATTCCATCGGCATCCAGTCAAGCGGCGGCGTCGGCAAGGTGCTGGCGGAATGGATCGTCAACGGCCACCCGCCGATGGATCTGGCGGATATGGATATCCGCCGCAACATGCCGTTCCAGAACAACATCCGCTATCTGCGCGAACGGGTTACCGAAACGCTGGGCCTGTTATACGACATGCACTGGCCGTACCGGCAGTATGCGACATCGCGCGGCGTGCGAACCTCACCGTTGCATGAAAAGCTCGCCGCTCTCGGCGCCTGTTTCGGCGAAACCGCCGGCTGGGAACG
>CAYGSU010000026.1:13582-26575 GCA_964352715.1 uncultured Flavobacteriaceae bacterium | reverse complement strand
ATGCTGCGCCAGAAGGACAAGGGCAAGCTGACGAAGCGTCTGGTGCAGTTCAAGATGACCGATCCGGAACCGCTGCTGTATCACAACGAACCGGTGCTGCGGGACGGCAAGATCATTGGCCATCTGACATCCGGCAATTACGGTCACCATCTGGGCGGTGCGGTCGGCCTCGGCTACATCCATTGCGAGGACGGCGTAACGCCCGATTTCGTGAACAGCGGGTCGTTCGAAATCGAAGTCGCCTGCGAACGCTTCCCGGCCGAAGCCAGCCTGCGCCCGATGTACGATCCGAAATCGGAACGGATGAAAGCCTGACGGGTCAGGCGTTCCCGAACCGCGTCACCGCCTCGGATTTTCCGCATCGAAGGAACTGGCCGCCGCCGGTTTTGCCGGTCGGCGCACCGTCAGACCAGACAATTTCGCCACGCACCATCGTGGTGACCGGATAGCCGGTGACGGTGCGGCCTTCATAAGGCGTGTAGTCAGCGCCGGAATGCTGCATGCCGTTGGTGATCGTCACGGTCTTTTGCGGGTCCCACAATGCGATATCGGCATCGGACCCGACGGCGATGGTGCCCTTGCGCGGATACAGGCCGAACAGTTTCGCCGGGTTCGTGGCGGTGACGGCGACGAACCGGTTGAGGTCGATGCGCCCCTTCCCCACCCCTTCGGAATACATCAGCGGCATCCGCGTTTCGATGCCGGGCACGCCGGGGCTGACCTTGTCGAAATGCAGCTCACCCTTCGCCGCCTCGATCTTGCCGCCGGGGCCTTCGACCCGGTACGGGCAATGGTCTGACGACACAACCTGAAACGTTCCATTGGCGATGCCGCGCCATAGCTGATCGGGGTTGCCGGCATCGCGGGGCGGCGGCGAACACAGGCATTTGGTGGCGTCCCAACCGGCCTTTTCGAAGTCGTCATGACTGAGGAACAGGTATTGCGGGCAGGTTTCGGCATAGACCGGCAGGCCCTGCCCCTGCGCCCAGGCGATCTGGTCCATCGCGCCGGCGGCGGAGACATGAACGATATAGACCGGCGTATCGACGATTTCCGCCAGACTGATGGCGCGGTGGGTCGCTTCGCGTTCGACGACCGGGCCGTGCGCTTTGGTGAAGGCGGAAGGATGGGTGTCGCCGGCCCGTTCCAGCTCGGCCGTCAGCCACTGGATGCAGTGATCGTTTTCCGCATGCACCATGACGAACCCGCCGGACGACCGGGCCGCCGCAAGAACCGACAGCATCTGACCGTCATCGACCTTGTAGCCTTCATACGTCATGTAGACCTTGAACGAGGTATAGCCGTCTTCCAGCAGGGCCGGCAGGTCCTGCCCCAGCACCTGATCCGTCGGGTCGCTGATAATCAGGTGAAAGGCGTAGTCGATAACCGACTGGTCCTTTGCCTTTTCATGATACTCGTCGACGGTCTGACGCAGAGAGACGCCGGGTTTCTGGGTCACGAAAGGGATCATCGTTGTGGTGCCGCCGCAGGCCGCCGAAACCGAGCCGGTTTCGAACCCGTCAGCCATTTTCAGACCGCCATAGCCGTCTTCCGCCAGATGCACATGCGCATCGACCCCGCCGGGCAGCGCCAGCAAACCGGTCGCATCGATACAGGTTTCGGCCTCCGTTGCCGGCAGGTCTTCCGCCAGAACGGCGATGCGCCCGTCACGGATGCCGATATCGCAGCGGATCGTGTCCGCAGCAGTGGCGACTGTCGCGCCCTTGATGATGGTATCGTATCGCATGATCTACCTGTCGCCTGCCGGGTTGGGGTTTGTGATGATCGTGTAGTGTTCCGGCCTTCTGTGGGCCGCAAAATTGAAGATATCACGCTGGTATTCAGCCGCCAGATCGAGGTCGCAGTCATGCACGATCACCTCGTCTTCCATCGTCGTGCATTGCGCCACGATTTCGCCGGACGGTGCGAATATCGCGCTTTGACCGATCATGTTGAAGCCTTCCTCGCAACCGGCCTTGGCGACCCCGACCGCCCAGGTGGCGTTCTGGTAGCAGCCGGACTGGAAAACCAGATGGTTGTGGAACGGTTCCAGCGCATCCAGCTCGAACGGATCACCCAACCCGACCGGTGAATTGTAACCACAGAGCACCAGTTCCGCACCCTTCAGGCCCAGAACCCGCCAGGTTTCCGGCCATCGGCGATCGTTGCAGATACACAGGCCGGTTTTGGTGCCAAACCCTTCGAACGTGCGGAACCCCAGATCGCCAACCTCGAAATAGCGCTTTTCGAGATGCTGCCCCGGCCGGTCCATCACGTCATGATGGCCGGGGATGTGGATTTTCCGGTACTTTCCGATGATTCGGCCGGTCGGATCGACCAGAATGGCTGTATTGAAGTACCGTTTCCGGCCATCCTGATGCGCCAGCTCGGCATAGCCGAGATGGAACCCGAGCCCCAGCCGGACGGCTTCGTCGAACAGGGGTTGCGTTTCCGGCCCGGGCATTTCGGATTCGAACCATGCGTCCCGCTCCGCCTCGTCATCAAACACCCAGCGCGGAAAAAATGTCGTCAGGGCAAGTTCGGGAAAGATCACAAGCCGGCACCCCCACGCAGACGCTTCCCGCATCATTTCAATCAGACGGGCAACCGCCTGCTGACGGGTTTCCGATCTTGCAATCGGCCCCATCTGCGCCGCCGCGACCTTCAGCCTTCTCGCCATTCCGCAATTCCTTCTTTGTCGGTTCACCTCAGCCTTGGTACAATGTCCCGGCCCGATAAAAAAGTTTGAACATAGACCGGCAGAACCGGAACAAAAATGTCAGCCAACCTGCTCTATTCGAATGATCGCAAGGGTCAGCATGCGCCATCATACTATGCGGCCACAGCCATTGGCGATATCGACCGACCCAGCCTGGAAGGCGATCACGACGCCGATATCTGCATCGTCGGCGGCGGCTTTACCGGCCTGTCGAGCGCCCTTCATCTGGCCGAGCGCGGATATTCGGTCATTTTGCTTGACGCGCATCGTGCCGGTTGGGGCGCTTCAGGACGAAACGGCGGTCAGGTTGCGGCCTCTCCCCGGATCGATCAGGATTCGCTTGAAAGTCTGGTCGGCAAGGAACTGGCCCATGCTGCCTGGGACATTGCGCAGGATGCAAATACACTGCTGCGTGATCTGGTGGCGCGGTTCGACATTCCGTGCGACCTGAAATCCGGGGCTATTCATGCCGATCACCGCAAACGCTACGTTGCGCATTCCCGGGACTATGTCGAAAAGCTGAGACGCGAGTACGATTTTCAGGATATCCGCTTCATCGACAGCGGTGAAATCCGCGAGCTTGTCGGATCGAACAATTATTACGGCGGTACCTACGATAGCAAGGCTGCGCATCTCCATCCCCTCAATTTCGCTCTGGGTCTGGCCAGGGCTGCAGAATCTGTCGGCGCAAAGATTTTTCACAACAGTCACGTGGTCGAATTCGAACGGGGCGATCCGGTACGCATCCGCACCGAAAACGGTCTTGTGCGCGCCAGGTTCCTGATCATGGCCTGCAATGGCTATCTGGGTAACCTCGAAGGAACCATTGCTCGTCGCGTCATGCCGATAAACAATTACGTCATCGCCACCGAACCGCTGGGCGATGATCTGGCAAAAACACTGATCGCCAATGACGCATCGGTTGCTGATTCCCGGTTTGTTGTAAATTACTTCCGATTATCGGCAGACAAGCGCATGCTGTTCGGCGGTGGCGAAAGTTACGGCTACCGCTTTCCCACTGACATCAAATCGTTCGTTCGAAAGTACATGCTGGAAGTCTACCCGCAACTGGCAGACACGCGGATCGACTACGGCTGGGGCGGCACGCTTGGCATCACCATGAAACGGCTGCCGCATTTCGAACGGATTACCGGAAACATCATAAGCGCATCCGGCTTTTCGGGCAGCGGCGTTGCGATGGCGACCGGCGCGGGGCCGATCATCGCTGACGCGGTCGACGGCACAGCCAAGCGTTTCGATGTGATGAAACAGCTGCCGACGCCACGGTTTCCCGGCGGGCCGGCATTCCGCACGCCACTGCTCATCCTGGCAATGACGTGGTACGCGATGCGGGACCGTCTGTAGACCGAGGGTCAGTTCCGGTAGTCTGGCTCTTCCTCGTCCAGGATTTCCTTGATGGCGGCAAGATGAAGCGTGTGGCTCTCGCAATACTCTTCCCACTGACTGGCGGTCTTTTCCGCCACTTCGTGACTCACAACATCCAGCTCGCGGCCGCTGCTGAGCGCCGTGATGAGCGTCTCGCAGGATTTTTCAAAATAGTACAGGGTGTCAAAGGCTTCCGCGACCGTCCTGCCAACCGTCATCACACCGTGATTGCCCATCAAGAGGGTCGACTTGTTGCCGAGAGTCGTGCTCAGGCGTTCCGCCTCGTCGCCCAGCCCCATGCCGTCAAACCCGTCGTCATAGGCGATACGGTTGTAAAAGCGCATGGTGTTCTGGTCGATGGGCGGCATCGACCGGTCTTTCAGGCAGGCGAACGCCGTTGCGTATTTCGGATGAACATGCAGCACGCAGCGCGCCTGCGGGGCGTTCCGATGCATCGCACCATGAATGGCCAATGCCGTGTTGTCGACTTTCGCAACGATTTCCGGGTCGGGGTCGCGCACGTTCAGAAGCAAAAGATCACTGGCGCGCACCCGTGAAAAATGTCGGCCGGCCGGGTTGATCAGCACCTCAGCCCCGTCCGGCGAGACCGCCAGTGAAAAGTGATTGGCAATGGCCTCATGCATGTTCAGCCGGGCGGTCCAGCGAAAAACGGCAGCCAGATCAACCCTCTCCTCGTAGTAGGGATCGGCTTTCGCAGAATAAGCCAGCGCAGTCATTACTTTCTCTCCTGTAGTCAATTGCGGTACAATAATGATTGGGATCACGATATCTAACAAACAATTTTTTTAGGCAATACCGACAAGTCGCGCTTATACATCAGGAAAGCACCAACTTTACGCATGGACAAAACCTCACCCGAACCAAACCATGCAAAGCCTCGCGCGAAAACGGGTGTGTCAGGAATCACCGACGCAACACTTGGTACCAATGCCGATGAACCCTCCTTGCTGGAAGGGTTGTTTTCGGGACTTTCCAAACCGTCCTCGCTCTTCTGGGTTATCGGCGCGAGCCTGCTTCTGATCGCGGGCATGGCGGGCGCATCGCACTGGCAGTCACAGCAACTCATCACGAACCAGGCTCAGACAGCACGGGTTATCAATGTGGCGGGACGGCAACGAATGCTGTCTGTCAGGATTACATTGACCGCAAACAGATACAGCCAGACATCCGGGGAAGAACAGGAGGAACTGAAGAGGTCTCTGCAGGATCTGACAGCGCTGTTCTCAAAATCGCATGATGCGCTGATGCAGGGTTCGGAAGAAATGGGGTTACCCGGCATTCAGCATAACAGCATTATGGCATTGTATCTGCGTGAAGAGGATGGCATCGACATCCTGCTACATGCCTACCTTGCAAACGTGGCAGGTCTGTTGCGCGCGCAAGATGCCACGTCTGAAGAGGCGGCCAGATTCCTGAACACCATCAACGCCATGGCGCCCGGTATTCTGACCAACCAGCTCGATGCCGCTGTTACCGCGCTGGAGATCGATGCGGAAGAGTCGATCGATGAGCTCGCCGCGCTTAATCTGATATTTCTGTATATTATTCTTGCCGTCATCGTTATCGAGGCGGTTTTTATCTTCATCCCTTTGCTGCAATCGATGGTCCGTCAGTTCCGGATGATCGAACAGGCCCGTTCAAACGAGGTAATCGCAAGGGAACAGGCGGAATCGATATTCAAAAATGCGCCAACCGGTATGCTGATCGCCAACGGTCAGGGGCGTATCATCGCCGCAAACCCGAAGGCAAGAGACCTGTTTCTGCTTTCTCCGGACGGCCTGCTGGGTTCTGCCGAACGCAGTCTGAATATCACCGACCTGTTGCCCGATCTGGCAGATCATAATCTGCATTTCGGTCCGAATATCGATAGCTGGCATTCGGTGCAGAGTCTGACTGCCGTCGAATGTATCGCCACCGACAGCGATGGAGAAACCATTCCGGTCGAGGTCTATGCGAGCCGGCAAAACGTGCTGGGTGACACGCTAACCACCATCACCGTGCAGAATATCGCCGGCAGAAAGGCAGCCGAACGAAAACTGGCAGAACAGGAAAGATTTTTCAGAACGCTTTACGCCGAAACGCCGATCATGCTGCAATCGGTCGATACAGAGGGTGTTATCCTGAATGTCAGTCGTTTCTGGCTTTCCCATACAGGTTACGATGAAAGCGAAGTCACCGGTCGAAAACTGACAGAATTCTTTACGCCTTCGTCAGGCGACTACATTGAATCCCTCGTTTCGCAGGTGTTCAACACAACTGGTTATATCCGGGAAGCGGAATGCCAACTCGTAACGAAGTCCGGCAAGGTACTGGACCTGCTGCTTTCCTCTGACGCTGAGTATGACGAAAACGGCAAGCATCAATACTCTTTTGGTGTGATGGCCGACATCACCGCCGAACGGCAATTGCGCCGGGAACTGGCGAGGAGCGGGAAAGCGCTTGAAGAACTGCACCACATCACGACCAGCGACACCCTGGATTTCGCCGAGAAAGTCGAACAGCTACTACGCTTCGGTTGCCGGCATTTCGGTCTGGATATTGGCATTGTCAGCGAGGTCGACGGGAATGAATACCATGTGCGGCATATTCACGGCCCGGCTGGCGTTCCGGAACCCGGAACGCGGTTTGACCTGGGCGTCACGTATTGCACCCACACATTGAATGCGGGCAAACCTCTCTCGTTTCACAATGTCGGAAAGAGCGATATCAACAACCATCCGTGCTACAGCACCTTTGCGCTTGAATCCTATATCGGCGCGCCGATCCGCGTCGACGGTCAGACATTCGGTACGATCAATTTTTCAGCGCCCAGGCCCAAGACCGATCCGTTCTCTGAGCGTGACCGGGCTTTCGTGCAATTGCTGGCCCAGTGGTACGGCTCGGAAATTTCTCGTGAAAGAAACCTTGAGGAACTGCAGGCCGCGACCATCGCCGCACAAGCCGCCACCAAGGCCAAAAGCGAATTTCTGGCCAATATGAGCCACGAGATCAGAACCCCGATGAATGCGGTTCTCGGGTTGAGCCAACTCAGCCTCAACACGGAAGACCTAAGCAAGAAGAACGATTTTCTGCGCAAGATACACCGGTCCGGTCAGGCATTGCTGGCGTTGATCGACGATATTCTGGACTTCTCGAAAATTGAAGCCGGAAAGATGGTTCTCGAAAACATACCCTTTGATCTCACCGAGGCGATCGAAACCGTTAAATCCTTCGTCGATTTGTCGGGTGACGACAAGGACCTGGAAGTTCTGTTTGCAATCGATCCCAGGATTCCGAAGCACCTGCTTGGCGACCCGACGCGTGTCATTCAGATTTTCACCAATCTTGTGGGCAATGCGATCAAGTTTACGGAAGCGGGTGAAGTCATCGTCCGGGTCGACATACAGGATATCAGCAAAAATACGATAACCCTCGCCGCGTCGGTCACCGATACCGGAATCGGCATGACGGAAGCGCAGACTGCGCAACTGTTCCAGCCATTCAGCCAGGCAGATGCCTCGACAACACGGCAGTTCGGCGGCACCGGTCTTGGGCTGGTAATCTGCCGCAGGATCATCGAAACATTTGGCGGTGAAATAAGTGTGGAAAGCGAGCAAGGCGTCGGCAGTACCTTCAGGTTTGTATTGAAACTGGGCATTCCCGAAAACAGCAATGAGCCGAAACTGGTTCAGAACGCACTGAACACTCTCAAGGTTCTCATTGTCGATGACAATGAGACGGCCCGCGAGATTTTGACTGAAACGATTTCCTCTTTCGGCGCGATCATAGAATCCGTTTCTTCCGGCAAGGACTGCATCGAAAAGATCAACCAGGCGAACGATCCGGCATCCGGTGAAAAGCCCTACAATGTGGTGCTGATCGACTGGCAAATGCCTGATATGGACGGTTTGGCTACGATCCGGAAGCTCAGGGAAGTTGTACCGGGCGACCGCATACCCGCCATTATCCTGATGACCAGTTACGCCCGGCAATCGGCACCAATTGACATTGAACGGCTGGGCTTGCGAACAATTTTGTACAAACCTATCAATACGTCCTCGTTGCTGAATGCGCTTTTCAACCTGTTCAGCGACGCGCGGTCGCCGGACATATCGATTGTACCGGCCGAGGACGATGCGCCCTATCAAATCGAAAAGTCCGCCCTGAAGGGCTACCATTTCCTGATTGCCGAAGACAACGAGATCAACAAGCAGATTACCACGGGAATTCTCAAGATAGCGGGTGGAACGGCTGATGTTGTTTCAAACGGCAAAGAAGCCGTCGAGGCCGTTGCACTTGACCCAAAAAGGTATTCAGCCGTACTGATGGACATACAAATGCCTGTGATGGATGGATTTGAAGCATCGCGGGAGATCAGAAAAGTGTATGATTCAGGCGCTATGCCGATCATCGCACTTACGGCGCACGCTCAGGCCGACGATATCGAACGATGCCGTCAGGCAGGAATGGAGCACCATATTGCCAAACCGATAAATGCGGGAAATCTCATTCGAAAAATGATCAATATCATTGGTATAGATACAGATAACAAGGCCGTTGAGGGGGAAGCTGCGAGCGATAGCCAGTCCAGTCTGGATATCGAGAGCAGCATCAACAGACTGGGCATCGACCGGTCGATCTATCTTAGCCTGCTGCAAACCTACAAGGGCAAGTTCAGCGATGCAGGGGCCCGTCTGGAGGGGCAGATCGAAAGCGGCGATCTCGACACCGCCGCCAGCTTTGCCCACAACATTAAAGGCGTTGCAGGTAATATCGGCGCCAATCAGCTTTCAGAAGTGGCGGCAAAAATCGAAGCCTGTCTGAAGAACGACGAAGTTCCGGATGCGGGAATGCGTCAATCCTTCGCCGATGCCAATGAAAGAACGATTGAAGCCATCACCGCCGCCCTGCAGTCAGAAAAGAAGCAGGAAGCCCCCGCAGAATCCGGTGGTTCGGTTGATATTGATGCGTTCAGGGCAAACAGTGAAAAACTGATGCAGGCGCTGGATCAGCAAAGCTTCAATGCCCGAGATATTGCCAACGATGTTGCATCTTCACTGAACGGCTGCCACGTGGCCAAGCTGCAGGACATACTGGATGCCATCGAGACTCTTGATTTTCCGACGGCACGACAAAAGCTGGGTATTCTTGTCTCAATGGTCGAGATCGATGCGAAATAGTCAGAACAACAGTAACGAGGTCCAAACGTGACGACAACAGACCGCCCAAAGATACTCGTTGTTGACGACCAGCAGATAAATATCCGTCTGATTGCGGAATCCGTTAGCGAACTTGGTGACGTGGTGTTTGCGATGGATGGCGAAAAAGCCATAAAAATCGCAACAGAACAACAACCCGATCTCATTCTGCTGGATGTGAAGATGCCCGGAATGGACGGGTATGCGGTTTGCGCACAGCTCAAGGATCAGGACTCAACGCGAAACATCCCCGTCGTTTTTGTTTCTGCACTGGGTGAGGAAGGCGAAGAGGAAGGGTTGAATGCCGGCGCTATCGACTACATTCACAAACCGTTCAGGCCGGCCATCGTGAAAGCACGGGTGCGTAACCAGCTGGATCTGAAACGATACCGCGACGCCCTGGAAGACATTGCGTTTCATGACGGCCTGACAGGCCTTGCGAACCGCCGGGCGTTCGATCTGCACTTTGCTGACGAAGTTCGCCGCGCACACCGAAACAAGAAACCGCTGACCGTGGTTCTCGCCGACATCGATCACTTCAAGCTCTACAACGACACCTACGGGCATGGAAAGGGCGATGCCTGCCTTCGTATTGTCGGCGCGGCTCTTGCCGCCCCGAGAAACCGGCCCGGCGACATGATCGCGCGGTATGGCGGTGAAGAATTCGTCGGGGTATTCCCCGACTGTAATATCCAGGGTGCTGAAATGATATGCGAGACCCTTCGATTCTCTGTGGAAGATCTGGGCATACCGCATGAATCATCCAGCGTCGGCGGCGTGGTGACGGTCAGTATCGGGGCGATCACCGCAGTCCCCCAAAGCCCGGACGCAATGAGCGAGCTTCTGGAAAGGGCTGACAAGCAGCTCTATCAGTCCAAGCAGAAAGGCCGCAACCAGGCGAGTTGCAGCGAAGAATAGGCTGCTGCGGCAATTGACCGGCTTACCAGATCGGCTTGAACCCGATGATCAATGGATTGGCCGGCATTGACGGGTTGAACAGGCTGTTGTGCCAGAAGGTCGCATCGTAGCTGTAATCGCCGGGATGTATCTGCTGAACATCGCAGGAAAAGGAATGCTGCTGTTCATACTGTTCGAACTGCAGGCGGCACTGCCCTGCCTGAAGCAGCGTTGTCGCCGTCTTGCTGTCGGGACTGAACAGTCCCGTCATCAGGTCCTGAAATTCACGGGCGCGCTGGTAATAGCTGGATGCCAGAAACCGCAGGCCCTTTTCACGCGTCACACGTGGGTCGTTTGTCGACTGAACCATGTGGCGGAATTCCTCCGTCACACCGAATTCCGGTTTCTTCAGAATCAGCAGGATAGCCCGGCCAAGCTCTTCGCCATTGACTGTAATCGTCGGCGCCATGCCCTCGCTGGGCTGGCCTTCGCGTTGCCGCACTGCAAGCTGCCGAAGGCGGCACTGCCACCCCAGAAAACCATAGCGTCGGTCATCAAGCGTGCTCATATTTGCTGAAATATCCTGAATCGGGTTGCCGGGCATAGGCTCTACTCCGCCGCAGATTGCGCCGGGGCAGCGCTGGTAAAGGACCTGTCATGATGCAGGGCGGGCACCTTGTTCCGCACCACATCGATCAACCCTGTATCGATCTCGGCCAGCACAGCCATGTCCTTGTCGCCTGCGCCTTCAGCCAGCACTTCGCCCCACGGGTCGATAATCAGCGAATGCCCGTAGCATTCGCCACCACCGACAACGGAACCGTGCGAACAGGGCGCAAATACGAAACAGCCGTGTTCAATCGCCCGGGCCTGGTTCAGGATTTTCCAGTGCACTTCGCCGGTCTTGCGTGTGAAGGCCGCCGGCGTTGCCAGAAACGATGCTCCGCCCTGGGCCAGCGCACGATAAAGATACGCAAATCTCAGGTCATAACAGATGGACAGGCCCAGCCCGCCCCAGGGTGTCGGCGCAATGACCGCATGATCGCCGGCCGAAAGCACGGCTGATTCCCGATAGGTCATGCCCGGGCCGAGATTGACATCAAACATGTGAATCTTGTCGTAGCGGGCCGTCACCTTCCCCGCATCGTCGATGACATAGCTTCGGTTCACGATCGTGCCGTCAGGCAAAGAGATGCCAAGCGAGCCCAGCAGCAAATGTACCTTGTTGTCGCGTGCAAAAGCCGAGAAAACCGGCAGGGCCGGATGGTCAGCTTCCGCGAAAGGAACCGGGTCCAGCGCGCCGTCTCTCGTCGCCAGGCCGGTGAAGTATTCGGCGAAACAGACCAGATCGGCGCCATCTTGCACGGCATCATGCGCCAGGCTGCGCGCCTTTTCGATATTCGCGGCCGTATTGTCGCTGACTTCGGTCTGCACGCAGGCCGCTGTGAATTTTAATGTCATGGTTGAACCTCTTTTGCGTTGAACCGATTCTACATTCTCGAACCGCCGACGCCAATGGAAGGTTGCGGTTTTCCGGAAAAGAAAAAGCCCCGGCGCAAGGCCGGGGCTTTCCAGTGTCGGATACCAACTGTATCAGACTATCAGTAATCAGAGGCATTGCCCTTGAGAGAGCTGGCCAGAGATTCTGCACTTGAGACTTCCATCGCTTTCTCCAACCTGGTTTTGTCGGAAAACCGCGATGTTTCCTCGTTGATCGTGGCGTTTTCGCTTCTGATCTGAATCAGATGCCACAAGACCCAAATCGCGATCCCGACGATCGCCAGGATCAATTCTGTCCCGACAAACGGATACAATGGTCCCAGTTCATTCAGGTTCTGGGTCCAGGTTTCCAATCCTGTAGACATTACTCGTCTCCCTTCCTATGGGTCAGTTGATAAGGCCGCGGGCACGAGCCTCGGTCTTTTCTGCCTCAAGCACTTCCGACTCATCAAGATACCGGCCATGATACTCAGCCAGGTCCAGACCAGCCAGTTCGACTTCTGCAGGAATCCGCAACAGGTTCATCTTCTTCAGGATGAAGGAGACAATCCATGCCGGAAGGAAACCTAGCACACCGAACATGATGATCGCCCCGATGAACTGGCCCCAGGGTGTGATGCTGGCGTATTCCGCATTCATCGAAGACGGATACCCCCAAAGCATGAACCCTGCCACAACCACACCGAAGAAACCGGCATACCCGTGAACGGCCACAGCGCCGACCGCATCATCAATCTTGAAGGTGCGTTCGACCCAGAAGTGCATCTTGTAGACGACCCAGACGCCGACCATGGCGATCAGCATCGCCTGAATCGGGTGGTACAGATCGTTTCCGGCAGATGCGGCGATAACACCGGCCAGACCCGCAGAATAGGTCCAGAAGCCATCACCCTTGGAAACGATGTAGCCGGCCAGCAGACCGCCGGACAGAGACATCAGGAAGTTGAAGGTAATGGCCGACGTCGTGGTCGGTGTCAGGTAGATGTTTGTTGTCGAGAAGAATGATTCCGACATACCGGCCATTTCGCCGACATCGAAAATCGGAATGTTGCACGCAACATAGAAGCCCCAGAAGCCGGTATAGATCAGGAACAGACCGACCGTAACCAGCCAGGGGTTGTGGGGAACAATGTTCCTCGGCGTTCCGTCTGCGCGAAACTTTCCGATTCTCGGACCGAGATTGCACAAAATACCAAGTGCAAACCCGCCGGCGATTGCATGGATAACGCCAGACGCATAGGCATCGTGATACCCGAGAATCTGAACCATCCAGCCATCCGGATGCCATCCCCA
>CAYGSU010000026.1:0-13482 GCA_964352715.1 uncultured Flavobacteriaceae bacterium | reverse complement strand
ATGCCGGGACCGTTCGGCCAGGCGAAATAGATGTACCACCCGAAAAAGAAGAATGTGACCGTCACCAAGGGGATGACCATCGTATTCTTCATAAGGGTGTGCATCATGTTTTTACGGCGCGACGCACCGACTTCATACATGCAGAACCCGACATGGATCAGAAACATGAAAACTACCGTGATCCAGTAATAGACCTCGGTAAATATTACTGTGAGAGCTCCAAGTTGATCGGCCATTCACAACCTCCCGCATTACGGCATAGCCGGTAAAGGACCTGCCTTAACCGACAACACACGAGCGGAAGAGTATGACCGGGCGCTTTTCCCAAAAGACACCCTGCGTGTAATAGCCGCTTTCGAATTTTCCCCCGCTCGGATGTCCGGCCACTTCGTAGTGAGACGACCGGCTACCGATTCTGTTTCATTCGGGCTACACACGCGGGCGTTAGTGTGCCAGAATCTGGGATAATATCCATATATTTTTTATGGGAATTTGTTCCTCTAACTGGCTGTAAAATAACCCTAAATAGGAATCTTTTCTATGTTCGATCTAGATCCCTGGCTTCTCGTACCCCTGGCGGTGACGCTCATCCTGATGGCGATGCCCGTGTTGTCGCGAAAACGCCACGGCAAGCTGGACTTCATTGATGCGATCGCCCTGAAAGAAGAGCTTAAGGGCGATATCAAGCCTTATGTATTCGACCTGAGACCGGCGAAGGAATACAAGGAAAGCCACATCCCCGGCGCGACCAACATGACGATCTCTGTTCTCTCCAAACAGGCCGGCGATACGCAGAGCGCGGTTTACCGCACCAAATCCGAACCGGTTGTATTAGTCTGCCAGAGTGATCTGGTATCAGCCCGGGCATGGAAAAAGCTCAAAAATCAGGGCTGGGAGAATATTCGGATTCTGAAAGGCGGCATGTTCAAATGGAAGAGATCGTTCATGCCGGTCGAAAAAGGAACGGAATACTAACAGCTTCACGAAAAAGGGCGTATCCAACGGACACGCCCTTTTCGTGTAATACCAATAGATGCCTGCCTAGAACTTGGCGTAGGCTTTCATCAGCTCCACCATCGGGTGGCGATCCGACATCTGGAACTTGATAAGCAGTTCCCGCGCAATCATGTCACGGTCCTGCTGGTTATCCGGCAGATCGATGTTGGACGGAACCGAAACCCAGCCGTTGATGTTGCGGTCGAAAACGGCCGGCCGGCCTTCTTCGTAACCCATGTGAACATCTTCCAGCCAGTTCAGATCTTCCCAGCCCATGATTTCCATATACTGCTTCAGGAACGGGGTGATCTTGTCCGGGTCCGGCACCAGGTTAACGTCATACCGGTAGCCGATATGCTGCCCGATGATTTTCTCACGCTCGGTATCGACGCCGTCGCCTTTGAGAAAATGGTCGATATCTTTCTCGCTCATCTTGAATCTCCTAGTAACGGGTCATGTCGGGACGACCGACAGTGTGCTGCGAACCGGCCAGCGGCACCTGCGCGAGGGCCGAGGCTTCCATGGTCAGAGCAGCCAGATCTTCCGGCTCCAGGCTATGGACATTGGTCTTGCCGCAGGCTCGGGCCATCATCTGGCATTCGATCGCCAGACAGTGCAGGAAGTTGTAAACACGCTCCGCTGCATCATCCGGGTTCAGACGTGACCGCAGTTTCGGATCCTGCGTCGCAACGCCAACCGGGCAACGGCCGGTATGGCAGTGATAGCAGTAACCGGGTTCCACACCCATTTCGCTCTCGAAATCGGCTTCCGGAATGTCCTTGTTGCAGTTCAGCGCCATCAGGGCCGAATGACCGATCGCCACGGCATCGGCGCCAAGGGCGAGTGCTTTCGCAAGGTCGCCGCCGTTTCTGATGCCGCCAGCATAGACCAGGCTGATTTCGCCGGTCTTGCCGACATCGTCCAGCGCTTTACGCGCCTGACGAATGGCAGCGATACCCGGCACACCCGTTTCTTCGGTCGCAAGGTGCGGACCGGCACCGGTACCGCCTTCCATGCCATCGATGTAGATGACGTCAGGATCGGTCTTGGCCGCCATACGAACGTCGTCGTATACGCGGGCAGCGCCGAGTTTGAGCTGAATCGGAATTTCGTGATTGGTTGCTTCACGGATTTCCTGGATCTTCAGCGCCAGATCGTCAGGCCCCAGCCAGTCGGGGTGACGGGCCGGCGACCGCTGGTCGATACCGGCAGGCAGCGACCGCATTTCGGCAACCTGGTCGGTCACTTTCTGACCCATCAGGTGGCCACCGAGACCGACCTTACAGCCCTGGCCGATGAAGAATTCAACCGCGTCGGCCAACCGCAAATGGTGCGGGTTGAAGCCATAGCGCGACTGGATGCACTGATAGTACCATTTCGACGAATAGCGCCGTTCGTCGGGGATCATCCCGCCTTCACCGGAACATGTCGCCGTGCCGGCCATGGTCGCACCACGGGCCAAAGCGATTTTCGCTTCGTAAGACAGCGCGCCGAAACTCATCCCCGTAATGTATACGGGAATATCCAGCACAATCGGCCGCTTGCAGCGCGGGCCGAGAACCGTCTTGGTCAGGCATTTCTCGCGATAGCCTTCAATGACGAAGCGTGTCAGCGTTCCGGGCAGGAACGTCAATTCGTCCCATGTCGGGATTTTCTTGAACAGGGAAAATCCGCGCATACGGTAGCGGCCCAGTTCCGACTTGATATGGATGTCATCCATAACTTCCGGCGGAAACATGAAGCTTTTACCAAGGCGGTTTGTATCCCGCTTAACTTTTTTAACCGGCGCGTCGCCGCGTTCCATATCGTCTGGCATAACTGCCTTCCTTTCGTATTGATCGCCGCAACCGGCCTGTTAGAGAACCAGCTTCTTCTCAGAAGGCTCGAGGTTGTCGTAGTTCCAGAGCTGCTTGCCGGCGACAATCTTGGTCATTTTCTCGACGCCGTTCGGGGCTTTCATGCCGTAGATATCCAGTTTTCTGGAAAGCCACTTGCAGTCCAGCTCGGTCATTTCCGCCTCAATGGCGTCAACGCCGCAGCTTTCGATCTTGCCGCCGACATAAATCGTGCCGTCGTACATGCTGTCGCCGAGGTTCTTGCCGGCATCGCCGAGAATAACCATGCGGCCGCGCTGCATCATGAAGCCCGAGAACGCGCCGGTCTTTCCACCGACGATGATTGTTCCGCCCTTCATGTCGATGCCGGTACGGGAACCGACCGAGCCCTTGCAGACCAGATCGCCGCCCCGGATCGCTGCGCCGAAGGTAGACCCGGCGTTCTTTTCGATGACAACAGAACCCGACATCATGTTTTCCGCACAGGACCAGCCGACACGGCCGGATATCCGGATATTCGGGCCATCAACAAGACCACAGCCGAAATAGCCGAGGCTGCCTTCGATCGTCAGGTTCAGCCGATTCAGAATACCAACCGCCAGGGCATGCTTTGCGCCCGGGTTCTTCATCAGGATCGTGCCGATGCCATCTTCCATCAGCGAGCGGATCTTCAGGTTTACCGCCCTTGTATCCATATCGGCAGCGTCGAATTCCGCACGCTTGTTGTAGTCGACATCGAACTGGAACGGATAGGTAAAGTTCTCCGTTTCCTCCGCATCGAAATAGACCTTCTGGCTGCGACCGGCGAGCTGCTCGGTATGCATGCCCATCATGTGCGAGGTCGTCTCTTCGGCCCCTGCATCGAGTTTTAGCTCTTCCATACCATTACCACTCCTTCGTACGGGTCGTATGTATCGATTTCATGCGGCATCACGGCGCGGATCGAAACTTCTTCCGAAGCCAGCGCAACAAGATCGTCGCTTTCGTAGAGAACCATCGGCTTGGCGGCCATCACGTCTTTCGCCATCCCGAGGCTGTCCGAGGTCGCGACAAGATAGGTGAACACACCGTCCAGTTCATCGACCGACCGGTGCATCGCTTCTTCCAGCTCGTCGCCTTCGTCCATCCGGTTTGCGATATAGACGGCGATCAGCTCACTGTCGCAGTTGGATTTGAAGTGATGGCCCTTGCGTTCCAGCGCCCGGCGGGAATTCCAGTAATTGGTAAGCTGGCCGTTATGGACAACCGACACGTCGTTATACGGGAACGCCCAGTACGGGTGCGCCGACCGGATATCGACATCCGACTCGGTCGCCATACGGGTATGGCCAATGCCGTGCGTGCCCTGAAAGCTGTTCAGACCGTACTGATTGGAGACAACGGTCGCGTCGCCCAGATCCTTGATCAGCTCCAACCCGTGCCCGACAGACAGGATTTCAACGCTTTCAACGTCTTCAAGAAATTCCGCAAGCCGGCGCATGTCGCCGCCATACGTGAAGTGATACCGCATCGCGTATTCGGTTGCGTGATCCTTCTTCGTCACCTTTGCGCCCATTTCAGCGAAACGGGAATCGACGATTTCGATCCGTTCCTTCACCTGATCGTGGATGCGGAACCCGGTGCGCAGTTCTTCCTGTTCGGCAACCTTCAGCCGCATGATGAAAGACTGCTGGTCGGGCGTTCCGTAGAGGGCGAAGCCGGTCGAATCCGGCCCGCGGTGTTTCAGGGCTTGCAGCATCGCGGTCATTTCACCGCCTACTGATGTTGCCCCTGTTCTGTGGATAATGCCGGCTATGCCGCACATGTGCGTGTACTCCTCAAAAGTCGACAAGTGTTTCGATTAGCGTCCTGATTTTTACGGCAGGCAGTTGAGATAGGTGTCCATATCCCAATCCGTTGTCGTGTGCAGGAAGCGTTCCCATTCATCGCGCTTGTATTCGTCATACAGCCGATACATTTCGCCAGGCATAGCCGACTGAATCACTTCGTCTTTCTTGAGTGCTTCAAGGGCGTCGCCAAGTGTCATCGGAAGCTTTCTTACCTGCTTCCCTTCTTCCATCGCCTGGTAGATGTTGCGGTCCTCCGGCGGGCCCGGCTCGATATCGTTCGTGATACCGTCATCAGCAGCCTTGATGATCGCGCTGGCCATCAGATACGGGTTCACCATCGAATCGACCGAGCGGTATTCGAACCGGCCCGGAGCGGAAATCCGCAAGCCGGTCGTACGGTTCTGGTAACCCCAGTCAGCGAAGATCGGCGCCCAGAAGCCTGTGTCCCACAGACGGCGGTACGAGTTCACCGTGGAACTGCCGATTGCGGTCATGGCGCCCAGATGCTTCACGATGCCGCCAACAACCTGCAGGCCGATCTTGCCCGGCATCTGAACGTCATCGGTATCCGGCATGAAGGTGTTTTCGCCACCCTTCAGATAGGTCCAGCTATAGGGCATGCCTGCATTCGGATCGCTGCGGCCCGGCACGACGATCTTTTCCTCGCCGCCATTCCAGAACGAAATATTGTGGTGGCAACCGGAAGCGGACACGCCCATGAACGGTTTCGACATGAAACAGGCGATAAGACCGAATTCTCGCGCTACCTGCGCGCAGATCTGCCGATAGGTGGTCAGACGATCTGCGGTCCGCATCGCGTCATCGAACATGAAGTTCAGTTCCAGCTGCCCGGGGGCGTCTTCGTGATCGCCCTGAATCATGTCCAGACCCATCGCCTGACTGTATTCGATGACCTTCATGAAGACCGGCCGAAGGCTTTCGAACTGATCGATATGGTAGCAATACGGCTTGGAAAAACCGCCGTTCGGCTTGCCGTTTTCATCTTTCTTCAGCCACATCATTTCCGGCTCGACGCCGTGACGAAGGTGCAGACCGTTATGCTTGCTCTTGAATTCCTCATGGATGCGACGCAGGTTGCCCCGGCTGTCGGAGGTCAGAAACGCACCCGGGTTTTCACGTTCTTCCCGGTTGCGGAACAGCGTACAGAAAACACGCGCGACGCGCTTGTCCCAGGGAAGCTGGCAGAAGGTTTCGGGCTCGGGGATACCGACCAGTTCCTTGTCCTGCGGACCGTAACCGAGGTAATCGCCGTGGCGGTTCAGGAACAGGTTGACGGTTGCGCCGTATACAAGCTGAAAACCTTTTTCAGCAATCGATTCCCAATGGTCTGACGGGATACCCTTGCCGCAGACGCGGCCGGTGATCGAAACAAACTGCAGAAAAAGATACTCAATGCCCAGCTCATCGATTTTGGCCCGCACCTGCTTGACCATGTCATCACGGCCATCCGCATTCACAAAACCTTCAATATCCATCATTTGTTCGGTCCCCCTTTAGAGCCTGTTCAAGTTTAATAGTTTTCTAGGCCAAAAATGAACCAATTATGATCCAAATATTTCATGCATGGCCCAAAAACCAGAATTTATCTGTTTTCTGGTAAAATCTCACCACGCAATGGATTTAATGTAAACCCATTTTATTCCAGTTTCGTTTTTTTCTGGTCAAATGGTTCACAATTGGTTCATTATAACTCAATGAGTGAAATAGAAGCTTCCGAATTAGTGCCGGCTGTGCCGCCAGCCCCGCTCCGGACCCGGTCCGGAGCGTCCGGCATTGCGGCACAGTTAAGGGAAGCGATTGCCGCAGGCAGGTATCACCCGTCCGAACGGCTGCCGCCGGAACGTGATCTTGCCGAACAGTTCGGCGCAGCCCGCAACACGGTGCGCCACGCGCTGAACCAGCTGGAACAGGACGGCCTTGTCGTTCGCCGCGCCGGATCAGGCACCTATGTACAGGCAGCACTGGCAAAACCCGGGCTTCCGAGCCTGCGCGAAATTGCGGAAATCACCAGCCCTGTCGAGCTGATCGATGTCAGGCTGGCGATCGAACCGGTTATCGTGCAGATGGCCAGCGCCAATGCAACGTCGCGCGATGTCGACGAAATCGAACGGCATCTTATCGAGCTTGAAAAGGCCGGTGGTGACTATGACCGGTTCTCCATCGCCGACGAGACCTTCCATATGGCGATTGCCCAGGCGACGCGAAATCCTTTGTTTGTCTGGATTTATGCCGGGGTAAACGATGTCCGCGGCCATGAAAACTGGGACAAGATGAAAAAGTCGGTCTTGTCCGTAACGGAAATTGAAACCTATAACGGGGAACACCGGCAACTGTGGGATGCGATCGCCCATCGCGATTCCCAGCTCGCCAAACAACTCATGATCGCCCACCTCAATCACGCACGCCATCGCGTTCTGGGGGTGACAACGACGGAAGAAACACCATGACCGATTCGCCGCCGACCTTTGCCGACTTCGTGGCGCAGCTTGGTCACGAACTGCGCTCGCCGATGAATGGTGTCCTCGGCTTTGCGCAGTTGCTGCGCGATGGCAGCGAACATAGTGAAACGGAAACGAAGTATCTGGAGCAGATTCTGTTCAATGCAGAGCTGCAGGTTCGCCGGGTAACGAATATGATCGATCTGGCGCAGGCCGAGCAGGGCGATTTGTATTTCAAGGCCGATCCGACGCCCGTCGCCGAAGTGCTGCGATTCGCCATTGAAACCATTCTCGATGAAGCCGCGTCACGAACCGTGTCGGTTTCCATCGCCGCGCCGCCCAGCGACATGACGGCTTTCGTCGATCGCATGCGGCTGTTGCAGATCCTGGCCGATATTCTGGGCAACGCGGTGCGGTTTTCCGCCACCGGGTCTACCGTTACCGGCGCGACTGTTCGGCGTGATGACGGTTTCATCGAAATCAGCATCAGCAACGAAACGGCAGATCCCGGCGATCTCGCCTCAAGACTGGATTGGAAATCAGCCTATTCCCGAGCCATGAAGAGCGAGGAAAGCATCGGGCTGGGATTGCCGCATGCCGCCACGCTTGCTGTGCTTATGGGTGGATCGCTGGAAACCCGGTATGCCGACAATCATCTGCAGACAATCGTGCGGATACCGGTGTCCGAATAGTGTTGAGCGAATAGCGGCCTAGGCGTCGGGTTCGGTCTGCCGCAGTTGCATCATGTGGCGCACCAGCTCGGCAAGCGACCGCACTTCCATTTTCCGCATGACATTCGACCTGTGGACCTCGACGGTGCGCTCGCTGATCGACAGTGTATAGGCGATCCGTTTGTTCGGTTCGCCCTTTATCATTTCCCCAAGAACATCAATTTCGCGGGGGCTTAGCTGCTCATATCTTTCTTTCAACCGGTTGAGATGAGCCTGGTTCCGGTAGCGTACCAGCGCCTCTTCGGCCGCCCTCTCGACCTTTTCCAGAACCATATCGTTCGACACCGGCCGTTCGATGAAATCGAAGGCGCCAGCCTGCATGGCAGAAATAGCCATCGGCACATCGGCATGGGCTGTGACAATAATGATCGGAAAGAGAACACCCTTTTCGTTCAGCACCTGTTGCAGGGCAAGACCGCTCATTTTCGGCATGCGGACATCAAGCAGGACGCAAAACGGCTTTGTTTCATCGAAATCATCAAGAAAGGCCATAGCCGAATCATATTCGGTCACCGGCCACCCGTCCTGAGACAGCAGTTCATTCAGATGCAGCCGGTTGGTTTCCAGATCATCGACGATATAGACGGTACACTGCGATCTTACGGTTGCATCGTCACCATCACGAAAAGTCGACACGCCTGTTGGCATGGGCAAATCCCCTTTGCTATCAGACAAGCATAGGAAACCAACCCCCTAAAGAGAAACAGTTTTTTGACGTTACCCGTGGGTTGCGGCGTTCACCGCATCGAAATTCGCCAGATTGTTGAGAACAGCCGACAGGTCCTGTCCGAAGATCGGTTTGGAGAGAAAGGCGTCAAATCCTTCGGCTCTGGCGAGAACCGACTTTTCAACGGAGGCCGACACCCCAACCACCTTGGCTGAGGCCGGCTTGTGCGGCAGGTCCAGCTCGCGCATCCGCCGGATCGTCTCGAATCCGTCGATGCCCGGCATCTGGATATCCATGAAAATCGCCCAGTACCGGTCATCCTGCATCATGCGCAGCGCCTGGAAGCCATCGGCGGCCGACCGGGTCTTGTAGCCTCTCGCATGCAACAGGCCGGACAAAATGAGATTGTTCGTCGGATCGTCATCGACAATCAGCACCGTTGATCCATCGACTGGTTCGGATACCTGGGTTAAATGCGACATTGTCTCCGACACTGATTTGTATCCACAACAACAGAACTTGTATTGCTATAGAACTGTTATCTTCCGTTATCCGAAGAAGATAGGAGAGAAATCGCGCGACGGATATTGTGGTTTTCCCTGATATGGTAGTCGGCAGGCGCGCGCGACGGTTGGCGCCCGGTTTCCCGGGTTATGTCGAATCAGAAACCGGTCTATCCTGATAGAAGATCCTGATCACCTCGGCCATGTAGTCGAGCTCCGCCGTTTCCAGATGCTGGTCAACCGGCAACGTGAGCATGCTGGCCGAATTTCGGTCAGTCACCGGAAAATCGCCGTCGCTATACCCCAGAAACTTCATCGCAGGTTGCTGGTAAACCGGAACGGGATAATGCAATTTCGCTTCGACGCCATTGCTGAGGCAATGCGCCAGCAGACCGTCCCTGTTTCGGGCAAACAGAATGTATAGCAAGTGAACATGCTCGACCCGGTCCGACCGGGGCGGAAGCGTAACGCCCGGTATGTCAGCCAGGCACCGGTCGAGATAAGCAGCGTTCGCCCGCCGTTTCATGACAATGTCTTCTACCTGCTCAAGGATCCAGCTTCCCACCACCGCCTGCACCGAATCGAGCCGGGAATTGTAGCCGAGCAGCACCATTTCATCGCGGTTCTTCAGGCCGTGGTTTCGCAGCAGCTTCGCCATATCGGCGATTTCGTTGCTGTCGGTAACGATGACGCCGGCATCGCCCCAGACATTGATGACCTTCAGAGGATGCATCGAGAATGCCGCACAGGCGCCGAAAGACCCCAGCTTTTTCCCGTCAAGTCGCGCCATCATCGACTGGCAGGCGTCTTCCACCACTGGCAGACCGTGCCGGTCGGCAATCGCCATCACCTTTAGCATGTCGGCCGCGCCACCGGTCAGGTGAACCGGCATGATGGCTTTGGTTTTGTCGGTAATCGCCTTCTCGATCAGATCGGCATCGGTACAAAAACCGGCATCGCAATCGACAAAGACCGGCGTTGCCCCCAGTTCGGCGATGGCTCCAACGGAAGCCCAGAATGTATTCGCCGTGGTGATCACCTCGTCGCCTGGCCCGACACCGACTGCCCGCAGGCCGATTTTCAGCGCATCCGTTCCCGACCCGACGCCGATGGCGTGCTTCGTGCCCAGTTTCTCTGCAAACCTTGTTTCAAACTCGTCGACGGCAGCACCGAGGGTGAAGTCGCCGCTTTCGACAAGCGCGCGCAGCGACGCGAAAATCGGTTCCGGGTCGGCGAATTGCTGCTGTAGCGGTGAATAGCGCACCCGCATTGGAATCTCCGACACTGCTAGAACGGGCCCTTATAGGCTGGATCGGGTACATCAACGGGAAGATCGCCAATTTCTTCGTCGAGTGCACGGAGAATTTCGTCACGGCTTTCGTCGCCAACACCCAGCATGGCTGAAACGGCTTCAATGATCGATCTCGCCGTCGGGTAATAACCATCAACCAGGGCACGCGAACTGGGTGTCGGGTAAGGGGCCGGACCAAGGCGGACCGGTGGTTTCACCAGACTGTCAAAACAGGTCTCTACGATTTGCGCGACAATTTCCGAGGAAACACCGAATGTCGACCACCCGAGATCGACGCACAGCAGCCGTCCGGTCTTGCGCACCGATGCGGCGATCGGGTCGAGGATCAAAGGGCGTACCACGCGCAGGTCGATGAGGTCGACCGTTACACCGATCCGATCAAGCAAACCTGCGGCGCGTACCGCTTCAAGCGTCATGAAGGACCCTGCCACCAGCGTAACATCGCCGCCATCGCGTATCCGCTTCGGGCCGTCCAGCGGTTCCTCGTAATAGCCGGCCGCGACCGGACCAATGGCATAGTGAAGCCAGCGGTGCTCGATGATCAGAACCGGGTTCGGATCGGCGATGGCGGCGCACAGCATGCCTTTGGCATCTGCCGGGAAGCTTGGCAGAACGATTTTCAGACCCGGAAAATGGGCGAAGACCGATTCCAGGCTTTGCGCATGTTGAGGCCCTTGCCCCCAGCCGCGCCCGACAATCATCCGCATTGTGATCGGTGCGGTGTGTTGCCCGTTGCTGGCGAAATACGCCTTGCCGGCATTGTTGACGATCTGCTCCATCGCCAGAAGGGCGAATTCGACCCTCTGCAGGTTGATCACCGGCCTCGCCCCGGCCATCGCCGAGCCGATCGCCACCCCGGTCATGCCGAGTTCGGAAATCGGCATCTCCACCACTTTTTCAGGCCCGTACCGGTCTGCGATGCCTTTGGTCGTGCCCCAGAAGGCGGATGGATCGTCGATGCCTTCACCCATAAGATAAACCGACGGGTCCCGATCAATCGCGACGGCCAGGCCATCGCACACCGCCTCCGCGAAGGTCATGTCATGCGATGCGCGCCTGCCTTGCATACTGACCGGCTGTACGGCCGGCGCGTATTCGATGTTTTTGAGGCTTGCTGCGTCTGGAAACGGTGCGCGCCGCGCCCGCTCGAACGTTTCATCGATGAATTCGTCGATTAGCCGTTCCAGCGCCTTGATCTCGGCATCGTCATGGCCCGTTGCACCGGCCAACGCCTGCCTGGCTTTCGGCAGGGGGTCAGATTTCAGCCAGTCCGACAGTTCGCCCTGCGGCCGGTAGCAAAGATGATCGTCGTCGTTCGGCCCGCAATGCTCGCGGTGGCGGTAGGTGGTCATTTCCAGAAAGACTGGCCCTTTCCCCTGTCGTATCCGTTGAACCGCCAACCCAGCTGTTTCCGCTACCACATTGTAATCATTGCCATCCACACAATCGGCATGGATCGCATGCGCGGATGCAAGCGACGCGAGCGGTCGATCCGGCTGACGTTGCCGCAGCGGCGTATAGACCGAATACAGGTTGTTCTCGCAGGCAAACAGGATCGGTAGTTTATGGAGCGAGGCGAAATTGGCGCATTCATGAAACACGCCCTCTTCCAGGCAGCCATCCCCCATGTAACAGACGGTTATCCGGCCGCCGCCCGTTCGCTTGTCCTGAAACGCCTGACCGACCGCCAGCGGGATCGCGCTTCCGACGATTGGAATGCTGATCTCGACACCGGCGGCAGGGTCCATAAGATGCATCGACCCGCCGCGACCGCCGACACAGCCGTCTGCCTTGCCGTAAATCTCGCACAGCATGCGGTACAGATCGCCACCCTTGGCCAGATAATGGGCGTGGCAGCGATGGTTCGAGAACACCTTGTCTTCCGGCGCCAGCGCGCTGGATACCCCGACGGCCGTCGCCTCCTGACCAATTGACAGATGCACCGGGCACCGCATTTCCTGCTGCGGATAGCGGTCGATAATGCCCTGTTCCACCTGCCGGATGAAGTACATCGACAGATAACGCCACAGCGGCGTTTTCTCCTCGATTCCCAGTTTCTGGCTGAGCGTGGATTGCATTTGTCAGGTCACTCTTTTCGTTCGGCCCGGGTTCGGGAAAGCGCGGTGTGAAGGCATAGCGATCATTCCGTCAATTCGCGGTCAGGTAAAGTCGGTTGCCATTACGGCCCCGGAACCGGATTGCATCGACGCCCCGTGGAATCTCTGCAAGACTCACGGCCTGATCAAGATTAGCGGAAATACGCCCCATGCAGCTTGGACCCTCGACAAAGCCCGTTATCCTCGGCCTTACCGGACCGGGGTTGCTGGACAGGGAACGCCGGTTCTTCAAGGATACGGATCCGCTGGGCTTCATTCTGTTCCAGCGGAACTGCGAAACGCCGCAACAGGTAAAAGACCTTTGCGCGGCGCTGCGCGACGCTGTCGGGCGGTCCGACGCGCCGATCCTGATCGATCAGGAAGGCGGGCGCGTGCAGCGGCTGCGGGCGCCGCACTGGCGGGAAGCACCGCCGGCGCGGACTATTGGCAGGCTCGCGGAAACCGATCTTCAGGCCGGGAAACGCGCCGCCTATCTGCATGCGCAACTGATCGGCATTCAGCTTCGCAACGTCGGGGTTTCGGTCAATTGCGCGCCCTGTCTGGACCTGATCATCGACGGCGCGCATGAGATTATCGGCGACCGGTCTTATGGCGGAGACCCGGCGCTGGTCCGAGCGCTCGGGGTGGCGAACTGCGAAGGGTATCTGTCGCTTGGCATCACCCCGGTCATCAAGCACCTGCCGGGCCACGGCAGGGCCGCCGTCGATAGCCATCACGATCTGCCGGTCATCGACACCGACCTGCCGACCCTTGAAAAAACGGATTTCGCCGCCTTTCTGGATCAGCCGGGACAGGCCTGGGGCATGACGGGGCACCTGATGATCCCGGCAATTGACCCGGACAATTGCATCACCCTGTCCCGCGCCGGCATCGACAGCGTGATCCGCAGGCAGATCGGCTTCGATGGCGTGCTTCTGTCGGACGATCTGTCGATGAAGGCCCTGTCCGGCACATTGGGGGAGCGGACGGCGGGTTCGCTGGCGGCAGGGTGCGACGTGGCGCTTCACTGCAACGGCAACATGGCCGAGATGGA
>CAYGSU010000025.1:16190-49113 GCA_964352715.1 uncultured Flavobacteriaceae bacterium | reverse complement strand
CCGCCGCTGCCGACAACGGCGACGGCACCTACCGGGTCGGCGCGGTAACGGCGACAGCCTCGTTCCGCTTCGCCAAGTGGCTGGACCGCTGGTTCGAACAAACCGGCACTAAGGTGATTATCGGCAAGGGCGGCATGAACCCGTCCATCTACCGCGATATTTTTGTGAAACACGGCGCCATATACCTGACGACGGTCGGCTACGGTACCGGCGCATTACTCGGCCGCGGGATAAAGAATATCCGCGCCGCGCACTGGATAGAAGAACTTGGAATCGCCCAGGCGATGTGGGTCTTCGATGTTGAGAATTTCGGCCCATTCCTCGTTGAGAGCAATTTAAAGGGTGATAGCCTGTTCGAAAACACCAACGCGGAAATCGGTAAACGGATCGGAGCGCTCTATGAAGGCACCACGCCCCCCGCCCTTCACCGCTACGGCGAAACCGACGACCGGTCGGATGAGGTTGTTTGATCATAACTTGATCCCCGCACATGATGCGAGATCAAGCCCGGCAATCGAATTGTCCGGTCAGCTAGGCTCCTGAAATCAAGGAATCTCCCGGCTTTACGCGGGAAAAGACAACCGGTGCGGTACCTGCCGACAACCTGCCGTCAGGCATCGAAACCCGCGTGAAGGTGGTTTCCTCCAGCGAGCCGGGGTCCGGAAAATCCTCCCGGAAATGCGCCCCGCGAGAGTTTTCGCGCACCAGCGCCGCCGCCGCGATGGCGCGGCTGACCAGGATCTGGTTTTTCAGGTTCAGCCAATCATGCCAGGTCAGGTTAAAGGCGCGGCTCTGGTCGCCGAGACCGACTTCGTCCAGCAGCCCTTCAAGATCGCCAAGCCGGTTCATCGCCCGGTTGAGGCCACCGGCCTCGCGCAGAATGCCGACATCGTCCCACATCATATCCTGCAAATTTTCCCGAAGATCGTGAAGTGCCCCAAGCTTTTTTCCGAACGGCGCAAGGCAGGCTGCAACCTCCGCCTGAACAGCGGCTTCATCGGGTTCTGCCGGATCATCCGCACCGGTCAACCAGGCGGCCATCGCTTCCCCCGCCACCCCGCCATAGACGGTTGAGTTTGCGACACCGTTGCCGCCGAGACGGTTGCCGCCATGAACACCGCCGGCATCCTCGCCCGCAACGAACAGGCCGGGCAGCGAGGTGAAGCAGTTCACGTCCATTTCAACACCGCCCATCATGTAATGGGCGGTCGGCACGACCTCGACCAGACCGCCGGCGAGATCGAAGCCGACATCGGCGCAGCGCCGCACCATGCCGGGAAACTTTTTCTTCACATCCTCCGGGCCAAGATGCGCCATCTTGATATAGACACCACCGTTCTCGGTGTCCTTGCCGGCGCGGATCTCGCGTTCGATGGACCGCGAGACGATATCGCGGGTCGCCCGTTCACCGCGCTCGTCATAGGTCAGCATGAACCGCTCGCCGTCGCCGTTCAGCAGATGGCCACCCGCCCCGCGCAGGCCTTCTTCCAGCACTGTGCCGGTCAGTCGGGTCCCTTTCCCCGCCAGCAGGCCGGTCGGATGAAACTGAACCATTTCCATATCCCGCAGCGACAGCCCGGCCCGCAAGGCCATCGCCATACCGTCGCAGGCCTTGTCGCCGGATGGCGTATGATAGCGGTACATGGTCGGCCCACCGCCGGTCGCCAGCAGCACGGCCTTCGCCCGCACCAGCCGGAACGCACCATTGCGCATATCGATCATCAGCACGCCCGCCAGTTTTTGCCCGGCAGCGTCCTTGATGAAGGCGACGGCGCGATGTTCTTCCAGCTTTTCTACAGGGCGCGACCAGACCTGTTCCATCAACCGGTTGATAATCTCGATCCCGGTCAGGTCGCCCTTGTGGATCGTCCGGTCGAATGTCTGGCCGGCAAATGCCTTGCCGTGCAGAGACCCGTCGGCATTGCGGTCGAAGAAGCAGCCGACCTCGTTTTCCAGTTCCAGAACCCGTTCCGGCGCGAGGCTGACCAGCTTCCAGGCGAGCTCCTGATCCGGTATCCAGGCACCGCCTTTTATCGTGTCCATGAAGTGCCGTTCAATGGAATCGCCGGTCTGAAGAGCAACATTGTATCCGCCCTGCACCATCCGCGTGCAGCCGCACTTGCCCAGCAGCCCTTTCGCGGCAATGGCGATTTTCAGGTCCGGATTGGCGCGATGCGCATGCAGCGCCGCAAAAAGGCCCGCACCGCCGGTGCCGAGGATCAGGATGTCTGTTTCCAGCCTTTCGATCTCCGTCATTGCCGGGTCCTCATGAAAACACGTTCAGCAGGAAGGAAACGACAAAGAACAAGGTTACCCCACCGGCAATTGCAATCAGGTTCTTTTCCCAGTTCCGCCAAGACAGAAATTCAATCATCAGCAGCCTGATTCCGCCGACGAAATGCAGGGATAACAACCCCACCAGACCGGCTTCGGCCAGTTTGACGATCGGCGTATCGGTCCAGGTCAGAAACCCGTCCAGCGCCGCTTCGCCATCCAGCACCAGCCCGAGCGCCAGGAAGTGCAATGGAAGAAACAGCGCCAGCGCCATCCCAGACAGACGCTGCAGCAACGCCGCCCAGTGGCTCAGCCGATGCGGTTTGGTGTCATCGGTCATTTCAGCCCCCGCCGACAAGGGCGATCACCGCGCGCAGCCCGAGGATGACAAGAAAAACAAAGGTCAGCAGCGCAAAGACATCAGGACGTTTCCCGCGCCAGTGGAACCATTCAATCGCGACGGTGCGCAACCCGACGGAGCCATGCGCCGCCGCACACAGAACGAACAGTCCATAGAACACCGCCCAGCCCACACTGCCCCGCGTGCGTTCGAGAATTTCCGCCGCCGACAGCCCGTTCTGCACGGCATAGATCATGGTGAACAGATGGGCGAGAATCAGCGGCGTCATGATGATCGCCGTTACCCGCTGGACCAGCCAAAGTCGCGCTTCCCTCGCCACGCCCACGTCTATAATTCCCCCTTCAGGGTCGAAACCATCACCGCCCGTTTCAGGCCGGCGATCGAGCGGGTCGGGTTCAACTGGTTCGGGCAGAGCTGGGCGCAGCGCTGGTGAGTATGGCAGGAAAGACACCCGCCCTTCTGGGATACGGCGCGCAGCCGGTCGAGTCGCCCCTTGTCCTTTTCGTCCTTGATCAGCGACCAGGCTCGGTTCAGCGCGGCAGGCCCCAGGTAGTCCTCATCCCAGGACACCGTATCGCAGGCGGCATAGCAGACCCCGCAATTGATGCATTCGATGGCGGCGTCGACGTCCTGCCGGTCTTTTGAGGCCGGGTCGACAGGCGCAAAGTCCGAATTCGGCGCGCCACCGTCGTCGAACCGGCCCTTCGCCTTGCCCCATTTTTCAAAGAACACGGTCATATCCGCTACGAGGTCCTTGATCACCGGCAGATTGCGCAACGGCGCAAGGGTCAGGCTGCTCGACGGACCGATGACGCTTGCAACCAGCGTTCGGCATGTCCAGCGCGGCTTTCCGTTCACCATCATCGCACAAGAACCGCACATGCCGACCCGGCAGGCGAAACGATAGGTCAGGCCGGGATCGTGGTCGCGCTGGATTTCCGTCACCGCATCAAGGATGGTCTGGTTCGGTCGATTGGGAATCGTAAACTGTTCGTAGTCGCCGCCGCCGGCATCACCGCGCCAGACCCTGACCGAAACGGAGCGTTCCGTTTCGCGTTGAGCAGAAGTTTCAAATTTCATGGCGGTACCTTAGCGGGTCAGTTTCCCTTCACGCAAAGATATTGGTTTGCACGATCCGGCTGCATCCTCAAAATCACCTCCGGTATACCTACCCATTGGACAGGAGGCCCGGATGCCTGTTCGCGTTGCCGTCGTCGGCGCCGGATATTTTGCCCGGTTTCACTATGACGCCTGGACCCGCATTGCCGGTGCGGAACTGGTTGGTCTATGCGACCGTGATATCACCGTAGCCGAGAAGACGGCTGCGGCGTTTTCCGTATCCCGGCATGTCGAAAGCGCCGAATCGCTGCTTGAAACGCTGGAACCTGACCTGCTGGATATCGTCGTTCCGCCTGAGGAACACAGTTTTCTGATCGGGCTGGCGGCGCAATACGGGGTCAATGCAATCTGCCAGAAGCCGTTCTGCGGTTCATTGCAAAAGGCGGAACGGGCAGTCGACATTGCGAATGCCAACGGGATCATGCTGGCGGTTCATGAGAATTTCAGGTTCCAGCCCTGGTATCGGGAAATCAAGCGACAGATCGACACCGGCGCTATCGGCACGGTCTACCAGGTCAGCTTTCGCCTGCGTCCCGGCGATGGTCAGGGCCCGGAGGCGTATCTGAACCGGCAACCCTACTTCCAGAAAATGCCGCGCTTCCTGATCCACGAGACCGGCATTCATTTCATCGACACGTTCCGGTACCTGCTGGGTGACGTCGAGTCCGTCTATGCCGACCTGAAACGGCGTAACCCTGCCATTGCCGGCGAAGATTGCGGCATTGTTCATTTCAGATTCAAGTCCGGGGCCGGCGGCCTGTTCGACGGCAACAGGCTGGCCGACCACGCCGCCGAAAACCGCCGCCTGGCGATGGGCGAGATGTGGGTCGACGGATCGGACGGAACACTGAGGCTGAACGGCGATGGAGGGTTGTTTCTCCGCCGGCAGGGTGAAAATGATGAGACCGCCATCGCCTACAAGCTTCCCGCGACCGGGTTCGGTGGCGATTGCGTTCTGGCCATGCAGCAGCATGTGATCGATCATCTGACCGATGGCCGTCCCCTGGAAACCGCCGCTGCCGATTATCTGGTCAATCTGAGAATAGAAGAGGCGATCTACGCCTCGGCCGAAACCGGCCGCCGCGTCGATATAGGAGAAGTTGCATGACAGGCACCCTGAAACAAGGCCTGGAACACCGGTTCGGCGATACCGGTCCGCTGGCCCTGCCGGATGCTGTTCCCGATGTCTGGACCCGACTGGCCGGTCGGACGTCGATCCGCAAGTTCACTGGTGAAATAGTACCGTTCGAGACCCTTAGAGCGCTCGCGGCGATTGCCCTTTCAACACCGTCTAAAAGCGATTTGCAGCAACGCGATATCGTCATCATCCAGAACCCCGACATCCACCGAAAACTGGTTGATATACTGACCACCGGCCCGCTTGCGCAGGACTGGATCAAGAAAGCGCCGTCGCTGCTGGTGATCTGCGGCAACAACCGGCGGCAGCGCCAGGTGCATGAAATGCGCGAAAAACCTTTCGTGAACGATCATCTGGATGCGTTCTACAACCCGGTGATGGATGCAGGGATCGCGCTTGCCGGCTTCCTGATGGCAGCGGACGCCATTGGCCTTGGTTGTTGCCCTGTCAGTGCGGTTCGAAACAAGCCGGATGCGGTAAGCGAGCTTCTGGGCCTGCCGGACCATGTATTCCCCGCCGTCGGCATCGCGGTCGGCTATCCGGCCGAAACGCCCGCATCGCGCGCCCGCCTGCCATTATCCGCAACGGTTCACACAGACCGGTTCAACGAGTCCGGGATACAGGACCAGATCACCGCCTATGACCACAGACGAAACGGGCTTGAGGGAATCATCTGGTCGGAGCAGAAGGCCGATCAGTATTCACGACCGGAACGGGAAGCGTTCGGCGCGTTCATAAAAGCCAGGAAATTCAAGCTCGATTAAAAAATGTGATCGGAATTATGCGATTTTAACAGTTCTATCGCTTGCCACCGCTACAGCAATTGGATTGGATGGAAGTGAACAACAAGGAACGGTTCGTGGCGACGCTTGTCGACATTCAGAGAATTCGTGATGCCATGGCGGAGGAACTCCTCGGCTGCGCATCGATTTTCGAGGATGACTGCCGTTTCGAGCTGGAACCCTTCGCGGCTGCGTTCAAGCGGCTGGCCGACTATTTCCTAATGCAGCCCAATCTACTGCCGGTGATCTCACCGACTGTCGAACAGCCGTATCGGGCGCGTGAAGCCGCGAGAATGGCTGTAACACGAATTGCCGAACTGACCGATGCGACCCACCGTGAATTACGTCAGCATGCCGCCGTTGCGGAAGCAGAAGTCATTACGGCAGAACCGGAAACGACGCATGACTGCGTCCTGATGCTGACGGTGATAGCCGAACGCGTGGCCTATCAGACGCACTTTCAGGAAGTCGAAACCATCATTCGCGATCTGGCCCGGCGGGTTGACGGTATCGCCGCCATGGAAGCGTCATTCGCCCTGGCGACAACAATCAACAAGGCGCCGCACCCGTCCTGACCGACCTTCCACAAGGTCAGCCGCGTCCAGCCTCGTCAAACAAGGCTACCGCCGAACCGGCAAATTCCCCGATCTCGGCGAGCGCTGCGTCGGCCACCTCTTCGCGGTCTGCTTCGCCGGCCCTTCCCAGCAGGGAATTCGCCGCCAGCACCATCATCATCACGCTGCCAGACAGCATGAACCGGGCGATAGCCCCCAGATCCTTACCTTCGCTGTCCTGCGGATCATGCAAGAACGGTCTGAACCCGTCGGCAAGCGTGGCGATATCCGTTTCGCCTGACATCATCCGCGCCTGAAGTTGCAGATCGACCGCGTTTTCCGCCAGAGCCTGCCGGATTTCCGCCAGCGCGGCGTCACCATCCATCGCCGGCCGCCATGTCATCGCCAGGCCATCGAGCAGGCTCTGTTTCTCCGCCGGGTCCAGTGAGGGCAAAGACACCGCCTGCGCTTCAACCGGCAGCGCGCCCGCTATCTTCACACCGTCGCTGCAGTTCCTGAAGCTGACTGACGGATAGGTCTGGGTCAGCGTATCGAAATAGAGTTTGGTGAACAGAAACTCTCGGCTCGTATAGACCATGTCCCGGAAATTTCCGGGCGCAGGAATGGACAGGCTTTCCATTTGCGCACCGGATCGCCAGTACGGGTCTTCGCTGATGGCATACAACGACCCCTTGGAATGATGCTTTTCCGGGTCGACTGACCCCAGATCGGTGCCAAACAGATAAACCTCACGGCATCCCGCAGCGATGGCGGTGCGGCAGGCAAGATTGGTGACGGTCGGACCGGCCATTTCCAGTGGCGGCATGCCTTCGGCAAAGACCCGTGTCGAACTCAGGACATCGCGAAACACGCCGATAAACCGACCGAAAAACGGCGGCACGCGCGGATCAACCGTCACCGACCCAACAAGGGCAAGCTGCGACAGGTCGTGCCGTTCCGCGCATTGGGAAATGGCGGCATAGATGTCCGGCACGTTCTCGATCTCGCAATGCAGATCGGGAACGATGCCATTTTCCAGCAGCACGCCCAGCCCCGTGCCGCCGGAAATAACCAGGGCGTCGTTCCGATACTTCGCAATCGTATCGATCTGACTGTCTATCGATGGACCGCTGCCGATGACAAAGGCCGGCACGGTGGACGCGGCATCCGGATCATGCCGCAAAATGCCGTCCGGCACGGCTTTCAGGTTGGCTGCGGCGTTCGTCAGCATCAACGCTTCGTCTTCAAGAAACCCGACCGGGTCGCCGATCATCGGCAGCGCCGATGCAAAGGCGCCCGCAACCTCGTTGAGATACGACGTCGCGTAATGCGGAAACATGATCGAGCCATCGAGAAACGCCATATCGTGCCCGCGCATCGTTTCATACAGCCGCGCGGACACCGCTTGCGGATTGCCGCCGATGAACAGATGCAGACGTCCGCCCCGCTTTTCGATGTCAGCTACCAGCTCTGCCCAGTTCAGCGCGGTCAGGCTCAACCGGACAATCGCCGCCGACTGCTCGACAATCACGACATTCCTTACCGGAAGCGCATCAAGCAACATGGGCAGGTGCAGACCGAGGCCCAACCCGAGGCTGACCAGATAGCCGGCGGGAAGCGCCGGGTCACGGTCGTCGCGGACCAGACGGTCGGAAAACCGCTGATACAAACGGGCAACGGCCATTTCGCTAAAGGCGGACCGCGAAGTCGGAGGGGCCGGCGCAAGTGACAGCCGTTTCGGACTGTCGAGAAAATCCTGCACCTGCCTTTTTGCATAACCGAGGCCGTCCGGCTGATAAAGCCGCCGGCTGGCCGTGGCGATATTAGGGCCGCCTTCCTGATCCGACCCGATCAGCTCCACCCCTTCGGTTGCGGCGGATGTCAGCGCAAGAAATTCATCCGTCGAAAGAACCGCACGCAACGCGGCGACATTTCGTTCAAGGGAGATCGGTTCGTCAGCCATGAAAAACGGTATAGCGGATTCGACGGCGCACAAACCGTAACAGACACTGAATGTGGTCGACCGACAGGTGTTTTCGTTTACTGTGCCGCCATGCGCCGCGACTTTCTTTCCATCTTACTATTTCTCGTTTTCCTGATTACGGCCCTGGCAGATTCGATTGCAGGCGTCGCTTACGCGAATGAAATCGCCATCGTCTGCGTGATTGGTTTTATCGGGATGGAAATAAACCGGGTTGCGCGGCTGAACTTGATTGCAGCCGCGCTTCTGGCCGGTATCGGCATTACGGCCGGCCTGATTGCCGGTAACGCATCCGAAACCCTTCTGAAGGGTATCGAGCGAACCCTTCCCTTTCTGCTGCTGTTCGGCGGGGTTCTGTGCCTGCGCATCCCGGCCAATACCAGCCCCAGCCTGCTGGGCTTGCGCGACAGGGTGGTCCTGCAACCGCCAGGACGACGCTATCTCTTTACCGCGATATCTGCGCATTGCCTGACAATCATCTTCAATCTGGCCGGTGTTACCTTGCTGTCGTCGCTGATCCGGCCGGGAACAGAAGAAAGGCTGCAACGCCGCCTTGGCCGCGCACTTGCCCAGGGGCTGGCTTCAGCGACCTGCTGGGCGCCATTCTTTGTCGCCGCCGTCGTGATCTATTCGGTATTGCCCACGGTGCGATGGTCAACCATCGCGCCGGCCGGAATAGGCTTATCGGTGGTCTTGCTGAGTTGGAGCTGGCTATCGGACAGGGTGTTCGTCAGGCCGGCAAAACCGGCTGTCGCAGCATCGGTTGAACCAGCCGGTTTCTCGAAACCGCTCGCCGGTCGCGGCTGGCTGACCTTGCTGGCGATCCTGCTGACGCTGTTATCGGCCTTTGTCATCGCCATTGACGTCATCGACCTCAGCGTACCGGTGACGATCGCGCTGGTCGGCCCGCCCTTCTCGCTGATCTGGCTGTCGCTGATCCGGCGCAATCCTCGTGCCGACGCCCCGGAAACACCGACCCTGCGAACAATTCTTTCCGAAATACCGAGCCTCAGAAACGAAGCAACCCTGTTTTGTGCGGCGAATATTCTGGCGGTTGGAATCGGTATCGCCGTAACACCGGACTCCGTTGCAGCGCCCGCACTTGCCTGGGCGGGCGGGTCGTTCGTGCTTCTGGCTGTGCTGGTTGTCTTGCACGGCGGTGTCAATGCATTGGGCGTTCATCCGGTGGTTCCCGCCATTCTGATCCCGACGCTGTTTCCCCCGCAAGCCATAGGCGTTCCACCGGAACTGATGGCGCTGGCGCTGCTGGGCATGTGGGGCCAGGGCGCATCGGTATCGCCATTTTCGGCAACGGTGTTCATGCTGGCCCGGCTGTCAGGTCAAAGCAACTGGACAACATCGTGGGGATGGAACGGATGGTATGTCGCCTCCTCCACAATCCTGATCGTCGGTTATCTTTACGTGATAGCAGTATCCGGCGTCTTCAGCTGACCGGTATAGTTGCGCCAGTATCCATCGGCGCTATGCGGCGTCGTTGTCTTCGTCTTCCGGCTTGTGATCCGGGTTGATCATCTTGTTGATTTCCGACTGCGACATGAACTCGCGGCGGGTGCGAATATCCGGCGGCTTGATCGGCGACCCTTGTTTGCCATCCTTGCGGCGGTCGTCCTGCTGGTCAAGTTCGGTCTGGCGCCGACGCCGGTCAGGGCCGAAATACTCGCCGACCTGAACAAAGTTACGCGGCCGGGAAATCACCGCAGCAAGCCTCAGGTACAACGATTTGGGAGAAAACGGTTTCAGCAGATATTCGTTTATCCCGACATTTCGCGCCATGGTGACGCTCGTCGATGTCGACGAGCTGCTGCTGGCAATGATCGGCATGAACTTGATCTTGTCTTCGTTCGAAGACCGGATCGATCTTATCAACTTTTCCTCGCCTTCATGGTCCCGCCACCAGTTCATGATGAAAATATCAGGCGGCGAGGTTTCAATGCTGCGAAGCGCATCCTTAAGCGTGTTCACATCGCGTGGGCTCTGAGCTTTGAGCGCACGCAGGACATTCAAGATCAGATGTCTTGAATGCGTGTTCGGATCATAGACGAGAAACCGGATATTGCTCAGATCGATTGTGCGCAATTACTCAAACAAACCAGCCCGCTGTCATGCGACTGCAGCGTGATCTGGCCCCCATAAAATAACCATTGGATACCTGCTTACTAAAACATCGTAATATGGCTCAGGCAATAGGTTCCTGATGCCCGGGAATATCGTCATCCGCCGACAGGCTGTCCAGAACAATAGCGCCGGGCAGCCCGCCGGAAGCAGACTGAAGGTCGATCCCTGCTTCCCTGAGACAGTCGAAAACCACGCGGTTGGCGGCATATCGGCTGGCAAAGTACTTCTCGCTGTGAACCCAGTACCGAACCCCGACAACAATACCACCATAGGTAAAATCATGTATCCCGACCAACGGATCCGAGTCCGCAAACAACTCGTCATGCGCTTTCAGCGCCTTTGCAATCACATCTATCGCTTCAATCGCCTTGGTTTCGTCAGCAACCAGAACCTTTGTCTGCACCACCCGGCGCTGCCGCGAATTTACGATTACCTGACCGACAACTTCCTTGTTGGGTACACTGATTCTCTCATTATCTTCTCCGGTCAGGATGGTCTGCGCCAGGGTAATTTCACGAACGACTCCGCTGACGCCCTGCACATTGATCGTATCGCCGACCACAAACGGCCGCGACAGGATGATCGACAGGCCGGCCCCGTAGTTGGACAGCGGCCCCTGCAGCGCCATGGTCGCGCCGAAGGCGGATGCACCGGCAAGCGCGATGAACGGGGCGATGGTTATTCCGAAATTCCCGAGCGTGATAATGGCGACAATCACGATCAGCACGACCTTGACGACATTGCCGATGAACCGGGACAGCGTGATGTCGATGTTTTTCGCTTCACAAAGCCGTGTCACACGCCTTCCGGCCCAGGACGAAAGCTTGAGCCCGATAAGCAGAACAACGATTGCGCCGAGAATCTGGAAGCCATATTCGATACCGAAACTGATAACCGCTTCGACTATCTTGCTCACTTCATTGAGATTTTCGTCCACGAAAAGCTCCTCCCCCGGTGCCTGATTCACCCGCAATCAGGATTTAAGACCAAATGCCTGCCACTCGGCAAATCCCGTTTCCCCATACCCAAGGATTCTTGGACGGGAACCGGAATCACCGGTATCGTTGAGCGACACAAGATAGCCGGCGTTACGCCGTGCAGGTGAAAGGACACTCTCGGCATGTCTGACGAAACAGAAGGTGACAGCAGCCCCGGCGGAAACGAGGTGGGCGGCGGCGCTCAAGGCCATGAAACCGATATGGCGAAGTTGCTGGAAGACAGCGAAGGCAAGCCCCTGACCGCGACAGTCAACGGCCGACCGGCTGCCATCAACGACATCAGTGTCGACCTGACCGCTGTTCTCGGCATGGCGGAAATGAAAGTCAGCAACCTGCTGAAAATCGGCCGCGGTGCTGTTATCGAGCTCGACCGCAAGGTCGGCGATACAGTGGAGATCAGGGTCAGCGGCACCGCCGTGGCGCGCGGTGAAGTGGTGGTGGTTGAAGACAGGCTGGCGGTATCGGTCACAGAAATCGTCAAGAAGGGGTGACCCTGGATCACTAGACGGGTTTTTCGGCCTTCTGGAGCACGAAGGTAAACACGCCGTCGTGCTCGCCACTCTCAATGAGCTTGTGGCCCTGGCTTGAACAGAACGAATCCATATCCCGCACCGAGCCCGGGTCTGTCGCCTGAATCCGCAGCCGCTCGCCAACCTCAAGCTGCTTCAGCGCCTTGCGCGCTTTCAGTACCGGCAGCGGGCAGACAAGCCCGCGTGCATCAAGTTCCCAGTCAACCATTCCAGCCTTATCTCAATCGTCCTGTTATTCACCGCGGCGACCGCATCAGCCGTCTACTTAGTTCCTTCGTCCGGATGTGTCATGCCATTTACGCAGAAACAGTAGCGCCAGCGGCGGGTTTTCCAATTCCGCATTCGACAATTCTAGCGAACCGGTGTTGAATAACAAATCTAACGCGTTGACTCCAAATCATCTTCCGTTCTGCGAAAGCGCACCCACGCGTCATGCATATCTATCTACCAATCGCCGAAATGTCAGTGAACATTTTCCTGATTCTCGGGATGGGTATCGCCGTCGGATTGATGAGCGGCGTTTTCGGTGTAGGCGGCGGATTTCTGATGACCCCGCTGCTGATTTTCCTGGGTGTGCCGTCAGCCGTCGCCGTGGGCACACAGGCGAACCAGATTGTCGCCTCTTCCGTCTCCGGCGTCATGGCGCACTGGCAGCGCGGCAATGTCGATTTAAAAATGGGAACAATTCTGCTTATCGGCGGGCTTGTCGGGTCTACGGCCGGGGTGTTTCTGTTCGCCTTTCTGCGAACGCTGGGCCAGATCGATCTGGTCATCAAGCTTTCCTATGTCGTGTTTCTGGGGTCGATCGGCGGGTTGATGCTGGTCGAAAGCGTTCGCACCATGCGCCAGAGCAGGTCGCCTGGCGGTAAACCGCGCCGCAAGCTGCACGAACACAACTGGCTGCACCGGTTGCCGTTCAAGATGCGCTTTCACCGCTCGCGGCTTTACATCAGCGCCATATTGCCGTTGCTCATCGGTTTCATGGTCGGCGTCCTGTCGGCAATCATGGGTGTTGGCGGCGGTTTCGTCATGCTGCCGGCAATGATTTATCTGCTGGGCATGCCGACCTCGATCGTGATCGGCACCTCGCTGTTTCAGATCATTTTCGTTACCGCCAACGCGACATTCCTGCAGGCCTATCTGAACCAGACCGTCGACGTCGTGCTCGCCCTGCTTCTGCTGGGCGGCGCGGTTATCGGCGCTCAGATCGGCACCCGCCTTGGTTCAAAGTTGCGCGGCGAGGAACTGCGCGGCCTGCTTGCCGCCATGGTTCTTCTGGTCTGCGGCAAACTTTTTTTCGACCTTGTCGTCACCCCGGATGAGGTGTTTTCCATCGGGCTGCCGGGTCAACACTGATGACGCATCGGTTCCTCCTGCTCGTCTTCGCCGTTCCGGTATTCCTGGCCGTGCAGGCCCGCGCCAACGAACCCCTGGTCGCGGACTTGTCGAACCATCTAATCGCCATCACAACCGGTTTCACCGGCACCGAATTGCTGCTGTTCGGAACGACCCAGGACGACGCCGATGTCGTTGTCGTGGTGCGTGGGCCGAACGAGGAAGTGGTTGTCCGCAAGAAAGACCGGATCGCCGGGATCTGGATGAATTCCGACGGCATGATCTTCAACGCCGTGCCAGCCTTTTACTACGTCGCAGCGACCGAGGGCGTGGAATTCAATCTGCCGATCCATGAATTGCGGCGACACCAGATCGGCGTCGACAATATTCGCATGACCCCGCCCATCGGCAGGACAGACAGCGAGGTTGCGGAATTCCAGCGGTCGATCGTCCGGTTGCGGCAGTCAGCCGGCCTGTATTCCGTCACACCGGGTCTGGTGGAAAAACGCGGCCAGCGGCTGTTCAGAACAAAAGTCCTGTTTCCGTCGAATGTGCCCGTGGGAACCTATATCATCGAAACCCTGCTGGTTCGTAACGGGACGGTGCAAAGCGCACAAACGACGCCGCTTTTTGTCAGTAAGGTCGGGTCCGGAGCTGAGATATTCCTGCTGGCGCAGAATCACGGCGCAATCTACGGCGTGCTATCCATATTGCTCGCCGTCTCGGCAGGCTATGGTGCGAACTGGTTGTTCAAACGGATAGGATAAGTTCAGTGATACCGAATCCCTTTGAAACCGTTCGCGAGACGGTCGAGACGACACAGACTGTCTCTGACGAAGTCAAAACAACCACCTGCTACATGTGCGCCTGCCGGTGCGGTATCCGTGTTCACCTGAAGGACAATCAGATCCGCTATATCGAGGGCAACCCCGATCACCCGGTGAACAAGGGCGTCCTGTGCGCCAAGGGGTCGGCCGGCATCATGCAACACCTGTCTCCGGCGCGGCTGACAAAACCGATGCTGCGCAGCGGCCCGCGGGGCAGTGGCCAGTTCAAGGAAATAGAATGGGATGAAGCGCTGGACATGGCGGCCGACTGGCTGGGGTCGATCCGCGCCCGCGATCCGCGCAAACTGGCGTTTTTTACCGGCCGTGACCAGTCGCAAAGCCTGACGGGCTGGTGGGCGGCGCAGTTCGGCACGCCTAATTTCGCTGCGCATGGCGGCTTCTGCTCGGTCAACATGGCGGCGGCGGGTCTGTATTCCATCGGCGGATCGTTCTGGGAATTCGGCGAACCTGACTGGGACCTCACCCGGTACTTCCTGATGTTCGGCGTTGCCGAAGACCACGATTCCAATCCGATCAAGATGGGCCTGGGCCGCCTGAAAAGCCGGGGCAAGGCGAAGTTCGTTTCGGTCAATCCGGTGCGCACCGGCTATTCGGCCATCGCCGATGAATGGGTCGGCATCAAGCCCGGCACAGATGGCCTGTTCGTGCTGTCGCTGGTGCATGAACTACTGAAAAGCGAATCCGTCGACTGGGATTACCTCGCCCGCTACACGAATGCGCCGTGGCTGGTGATCGACGCGCCGAACAGCCCGTTGAACGGCCTGTTTCTACGCGATGCGGACGGCAATCCGATGGCGTGGGATGCAGCCAGCAACAAGGCTGCAAATGCGCTGTCAGTGGATATCAAGCCGGCGCTGGTCGGCGAACGAACCCTTGAAGACGGCACAAGGGTCGTTCCCAGTTTCGAGCTTCTGGCGCGTCGTTATCTTGATCCGTCCTATGCGCCCGATGCGGTTGCGGACAAATGCGGGGTTCCCGCCGGCACAATCCGCCGGATCGCCGCCGAACTGGCAGAGGCCGCCTTCAAGAGCGAAGTCGAGCTTGATGTTGCCTGGACGGACTGGGCCGGGCGCAAACATGAAAAGATGATCGGCCGACCGGTATCGATGCATGCGATGCGGGGCATTTCCGCCCACTCGAACGGCTTTCATACCTGTCGCGCCATCCACATGCTGCAGGTTCTGCTGGGGTCAATCGATGCGCCGGGCGGGTTCCGCTACAAACCGCCCTTTCCGCGCCTGACGCCGCCGCATCCCGCCCCGGCCGGTGGCGATGCGAAACCCAACACGCCATTGACCGGGATGCCGCTGGGCTTCCCGCTGTCGCCCGACGATCTGCTGATCGATGAAAACGGCAAACCGAAACGCATCGACAAGGCCTATTCGTGGGAATACCCGCTGGCCGCGCACGGCATGATGCATTCCGTCATCCACAATGCGTGGGCCGGCGACCCCTACCCCGTCGATGTGCTGTTCATGTATATGGCGAATATGGGCTGGAACAGCTCCATGAACACGCAGGGCACCCTGCATTATCTGACCGACCGGCATGAGAACGGCGAATACAAGATTCCGAAAATCATCTATTCCGATGCCTATTATTCGGAAATGGTGCCGTACGCCGACCTGATCCTGCCGGATACGACCTATCTGGAACGCTGGGACTGCATTTCGCTGCTGGACCGGCCGATCGGAAGCGCACACGGCCCGGCGGATTCAATCCGCCAGCCGGTCGTAAAACCCGACCGTGATGTCCGCCCGTTTCAGGAAGTGCTGATCGATCTCGGCGTCCGCATCGGCCTGCCCGGTCTTTTGACGCCAGAAGGCGCACCGAAGTTTCCCGGCGGCTATACCGACTACATGGTCAACCACCAGCGTGCGCCGGGCATCGGTCCGCTTGCCGGCTGGCGCGGCAAAAACGGCACGGATCAGGGCCGGGGCGATGTGAATCCCGATCAGTTGAAACGCTATCTGGAAAACGGCTGCTTCTGGCAGACGGAATTCAGCCCCGACCAGTTGTATTACAAGCATGCCAATAAAGGGTATCTGGAACTGGCGACCCGTCTGGGCTGGATTCCGAAGTCCGACCAGATTGTCTTGCAGCTTTACAGCGAACCGATGCAGCGGTTCAGGCTTGCCGCACAGGGCCATGGCGACAGACAGCCGCCGGATGCGTTGCGCGACCGCGTTGAACGCTATTTCGATCCGCTGCCGATCTGGTATCAGCCGTTCGAGGAAGCCGCTGTCGACCTGACCGATTTTCCGCTGCACGCAATCACGCAACGGCCGATGCAGATGTACCATTCCTGGGGTTCGCAGAATGCCTGGCTGCGTCAGATCACCGCCGCCAACCGCCTCTATGTGCCGGATGTGCTGGCCGACAAGCACAATCTTGCGGATGACGACTGGGTGTGGATCGTCAGCCATCACGGGCGGGTCAAGGCGCAGATCAAGCGCATGGCCGGGGTCAACGGCGAAACGGTGTGGACCTGGAACGCGATTGGCAAAAGACGCGGGGCCTGGGGTCTTTCCGACGATGCACCGGAAACCACGAAAGGCTTTCTGCTGAACCATGTGATTTCCGATCTGCTGCCGCCGCGCAAGGACGGGTACCGGTATTCCAATTCCGATCCGGTTACCGGACAGGCGGCGTGGTACGACCTGCGGGTGCGGCTGGAGAAATGCAGCGCCGAGGAGGCGCACGAAACCGAACCGAGGTTAAGTGCCGTGGAAGAACGGCCGGCATCGAAAAACCGGCCGGACATTCTGCGCTACGGCGCGAAGCTGAAGGCGACGCCCTCGCCCGGCGGAAAGATCGAACACCGGGAATGGATCGGCAACCGGCAGGAATACGCCGATCAGGATACCGGCATTCGGCCGGGCCACGGCAATTCGACCAGAAGCAAACCGGGGAGCGATCCCGCATGACGACATTGCCCGCCAAAACCGAGAAGAAACTCGGGCTGGTGATCGATCTCGACATCTGCGTCGGCTGTCATGCCTGCGCGGTCAACTGCAAGGAATGGAACACCGGCGGCCACAGCGCACCCCTGCCGGACACATCGCCCTACGGTGCCGACCCGTCAGGCGTCTGGTTCAATCGCATCCATACATTCGAGGTCATTCCCGAGAACGACGCCAACGATGACGATCCGATGCCGTCGCGTACGGTGCATTTTCCAAAATCGTGCCTGCATTGCGACGATGCCCCTTGCGTCACCGTGTGCCCGACCGGCGCGTCCTACAAGCGGGAGGAAGACGGTATCGTGCTGGTCAATGCCGACACCTGCATCGGCTGCAAATTGTGTTCCTGGGCCTGCCCCTATGGCGCACGCGAATACGATGCCGATGCCGGCGTCATGAAGAAATGCACCCTGTGCATCGACCGGATTTACAACGAAGCCCTGCCGCAGGCCAGCCGGGTGCCGGCATGCGTTTCCACCTGCCCGGCCGGCGCACGATCGTTCGGCGACCTCGGCAATCCGGACTCGGATGTCAGCCGTCTGGTCAAGGCACGAGGCGGCTATGACCTGATGCCGGAACAGAATTGCCGTCCGGTCAACAAGTACCTGCCGCCCCGGCTTGACCGCGAACGCAAGCCAGGCAGCAGCACCGACGCATCCTCGCCCCGACTGGAACCGGTTGTCACGGACGGCGCGAATGCCGTCGCGCGCTGGATCGACCGCGTGCTTTCCCGTTAGAGGTAAAAGATGCATCCCGCCAAATCCGTCATCCTGTTCACCACCGCCTCGGGCGCGGGCTACGGACTGATCATCATGCTGGTGCTTCTTTATCTGACAGGGGCGGCAACGCTGCCAGTCACGGCGATACTGGCCGGATTCGGTATAGCCTTCGCCCTGATCACCCTCGGTCTGCTGTCGTCGACCTTTCACCTTGGCCATCCCGAACGCGCCTTCCGCGCGATGAGTCAGTGGCGGTCGTCATGGTTGTCTCGCGAAGGCGTCATGGCCGTGTTGACCTATCTGCCCGGCCTTTCCATTGCGTGGCTTTGGGTCACAGGACTGCCGGCTGACCATCCCGCCGTTCTGGCAACAGGTATCGTCACCATCGCGTTCTGTCTGGTCACGGTCTTCTGCACGGCGATGATCTACGCCAGCCTGAAAACCATTCACGCCTGGTGCAATCGGTGGGTGCCCGCCGGCTACGTCTTTCTGGCGCTGGCAACCGGTGGTCTGCTCGCTCTGCCGCTACTGGCATTTTTCGACGCACCGATGCAGGACGCCGCGGTGTTCACTCTGGTCTGCATTGCGGCGTCCGGTTTGATCAAACTGGGATACTGGAACTATCTGCAGGAAACAGGATCGGAATCGACACCGGGTACAGCGACCGGCCTTGGCGATCTGGGGAAAGTCCGCCTGCTGGAAAAGCCGCATACGGGAAGTAACTACCTGATGCAGGAAATGGGCTTTTCCATCGCGCGGAAACATGCAGCCCAACTGCGGACAATCGCCTTTGTCACGGCGTTCATCATTCCCGTCGTTCTGATCGGCGTTCTGTGGTTCAGCGCCGTCCCGGGCGGTCTCTTCATTTTGACCCTTGCCGCGGCCATCAGCGCCGCAGTCGGTGTCGTTTTTGAAAGATGGCTGTTCTTCGCGGAAGCCAAACACACGGTGATGCTGTATTACGGCGCTCCCGACGCTTGAAACGACAGACAATGAGCACAGCAGAAACACCACCGCACGGCCCGCGTGCCATCCGTCAGGGCCAGCCGGTCGACTATGCGAAGATCCTGACGACTGCCGCCATCTGGGGCAGCGCCTTCATGCTGATTTCCGTCGGCTTGCAGGCCTTTCCGCCGATGGCGGTCGCCGCCATCCGGGTCCTTGTCGGCGGCGTTGTTCTGACGGCAATTGGCCTGCTGGTTGGGGAAAAATGGCCACGCGGCGGCAAGGTCTGGCTTTGGCTGGCCTTGATCGGTTTTCTCAACACGGCTGTCCCGTTCGCACTGATTGCGTGGGGGCAGCAGGGCGTGCTGGCGAGCCGCGCCGCCATCCTGATGGCGACCGTTCCTTTCGTGACCCTGATGCTCAGCCATTTCAGCACCAGCGACGACAGGATCAGCGGCGCGAAAGTCTTCGGGCTGACCCTGGGTATTTCGGGCGTCATTCTGGTTGTCGGTCTGGATGCCTTCACGGCCACCGGCCAGTCGATCATCGGCCAGTTCGCCATCATGGGCGCCGCCTGCTGCTATGCCGTCAGCAACGTGATGACACGCCGTATATCGCATGTGCCGCCGATGCTAGGCACGGCGGCCTGTCTGATGACCGCTACTATCTATATGGGACCGGGACTGTATTTCTTCTGGTGGCCGGAAAACCCGTCGACGGACTGGCAACCCTATGCCGCCCTGCTTGCGCTTGGCATCGGGCCGACAGCCATCGCCTATGTGCTGCGGTTTCAGGTTATCCGCGATGTCGGTAGCACTTTCATGTCACAGGTCGGCTATCTGGTGCCGCTGTTCGGCGTACTTTGGGCCTGGGCCGTTCTGAACGAAGTTCCCGGCTGGACAAGCTTTGCCGCGATGGTGCTGATTCTGGCCGGAATTCGCGTAACACAAATGAAGCCTAGGAAGGCAAAACCAGAAACGCCCTGAAGTCGTTGACGTTCGTATGGGTCGGGCCGGTCACGACACCATCCCCCAGTTTCTCGAAGAAATTGTGCGCATCGTTGTCGGCCAGCGCCTTGCGCGCGCTTATCCCCTTATCAATCGCTTTCGACAGCGTGTCGGGCCCGATGATCGCACCGGCGATTTCCCGTGCGCCGTCCACGCCGTCGGTATCGCCGGCCAGCGCCCAGATGCCGGCCTCGCCCTGCAGGGTCAACGCGGCGGAAAGCGCCAGTTCCGCATTCGGGCCGCCGCTGCCTTCGCCCTGAATGGTCACGGTGGTTTCACCGCCGGACAGGATCACCGCCGGCGCTTTAACCGGCAGGCCGTGCGCTTTCACGGACAGCGCAACGCCCGCCAGTACCTTCCCGGCTTCGCGGGATTCCCCTTCGATGGCGTCGCTGAGGATGATCGGTTCGACCCCGTTCTTGCGCGCGAAATCAGCCGCCGCCTGAAGCGATTGCAACGGCGTCGCCGCCAGCACATTGGTGACATTGGCCAGCAATGGATCCCCCGGCTTCGGGCTTTCGTCCTCACCCTTCTGCAGATGCGCCATGACGGCATCCGGCAGATTGAGCTTGTAGCGGGTGACGATTTCCATCGCATCGGCAAAGGTGGTCGGGTCAGCGACCGTCGGGCCGGACGCAATCGCGCCCCTGTCGTCGCCCGGAATATCGGAAATCATGATCGCATGAACTTTTGCCGGATAGGCCGCCGCCGCCAGCCTGCCGCCCTTGATGGCGCTGATATGCCGGCGGACGGTGTTCATTTCGCGAATGTTGGCCCCGCAGCGCAACAGCTCGCGGTTGACCGCCTGCTTGTCTTCCAGCGTCAGGCCGGGCGCCGGCGCGGTCAGCAGGGACGAGCCGCCGCCGGAAATCAGCGCGATCACCAGATCGTCCTCGCCCAGCCCGGAGACCAGCTCGACCATTCTCGTGGCGGCATCCGCACCGGCTTTGTCAGGCACCGGATGCGCCGCCTCGACAACCTCGATCTTCTCGCAGGGCGCGGTGTAGCCGTACCGGGTGATGACAAAACCCTCATACGGGTCCGGCAGATGCGCTTCCAACGCCTTCGCCATCGAGGCCGCCGCCTTGCCCGCACCGACAACGATGACGCGGCCTTTACCCGACACGTCGGGCAGATGCGGCGGCACGCAAGTTTCAGGCTGGGCCGCATCGACGGCGCAGGCGAACAAGTCACGAAGGAACTGCTGGGGATTGGCGACCACGATCAAATCCGTAAGAATGCTTTCAGGGCCTTTGGCTGTAGCGGAAAATGCCCGCGGCCTCCACCCCCTATCGCACCATTTTACAGCGGGAAAACGGCATGCCGAAAAAATTCGTCCTTCACCCGAAGCTGGAACAGGATACGGTGCCTGTCACCGACCTGTCGTTCTGCACGGTCCGGCTGATGGATGACAGCAGGTTTCCCTGGATCATTCTCGTGCCGAAACTGGCCGACCTTCGGGAAATCCACCGGCTGGAAAAGCGCATGCGCGGCATCCTGATGGAAGAGATCGCAGACTGTGCATCGGCCATGGAACGGGAATATTCCGCCGACAAGATGAATGTCGCGGCGCTTGGCAACATGGTGCCGCAACTGCACATCCACATCATCGCCCGGTTCGAAGGCGACGCCGCCTGGCCCGGGCCGGTCTGGGGCGTCGGCGAGGCGGAACCCTATGGCGATCTGATGCCGACCACCGTGTTGCGAATTCACGAAATCCTGCACGGCGCGGGATAGTCGCTTGGGCGAGCTGCCACAAAAATTCACCGACTGGTTTTCCGGTCGCGGCTGGGCACCGCATCCGCATCAGCAGGCGATGTTGCAGGCGGCGGAAGACGGTGCACATACCCTGCTGACAGCGCCGACCGGCGGCGGCAAGACGCTGGCCGGTTTTCTGCCCACCCTTGTCGATCTCGACCGGCAGAGGATGGACGGGCTGCACACGTTGTATATTTCGCCGCTGAAGGCTCTGGCCGTCGACATCCACCGCAATCTGGAACAGCCGGTGCAGGAGATGGCGCTGCCGGTCCGTCTTGAAACCCGCACCGGCGATACCCCGGCATCGAAGCGGGCGCGGCAACGTGAAAAGCCGCCGCACCTTCTGATGACGACACCTGAATCGCTGGCGCTGATGGTTTCCTATGAAGATGCCGATACCCTGTTCGGCAATCTGAAATCCGTCGTTATCGACGAGGCGCATGCGCTGGCCGGCACCAAGCGCGGCGACCAACTGGCCTTGTGCATCGCCCGGCTACAGAAGCTGTCACCGTCGATGCGGCGGGTCGGTCTGTCCGCCACCATCGCCCATCCAGACGCCCTGCGGTCCTGGCTCGCGCCCGGCGGCGATGCGGAAGCGGTTCGCCTGCTGACCGGCGAAAGCGGTGTCGAGGCGGAAATCCGGGTACTGACCGGCACCGACCTGCCCTGGGCCGGGCATTACGCGCTTCATGCTGTCGATGCAGTCTATGAGGCAATCAGCAAGGCGCAGGTTTCGATTGTTTTCGTGAATACGCGGGCGCAGGCGGAAGTGCTGTTTCAGGCCCTGTGGCACGCCAATGAGGATAACCTGCCAATCGCCCTGCATCACGGAAGCCTGGCGCCGGAACAACGCCGCAAGGTCGAAGCCGCCATGGCGTCCGGCAAACTGCGGGCCGTGGTCGCGACCTCCTCCCTCGATCTCGGGATCGACTGGGCCGCCGTCGATCTGGTTGTCCAGATGGGCGCGCCGAAAGGCGTCAGCCGGCTGTTACAGCGGATCGGCCGGGCCGGGCACCGGCTGGATACGCCCAGCCGCGCCCTGCTGGTGCCGGGAAACCGGTTCGAGGTGCTGGAATGCGTCGCGGCGAAGGAAGGCGCGCTGGCGAACCGGCTGGACGGCGACCCGCCCCGCCCCGGCGCGCTGGATGTTCTGGCGCAGCATATTCTCGGGTTGGCCTGCAGCAGCCCTGTCGAACCGGACGCCCTGTACCGGGAAGTGTCGTCCGCCGGGCCGTATACCGACCTGACCCGGCGCGATTTCGACGACACGTTGCGCTATGTTGAAGACGGCGGGTATGCGCTTCAGACCTACGACCGGTGGCGTCGGCTGTTCCGCAAGGCCGACGGCACGCTGGAAGTCACCGGGCCGAAGGTGGTGCAGAAACACCGCATGAATATCGGCACCATCGTCGCCGAGGTGATGCTGAAGGTGCGCTACAGGCGCGGGCCGATTCTGGGCGAGATCGAGGAATACTTCATCAACGGGCTGGAGCCGGGCGACACCTTCATTTTCGGCGGACGCCTGCTGCAATATGACGGCATGAAGGAAACCACGGTTCTGGTGTCGGACGGCGGTGGCGGCACGCCGAAAGTGCCGGCCTATCTGGGCGGCCGCATGCCGTTCACCACCTATCTGGCAGAACAGGTGAAGGAAATGCTGGCCAGCCCCGGCCGCTGGTCTTCGCTGCCCGATCAGGTCATCGAATGGCTGCGTCTGCAGCAATGGCGGTCGGTGATGCCATCGCCCGGCATGCTGCTGGTGGAAAGTTTCCCAAGGCGGCAGCGGGAATTCATGATCGCCTACTGTTTCGCCGGACGGAACGCGCACCAGACCCTGGGCATGCTGCTGACGAAGCGCATGGAACGCGATGGCCTGCGGCCCATCGGCTTCGTCGCCAGCGACTACGCCATCGCGGTCTGGAGCATGAAACCGGTGAAGGATGTCGCCGCTCTGTTCGACGAAGACATGCTGGGGGACGATCTGGAAGCCTGGATGGATGAAAGTTCGCTGATGCGCCGCACCTTCCGGAATGCCGCCATCATTGCCGGGCTGATCGACCGGCGGCACCCCGGTCAGGAAAAATCAGGCCGGCAGGTAACCTTCAGCACAGACCTTATCTACGATGTATTGCGCAAGCACGAGCCGGGACACATTCTGCTGCGGGCAACCCGGCGCGATGCGGCCGAAGGGCTGACCGATATCGCCCGTCTGGCGGACATGCTGAAACAGTCGACAGACCATATTGTTCATCGGCGGCTGGACAGGGTATCACCGCTTGCCGTGCCGGTTTTGCTGGAAATCGGCAAGGAAACGGTCTACGGCGCGGCCATCGACGACTTGCTGGAGGAATTCGGCGACGATATCGCCGCCGGTCTGATCGAAGAGGCAACCGGCGGCATCGTTCATGGCGAGTTGCCTTTGGCCGAAGGCGGCAGGAAATGATTATCAACGGCGAAGACCTGGTGCCGGACATTTCCGGCGCACTGTACTGGCCGTCACGCGAAACCCTGATCGTCGCCGACCTGCATTTCGAGAAAGGCAGCCGCTTCGCCAGCCGTGGCCAGTTGCTCCCGCCCTACGATACGCGTGCAACGCTGGCGGCTTTGGAGCAGGCTGTTCAAACCTACCAGCCGAAACGCATCATTTCTCTGGGCGACAGCATCGATGACATGGCGGCGGCGGAGCGGATTAACGCCGATGATGTAACAAAAATCAGGCATTTTACGGCCTCTGTGGAGTGGGTGTGGGTTGCCGGCAACCATGACCCGGCTCCGCCCGATCTGTGGGGCGGCGAAACGGTGGAAGAGCTGACCGACGGTCCGTTCCTGTTCCGGCATCAGGCGATGCCGGGCGATGCACCCGGCGAAATTTCCGGGCATTTCCATCCCAAGGCCAGCGTTTCGACCCGTGGACGACGGCTTTCGGCGCGCTGTTTTGTGGAAGACGGGCGAAGGCTTATCCTGCCGTCCTTCGGCGCCTATACCGGCGGGCTGGATGTATTCGACACGGCTTTTTCCGGCCTTTTCACCAGGCAGGCCCGAGTCTGGTTACTGGGAAAGGACAGGGTGCATTGTGTCACCAGATCGGCACTCAAGCGTTAGAGAGTGAAGGTCAGGTCAGCAAACCTGATGCGCGACATTTCATTTAAGATATCACCTGTGCATACTGGCCCGGCTTGTCCTTCCAACAATTTTCACACGGGGTGTAACCGGTGCGCCTGCTGACATTCCTGATGGTTCTTTTGAGTTTTGCCGGAACGGTTTCGACCGCACAGGCAAACCCGCAGCGCCTTGCCCTTGTGGTCGGAAATTCAAACTATGACATTGGCCCTCTGGGCAACCCGGTCAACGATGCGGCCCTGATGGAATCGACCTTACGGGAACTGGGGTTCAGCGTTACACGGCTCAATGATGCGAGTCGCGTGCAATTCGAACGCGCGGTTGTATCGTTCAGCAGGGATTTGCGGGATGCGGGAAGCGACGCCATCGGGTTGTTTTACTACGCCGGTCACGGTGTGCAGGCAGCAGGTGAGAATTACCTGATCCCTGTCGATGCACAGGTTACCGATCTTCTCGACCTGCGAATTCAGGCCATCGATGTTTCGACGATCATGGCAAGCCTCGAAGCGGCCGGCAACCGGTTGAACATCGTCATTCTGGACGCCTGCCGGAACAACCCTTTCCGATCCATCTCTCGGTCGGCATCACGCGGTCTGGCGAAAATCGACGCGCCTTACGGAACGCTGTTGGCATACGCGACTGCGCCGGGCGACGTGGCGCTTGATGGCGATGGCCGCAACTCTCCCTACAGCCTGGCGCTCAGCAAGGCGATGAAAAAACCAGGCCTGCAGATTGAGCAGGTTTTCAAACGAACCAGGATCGAGGTGATGGAACGCACCGGAAAACGACAGGTGCCGTGGGAAAGTTCCTCGCTGGTTGGCGATTTCACCTTTCTACCGGCGGGTAATGAGCCCGTTGCAGTGGATGCCGGCACGACGGAATCGTCGACTTCAACAACCAGCCGGTCGGAAAGTGACATGGCGTTCTGGGTATCCATTCGTGACAGCGACAACCCGGCCATGTTCGAAGCCTATCTGAATGCCTATCCGGCGGGTGATTTCGCTCCGCTGGCCCAGATACGGCTGTCAGAGTTACAAGCGAACAGCTCAACCGAGGTGGCCTCTTTACCTTCTGCGACAAAGAGCGAGGACGCCTCCGTATCCGACCAATCGGCAAGCGTGCCAGAAGGCAAGACGTTCAGAGACTGCGAGACTTGCCCGGTAATGACAAAGCTGCCGCTCGGGCAATACAGCATGGGATCCTCCTCGGACGACCCGGATCGCCAGAACACCGAAACTCCCCAAATTCCGATGACGCTCGGGCAACCGGTTGCTGTCGGCATATACGAGGTGACACGGGGACAGTTCGCCGAATTTGTTCGCGAGACCGGGTATGACGCCGGCAACCAGTGCTACACTTTTGAAGGTGGCAACAGGTCTAAACGATCAGGTCGGAATTGGGAAAACCCGGGCTTTGATCAGACGGACCGGGAACCGGTCACGTGCGTTAACTGGGAGGATGCCAACGCCTACGCTGACTGGCTGAAACGCAAAACAGGGGCATCTTACCGCCTGTTGACGGAAGCCGAGTGGGAATATGCCGCCCGTGGCGGTTCAACCACGCGATTCAGTTATGGCGACGATTCCAGCTACACACAGATTTGCGGTTATGGAAACGGCGCCGATGCGACGGCCCGTCGCCGGTATGCCGGATGGACGGTCGCGGATTGTGACGATGGTTATCTGTACACCGCGCCGGTCGGCAGTTTCAGCGCTAATTCTTTTGGCGTTCATGACGCCTATGGCAATGTCTGGGAATGGGTTGCCGACTGCTGGAATGAAACGCATGACGGGGCCTCCAAGAATGCCGACATTCCGCGTGATGGTGATTGCAGCCGCCGGGTCCTTCGTGGTGGTGCTTGGGACGGACTTCCCCATCTTTTGCGATCGGCCTCAAGAAGCTGGGACGGTCGAAATGAGCGCGACAGTAAATTCGGCTTCCGCGTGGCCCGTGACTTGAACTAGAGCAGGCAACCCATAGTTTCTTTGAGAACCGGCAAACCAGCCCCCTCAGAGAAACAGAAAAGACGTCCGCCATGACCGAAAGATCAATCGTCTGGTTTCGCAATGATCTGCGCCTGTCGGATAACCCTGCCCTGACAGCGGCTGTTGATCGCGGCGCGCCGGTTATCTGTCTCTATATCGACGACACCGAAAACCACGGTGGACTGGCGACCGGCGCTGCCAGCCGGTGGTGGTTGCACCACAGCCTGCACCATCTGCAGGATAAACTGAGCGATCTTGGCGCGCCGCTGGTGCTGCGGCGCGGCGACCCGATCAAGATCATTCGCGATCTGACACAGGCGCATGAGGTATCTCATGTGTTCTGGAACCGTCTCTACGAACCATGGACGATCAAGCGCGACACCGATCTGAAATCCGCCCTTAAAGACGATGGCGTCGAGGTGGAAACCTTTGCCGGATCGCTGTTGCGCGAACCCTGGGAAGTCGAGACCAAAACCGGCGGCCCATATGGCGTGTTTACACCGTTCTGGAAATCCCTGTCCGCTATGGAGCCGCCTGCCCGCCCGTTGCCGGCGCCGAAATCAATTCCGGCCGCCAAGGCCAATCCGGAAACAGACACTTTGAAAGACTGGGGCCTGACGCCGGAAAAGCCGGACTGGGCCGCCGGTTTCGCCGATCACTGGCAACCGGGCGAAGACGGCGCGCAGGCGCGGCTTGAGAGCTTCGTTGAGCAGGGATTGAGCGAATACCGGAGCAACCGAAACATCCCGGCGGAAAAAGAGGGAACGTCCCGCCTGTCACCGCATCTGCACTTCGGCGAAATCACAGCCCGACAGGTTTGGCACAGGGTGCAACATGCGATCGATGCAAGCGACACAGACAGCGATTCAGCCTGGGCATACTTACGGGAAATCGGCTGGCGGGATTTCAACCATCATCTGCTGTATCACAACCCGAAGATTCCGGGGGAGAACTACAAGGAAAATTTCGATGCCTTTCCGTGGCGCGACGATGAAAAGGCGTTCGACGCCTGGACGAAGGGGCGCACGGGCTACCCTTTCGTCGATGCCGGCATGCGGCAGCTATGGTATAGCGGTTTCATGCACAACCGGGTGCGTATGGTAACGGCGTCGTTTCTCGTGAAACATCTGCTGATCGACTGGCGGCGCGGCGAGGCCTGGTTCCGCGATACGCTTGTCGATGCGGATCTGGCGAACAACGCCAATGGCTGGCAATGGGTCGCCGGTTCGGGTGCGGACGCCGCCCCCTATTTCAGGATCTTCAACCCGATCACCCAGGGCGAGAAGTTCGATCCGACCGGGGCGTATATAAGGCAATGGGTGCCGGAATTGGCTGACCTGCCGGATGACGATTTGTTCAGACCGTGGGAAGCTTCCGCCGTCAGTCTGCGCGCTGCTGGCATCGAGCTCGGCAAGACCTACCCCGAACCGATCGTCGACCACAAAATGGCACGGGAGCGCGCCCTGTCGGCGCTGAAGGAAACAAAGGCCGATTGATAGACCCGGCCCGGTACGCGCCGTTTTCATCACTTCGTCATCACGCTGTCATGCCGCATCGTTATCTACCGGTCGCAATGCTACCAATTTCCAACGAGGGAAACCAAAATGGACACGCATGACCGCTCCGCTCCTGTATCTGTCGCCTACGAGCTTTCCGATGACACACCGTCCAATCCGCGCATCAAAAAGACGCTTGGCGATGTCGTCGCGGCCCGCCTCGGGCGTCGCGACTTTGTCAAAGCAGCCCTGGCCACAACCGCCATGGCGGCGCTCGCGCCGGCCGCCTTCCGGGCAGCCGAGGCCGCCGAGCCATCGTTCAGTTTCACGGAAATCGAACACGGTGTCGATCAAACCCACCATGTCGCGCCCGGCTATGACGCCGATGTGCTGATCCGCTGGGGTGATCCGGTTGTCGGCGATGCTCCTGATTTCGATCCGATGAACCAGTCGGCAGACGCGCAATCGCGGCAGTTCGGCTACAACAATGATTATATCGGCTATGTCGGCCTGCCTTTCGGTTCCGACAATCCAGATCACGGGCTGTTATGCGTTAATCACGAATATACCAGCGCCGAAGTGATGTTCCCCAATTACGGCGCGGAGCGCACAGCGGAAGAAAACCGGAAGCTGGTGGGTATCGAGATGGCGGCGCATGGCGGATCGGTCATCGAAGTTCGCAAGGACGCGGCCGGCAAATGGCAGGTCATGCCGAACAGCAAGTACGCCCGCCGCATCACCGCCAAAACGCCGATGACACTTTCCGGCCCCGCCGCCGGGCACGAACGCCTGAAAACCTCCTACGACGCCACCGGCAGCATCTGTTACGGCACGCTGAACAACTGCGCCGGCGGCATCACCCCCTGGGGCACGTATCTGATGGCGGAAGAAAACTTCCACGGTTATTTCTGGAACAAGGCCGCATTGGAAAACCACCCTGAAAAAACCAACTACGAGCGCTATGGCCTTGGCGAAGAATGGTACAGCTGGGGTCAGGTCGACGAGCGGTTCGATCTGGGCAAGGAACCGAACGAGGCAAACAAGTTCGGCTGGGTTGTCGAGGTCGATATTACCGATCCGGCGTCGACACCGGTGAAGCGAACCGCGCTGGGTCGGTTCAAGCATGAAGGCGCTGAATCCATCGTCAACCGGGACGGCCGGGTTGTCGTGTATATGGGCGACGACCAGCGCTTCGACTATCTGTACAAATATGTCAGCAATGGCCGGTTCGACCCGAACAACCGCCGGGCGAACATGACCCTGCTGGATGACGGCACCCTGTTCGTCGCGAAGTTCAATGACGACGGCACGCTCGACTGGCTGCCAATGGTTTACGGGGCCGGGCCGCTGACAGACGCCAACGGCTTCAGCAGTCAGGCCGACGTGATGATCGAGACCCGCCGCGCCGCCGACCTGCTGGAAGCAACGCCGATGGACCGCCCGGAGGACGTTGAGCCGAACCCGGTCACCAACAAGGTCTATGTTCAACTGACCAACAATTCGAAACGCGAACCGGATCAGATCAACGGGCCGAACCCCCGTGCGAAGAACAGTTTCGGCCAGATTGTCGAAATCACCCCCGGCGATGGCGACGACCACGGGTCGGCCGTCAGCCGATGGGATTTTCTGGTAATCTGCGGCGATCCGAACGACCCCGCCTCCGGCGCGAAATGGAATGCAGCGATATCGGCCAACGGCTGGTTCGGATCGCCGGACAACGCTGCAACCGACTATCAGGGGCGTCTGTGGATATCGACGGATCAGGGGTCGGGCTGGCCGAAGACCGGCACCGCCGACGGGATCTGGGCGATGGAGACCGATGGCGACCTGCGTGGCGCCGGTAGAATGTTCTTCCGGGTGCCGGTCGGCGCCGAGATGTGCGGCCCGCACTTCACGCCGGATGACCGAACCCTGTTTGTCGCCGTGCAGCATCCCGCAACCGACGGGGTTGAGGACTTTCCAGGGTTTGAACGGGAATCCACCTTCGAGGACCCGGCGACCCGCTGGCCCGATTTCAGCGACGCGATGCCGCCGCGCCCTTCGGTCGTTGCGATCACCAAGAAGGATGGTGGCATAATAGGGTCATAACACTCCTGTCCCAACCTGTTAGACAAGAAGGGGCGCAGGAAATGCGCCCCTTATTTGTTGCCGCGCTTCCGTCGGGTCTGCCATTGTGTCGGGGTAGCAATACCCCGTTTACTGCGACCGTTCAGGAACCGATGACCCAGTCTCCGATCTTCAGCGATCCCATCGCCATCGCCAGACGGCTGCGAGAGGACGGCAACACTGAGGGCGCCATGAGGATGCTGGAAAAGGCTGCACGCCTTCCCGCGCACCGCATCGACGCGTTTCTGGACATCGGCGCTTTGCTAAATTCAGCGGGAAATTTCGAACAGGCGGAAGCCGCTTTTCGGGAAGTCCTCAAGACCGGGCCGGACAACCTCACCGCACAACTTGGTCTGGCGGATACCCTGCTTTCGCTGTCCAGAATAGAAGATGCGAAAGGTATCTATCGCGATCTGTCTGTTAGGCATCCCGATAATCCGGATGTTCAATTGGGGCTTGGCGAATGCGCTCTGCATACCGGCGATACGGATATGGCCGAAAAGGCTTTGACAGTGGCCAATGACCTACGACCCGGTGATGCCACAATCGCATTCAATCTGGCGCAGGTCCGTCAGGTACAGGGCGACCTTGATGCAGCCGAAACCCTGTATCTTTCATCAATCCGCCTACTGGAACCGGGTCCGACAGCGGCCACGGTCTGGAACAAGCTTGGAAGCCTGTACAGCGAGCAACAGAATTGGGAAGACGCGGCCAAAGCCTTTCAAAACGCTGTGGATTTCGCCCCGGACTTTACGAGCGCCCTGAACAACCTTGGTGAAATCATGCGGGAACGCGGCGACATTGCCGCCGCTGAGCTATTGTTCGACAGAGCCTGCGAATGCGAACCCCGCTATATCCCGGCGCGGTTCAACAGGTCGATTTTGCGATTGTTGAAAGGTCTGTATGAACAGGCCTGGCCGGACTATGATCTTCGCTGGCAGGTGCCCCCCCTGGCCGATGACCCGCGCAGGCCCGTGCCACCCGTCTGGAACGGTGAAACCCTGTCTGGCAAATCCATTCTGGTGCATGCCGAACAGGGCATCGGCGACACGATCCAGTTCATGCGGTTTCTGCCAATGCTGGTTGCGACTGGGGCTGAGACGCGGTTCGCGGTGCCGATGCGGCTGGCACATCTTGCAGGTGAGCTGGAGGGCGTCACCGTGACGCCGCTGGAGACACTGTCGCAGCAGACGGCGGATTTTCACTGTCCGCTGATGAGCCTTCCGGGACGTCTGGGTATAACGCTTCAATCGATACCGCAGCCGACACCGATTCCATCGGCCTCCCCTGAACGACAAGCGCAATGGAAAAACCGGCTTGATCGTCCCGGCCGGAAAATCGGTATCTGCTGGCAGGGAAATCCGAAGGCGGCGGCGGATCGGGGTCGATCCCCTCCTCTTTCGACCTTCAAACCTATCTCAAAGAATCCGGATATCTCACTGATATCACTACAGGTTTCAGACGGCCTTCACCAACTGGATGAAGTTCGTGGTCAATTCGATGTGTTGGTGCAGAACGCCGCATTCGATACAGGGCCAAACGCCTTCGCCGATACAATTGCAATACTGGAACTGGTCGATCTGGTGATAACCGGCGATACCGCCATTGCCCATCTGTCGGCCAGTATGGGCAAGCCGACCTGGATCGCACTGAAGCATATTCCGGACTGGCGCTGGGGATTGTCGGGCGTGACCTGCCCCTGGTACCCGAGCGCCACCCTGTTTCGGCAGCCGTCGCCGGGCGACTGGGACAGTGTCTTCAGCGCCATGGCCGACCGTTTGCTGGCTTCCCCTTAGCGGTGACTCAGACGGTCGTCAGCAGGTCCGGTGATGGCAGATAATTGTTGATATCGACCTCATCAACCTGCGACGGATCGAGATAGGTGTCAGCATAGACTTTCCAGATTTCCGACTTCAGGAAAAGGTCGAAGAGATCCGCATCGATATGCTGGTCCTTGCACATGAAGCTCATGATCTTCAGCGATTCCGAAATTGTCTTGGCTTTCTTGTACGGGCGGTCGGCCGCCGTCAGCGCCTCGAAGATATCGGCAATCGCCATTACCCGGGCCGGCACCGACATTTCCGACTTTTTCAGGCCGCGCGGATAGCCCGTGCCGTCCATCTTTTCGTGATGGCCGCCGGCATATTCCGGGATACGCCGCATTTTCTTCGGAAAAGGCAGCTGCTCCAGCATCTTGATGGTGACGACGATATGGTCGTTGATCGTCTCGCGCTCTTCTGCCGTCAGCGTGCCTCGCTTTACTGCCAGATTGTACAATTCACCCTGATTGTATTTTCCGACCTGATGTTCCTGAAGATCGGCCAGCAACGTCTCGACATGCGGGGCCGGCGGCGGCGGATGTGCTTCGGCACGCATCTGCTCCAGCGGGGAAAGTCCCAACGCCTTGTCGAAGTGCCGTGTCCAGGGCTGTGCGCCGATACTGTGCAGACGGTCGATATCCGCGTCTTCCATGAATTCGCCGCCGACATTGGCCGTGGCGACGAAATGATACTGTTCCTCAAGCTCGCGACATCGGTCAGTATATGCTGCTTCCGCCGTTTCCTTGTCCTCACCGGCCAATTGCGCTTTCAGGCAGTCGATTTCGGCATCCCGCCGAAGTACTTCGAAGCGGGTTCGAACCTCATGTATTCTGTTGTAGATGGTTTCCAGCTTGGACGCCTTGTCGACGACATATTCCGGCGTCGTCACCTTGCCGCAATCGTGCAGCCACGCCGCGATATGCAGTTCGTACCATTCTTCTTCATCCA
>CAYGSU010000025.1:0-16090 GCA_964352715.1 uncultured Flavobacteriaceae bacterium | reverse complement strand
CCGCAATCGTGCAGCCACGCCGCGATATGCAGTTCGTACCATTCTTCTTCATCCAGAGTGAAATCCGCGAACGGGCCTTCGGTGGCCTCGCAGGCTGCCCCGACCAGCATTTTGGTGACTTCCGGCACGCGCTGGCAATGGCCCCCGGTATAGGGTGACTTGTCGTCGATCGCCGCCGCAATCATCTGGATCAGGCTGTCCCACAGCCGCCGCTGGGCTGCAATCAGCAACTGGTTTTCAACCGATACCGCCGCCTGGCTGGTCAGCGCCTCGATCATCGGCTGCAGTTCGTAATCGAAAGACCCAATTTCACCACTGCTGTCGCGCGCATTGATCAACTGCAGCACGCCGGTCACTTCGCGATCCGTATTGATCATCGGAACAGTCAGGAAGGACACCGACCGATAGCCGGTTGCTTCGTCGAATTTTACCGTGCCGCTGAAATCGAATTCATCCGCGTTGTAGGCGTCTTCAATATTAACGACCTCTTTGCTGTGCCAGACAGCGGTCGCGACATTGTTGATGTTCGGCGATCCATCGCCATTGAACAGGGGGATGGGCGGAAACTGAATCTCCTCGCCGGTTGTGCCACCCTTTGCGATACCGAGCGTATCGTTGCGCATGATCTTGAACAGAAGGCCGTCGTCGTCTTCTGTCGTCAGATATAGGGTGCCACCATCGGCGTTGTAGATCTGTTTGGCCTCAAGAAGGATCATTTCCAGCAGACGGTCGATATTGCTTTCGGCCGAAAGCGCGATCCCGAGTTCCACCAGGCGGTGAACCAGACGATCATCTTCCCGCCGACCCGCTGACTCAGGAAAGTCTGCAGCTCGGCGATCAGCTTCCGAAAGTTCGGGCCGTTCGGGATTTTTTACTTCGGCCATTCATTCCCCTGCCGGTCGAATATCATTTAGCGCGAATATCAACGACGGCGCTACACTCAGAGAGTGAGTATTGCACAACTTTTCGCGAGTGTTATGCCACTAAACTGTGCCAATGCATACGATTGACACAAAGAAGCCATTCATTCGGTAAAGGATACAACCTGACAGTACCGTCAGAGCAGGTTAATGCGCATATGCTCTCGCGCGACAACCGCCCCGGACCAAACGTCCCTCGCCTTGATTTCCAGCGCTTCCATGAACTTGTCCTCGTGCTCAGGATCGTGATGGAAAATCGCCATCATTTTCACATTCGCAGCGCGGCACAAGCGCACCCCTTCTTCCCACGTCGAATGGCCCCAGCCAACCTTGTGGACGAATTCTTCTTCGGTATAGGTGCAGTCATAGACCACAAGATCAGCGCCCTCGATAAGCCCCAGCACCGTTTCGTCAGGCTTTCCGGGCACGTGTTCCGTATCGGTCACGTAACACATTGACTTGCCCCTGTATTCGATCCGGTAGCCGGTCGCACCGTTCGGATGATTGAGGGGCGCGGTGCGGATTCTCACGCCATTGCGAACGTCCCAGGTATCGCCGGCATTAAAATCCTCAAAGGTCAGCGTCGCCAGCATCGCCTCAAGCGGAACGGGAAAGAACGGCTGCGCCATCTGGCCGCCCAGCACCTTCTTGATCCCACCCAATTCCTGAATATGACCCGCCATGATATTGAAATGACGGCCTTTTATGAATGCTGGCGTAAAAAACGGAAACCCGTTGATGTGGTCCCAATGTGTGTGGGACAGCAGAATATTGGCGTAATCCACTTCCTTGCGCAGAAGCCATGTACCGAGATTCCTGATGCCTGTGCCGGCGTCAAGAATCAGCCGCTCACCCCCGGCGGCGACTTCGATACAACTCGTATTTCCCCCAAAACCGATATGGCGGGGGGTAGGACAAGCAATAGAGCCGCGAACGCCCCAGAATTTTACTTTAAATGACATGCCAATTTCCGACGGTGGATCTGCCCAATCCCTGTCGCATAGGGACGCAAGGAATAGAAGTAGAAAGTCTTGAATAATACCATATCTATTTCAACACTTAATGCAGTGACTGCCATCACAGACACCGGCATTCGGTTCAGCCTCAAAGGTTTGGATGCAGCCGCACTGTTACCCGGTTGTTCTTTGCCCTGTTCGCCTCAATCGGTTCCCCCAGCACATCGACATTCGGAACCTTGGGTTTTGTATCGGCGAAACCCACCGCTTTCAGATAACTCGGCTCCATGCCGATCTCGATCAGATATCGCAGAACAACCGCCGCCCGAAACGCCGACAGTTCCCAGTTCGACGGAAACCGCTCGTTGCTGACCGGCACATCGTCGGTGTGGCCTTCGACATCGATGTGATAAATGTCATAAGGCGGTTCCGACAATTCGTTACGAACCCGTTTCAAAACTATCTTGGCGACATCCGTCAGTTCGGTGGAGCCGTGTTTGAAAAACGACCCCGACAGAAAGTCAATCACAATGCCTTCCTCGTCAAAACCGACCTGCACGACACCGGGCGGCATTTCGGAGGATTCATCAACAACGGCCTGAATCTTCGAATGCAGGGCAAAAATCGGTCGGTCGGACTCCGTCTGCCCACCGATCTGTTCCTTGATTCCCGCCGCCACTTCCTCATACAGCGGAATATCGACCTTCGAAAAAGACACAAGCATGATGAAGAACGCCATCAGCAGGGTAATGGCGTCGGCATAGGTTGTCAGCCAGTCTTCGCTGTCGTCTTCTTCGTCTTCCATTCCGGTTCCTTCCAGTGATCGACTACCGTCACTGGTCTCCCTCACGCAACTGCTTGTCGATGTTGAACCTGATTTCCGGATCGAGATAGGCGTTCATTCGATCCTGGATCAGGCGCGGGTTTTTGCGATCCGCCAGCAACGCCAGACCTTCACTGATCAGTTCGTGGCGGAATTTGTTGATCTGTTGACGCTGGGTCATCTTGTTCGCCGCCGGCAGACAGAAAATCCGCGACACAATCACGCCGTAGAGCGTTGTATTCAGGGCAACCGCCAGTCCCTTGCCCAGTTGCGACGGGTCAGCCCCCATATCGTCCAGCATGATGATCAGCCCGACCAGCGTGCCGATCATGCCGAAAGCCGGCGCCGTGCCGGCCATGTTCTTGACGATCTTCGCCGCAACGAGATTTCGCTCAAGGGTCTTTTCCGCCGCCTTTTGCAGCGTTTGCCGGACTTCGTCGCCGGGATATCCGGATAGAACCATTTCGAGGCCGAAGGCCAGAAAAGCGTCGGATTCAACCTTTTTTATCTCGCCATCAAGGGCCACGACCCCTTTTTGCTGAGCCATATAGCCCCACCGGATGATCCGGCCGACTTCCTGGTTAAGAATGTTCCGGCCAATGCGCTGCGGCAAGAAGGTCGATCCGATGCCACGCAACCCCAGGACAACATACCTGACTTCATATCCGAGAAATGTCGCGCCCAGCGTACCGCCAACAACGATAAGCAAACTGGAGAAACTGAGAAAAATCGCATAGTTATCGGTGCTGATAACGATCGCGAAGACGAACAGCCCAATGCAAAAGATGAATGCTAGAAAAGTATTAATCGACATCGTTCTGCTTTACTTGCAAACGGATTTACTTGCGGTTTGATTTGCTTTTGACAATTGGACCCCCATCCATAGTAAGAAGCATTACTATGATTCAGCTCATTCGTCCTTAATTTTCTACCCGAAGCCGCCATATGACTTCGTTTATCTGAACTATTCGCACGATTTACACAGAAAAGGATTCAGGTGATGACCACCGGCCCGACGATCACCCTCGATATTGAGGATCTGGGCGCTGAAGGCGACGGCATTGCCAGGATGGAAGGTTCTTCGGTCTATATTCCCTTCGCCCTGCCCGGCGAACGCGTAACCCTGAAAGGTCCCCTGCGGTCGATCGGCAAGGGCAACTCATCCGGCGAAATCGGCACAATCGATAAGGAGTCCCCAGCTCGGATCGAGCCCGCCTGCCTCCATTTCGGTGTGTGCGGAGGGTGCCGCCTGCAGCATGTATCCGCCACTGAAATTGAAAGCCACAAACGTCAGGTGCTGGGCGAAGCCCTGCGCCGTAAGGGCCTGATGCCAGAAACCCTCGCTGACACCATATCCGCCCCCCTGCACAGCCGCCGACGCGCCCGGTTCGATTATCAGCGTAACCGGAACAAAGGCATTTTCGGTTTCAAGCAGCGCCGGTCGCATGACGGTATTGATCTCGCCATGTGCCCGGTCCTGACGCCGACCCTCGAAACCCTTGTCGCCGGGCTTCGCCGCCTGCTCAATACCTTGCCGTCGATGGGCAAAGGCGGGGCCGTGCAGGTTACGGATACGCAGACCGGCTTCGACATTGTGATAACGCCATTGCGCAAGGTAGATCTCGATCTTAAACAGCGTGAGCGGATTGCCGACTGGTGTGACGAAAACCGGATCGCCCGGCTATGCTGGGACGATGGCGATGGTCCGCTACCGGTCGCCGCCCGCCACCAGGCCCGGACCATGTTCGGTGACGTTGCCGTCGACCTGCCGGTCAATGCTTTTCTGCAACCAAGCGCCGAAGGTGAGAAGATTCTGGCCGATCTTGTTCAGGACGCTCTTTCCCGTCACTGCAAGTCTTGCCGGCGCATCGCCGATCTTTTCTCGGGCTGCGGTTCGCTGTCACTGCCGATCGCCAGCACACTCGGTCCGGTCGTCGATGCCTTTGATATCGACAGCGGTATGATCGCCGCCCTGCGGCAGGCCGCGAACCGCCGGCAACCCGTGCTGCGCGTCAATGCCGACCGACGCGATCTGTTCAACTCACCCCTGACGTCAGCGGAACTGAAACCCTACGATGCTGTTATCTTCGACCCACCAAAAGCCGGTGCGGCATCACAGGCCGCCGAGCTCGCCGCATCGACTGTGCCGGTGGTGATTGCCGTTAGTTGCAATCCGTCATCGCTCGCCCGCGACCTCAGACTGCTGGTCGACGGGGGCTATACGCTGATTTCCTCAACCCCGGTTGATCAATTTACATGGTCCGGACAACTGGAAGCGGTTGCTGTTCTGACAAAGCAGGTGAAATAGTATCGCTTCACAACCGGGAAAGCGACCATCATGAAAATCGGTTTTATCGGCCTCGGCAACGCCGGCGGCAAACTGGCAGGCAGTATTCTTCGTAACGGTTTCGATCTGACCGTCCGTGACCTTGACCGCAAGGCAGCCCAGCCGTTTCTGGACAAGGGCGCGCATTGGGCCGACAGCCCGAAAGCGATGGCGGAAGAATGCGACATGGTGATCACCTGTCTGCCGTCGCCTGCTGCGTGTTCCGCCGTTATGGAATCCGAAGACGGCATCCTCGCTGGTCTTTCCGAGGGTAAGATCTGGGCGGAAATGTCGACGACCGACGAATCCGAAGTCAAACGCATTTCAGCACTTGTGAAGGCGAAAGGGGCCTTGCCGATCGACTGCCCGGTCTCCGGCGGCTGTCACAGGGCGGCGACCGGTAACATCTCGATCCTCGCCGGCTGCGCCCGCGACACGTTCGAAAAGGCCCTGCCCGTTCTGACCGTGATGGGCCGGCGCATCCTTCATACCGGCGATATCGGTTCGGCCTCCATGCTGAAGGTCATGACGAATTATCTGGCGACAGCCAACCTGCTGACCCTGTGCGAAGCCCTGACCACCTGCAAGGCTGCCGGCATGGACCTCAACACGACGTATGAAGCCATCAAGATATCGTCCGGCACTTCCTTCGTTCATGAAACGGAAAGCCAGGTCATTCTGAACGGGTCGCGCGATATCAACTTCACGATGGATCTGGTGCTGAAGGATATCAGCCTGTTTCAGGATGTAGCGACCCGGGCCGGCGTGGAACTGGAAATTTCGCCGCTGATGATCCAGATATTCAAGGACGGTATTGCAAAGTACGGACCCCGCGAATGGTCGCCCAATATCATCAAACGGCTTGAGGAACGCACCGGACTGTCAATCCTGGCGCCCGGCTTCCCGGCTGAAATGGTGGATACGGAACCGGAAGAACCTGGTTACGAAGTCGTTCCCGGCAACCGTTGACCGGTCGGGGTTTCAGCATCGACGCTGCGCAGCAGGGCGGGATAGGCTGCTGCAAGGGTCAGTCCGCGCAACCCCATGAAGACGACCAATGCAGCCCATAGCGCATGGTTGTCGGTGCCGGATACAAACCCGTAAATCAGCACAAGGTAGATGCCCGTGGAAACGAGCATCGCATTGCGCAGGGCTTTGCTTCGGGTGGCGCCAAGAAACACGCCGTCGAGGATGAAGCACCAGAAGGAAACAACGGGCATTGCTGCCGCCCAGGGAAGATAGTCCGCCGCCGCCTCTCGGATCGGAACCTGGGTGGTGATGAAAGCAATCAACATATTGCCGGCCAGGAAGTATACAAGAGTGATCGCCAGTGACAGAAGGCCACTCCACAACAACGCTGTCTTCACGGCGGACTGGAACCCCTTTCGGTCCCGCCTGCCCGCAGCCCTGCCAACCAGTGCTTCCGCCGCATGCGCGAAGCCATCCATGCCATAGCTCGCAAATTCCATAAAATGCAGCAGCACAGCATTTGCCGCGAGGATGACCGTGCCGAATTTTGCACCTTCGGCGGTGAAAATCGCAAACGACGTTACAAGGCACAGCGTGCGTATGAATATATCGCCGTTCACGCCAATCAGCGCCTTGATCTTTATGAGATCGAAAATCAGTGACCGGTCAATTGACACAGGAGCCAGCGTTTTCATGCGCCGTTGAACCAGAATCGCCCCCAGGCCTGCGCCTGAAACTTCCGCCAGCAGGGTCGCGCCGGCAACGCCTTCAACGCCCCAGCCGAATCCGACGACGAATGTCAGGCTAAGCACGATATTGAGGCCGGCCGTTAAAACCTGAAGAAGTAGCGGTGTCCGGGCATCCTCCTGTCCGAGAAACCAGCCGATGATGACATAGCTGGCCAACGCCGCAGGCGCGCTCCAGATACGGATGGTGAAATAGGTTTTCGCCATTTCTTCGACCGGCGCTTCGGCTTCAAGAAGCGAAAAGGCCAGCGATGCAATCGGCATCTGAAGCGCAATAACCAGTGCCGCCAGTACAACGGCAAGAAGAATGCCGCGATAATAGACGGCCCTTGTCTCTACCGGGTCTTCCCTGCCGCCGGCCTGGGCGGCAAGCCCCGTCGTGCTCATCCTCAGGAAACCGAAACCCCAGAAGACATAGGCGAAAATAACAGCTCCGACGGCAACCGCACCGACATAGGCGGGATCAGGCAAATGCCCCATGACCGCCGTGTCGACCAGCCCCATCAGCGGCACAGACAGATTTGCAATCATGATCGGCCCGGCGAGACGCCAGAGACGTTTGCGCGCGGCGCTGCCGCCAAAACCTTCGCTATCGGCTGACATCAAGACATCGCACCGGTTTTCGGACGAAATCCTGCAACCAGAAATTTATCAAAAAGTTTCATGCGGGTGATAGTCGTCACAGATAAGTCAATAATCCTGCCGTATATTACTGTTACTGAATGGGAGCAACCAAATTGCCGAAAGGAGATTGAGTTATGATCCTTGTCGACTATACGAATTACAGGGCCGGGCAGGCCGAGTGGGCCGCAAAACTGCACGATATCGCTGAGAATTGCGAACCGTCGCAGTCCCTCGAATATGAACGAGGCGCGATGGCGGCGCAAAAGCGAGTCGATGCGTATTTCTCGCGGCTGATTGAGACGCGATAGACAACGAAACAGCCATTTCACACCGCCAAAATGACTTCTTTTGATTGTGTTTGAATGTCTTTCGGGTGTGACCCTGATCACAATGGGATTCTGAAAACAATCCTTAGCCTTCATCAGCATACCCCGGCAACATGACCCGCGCCTGTCCCGGCAGCGCGGGATCTATGTCGGCCCAGGCCGCGAAGGCGAGAACCGACGGTTCATGCGCCAGCAGGAAATCCAGTATCCCCGCCAGAAACGCCGGATCGCCGATCCGCCCCCGAATTTCCGCCGGCCCGATGCCCGACAGGGCCAGAAACCGACCCAGAAGCTCTTCATCCTGGCTTAAAAAAATCACCGACTGCTGCGCCAGCGAGATTGCATCCGCTTCCGTCATTCTCGCCATGTGATTTCCCTTCCGAACGCGCAACCGATATCGACCGCCATACCTGTTTTCTGCCCGGCGGCCTGCCTGTATTGTTTGCACATGGCATGGGACCCGGATCAATACCTGTTTTTCGCCGATCATCGCATTCGCCCGGCGATTGATCTTTTGAATGCTATTCCGAAAGCGGAAGCAAAGCAGGTGGTCGATCTTGGCTGCGGCGCCGGCAGCCTCGTTCCCTATCTGCGAAAGCGCTGGCCTAATGCCAGACTGACCGGCGTCGACCGATCAGCCGAGATGCTGGAAAAGGCGCGGAGGGCAGAGCCTGAAACCGTTTTTCAGCAGGCCGACATTGCGGTATGGGAACCGAAAAAAAGTGTCGATGTCATATTCTCGAACGCCGCCCTGAACTGGCTCGATCATCACGATAAGCTGTTGAACAGGTTGGCCGGATTCCTGAACCCTGGCGGTGTTCTGGCGATCCAGATGCCGCGCAATCATGCCCGTCCGTCGCATACCGCCGTCGCCGATATCATCAACCAGGAACCCTATGGCGTAAAACTTTTGCCGCTTCTGAAGACGGAACCGGTTCATCCGCCGGCCTGGTATGTCGACTGCCTGTCGGCCGCGCGGCAGAACGGTGCGACCGTCGATGTCTGGGAAACCGACTACCAGCAGCTTCTGACCGGTGACAACCCTGTCATGGAATGGACAAAGGGCACCTATCTTCGCCCCTTCCTCGATGCCCTTCAGGGCGAGGAACGGCACAGGTTCGAAGAAGCCTACCGTGGTAAAATTCTGGCGGCCTATCCGCCCCTGCCCGACGGGACGACATTGTTCGCCTTTCGCCGCCTGTTTATTGTCGTGACATTGAAAGATTAGCGATGGTCGCCACATCTACATTTAGAAAATCGAAGCGCTGACAGACCGGATCATTCGATATAGAAACGGTTTCAATGCCACATTCATCACCGCTCCCGGTTCAGGGGCGCGTGACACATCAGACCAAGGGGAAACACCATGGACGGACTTCTCGCAAACAAGCTGCTTCGCACCAAAGCCTATATTGATGGCGAATGGAGCAACAGCGCATCCGGCAAGACATATGACGTAACCGACCCGGCGACCGGCGATGTCATCGCCAGTGTCGCCGATTGCGACGGTGACGATACCCGCCGGGCGATTGAGGCTGCAGAGCGGGCGCAGCCGGCCTGGGCAGCGAAGACCGGCAAGGAACGCGCAGCGATCCTGCGCAAGTGGTTCGATCTCATGATGGCCAACCAGGAAGAACTGGCTGTGCTGATGACCCGCGAACAGGGCAAGCCGCTGGCCGAATCCCGTGGCGAGATTGTCTACGCCGCATCGTTCCTGGAATGGTTTGGTGAGGAAGCCAAGCGCACCTATGGCGATGTCATCCCGGCACACAAGGCCGATAGCCGCATTGTCGTGATCAAACAGCCGATCGGCGTCGGCGTGGCGATCACCCCGTGGAACTTCCCCTCCGCGATGATTACCCGCAAGGCCGGCCCGGCGCTGGCCGCCGGCAACGCCATCGTCATCAAGCCGGCGAAGGTTACCCCGCTTTCCGCTCTGGCGCTGGCCGAGCTGGCGGAACAGGCCGGTGTGCCGAAAGGCATTCTGTCTGTTGTGGCCGGCACCTCATCGTCGAAGATCGGCGGCGAAATGACGTCGAACCCGACGGTTCGCAAGCTCAGCTTCACGGGCTCCACCGAAATCGGCAAGGTTCTGCTCGCGCAGTGCGCCGAAACGGTCAAGAAGACCAGCATGGAACTGGGCGGCAACGCGCCGTTCATCGTGTTCGACGATGCTGATCTCGACGAAGCCGTCACCGGCGCCATCCTTTGCAAGTTCCGCAACGCCGGTCAGACCTGCGTCTGCGCCAACCGCATTTTCGTGCAGGACGGCATCTACGATGCATTCATGGATAAATTCCAGGCTGCAACCGCCGCCCTGAAAGTCGGCAACGGCATGGAAGACGGCGTCTCCATGGGGCCGCTGATCGACGAACCGGCAATGGCTGGCGTCGACAAGCTTGTACAGGGCGCGAAGTCTCAGGGCGCGAAGGTCGCCCTTGGCGGCAACCCGCACGATCTGGGACATAGCTTCTATACCCCGTCGATCCTGACCGGCGTTACCATGGATATGGACATTGCCAATGAGGAGATTTTCGGGCCGGTGGCAACGATCATCCGCTTCAAGGACGATGCCGATGTCGTCCGCATGGCCAACGACACGAACTATGGTCTGGCGGCGTATTTCTACAGCCGCGATATCGGCCGGACATGGCGTATTTCCGAAGGTCTGGAATACGGTATTGTCGGCATCAACAGCGGCATTATCTCTACCGAGGTCGCGCCGTTCGGCGGGGTCAAGGAATCCGGCAGCGGCCGCGAAGGGTCGTATTACGGCATGGATGACTGGATGGAAGTCAAATATCTCAGCTATGGCGGCATCTGAAGGACAGACGCTTGGCCCTTGCCCGATTTGCGGGCGGCCGATGATCGACGGTAAATCCGTTGACCGCCATCACTGGATTCCGAAAAAGGAAGGTGGGGCCGATTGGTCCCACCTTCATCGTATCTGTCACAAGAAACTTCATTCGCTGTTTTCGGAGAAGGAGCTGGCTTCGGCCTTCTCGACTCCGCAGGCGCTGTTGCGCCAGCCTGACATGGTGAACTTCGTGAGCTGGGTAAGAAAGCAACCGGCAGGCTATGTCGGTCGACATGCCCGGCCAAAAAACCGGTCCTAGTTTGCAGCCAGAACTTTCTGGGTATCGGTCTTGAAACCGACCATTACGGTATCGGCCTTTTCAAAGATTGGCCGCTTCATCAGGGCCGGATGCGCCGCCATGAGCGCAATCGCCGACGCCTTATCGATAGGGTCCTTGTCGCTGTCCGGCAGGCCGCGCCATGTGGTGCCGCGCCGGTTCAGCAGCACCTCCCAGCCGACAGCGTCTTCCCAGGCTGCAATACGATCTTCACCGACAGGATTAGCCCTGAGATCGACAAAAGAATGCTCAATTCCCTGCCCGTCCAGCCATTTCAGCGCCTTGCGGCAGGTATCGCAGTTTTTCAAGCCGTAAACTGTCAGCATGGCGTTATTCTGCTGCGGCCGGCAGCACGAATCTCTCGGAGAAACCGGCAAGTGCTCCGACCAATCCGGTCAGGTTCTGTTTCAGGTCGGTGAATCCACGGGTCATGCGAAGCGATGTTTCTTCCATATACAGAGCCCGATTGATCTCGATCTGAAGGCTATGCCGCCCTGCATCCGGCGCTGAATACCTGCTAACAAGTTCCGCCCCTTTATAGGGATCATTCAGACGCACCATATAGCCGGCCGATTCCAGCCAATCCCGCACGAACATGGTGAATGCCGGGTCGCAGGATTTGCCGTCCTGATCGCCCAGCACGAAATCCGCGCGCCTGATGCCGTTCTTGCGCGACACGACAGGGCTCGACCCTGACGGCATGGAATGGCAGTTCAGGTGAAAGACAATGCCGAATTCGCCGTGAAGGCGCGCAATCTCGTTCTCAAGCGCCTCATGATAGGGTCGCCAGTACTGTTCGATCCGGCGTTCAATCTTTTCCGCCGGCAGTCTGGATGAATACATCGAGCGTTCGGCCGGGCAGGTTCGCCAGATAAGCCCGTGCCCCAGCCGGGTCTTTTCCGTCGGCACAACAGGGTGCATCCAGTCGCCATCGATCATTCTGATATCGATGTCCGTTTCCGCCCGGTTGGGATCGATATAGCTTCGCGGAAACAGGGCGGCCAGCAGGCTGGCGCCGTTTTCCGGAGCATTGGAAAACAATTCGTCTACAAAGCAATCCTGAACCCGGCGCAGAGATTTTTCAGGCACTTCCGCTCCAAAATCCTTTGGAAAGACCGTTCCCGAATGCGGCGAATCAAGAACGACCGGCGCCTGCCGCGTTCCTTCCGCAGCCCGCGTAAAGGTCAGAACATCAGGAATGACAGTAACCGCCATGCAACATCGCCCTGGTGAAAAATCGTCCTCGAACTACTTATATAGGAACCGTATTTCAGAAAACGACCAATGCCAACTGCACCGCTATTGCGGTCAGTGCAAAATCGCTGACATTGACTTTCGCCTCTATAGTAGGCTACCGCGCAGGATGCTTTTGATGTAGTGGGCCGAACGGCCGTTCGAAAACAAGGATATTCAGTATGAGCAATGCGATCGACGAAAAACTGGAAGAACTAGGCATAGAGCTGCCGACGCCGCCGAAACCGGCAGCAGCCTATGTTCCCTTCGTTCAGTCGGGCAATCTGGTGTTTATTTCCGGTCAGATTCCGATGGTTAACGGTGAATTGAAATATGTCGGAAAGGTCGGCGACGAGATAAGCCTGGAAGATGCACAGGCCTGCGCTGGCGTCTGCGCGGTCAACATCATGGCGCAACTCAAGGAAGCCTGCGGTGGCGATCTCAGCCGCGTTGTCCGGTTTGTGAAGGTGGGCGGATTTGTTAACTGCACCCCTGATTTCAACGATATTCCGCAGGTCATCAACGGCGCCAGCAACATGATCGGTGAAGTATTCGGTGACAAGGGCGCCCACGCCCGGTTTGCCGTCGGCTCGGTTAATCTGCCGCTGGGCGTTGCCGTCGAAGTCGAGGCTATCGTCGAAATATCCTGATTTTTTCACCTCACACAAACTGCCGGTTGATCCGCACCCAAACGCCTCCATTTGAATGGAGGGAGACACCGGATGCCAGATGGCCGTGAAAGCGTGAGTATCGAAACCTGCCAGCGGCTTGCGGATGTTTCCGCCGCCGAGTGGGATGCCTGCGCGGGCACCGGCAACCCCTTCCTGAGCCACAGGTTTCTGCTGGCGCTTGAAGAAAGCCGGTCAGTGTGCCGGGAAGAAGGCTGGCTGCCGCATCACCTTTTGATGCGCGGCACTCAGGGCCAGTTGCTGGGCGCGATGCCGCTGTATCTGAAAGGGCATAGCCAAGGCGAATACATCTTCGATTACGGCTGGGCAAACGCCTATGAACGGGCCGGCGGCCGGTATTATCCGAAGCTGTTATCGGCGGTTCCGTTCACGCCGGTTACAGGCCCCCGCCTTCTGGCCCGGGACGGTCCTGAAACGGCATCCCTGCAAGCCGCCCTCGTTTCAGGCCTGCAACAGATTGCCGACCGCCTTCAGGTTTCATCCGCGCATGTGAATTTTCCGCCTGTGACAGAAATCGACGCTTACGAAGCCCAGGGATTTCTGATCCGCAACGGCCATCAGTATCATTGGGAAAACCGGAACTTTCGCGATTTCGACGACTTTCTGGATACCCTGACCAGTCGCAAACGCAAATCGATCCGCAAGGAACGGCGCAAGGTGGCCGAAAGCGGCATCCGGCTGGAACGCCTGACCGGCGATGACCTGAAGCCCGAACACTGGGCGGCATTCTACGTATTCTATCAGGACACCTATGACCGGAAATGGGGGCATCCGTATCTGACGCCGGAATTCTTTGAAATCGTGCAGGAAACGATGCGTGACGACATTCTTCTGGTGATGGCCTATGACGGTGAAACGCCAGTCGCCGGCGCGCTCAATCTCATCGGCTCGGACGCTCTGTTCGGCCGGAACTGGGGATCAGACGGCGAGTACAAGTTTCTGCACTTTGAGGCCTGCTACTACCAAGCCATTGATTTCGCGATTGAACGCGGCCTGCAGCGGGTCGAGGCCGGCACCCAGGGTGAACACAAGGTGCAGCGTGGTTACCGGCCGGTCAGAACCTATTCAGCGCATTACATTCCCAATGAATCGTTTCGTCATGCAGTTGCCGAGTTTCTTGACCACGAACGCCGCGACGTCACCCGCATCATCGATCATCTCGACGACTACACACCGTTCCGGCAGGAGAATGGCACTTGATCCCATCCCGGTTGATCACGATATTATTATCCTATGGACGATCAAACGGCACTTCCCGAACCGACCCGTAGAAATCTCGACCTGACCGGTGCGCTTCAGGTTGCCGTAGACCGTTTCGTTGCCGCCAATCCCAAAAGCATGGAACGCCATGAAAAGGCGAAAGGCTCGATGCCGGGCGGCAACACGCGTTCCATCCTGCATTTTGACCCGGCCCCATTGACCATCACGCGCGGCGAAGGCTGTTTCGTGGAAGACCTGGACGGGCACCGGTACACGGATTTTCTGGGTGAATATTCCGCCGGTCTTTACGGCCATTCAAACAAAATCATCGCACAGCGTATCAAGGATGTTCTTGCCGACGGTACCGTCCTGGGCGGGCCGAACAGGTACGAGGCGCAGCTGGCGGACATCATCGTCGAGCGGTTTCCGGCAATCGAACGGATCCGCTTCTGCAATTCGGGCAGCGAAGCTAATCTTATGGCGATGTCGGTGGCACGCGCCGTTACCGGCCGCGACACATTCATCGGCTTCAAGGGTGGCTATCACGGCGGTTTCCTGATGCTTGATGGCGCTCATGGCGACCTCAACGTCCCGCACAAGATTCACTGCGCCGACTACAACGATCTGGAGTCCGTGCAAACACTGGTCGACCGGCACGGCAAGGACCTCGCCGCGATTATTCTGGAACCGATGATCGGCGGCGGCGGTTGCATCCCGGCCGACCAGTCCTTTCTGGAAGGCCTGCGGCAGATGGCGACGGATTGCGGCGCGCTGCTTGTATTCGACGAAGTGATAACGTCACGCCTGTCGCCCGGTGGATTGCAGGCGAAGACCGGTGTGCTGCCCGACATGACGACGCTGGGCAAGTATATCGGCGGCGGCATGACTGTCGGCGCTTTCGGCGGCCGGGCGGATATCATGGACCGGTTTGACCCGTCGAAGGCCGATGCGTTTTTCCATGCCGGCACCTTCAACAACAATGTACTGACCATGGCCGCCGGGCATGCCGGCCTGTCCGAGGTTTTCTGCCCCAAGGCAAACCACTATCTGAACGCCAGCGGCGACGACCTGCGGCGGCGTCTGAACGCGATGATGAAAGGCGCCGGGCTTAAGGCGCAGATCACCGGCATGGGATCAATCATGTCCGTTCACTTCACGCCAAAGCCGATCAGAAAACCGGCCGATATCGGCGACGGCATGCCTGATCTGAAGCGGCTGTTTCATCTCGAGATGTTGCATCGTGGCCAGTATATCGCGCCACGCGGCATGATCGCGCTGTCGTTGCCGATGGCGCATCGGGAACTCGACCAGTTTACTCAGGCATTTTGCGGGTTCGTTCGAGAATATGAACCGCTGCTGCGCGATATCGGTGTTCTTGCCGACGGTCCGGGTGTTTGCCCGAAACATTGACGCTAACGGCCTTTGGCCTGTCAGCTCCCTCAAGAATTGGCCATTTATGCCGGTCCAAAGGTATGGTTCACTCGACGGCTAAATCGTACCTGATCAACAATCCGCAAGGCGATTTCCGTGACAAAACACGTCAACAGTCTGAACCAGCCGATCGGCGCACCCCTGCCCGACTGGAAAGCGTGCGACCCGCCACCGCGAACGATTCTTGTGGGACGGTATTGCCGGCTGGAACCGGTCGATATCGATCGCCATGCCGGCGGCCTTTTCGATGCCTTTCGGGAAGACCGGGAGGACCGGATATGGACGTACCTTCCCTATGGCCCGTTTGAAACAGTCGATGCTGTACGCGGCTGGATGAAAAAAACCTGCCTGTCCGAAGACCCGCATTTTTTCACAATCGTCGATACCGAAAGCAACGCCATTGGCGGTGTCGCCAGCTACCTGCGGATTACGCCGCCGGTCGGCTGTATCGAGGTCGGCCATATCAACTTTGCTCCGCGCCTGCAAAAGACCGCCGCCGCCACCGAAGCGATGTTTCTTATGATGCGACAGGCGTTCGAGACGCTTGGCTACCGGCGGTATGAATGGAAATGCGATTCCCTGAATGCCGGGTCGATGGCAGCGGCGAAACGGCTGGGCTTCACCTTCGAGGGGATTTTCCGGCAGGCGATCATCTACAAGGGGCGCAACCGGGATACGGCATGGTTCTCGATCGTCGACAGCGAATGGCCTGC
>CAYGSU010000024.1:39229-50123 GCA_964352715.1 uncultured Flavobacteriaceae bacterium | reverse complement strand
GTGCAGGTGGATTCATAACCGGCGATTCTGAAGGAAGGTGTCTTGAATGGCCACCGGCTGGATACGGAGAATCGCATTCAATGGTGCATACTTCCAACTAAACTGCAGATCAAACAAAGGTGGCCTTAGCCCCGATCTTCCGGCAGGCATTGTCACATCAACCGCTGGTGTTGTGGTTGGCGCTTTCCCCGTTCGCTTGATCTTCTGGGAGCCCCGCTTTCCAAAGCGGAAAGGCCCGAAAGCAGGCTAAGAGATCATGATCGTTGCCGTCGACCGGGCGCAAGGGCGTTGGCGGCCCTGACAATTGCCGCGGTATCGATACCGTAATGATCGTACAGGTCGGCAATCCGCCCGGTCTGGCCGAAGAATTCCACGCCCAGCGACCGGGTGCGGTTACCGTGAACCGAACCGAGCCAGCCCAGCGTCGCCGGATGCGAGTCGCTAACCGTCACAAGGCCGCAATGGCCGGGCAGATCGGCAAGCAGGGTTTCGATATGGCTCGACGCATCCGACATGCCGCGTTCGCGCATCCGTTGCGCGGCCGTCCATCCTGCATTGAGCCGGTCGGCCGACGTCACCGCCAGAAGCCCGATATCGCGATGCTGTTCCCCCAGAATGCCGACGGCCGCGATGGCTTCCGGCGCGATAACGCCGCTATAGGCGATCACCAGATCCGGGTTGGGGCCGGGGCGTCGCATCCAGTAGGCGCCATCGACGATATGGCGTTCCATGTCCGGGTCGATTTCCCGCTTCGGCTGTTCCAGCGGCCGGGTCGAGAGACGCAGATACAATGAGCCGCCGGTTTCATCACGCAACCAGTTTTTCCCGACCGCGTCATCCTTGCCGTCGCGCTGAATATATTCGAAGCCGAACCGCATGATGGCGGCAAGTTCATCGACAAAGGCCGGTTCGAAAGTGGCGAGACCGTCCTGTGCTATTCCCAGCAGCGGTGTGCCGATTGACTGATGCGCGCCACCCTCCGGCGCCAGCGAGATGCCGGACGGTGTTGCAACCAGGATGAAGCGGGAATCCTGATAGCACGCGTAGTTCAGCTGATCGGCCCCGCGATAGATGAAGGGGTCGTATACCGTGCCGATCGGCAGCAGGCGTTCGCCGTTGATTGAATGCGACAGGCCGAGCGCCGACAGCATGAGGAACAGGTTGGATTCCGCGATGCCCAGTTCGATATGCTGGCCCTGCGGCGACTTCGTCCATGTATACATCGACGGAATTTTCTCGACCTTGAACGTATCCGCCTGACCTTCCTTCGAGAAAAGCTGTCGCCGGTTTGTCCATGGCCCCAGATTGGTCGATACGGTCACGTCCGGCGATACCGTTACGATCCGTTCTGCGAAAGGTGCGTCGCTACGTCCGATCTCGTTCAGGATCTGGCCGAAACCCATCTGTGTCGAAACCGGTTTTCCCCTGGGCTCGGGAAATGTCAGTGCCGACGGAATTTCGATCCTTTCTGAAGAAAGTCTGCGGTTGCGGTCAGCGAAGAACGGTGCGTCTTCCAGTGCCTGGTCGATGGTTTCCCGCTTGATAAGCCTGCTCTGCCACGGTTCCCATTCCTGCCCGGATGTAATGCCTAGCGTGTCTCGAAAACTCTCCATCTGTTCAACGGTCATCAGGCCTGCGTGATTGTCCTTGTGCCCCGCAAGCGGCAGTCCGTAACCCTTGATCGTGTAGCAGATGAAGATTGTCGGCCGGTCATGGGATGCGGCGGCTTCAAAAGCGTCCGACAGGGTATCGATATCGTGGCCGCCAAGATTGCTCATCAGTGCGGCAAGCTCATCGTCCGTTCGTTTGTCGATCAGACGGGTTACATCGCCCTGATCGCCCATCTCGTCGAGCAACCGCTCGCGCCACGCTGCGCCGCCCTTGAACGACAGGGCTGAATAGAGCTGGTTCGGACAGTTATTGATCCAGTCACGAAGGTTCTCGCCGCCCGGTTCCGCGAAGGCCGCTTCCTGAAGCCTGCCGTGTTTGACGACAACAACGTCCCAGCCGAAATCGGTAAAGATTTTCTCGAACTTTTCCCATAAGCCCTCGCGCACAACACCGTCCAGGGACTGTCTGTTGTAGTCGACAATCCACCAGCAGTTTTTCAGGTCATGCTTCCAGCCTTCGATCAGGGCTTCGTAAATGTTTCCCTCGTCCATTTCCGCATCGCCGATCAGCGATATCATCCGGCCGTCAGGTCTTCCCTCCATCCAGCCATGCACGCGTACATAATCCTGCACCAGCGATGAAAACAGTGTCTGCGCCACACCAAGGCCGACAGAGCCGGTCGAGAAATCCACGTCGTCCGTGTCCTTCGTCCGCGACGGGTAGCTTTGTGCGCCCTTGAACCCGCGAAAATTCTCCAGATTCTGCCTTGTCTGGTTACCCGCCAGATACTGGATGGCGTGAAATATTGGCGAGGCGTGTGGTTTAACAGCAACACGGTCTTCGGGCCGCAACGCATTGAAGTAAAGCGCAGTCATGATCGTGGCGATCGAAGCCGATGAAGCCTGATGCCCGCCGACCTTCACTTCATCAGCATCGCGCAGGTGGTTGGCGTTGTGGATCATCCAGCAGCCAAGCCAGACAATGCATTTCTCAAGCTGTCGCAACGCGGCAGACGTCGTCATGACCGCAACCTTCTCTCGCTATGGTTCGAACGACGGCATCTTAACGCAGGTTAAATCGAAGGTGCTTGCATTCTTCACCGGAAATCCTATGGTTTTCGGTGAAAAACATCATTAAAAGACTGAATGATAAAAAAAATCATCAATTACGACAGAATTGATCGCGCAATCCTTCGGGAATTGCAGTCCAACGCGCGGCAATCGCTGCAGGAAATCAGCGCCATTGTCGGGTTGAGTGCGTCGTCCTGCGCCCGACGCATCAGGCACCTGGAAGAGCAGGGGCTGATCGCCGGCTATCATGCGCTGATTGACGAAGCCAAAGCGGGGTTTTCGTTCTCGGTCTTCGTTTCGGTAAAGCTCGCGCAGCAAGTCGACCGATCATTGAAGGAATTCGAGGCGGAAGTCCGTGCGTATCCGGAAATCGTGGATTGCTGGCTGATGACGGGCAACATGGACTACCTGCTGCGCATTGCCGTGCGCGATACGGCGGATTTCGAAGCGTTCCTGACCGGCAAGCTGACAAAGGTGCCGGGCGTTGCCTCCATCGAATCGTCGGTTCCGCTGCGGCGGGTCAAGGCGGGGATCTCCCGCTCCCGGTAGATTGCCTCGCTGTCGCGCCGTGTTGCACTCCCCCGCGCTGTATGCAGGAATAGCCCCATCCAAATTTGCCGGTCTGGAGAGTGTTTCCCCCTGATTATGACGCCGCTTCACCGAGAGTCAGTCTTTCCAGAGAAGACCTTGCCGTCGGCCGCAGAAGCTGTTGCCGAAGGGCAAAACCTTGCTCGCGCCGTTCGCGTTGGCGCTTCGGCTTTTCTGAATGAAAACGACGTCGTGTGCGAGGCTGACTTCAAGCAGCGTGAAGCCGGCCTGGGGCGGATCATGCAGCATGCGCAAATCGGGTTTCGCAGTCTTGATCGTACGCTGGAAGCGGCCACGAGAATCCATGCTGACGTCGCTGGTGCCGGCTTTCGTGTCGACCGATACGGCATATGTCTCGACTGGTCGATGGGCTATCCGGCGGCTGAACGGAAAGGCCGTCCGCAGGGCACGGGGTTGATCCTGCAGGACAGTGCGGATTTCGCCCGTCTCGCCAATGCTGCACCGGTCGCGGCGCATTTCGGCGATTTCGTGATCGGCATGCCGTCTGCTCTGGAAAATACGGCCGCAGCGTTGGCCGCCGGATCGACATCGATCGGCAATCTGGGTCAGTACTTCACGTTTGAATTACCCGGCTGGTCGGACGATGTGGAAACGACACGGGCAACGGTTGCGGCCATTGCGCTGGCATCCGCCCAACCCGTGAAGGTCCTGGTCCACTCCAATGTCGATGACGGGTTTGCAAGTCGGTTCACCGATCTCGCCAGCGCCCTCGGGGCGGTGCTGCTCGAAATATACATTGTCGATGACCTGCTGGGCGGTTCTGTCAGCCACTGCTACGGCCACACTTTCTCGCGGCCGCTAGCCCGACTGGCGTTCCAGCGCGCCCTTGGCCGTGTCTCGCGGGCGCCCGGCACGATGGTCTACGGCAATACGACAGGGTTTGGGGAAAACGAGGCAGCGAACTATGCAGCGTTGGGAGCCTATCTTCAGGTCGATATCCAGGCGCAGTTAGCCGGTCCGTCCGGTCATGCGATCAACCCGGTTCCGGTGACCGAGGCTCTGCGTATTCCCGATATTGACGAAATCGTGGCGGCGCAGACGTTTTGCGGTCAACTGGTTCGCCGGTCGGAAGGAATGCAAACTTTGATCGATACAGGCCCGGCGGATGCTCTGGCGGACAGGATCGTCGATGGTGCACAACGGTTCAAGGCAACCGTGCTGAAAGGGTTGTCGGATGCCGGTATCGATACAGACGATCCGTTTGAAATGTTACTGGCGATGCGGCGCATCGGCGCGAAACGGCTTGAACAGATGTTCGGTCCGGGAGCAGAGGATACGGCATCGCCGAATGGACGCCGGCCCGTCGAAGCGTCACCGGTGCTGCAGGAAATTACAGACCGGGCGGACCTGGCTCTGTCTCGCCTGACCGATACCAGACGCGCTGAACTCGCGCAATCGGGCTTGCGAGTCGTCATCGCGACAACCGATGTCCACGAATATGGAAAGCGGCTACTGGAAGAGATGTTCTTGAAACTCGGCATCGCCACTGTCGATGGCGATGTCAGTACAGACCCGGACCAGCTGGCGGAAGCAGCGCGCGGAACAGACGCCATTTTTCTCAGCACCTATAACGGTGTTGCGCTGAGTTTCGTGAAATCGCTGAAAGCTGAACTCGCGTTGCGCAATATTGATATACCGGTCTTCGTCGGTGGCAAGCTTAACGAAGTCCCCGCGACATCGAATACAAATCTGCCGGTCGATGTTGGCAAGGAACTTGTGGAGGAAGGCGCGGTCGTCTGCCGTTCGGTCGAGGATCTGTATGTGCCTTTGGCAGAAGTCGCTGCATCCGTGGCAAGGAAGCGTGCATGACGACAGTGGGTATCATCGGTGTCGGCTATCTGGGTGAATGTCTGGCGGAAGGGTTGTCCGCCGCTGGCACGCCCGTTGTTCTCTCGCCCCGCAATGCCGGGCGGGTGGTGCGTCTCGCCGACCAGCTGGGCTGTAGCGTTGCGGCAAACAATGCCGATGTGGTGGAACAATCCGATCTGGTATTTCTCGCAACCCGTCCGGAAGACATCGCCGAAACAGCGCGCGGTCTGCCGTGGCGTCAGGGGCAGCGTGCCGTATCGATAGCCGCCGGGATCGGACTTGATGCCTTTGCGTCCACAGTAGCCCCGGCGCTGGCGATCCGCGCCATGCCGATTGCAGCCAGTCGCCTAGGCCAAAGCCCGACGGCGTTTTGTCCGGCGGATGCGGTTGCGGCAGACATTCTATCGCGCATCGGTACTGCGCATCCATTCGATGATGAAGAACAGTTCAGAACCGCAAGCATTTTCGGCGCATATTATGCATTGTCCTATGCGTTTATCGGCGAGGCATCCGGCTGGGCTGAAGCCAACGGGCTGGAAGCGACGGCCGCGCGGGAACTGTCGGCGCGTATGGTTCAGGCGGCAGCGGCGGTGATTGTCGACAGCAGCGATCGCGACCCGTTGGATTTGCTGGACGATCTGATGACGCCGGGCGGCATTACCGAGGAAGGTTACAAAGTGCTGCAGCAGACGAATGCGTTGGCGCGGTGGTCGGAAGCGCTGGATGCGAGCGCTCGGAAAGCGACCTCAATCAACCACGCAGCCGGACGACCAGCGGAAGCGGTACGAAAGGAAAGTGAGTCATGAACCAGGTATTGTTGTCAGACAAGGACCTGCGGCAGTTTCACGAGAAGGGGTGGATCGTTCCGCAATGGGAACTGCCACAGGCGCTTGTCGCCGAGATGCGGCAGGAATATGCCGATCTGCTGAACCGTAACAGCCATATCGAATCCGACATCATCATGGCGCCGCACCAGGTCAATGGCGGGTCGATGGGGGTTGCCGGTTCGGAAAAGTGGCTGTCATTCGCAACCCATCCCGGCCTTGTCGCAATTGCCCGCCAGTTGATCGGCGACGATATCATTCTCTGGGGAACCACTCTGTTCGGCAAGCCGCCCCTGAACGGCAAGGAAACGCCGTGGCATCAGGACGGCGAATACTATCCGATCCGGCCGCTGGACGTGCTGACAATCTGGATTCCCCTGGACGACGTAACGCCGGAGAACGGGCCGATGCGGTTCATCCCCGGGTCGCACAAAGCCCACACGCTGTTCAGTCATTCACGCGTCGAAGGCGACGACAAGACCATCAATCTCGTATGCGACGCCGAACATTTTGATGAATCGACGGCGGAACCATTGCTGCTGCGGTCGGGGCAGGTGTCGTTTCACGATGTCTACATGATCCATGGGTCGCAGGCCAACCGCACGGAACATCGGCGCGCGGCCTTCGTTGTCCGCCTGATGCCGGCAACCAGTTTCTATGATCATGCGCTGGGCAGCGAGATCGGCAAGCAGCATCCGGCGCAGGGGTATGGCGTGCGCCCGCTCTACCTCATCAGCGGGCAGGACCGGGCGAACAACAACTTCAGCATCGGACACTGAATTCCGGCCTTGCCGGGTTGCATCAGCAGGCATCTGAGCCGCTGGTTTTACACTCGGCTTTGCCTGGCTGAGCGTGCATGCGCTCGGTGACAAGGAAATTCGATTGCCTGAATGCAAGGCAAGGCTTCTAAGTTGTCATCTGTTTTTTTTCCAAATAAACAAAAAATAATATAAAATAGATAAATATTATTTTCCTATAAGTAACAGAATTTGCTTTTTACTATGCGCCCGCTTATGGTCCCGACGGCTTTGTTGCGATGGAGCGGGGCTGCAGAGGAGGCGTCGGTGTCGGGCAGTTTGGATTTTTCGCATGCAGAGGTGGTCGACCGGTTGGTGGCGCTATACGACCATTCCTTCGGCGGCAAGCCTCGGGGTCGCTACCGCATTTCGATGAAGCTGATGCGCCGAATGCTGAACCAGCGCCGCTTGTGGCCCGAACAAATCGAGGCCATTCGGCGGGGGCTATATGAAACCGGCTACATCCTGATCGACCTTGAAACCTATTTCGTTGTGGTGAGCCAGCGAACCTTCGCGAATTACCGGCGCCTGAACGAAGGCAGTATCGTTTCTCTTGGCAGCGCTGTCGGCGAAGACAGTGTCGATGCTAGCGACGACGACGAGCTCGACGACAGGGCATGGCAAGCATCTGCCTCGTCTGTGTCTGATGAATTCTCCGACAAGGATCAGGATGCGTCGGATGACTAAGAAAAAACCTCCCGCCAACAGAATGGTAATCGGGTGGCGTGAATGGCTGTCCTTCCCCGGTCTTATGTCGCACCCGATCAAGGCCAAGATCGATACCGGCGCCAAAACCTCGGCACTCTACGCCGTCGATGTTCAAACACTTACAGAACGCGGCACTCCGCATGTTTCCTTTATTCTTCATCCCTTTCAAAGGGTGAAGAAGCCGGCTGTCCATTGCGTTGCGGAAATTCTCGACGAACGCGTGGTGACAAGTTCCAATGGTCACCGGCACAGAAGATTTGTGATTGAGGTCGACGCCAATCTTGGCGGTATCACCTGGCCGATTGAACTGACATTGGCTGACAGGGAAATGATGGGCTTTCGGTTGCTGCTTGGCCGGCAGGCGCTGAAAGGCCGCTTCTTGGTAGATTCAAACAGATCGCATATTGCAGGCCGAAGTTTTGCGGAAGTTTCAACGGCGCGAAAAGAAAATAAACCGAAAAGGAAAGAAAAATGAAAATCGCATTATTATGTCGGAATGCTGAACTTTATTCTCACAAGCGATTGATTGAAGCGGGCGAAGCGCGTGGCCATCAGGTTGATGTGATCAACCATCTGCGCTGTTACATCGATATTGCATCGGGGGACCCTGAAATACATTACAAGGGCGAGTCATTGAAGGGCTATGACGCTGTTATTCCAAGAATTGGGGCCTCTGTAACATTCTTCGGTACCGCGGTTCTCAGGCAATTCGAAATGATGGGCGTCTACCCGGTGAATGAATCTGTCGGTATCTCGCGGTCTCGCGACAAACTGCGCAGCATGCAGCTTTTGTCTCGTGAAGGCATCGGCCTGCCGGTTACCGTTTTTGCGCATCGTACCTCGGATGCGTCAGAGCTGCTGAAACTGGCAGGCGGCGCGCCGGTGATCATCAAACTGCTGGAAGGAACCCAGGGGATCGGCGTCGTGCTGGGCGAAACCACCAAGGGTGCTGAAAGTATTGTCCAGGCGTTCGGCGGCACGAATACCAACATTCTTGTCCAGCAGTTCGTCAAGGAGGCAAATGGCGAGGACATTCGGTGTATCGTGGTCGGCGAGAAAGTTGTGGCTGCCATGATCCGGCGGGGCAAGGAGGGAGACTTCCGTTCGAACCTGCACCGCGGCGGTTCGGCAGAGGCCATAAAAATTACCGCAGAAGAGAGGAAAACAGCGCTTCGGTCGGCCAACGCGATGGGCTTGAATGTGTGTGGCGTTGATATGCTGCGCTCGAATTCAGGCCCGGTGGTGATGGAAGTCAATTCTTCGCCCGGCCTGGAAGGAATCGAAAATGCCACGGGTGTCGACGTTGCCACCAAAGTGATCGAATTCATCGAGAAAAATGCCAAGACCGGCCGCACCGGCATCAAGGGCACAAAACGCAGAGTGGAAAAGAAGCGTGATTAGTCCCTTCGAGCTGGCTGGCGAAGTCGTGCCCGCCGGCCAGCGAACCATCGTCGATATTCCGATCAGCATGATGTCCGATCATACGCCAGCCACGTTGTCCGTGCAGGTGATTCACGGCAAACGGGCAGGGCCGACGCTCTTTGTCAGCGCAGCGATACACGGTGATGAGGTTCTTGGCGTTGAAATCATCCGGAGGCTCGGTCAATTGAAGACCCTGCGCAGCATTGCCGGAACCTTGATCCTTGTGCCGATCGTCAATTCATTCGGTTTTATCGGCCACAGCCGTTATTTGCCCGATCGTCGCGACCTCAACAGGTCTTTCCCCGGCAATGCCAAGGGGTCTCTGGCCTCCAGACTCGCCCATCTCTTCCTCGACACGGTGGTTTCACGATGCGATTGCGGGATCGATCTGCACACGGCGGCTATCCATCGCAATAACCTGCCGCAGGTTCGGGTGAACCTTGAGGATGAAAAGGCCTGCGAGCTGGCGCGTGCCTTCGAGCCCCCGGTGATTATCAATGCCCCCTTGCGCGAGGGGTCGCTGCGCAGTGCCGCTGGCGAACAGGGAATACCTGTCATTGTCTTCGAGGCGGGAGAAGCCCTGCGGTTCAACGAATATGCTGTCCGGGTCGGTGTTGCCGGCGTGTTGAAGGTCATGCGGCACATGAAAATGATTGCCAAAGGAGCAGCCAGATCCACCGAAAGGAAAGCCAGAGAGGTACCGATTGCCCGATCGAGTTCCTGGCTTCGGGCAACGGATGGCGGCCTGCTTCGCGTGCGGCGCAACATCGGTGATTTCGTTCGTGACGGCGATGTCATCGGTGTCATCGCTGATCCGTTCGGTGCGTGGGAATCGGAAGTGCGGGCCACCAGTGACGGACTGATTATCGGCGGCGCAACAATGCCGATGGTCAATCAGGGAGATGCATTGTTTCACGTGGCGTCCCTGTCAAAGGATGCAGCATCGGCAGCGTCGATTGACGCTATCGAGGGTGAATTCGAAAGCAACAGGTTGTTCGATCACGAGATGCTTTAGAGCGGTTCCGCTTGACCGTGAAACGCCCTGAGGTCAGGGTGCCCGGATGGGTGATATTCGGTTCGCTGGCAGCGGCATCCGTCCCTGGGGCATGGCGTGCGCCTTGTCTACCTCATCAGCGGGCAGGACCGGGCGGGCGACTTTCTCAGCATCCGGCATTGGCGCCGGTAGAGCCTGTGCGGTTTCGATGGACGGCCTCCCACCAGTCAATCACGGCTTCCTCACTGACCGGCAGTTCCGTTCCCAACCCGCCATGAAAGTCGCGCCAGGCGTCGCAATAGTCTTCCCGCACGGCAACCAGCAACGGCAGGCCGCTTAAGGCCGCATGTTCAAAGAGATCGCGAAGACCGCGCGATTCCGATTCCGCACGGCCAAACCGGTTGATGAGCAGCAGGTCGGTGTCCGCTGCCATGATTGTGTTCATCCGTCCGGCGATATCGGCGATTGCCTGGGGATTCAGCCGGCACCCGCGCGCTTCTTCGCCGCGAAACTGAAGGATCGGCACTTCCCAGGCGCCATTGATCTCGCGGACGACCAGCATGCTGCGGGATGCGTTGTCGGGACTGTCGATCTTGTTCTGTGAAATGCCGCCGACAATGATGCCCCGGGCAGTCAGACCCGAGCGAACCCGTTCAAGCAGCTCGTCCACCGGGTCATGCCGCCGGTAGACGATGCCGGCCAGAATAGGTGGCGTGTCGTTGCGATACTGCATGCCCGTTACCCTCGGTCTTCCGTTGCTTACGGATAGGGTGTTTCACTACCGGTATGGCCGGCGTCGGGCAAGCCAAAGCGTTTCAGGCGCATGTCTTCTTCTTTTGAAAACAGCCGGATCGTCAACAGCCAAAACGAGCCGGCCCAGCACAATGGCACGATGTCTGAAACATCAACAGTTTCAGTTAGATACAACCGGCCCTGTTCTGCCGGCCATCGGTAACGGAAACAGTGCTTCTTATGGTCCCGGACGGCAAGGCTGCCCCTCCATCGTTAGTACAATATTAACAATATTGCCGTATGAATTAATCTACCCAA
>CAYGSU010000024.1:0-39129 GCA_964352715.1 uncultured Flavobacteriaceae bacterium | reverse complement strand
CCCTCCATCGTTAGTACAATATTAACAATATTGCCGTATGAATTAATCTACCCAAAGGGTCTGATCCCGGATCAGACAACTATCCAGAATAGTGTTTTGGGCGAGGTGGGGATGACGATGATTTATTTCGGTCGCGGGTACCGGTTCCGACAGATGGGATTCAGGGTATATACATATAATTAGTAATAATGTATCTTGGCAATCTCATGCGCTATGGGCGAAGGGTTGTTGCCAGGATGCTTTTTGCTCAATCTTTCAGGCTTCTTCTCGGGAATGAATCATCCGGCAGGTAAGAAATAGGCACCGTTCCTTTCAGGAATGTGGTGCAATTGACGAAAGTTCACTTCGGTATGACGCCTAAAGACGCGTATGTTTCTGCAAGCCAAGGACAATCTGGAATTGGTGCCAAGCGATCCGATCTCCAGCGTGTTTCTTTGGAGAGTACGATGCAAAAAGGCTTGTTTCTGAAAACGTTATGCGCCGCAAGTCTTGCGGTGACAGCCGCTTTTTTGGGTCTGTTTCTTTATCTGGAGGAGACCGAATCCGACCAGGTTTCAAGGCTGGCCGTAACAAGCGTGCACCGCATGGCGGAACGTTTCAACGATACCGTTGAAACGCTGGGTATTGATGTCCGTACATTGGCCTGGTCGCCCCCTCTGCTCCAGTTCATCGCCAGCGGTCGTGAGGATGACCGGCTGAGAGCGCAGGAGATTTTGCGATCGACGTCAGATATCTGGAAAGCATTCATCCAGGTTCGCTACATTGATGAGACCGGGCAGGAACGAATTCGGGTCGACCGGGTGGCCGACAAGGTAACGGTTATTCCGACCGACCAATTGCAGTACAAAAGCGGCCGCGGATATTTCGAAAACAGCGTCAGTCTGCCTGACGGATCACTGTACATTTCCCGCCTTGATCTGAATGTTGAAAACAAGCAGATCGAGGTGCCATGGAAGCCGATGTTGCGGGTTGCTGCGCCAGTGTACAACGCGCAGGGCGAAAGCGCCGGGATCGTCGTCATCAACGTTCTGGCTGATTACCTGCTCAATCGGTTAAAGGCTGAATCGATCGCGGACAATTTCGACGGCGACATGATGCTGCTTAGTGAAGACGGTTCCTGGCTGTTCGGCGCACCTGTCGAAAAGCTCTGGGACTTCATGTTCAGCCACGGTTACACGCTGGCAAATGAACAACCGGATGCTTGGAAAGCGATTACCGCCAATGAAAGCGGCGCCTATTGGCAAGGCGACACGCTGTATGCGTATGCAACGGTAAGACCGGACAGAAGAAGCGGGCTACGGTCCAGTTTCGCGGCACGGCAAGTCAATGTCGTCAGCCCGGTGAACTACTGGAAGATCGTAGAAGTTGTTCAGCGCTCCGGGTCAAGTGCCTATGCCAGGCCGGCGTGGTGGGCAGCATTTGCGGCGACCCTTCTGGTGGCGGCATGGGTAAGCTGGGTGCTGAGCACGGCCAGGCACAATCGGCGCCTTGCGGAACTGCGCGAAAGGACGGTGATTGCCCGCAGCAGAGAAGTCCTTAACCAGATGGATGTGTTCGTTTGCATCTGGGATATGAACGGTCGCACCCTGTTCGCAAATGACCGGTATTGCCGACTTGTCGGTGAGCCGGTGGACCGCCTTGTCGGACAAACGATGCGGGATACGTCGCCTGTTGCGTTGCAGGATGCGCTTCAGTTACAGGGATCGTCAGAAGAATCCATTGCGCCGCCTGTTCTGAAGAAAAAAGAGCTTGTGCTGACCAATGACGGAATAGTGCAGCACTTCCTCATCGACCAGTTTCCGCTGCTGGGCATAGACGGAAAGCAGGATTCGCAATGCGTCATCGGTGTCGAGGTTACCGAACTAAAGGAGTTTGAGGCGTCGCTGATCCTGGCCAAGGAGGAAGCAATTGAGGCAACGACCGCCAAGTCCCGTTTCCTCGCCAATATGAGCCATGAATTGCGAACGCCGCTGAACGCCATCATCGGCTATGCGGAAATTCTTGATGAAGAAGCCGAGGACGACGGTCTTGACGAGTACCGGAGCGATCTTCAACGCATTCTCGAGGCCGGTCGCCATCTTCTCTCGCTGATCAACGATATCCTCGATCTGTCAAAGATCGAAGCGGGCAAGATGGAACTGAACATCGAGACCTTCTCGCTCGAAAGCGTTCTGTCCGGCGTTATCACGACGGCGAAACCGCTGATCGAAAAGAACGGCAACAAGTTTATCCTCAATTGCGATCTGATGGACCAGACCCTGCGGAGCGATGATACGCGGCTGCGCCAGATTCTGCTGAATTTGCTGAGCAATGCCGCAAAATTCTCGTCCGATGGCGAGGTGTTGCTTTCGGTTAACAAAAAGGAAATCGGTGGCGTGCCGGGTCTGGAAATGATCGTGCAGGACACTGGTATCGGCATGTCGCCCGAACAGCTCGAGCGTCTTTTCGGCGAGTTCAATCAGGCGGATTCATCCATTTCAAAGCGCTTTCAGGGCACCGGCCTCGGTCTTGCAATATGCAAGCGTCTGGCGATCTTTCTGGGCGGTGATATTGCGGTTGAAAGCGAAGAAGGCGTCGGCTCAAGTTTCATTCTTTGGACTCCCCTCGACGTCGGGTCGTCGACTCCTGACGATATCCTTCCACAAATCAGCGATCTACACACGCTGGCCGAAACGCAGCCGGCCTCGAAACCGATCAAACGAGAGGATGCTTCCATCCTCGTGATCGATGATGATGCAAATTCCCGCGAATTACTGGCGCGGTACATAACCTCCGTCGGGATGCAGGTATCGACAGCGGCGAATGGGCTCGAAGGGATAAAGCGTGCAGGGCAAACCAGGCCGGATGCCATAGTTCTTGACGTGTTCATGGATGGCCTGAGCGGCTGGGAGGTGCTGCATCGACTAAAGGCGGATGCGGACGTACGAAACATTCCGATTATCATGTGTTCGATTTCCGATGATCAGAAGAAAGCGGCTTCTCTGGGGGCTGTCGAAATGCTGACAAAGCCGGTGAACAAGGACGTGTTTGTCCAAGCCGTGCGGCGCCATTCGAAAGGCGAGCACACTGGTACAATTCTTGTTGTCGATGACCTGAAAGCAAACCGGGACGTGATTATCAGCCAGCTGTCAGACCTTGGAACCGACTTCATAGAGGCTGAAAACGGAAAAGATGCACTGGAAAAGCTGGAGACGGTCGACACACTCCACAGTGTTGTCCTTGACCTGATGATGCCGGAAATGGACGGATTCGAGTTTCTCGAAAAATTCAGAAGCCTGGACAAGTGGCGTGACGTTTCCGTCTTCGTTCTGACGGCCATGACCCTTACGGCAGAAGACCGGAAGCAGCTTGCCGTTAACACACAATCCATTTTCAGTCGTTCCGACCGATCGCTTGACAATGTATTGGGTGAAGTAAAGGCGGACATTTTCCGAACTACCAGCATATCAAAATGAGTGCCCGGGAGCCATCGATGCCGACTGTATTGCTTGTCGAAGACAACGAAATGAACAGGGACATGTTGACACGCCGCCTGACGAAAAAGGGGTTTGGTGTAAGCGTTGCCGTTGACGGTCAGGAAGCCGTCGACATGGCGTCAGCGATGGTTCCGGACATTGTTCTGATGGATATGAGCCTTCCTGTAATGGATGGCCTTGATGCAACCCGCCGCATCAAGAGCGACCCGGCGTTGAAGTCGATACCGATAATTGTCCTGACAGCCAATGCAACGACTGTTGACCGCCAGAATGCATTGGATGCCGGGTGCGATGAGTTTGAAACCAAGCCGGTCAATCTGCCGCAGTTGTTGGACAAAATGGCAATCTGTCTTCAGTCCAGATCATAGGCGATTTTTGGTAAAGGCAACCACGTAGCATGTCAAAGGCCAGGAACGACGAACTGAAGGAAATGCGGGGCCGCCTTTCGACGGCCTGCGACGTCGTGCTTGATCACTGCGCGCAATTGCAGAATGAAGGCGCCGACTGGAAAGGGTTGGAACTTGATGCGGATATTAACCGTATCGTCCTGGCGGCCCGCGAGCTCAACCGTCGTGTGCGTGAAATACTGAAACCCGATAATGATGCCTATGAAATGTTCCAACACGATATCGTGGCGTTTCAGAACAGGCTTCGTCACGACTTGCGAAACCCGGTTGGCGTGGTCAAAGGCTATCTTGAAATGCTGGTTGAAGACATTGAAGACGCCGGAAAAGGCGATTCCCCGGCCATTGTAGCCGAACTGATGAGCCATATCGTTGCGATGGAAAGGAGCATCGACGGCGTCGTCAGTTTCAAGGCTGCCGATAGCATCGAAAGCGCTCACCCGGCTCGTGCCGATGCTGTGGCCACGGCAATCGGCGACGACGAAGACGAAATCGAAGAAAAGGTGGCGATTACTGGGCGAATTCTCGTTGTCGACGATCTTGAGGCGAACCGGCGGCTGATCGGTGACCGGCTTCGTCGCGACGGCCATACCGTGGCTGAAGCGGCAAACGGAACGAGCGCACTTCGCATGATGCAGGATAATGATTTCGATCTGGTTCTGCTGGACTTGATGATGCCGGGTTTCACGGGTTTCGACGTAATGGCCCGGATGCGCGAGAACAGAAAGTTGCGCAACGTGGGTGTCATCGTCGTTTCGGCGATGGATCAGGAAGAGAACGCCATCAAGAGCATCACTCTTGGCGCAATCGATTACCTGGCGAAACCGGTCAATCCGATTTTGCTGCGCGCCCGGATCGGCGCTTCGCTCGCCCGTAACCGCTGGCGCGAGCAGGAACAGCGGTATCGGCTGCATCTGGAAGCCGAAAAAGACAAGTCCGAAGCCCTGCTTCTGAATACCTTGCCGCCCCAGGTGGTTAAACGACTGACATCCGGTGAAAAGGTGATCGCCGATGCATATGACAATGTAACGGTGCTGTTCAGCGACTTTGTGAATTTCACAACCTTTTCCGAAGCCCGGGAGCCGCAGGAGGTTGTTGAAGTTCTCAACCGGATCGTCATCGAGTTCGATGATCTTGGCCTCGATCTCGGGGTCGAGAAGATCAAAACCATTGGTGACGGCTATCTTGCCGTGGCGGGCCTGCCGGTTCCGCGTCCCGACCACGCAGAGATCATGGCCGATATGGCGCTTGGCATGATGGATATTCTGGAAAGCATGAACAAGCGGCTGAAGACGGATCTGGAAATGCGAATTGGTCTGCATAGCGGGCTTGTTGTTGCGGGCATTATCGGGTCGCACAAGTTCGCCTACGACATCTGGGGACAGACCGTAAATCTAGGTGCGCGCCATGAGTCTTACAGCTTGCCGCAGCATATTCATGTTTCGTCCGAAACAGCCAGATTGCTTGAGCCGAAGTTCAACCTCAAGAGCCGTGGAACCATTTCAATAAGGGGTTTCGGCGACCGCGAAACGTACTTCCTGAGTGGCCGCAAAAAATCGCTTGCTGCAGCGCCGGTAGCGGCAACCAAGGCCGGTAAAATGCTGAAGGTCATGATCGCGGACGATGACGAGAACACGCGTGACATGATGGCGCGGAGGATACGGCGTCGCGGCTGGCAGGCCGAGACGGCTGTCGACGGCAACGATGCGTGGAACAAACTGCAGAATCGACGGTTTGACCTGCTGATTACGGATTGTGATATGCCGGCTGTGGACGGTTTTGAACTCACCCGGCGGATTCGCCATGCTGAAGAATTTTCAGGCAGCGAGATGGTGATTGTCGCACTGACCGGCAACACGAGTTCCGGCGCTGCGCAGGAATGTATTGAAACCGGCATGGATGCCTATTTGCGCAAACCGGTCATGTGGGCGGAACTGGAAAAATGCATTCTTCGTCTGTTGTTCAAGGAAATGGATGGTGCCGACAGCAAACCTGAAAGCCGGCCGCTGTATGCGCGGTCGGAACAGGTCGGGAATGCCGTGATACTGGATGTTGCCGTCATTGAGGAAGTTTACGGCAAGATCGATTCGAAGGCGCTCAATGCGCTGAAGGTGTTGCGCCGCAGCCTCGGTGAGTCAGTAAACGAACTGATATCGGCAACACAGGAACACGACTACGTTCGTGCATCTAAGGCGGCGCATGCCGTAATCGGCGCCAGTCTGACCGCGGGCGCGAATGAACTCGCCGATTGCTGCAAACAGATGCAGGAAGCCCTCAATGCGCGAGATGTGACCGAAGCCGGTCGGTATGCAGAAAATGTCGCCTTTGCGCTGGAACGTCTCGGCGATCAGATTGACGCGATTCATCTTGAACACGAAGGCGATGCGCCGGTGAATGACGATTCCAGAGAGCAGAAAAAATGACCGCCGAGATCCAGTACGATACGCTTCGGGTGCTGATGGTCGATGATCAGGCCTTCATCAGGATGACCCTGCGCCAGATCCTCAGCGCCCTCGGGATCGTGCGGGTTGAAGAAGCGGAAGATGGCGGCAGGGCCCTGGATTTTCTGAACAGCCAGTCCTTCGATGTCGTGTTCCTGGATATCCAGATGGAGCCGATGGATGGCCTGGAATGTCTCAAGAAAATTCGAAGCAGTCCTGAAAAAATAGTCGCAAACACACCGGTAGTCATGCTGACGACGTATTCCGACGAAGAAACTGTCAAGAAAATGGCCGAAATCGGCATTCAGGGTTTTATCGTCAAACCGACATCGGTCGCTGTTGTCGGTAAGGCAATCAAACGCGCGCTGGGGCATTGACGCGCGGCAATAGCCGACCGGCCGGTACCTTATCTGTTCCTATCGATTTTTTACTTCTGCCTCTATCGCGGCACCGAACGCTTCTGCAAAGATATCGGCGTGTTCGCGGGCAAAGACCATCGGCGGGCGGATTTTCAGAACATTGGCATGAAAGCCGTCGCTGCCGATCAGGACACGGTTGTTGCGCATGTGGTTCTTGATCCGCGAACAGGCTTCCCTGTCGGGTGTCTTTGACTCGCCATCCTTGATGATCTCGACTCCCACGAAAAGGCCACGCCCGCGAACTTCGGCTACAACATCACTGCCGCCGGGAATGGCGTCGATGCAGGCGCGCAGACGATCGCGCAGATACGATCCGACAGTTCTGGCATTCTCGCGCAGGTTCTCGCGTTCAATCACATCCAGCACTGCGTTGGCGGCTGCGCAGGCGACCGGGTTGCCGCCGAAGGTGCTGAAGAATTCCGAATCCCGGGTAAAGCGCTCGACATTGTCAGGTGTTGTCACAACAGCGCCGATGGCCAGCCCGTTGGCCATGGGCTTGCCCAATGTCACGGCGTCCGGGGTGACGCCGTAATTTGCGAACCCCCAGAATTCGTCACCGCTGCGGCCAAAGCCGTATTGAACCTCGTCGCAGATGACCATGCCGCCGTCTTTCTGAACCTGGTTTGCGATACCGGAAATGTAGTCGCGCGGCAGGTCGAGAATGCCGCTCGACGAGAACGCCGAGCAGAACAGGAACATGCCCGGCGGGTGACCCGCATTGCATAGTCTCTGCATTGTTTCACGGCTTTCAGCTTCACAGGCTGAAAGCATCTTGTTTGCATCCTGTGCGCGCAGCAGATCGGGAACCGGCAAAACGCCGATATCCGACCTTGTGTGTGACGGATGGCGTGCGTTGACATCCTCACCATGGCCCCAGTCCATGGACGGTGACAGGGCATAGATCTCACTGGTTATCCCGTGATAAGCGCCATCGACGATCAGACTGCCGGACCGGCCGGTCAGCTTGTGCGTCATGCGCTGGGCGACGTCATTCGCTTCGCTGCCGGAGTTCACAAACAGGGTAACGCCAAGGTCGCCCGGCAACAGCGCGGCCAGCCGTTCGCCGTATTCGACCACGCTTTCATAAACATACCGGGTATTGGTATTGAGTGTTCGCGCCTGGCGTGTCTGGGCGCGCACCACATGCGGGTGGCAATGGCCGACATGCGGCACGTTGTTATAGGCATCGAGAAAGCGGTCGCCCGATGCGTCGAACAGCCAGACGCCTTCGCCCCGCACGGTGTGCAGCGGACGGTCATAACTCAGCAACGCGTGCCGGCCCAGAACCGCATGCCGTCGGTCAAGCAGCGACACATCGATATCGGTGCCGGCCGCCGCGGCATCGGGTTCAGGCGGGCAATAGGGCGGGAACCGGCAGGCGTGCCTGAATTCAGCGCGCATCCTGTCGCGACCGATATCAAGCAACGCCTCAAGCACCGGCCCGTATTCAGCTTCGTATTCGATGCTGCCGGGCGACGTGATGCCATGCAGAATGCGGGCGCCGCCGATCAGAAGGCCGCTGACACAGCGCGCCACCATCAGGTCCCACAGCAGATCGATTTCAGCGGCGTCGAGTTCACAGGCGGAATCATAGCCCGCAATGACAGCGCAGGCATCGGCCAGCGGGTCGTTCGTATTGAACAGCATTTCCGTCGCACAGACGGCGACATCCTGGGCGACGGTCCCGTGCAGCATGTCGCCGAAGTCGATCAGACCGGTCGGTGTTGTCGGATTGTCCGGGTCGACAAGTGTATTGGCCTGGTTGACGTCATGATGGATAGCCTGCGCCCGAAGCGCCAGAAGCGCCGAGGTTAAATCGCTCGTCTTTTCTGCGAGGTCCAGCACCCGCTGTCGCAACGCCGCATCCTTGATGCCGGTAGCGCCGTCAAGCAGGTCTCCGGCATGGCGAACATCCCAGAAAAGCGGATTGCCGGCGGCGGGATGGAAGAATCCGGCCAGCGCGCGGGTCGTTCGGCCGGCCAATGCACCCGCCGCCCGAAGAGTCTGTTTCCTGGTAGCGCCAAGCGCCGTGTTGGCGATTGTGTCACCAGGCAACCTTGTGCAGAGATACGCCATATGGCCGGAACCCTCTGCGCTGGTAATGCTGACGACTGTTTCGCCGCTCAGGGCGGGAACAAGCCGGGCGACCGGCAGGTCCGGATCGGTCCGCGCAATATGCTGCAGGGTGGAAACATGCAGATCGACGGTTTCAGCTGTTTCGCGTTCGTTGGTGATCTTCAGGATGAGATCGCCGCCGGTTTCGCGCCGGATCAGCAGGTTCTGGTCGCGTTCGCCCCAAAGCGGCTGTATATCACCGCTAACGCCGAAGACCTTTTCTGCAATGGAATTGATTTCATTGGGCGACAGGCGCGGCGGATGGGCATCGAGAAATTTTGCGGCGTCGCTCATGGATGTTCCCTTTACCGATTGTGGTCCGGTGGCGTGCTGATGCGGGCCGGTGTGAAATGCCTGCCCGGTCATGGTCTATACCGGTGCTCATCGGGGTCTGTCCATATCTGCCGCCAGTATTTCAGCCTCCCGGGAATACGGTTTCGTTTACAGGTATTGGCCATCTGTCGCGCGCCTTCACGGTTCCGGTCTTTGAAGCCGGGCCGGATCGGTTCATACTGCGCGGGTCTGACAAATCAGGCAGAGACAGTCTGATTGACGTACCTCAAAAACGTCGCTTAAGCTGACGAATTGGAGGGGTGCATGGCCAGACCGACAGTCCATGATGTAGCGAACGAGGCGGGCGTTAGCCTGGCGACGGTCGACCGGGTTCTCAACGGTCGGGCCGGCGTGCGCGAAAAGACCGCCTGCCGTGTTCAGGACGCCATCAAGAAGCTGGGCTATGTTCGCGATACCTATGCGGCCAATCTTGCCCGTCAGCGTCAGTACCGTTTTTCGTTTCTGCTGTCGGATGGCGGCAGCCAGTTCATCGAAACGCTCAAGGAAGCGCTGACCGAGGCCAGCAAGGCGCAGTTTGCAGAAAGAACAACGGTGCGTGTTTCCACGGCGCCGTTCGATGACCCGCATCATCTGGTGCGCGAACTGAAATCGCTGCAGGCGGAAAAGCCGGACGGCGTGGCGATCATGGCTGCTGAAACCCCGCAGGTTCGTGATGCCATTGCGCGGCTGAAGGCGGACGGGATCGCCGTTGTCGCGCTGCTGTCCGACCTGCCAAGTTCCGAGCGGGACTATTTTGTCGGCGTAAACAGCCAGTCTGCCGGGCGAACGGCCGCCCTGCTGATGGGGCGTTTCATCAAACCAACCGCCGGAAAAGTGCTGGTTATCACCAATTCCATGCTGGCCCGTGACAGTGTCGATCGACGCCTCGGCTTCGATGCGGTGATGGCGGCGGAATTCAGTCATCTGCATGTGCTGCCCTCGGCTGAAACGCACAGCGACCCGGATCGCGCCCGCAGCATCATCGAACGGGTAACAGCGTCGCATCCGGATCTTGCCGGTGTCTATTCAATGGGGCCGGGCAACCGGTACCTCATGGAGGCGCTCGAGCAGACAGGCCGCCTGAAGGATGTTGTCTATATCGCGCACGAATTGACGCCGGTGACGCGGGACGCTTTGGCGGAAAACAAAATCGAGGCCGTGATTGCGCAGAATGTCGGTCATCTGGTGCGCAGCGCGCTGAGAGTTTTGCGCGCGAAATGCGACGATGTCGCGATTTTCGAGGCGCAGGAACGCATTCGAATCGACATCGTAACTCGCGAAAACCTTCCCTGACACCGCTCTGATCCGACCGTTTGGCAGACCAGCCAGCCGGCAAAACGGTCTTTCTGTTCTGATGTACGTACATCAGATTTCGCTTTACATGATGTACGTACGTCAATTAGGTTGGCTTAGCGCAGAAAAATTTAACCAGGCGCTGAGCAGAATATGCTCGCCCCGAAACACAAAGCAGGGGCGCTTAACGGAGGAGGAAACAACGGATGAAATTCAAGACTGCAATTGCGGCCGCGTCCTTGCTGGCCGTTACGGGACTCCAGTCGACGACGGCACAGGCGGAAGACATCACGCTTTGCTGGGCTGCCTGGGACCCGGCGAACGCCTTGGTCGAATTGTCCAAGGATTTTACTGCAAAGACCGGTATCGGCATGAACTTCGAATTCGTGCCGTGGACAAACTTTGCCGACCGGATGCTGAACGAACTTAATTCCGGCGGTAAGCTCTGCGATCTGATGATTGGCGACAGCCAGTGGATCGGTGGCGGCGCGGTTTACGGCCATTATGTTAAGCTGAACGATTTCTTCGATGCCGAAGGCATTTCGATGGACGACTTCCTGCCGGCCACCGTGAATGCCTATTCAACCTGGCCAAAAGGCACACCGAACTACTACGCGCTGCCGGCGATGGGCGATGCTCTGGGCTGGGTTTATCGCAAGGACTGGTTCTCGCGGCCTGAAATTCAGGAAGCCTTCAAGGCGGAACACGGGCGTGATCTCGGGGTTCCGAAAAACTGGACAGAACTTCGCGAAGTCGCCCAGTTTTTCCAGGGGCGTGAAATCGACGGCAAGAAGGTCTATGGCGCGGCGATCTATACAGAGCGCGGCTCCGAAGGCATCACGATGGGGGTAACCGCGGCGCTTTATCCGTGGGGTTTCAAGTATGAAAACACGCCCGGAAAATACGATATGGAAGGCGCGGTGAATTCGCCTGAAGCGGCGGAAGCACTTGAATTCTACAAGTCGCTGTACAACACAGCGACGCCTCCTGGCCACTCCGACGCCTATATGGTCGCCAACCTCGATGCCTATAAATCGGGTCAGGTCGCCATGCAGATGAACTGGTTCGCGTTCTTCCCTGGTATCGCCAAGGACGAAGTGGTGGGCGGTGATGTTTCCGGCTTCTTTGCAAATCCCCCGCAGAAAGTGGAAGGATCGACGCTTGGCGGCCAGGGCATTTCTGTTGTTGCCTATTCCGACAAGCAGAAGGAAGCGCTGGAATACATCAAGTGGTTCGCCCAGCCTGACGTTCAGGCAAAGTGGTGGGAACTCGGTGGATATTCCTGCCATGTTGACGTTGCCGGTGCGCCTGACTTTGCGCAGTCGACACCGTTCGCCGGCGAATTCCTGAAGGCCATGGGGTCGGTCAAGGATTTCTGGCAGGAGCCGATTTATGCCGAACTGCTGCAGGCAATGCAGAAGCGCGTGCATGACTATGTCGTTGCCGACACGGGCACGGCTCAGGAAGCTCTGGACAAACTGATTGAAGACTGGACGCTCTCGTTCGAGGATGACGGAAAGCTTTAATCCCTGTAGGTCCCTGGTGCGGCCCGCAGGGCGGGTCGCACCTTTTTCCGGAGATCAATTAAAATGAACGTCCCGGTTGATGGCCAGTCTGTGCATGGCTCCGGCAAAGCTATGCCTGCGGTTACCCGCCATGTCAGGGGGCTTTCCGACAGGATGGTTGCCTGGCTGTTCATCGGGCCGACCCTCGCGATCCTGCTGGCGATCAATATCTTTCCGTTGATCTGGACGGTTTATCTTTCGTTTACGAATTTCCGCGCCAACCAGCCGGGGCGAGAGATCGAATGGGTCGGCACCCGTAATTACGAACGCCTGCTCGGTTCGGAGGATATCTGGCAGTATCTGCAGGCAACGGCGCATTTCGTGGTCTGGACCATGGTACTGCAGGTCATCATCGGTTTCGGCCTGGCACTGCTGATCAACCGCAACTTCAAGGGCGCCAGTTTCTGGACGACCCTGATCCTTATTCCGATGATGCTGTCGCCGGCGGTGGTCGGTACGTTCTGGACCTATATCTACCAGCCGCAGACCGGCATCTTTTCATACATTATGGATTTCTTTGCGAATACCGGCGCTGTCGACATGATCGGTTCGGTCGATCTGGCGCCCTGGTCCATCATCATTGTCGATACCTGGATGTGGGCGCCCTATATCATGCTGCTGTGCCTCGCCGGGTTGCGATCGATACCCGACTATCTGTACGAGGCCGCTGAAATTGATCGCGCCAACGCGCTGCAGAAATTCTGGTACATCACCCTGCCTCGGGTCATGCCATTCCTGATGCTGGCGGTACTTTTCCGGGGCATCGAAAACTTCAAGATGTTCGACATGGTGGTTGAACTGACATCAGGCGGACCGGGCTCGGCGACTGAATTGGCGTCCATCAACCTGAAACGCGAAGCGTTCGAGAAATGGCGGACCGGCTACAGCTCGGCCTTCGCCATCATTCTGTTCGTCACTGTCTTCGGTTTGGGCAACATTTACGTCAAGGCGCTGAACAAGGTGAAATCATGAAGGCAATGCTCAAAACGGGCGAAACCAGCGCCGCCGGCAAGTGGATGGCCGGCTCCGTCGTCGTTGTCTATGCGATGATCACCATGATTCCGTTATTCTGGATAATCGCGACCGGGTTCAAGTCGCCGCCGGATTCCATTTCCTATCCGCCGAAAGTGTTCTTCGAACCGACGCTTGAAGGCTATGTAAACCTGTTCACCACCCGGTCCCGCCAAACGCAGGAATATGTCGAAAGCCTCGGGCCGGCGGAAACCTGGTATGAGGAAATCGCCCGGTCGCGCAACATGGTTATCACTGGCCCCAGCCGGTTCATTGACCGCTACTGGAATTCCATCGTCATCGGTTTCGGATCGACCTTTCTTGCGGTGTTTCTCGGTACCCTTGCAGCCTACGCCTTTTCCCGGTTCAAGGTGCCGCTGAAGGACGATCTGCTGTTCTTCATCCTGTCGACCAGGATGATGCCGCCGATCGCGGTCGCCATTCCGATATTCCTGATGTACCGGGAACTTGGTCTGTCCGACACCGCTGCTGGCATGATCCTTCTGTATACGGCGGTGAATCTCTCTCTTTCAGTCTGGTTGCTGAAAGGCTTTGTCGATGAAATTCCCCGGGAATACGAAGAGGCGGCTGTCGTTGACGGGTATTCCCGTTTGCAGGCGTTCTGGAAAGTCGTTCTGCCGCAGATGCGGGCAGGGATCGCCGCGACCGCCATTTTCTGCCTGATCTTCGCCTGGAACGAATATGCGTTTGCGCTGCTGCTGACATCCGGCGAGGCGCAGACCGCACCGCCCTTCATTCCGATCATTATCGGCGAAGGCGGGTTGGACTGGCCCGCTGTTGCGGCCGGCACGACCCTGTTTTTGCTGCCGGTTGTGGTGTTCACCGTTCTGCTGCGCAACCAGCTTCTTCGCGGCATTACCTTCGGAGCTGTACGAAAATGAGCAAGACTACAGCACAAACCCCGTTCCGCCTGTTTCGGCGCGGCCCCTGGGAAAATGCAGCCACTCTGCTGATCGGGCTGGGCATCGTGATGCTGATGCAACCGTTCTTTCTGTGGGCATTTTCGTGGTCGTTCGCCGTCATTCTTACCGGCACGGTCGGCTTCGTTATTGTCAGTCATTTTCCGGAATGACAGGGGCGGGAAACAAGATGCGCACCAAGTCTGAAACGATCCTGTGCTTTCGACGTCGCCGCGCCGATACAGCGCTGCGTTTGCTGAAAAGGATCGGTATCGATGGCTGAAATCAAACTTGAAGACCTGCACAAGTCATTCGGCAGCTTCACGGCGGTTCGCCAGTCGAGTTTCACGATTCATGATGGAGAGTTTTTCGTCATGCTCGGCCCGTCCGGCTGCGGCAAGACAACCACCCTGCGGATGATCGCCGGCCTGGAACTGCCAAGCTCGGGCCGGATTCTGCTGGATGGAGAGGATGTCACCTGGAATCGGGGATCGCAGCGAGACATCGCTTTCGTCTTTCAGCTTTTCGCCCTGTATCCGCATATGACCGTTCGCCGGAACATCTCGTTTCCGCTGCGTATCGCCGGCCTGCCCCGGCGTGAAATAAAGGAGCGTACGGAGGAGGTTGCCCGCCTGTTGCAGATCGAACATCTGCTCGATATGGGGGTCGGTGGCCTGGCGGCGGGCGATCGCCAGCGGGTTGCGCTCGGCCGCGCCATTGTGCGGCGGGCCAAGGCTTTTCTCATGGATGAACCGCTTGGGGCGCTCGATGCGGAGTTTCGCGATGTGATGTGCGAGGAATTGCGCGTGCTGCATAACCGCATCAAGGCAACCACCGTATACGTGACGCATGATCAGGTTGAAGCCATGTCGATGGCTGACCGTATCTGCGTCATGAACCATGCCGAAGTGCTGCAGATCGGCTCGCCGCTGGATGTGTACGAGTACCCCGCGACAAAGTTCGTTGCCGGCTTTATCGGTTCGCCATCGATGAATTTCCTGCCGGCTGAGGGCGGCCTGAAGCCGGGTAGCCGCTCGGTCCGTGTGCACGGCTCCGACATCGCAATTCCCGAAACCCGGGCGGCGCTGGACAATGACGAAGCCTTTGTCGGTGCCCGGCCTGAACATATCGAAATCGCCGATGAAGGCGTGATGCGGGGCCGGGTTTTCGGCATGGAATACATGGGCGCCCGGCATCTGATCACGGTCGATACCGATGTCGGGCGGCTGCGCGTGCGGACACCGAACACGGTGCATGTGAAGGAAGGCGAAACGGTTGGTCTGAACTTTGTGACCGACCGGTTGTCTCTGTTCGATGCGGCGACGGATCAGGCTGTTCCGACAGTCCGTTTTCAGGGGGCGTTCAATGGCTGAAGCCTCCCTGCATGGCGTCACAAAACGGTTCGACGGTATCGCGGCAGTTGAAGGCATCGACCTCAGCGTTGCCGATGGCGAATTCATTGTTCTTCTGGGGCCGACAGGGGCCGGCAAGACAACGACATTGCGGCTGGTTGCCGGTCTTGAGCGTCCCGATACCGGTCAGATAACCATCGGCGGACGTGACGTGACGAATGTGCCGTCGGCGGCACGCGATGTCGCCTTCGTTTTTCAGCAGTATTCGCTATACCCGCATTATACGGTATTTGAAAATCTCGCCTTTCCTCTGCGCGCGCCAGGCCGCCGCATGAAAGCGGATGCAATCCGCAAACGTGTCGGCGAAATAGCGGAAACCCTGCGCATCAGCCACAAGCTGGAAAACAAGTCGACGCAGCTTTCCGGTGGCGAAATGCAGCGGGTTTCGATCGGGCGCGCGCTGGTGCGGCAGCCCAATGTGTTCCTGATGGACGAGCCGTTGAGTTCGCTGGACGCGAAGCTTCGCGAGGATTTGCGGGTTGAACTGAAGCGGATTCAGCGGGAACTCGGCGCGACCATCATCTACGTCACGCACGATCAGCTTGAAGCGATGACGCTGGCCGACCGGATCGGCATTCTCAATCGCGGCCGTCTGGTTCAGGTCGATGATCCGCGCGTGGTATACGAAAGGCCGGCGACGGTCTATGCCGCGCAACGTCTCGGCAGCCCGCCGATCAATCTTCTGCTTGCCGGTACGCTTGGTTTGACTCCCAACCGCGAGGAATCGGTTGTTGCCGGCGTTCGTCCGGAAGACATCGAGATTTCGGACAGCGGTGGCGCGAAAGCACAGGTCATTGCCCTTGAACATCGCGGTGCAGAAGTCATTGCCTTGATGCAGCTGGAGGGCAATCAGCGCATCCACGCCCTGATTGACGCCAAGAAGCCGATTCGCGAAGGCGATACAGCCTGCCTTTCGGTTCGTCCGGGGGCATCGATCTGGTTCGATAAAGACAAAAGACTGGTGAAGGCCTGAGGAGAACAACAATGAGCCAATTTATAAACGCCAAGGAAAACCTTGTCACCGAGGCAATCGACGGGGTCTTGAGAACCGCCGGTGGCCGCCTTGCCCGTCTGGATGGCTATCCGCACATCAAGGTCGTCGTCCGTACCGATTGGGACCGCTCGAAAGTTGCGCTGGTCTCCGGCGGCGGTTCGGGCCACGAACCCAGTCATGCCGGCTTTGTCGGGCAGGGGATGTTGACGGCGGCGGTCTGCGGCGAGGTTTTCGCATCACCATCGGTCGATGCCGTGCTTGCCGGTATTCTGGCGGTAACCGGCAAGGCCGGCTGCCTGCTGATCGTGAAAAACTATACCGGCGACCGGCTGAATTTCGGTCTGGCGGCGGAACGGGCGCGCGCCTTCGGTTTGAATGTAAACATGGTTATCGTCGATGACGATGTCGCCCTGCCGGACCTGCCGCAGGCCCGTGGCGTTGCCGGTACGCTGTTCGTGCACAAGATTGCCGGCGCGCTGGCGGATCAGGGCGCCGATCTGGATACGGTAACCAAAGCAGCGGAAAAGGTTATCGGCGGGGTGGTGTCGATCGGCATGTCGCTGGATACCTGCACGGTGCCGGGATCGCCGAAAGACAATCGCATTCCTGCCGGCAAGGCGGAACTCGGCCTTGGCATTCATGGCGAGCCGGGGATTGAACAGGTGAGTTTCTCGAATGCCCACGATGCGATCACCATGGTTGTCGAACGGCTGGCGGGCGCTATCGGTCCCGGCCCGCATGCGGTATTGCTCAACAATCTCGGTGGCACGACACCGCTGGAAATGTCGGTTCTGGCCGAGGAACTCGTCCGGTCGCGCATCGGCGACCAGATCAGCCTGATGGTGGGACCGGCGCCTCTTATGACGTCGCTCGACATGCAGGGCTTTTCCGTTTCCCTGCTGCCGGTCGGCAAGGCGGAAGAAAGCGCGTTGCACGCGCCTGTCGCGCCCTGGGCCTGGTCCGGATGCCACGCTGTGGGAAAGGTTTCGGTGCTTCCCCTGCCTGACGGGCTTGTGCCGATCCAGCCGATGCCGTCGAAAAACGAAAAAACGCGGGCCTTCATCGAACGATGCTGCAATATCCTGATTGCTGCTGAAGCCGATCTCAATGCGCTCGATCTGAAAGCGGGCGATGGCGATACGGGCAGCACGCTCGCCACCGCCGCACGGGCGCTGATCGGGGCGCTGGACCGTCTGCCGCAGGCAGACATTACCCAGCTTTACAGGGCGATCGGTCTTGAACTCAGCCAGACGATGGGCGGGTCTTCCGGGGTGTTGCTGGCGATTTTCTTTGCCGCGGCGGGCGATGCCTCGGCAAGCGGCCAGGATACGGTCGGCGCGCTCGAAGCGGGGCTGGAACGCATCCAGCAGGTTGGCGGCGCCGGGCTTGGCGACCGGACCATGATCGATGCGCTTGCGCCGGCACTGGATGTGCTTCGCGATGGTCTGGAAGCAGCGGCCAAGGCGGCACGCGACGGTGCCGATGCGACGGCCAATATCCGGCAGGCCAAGGCTGGCCGCGCAAGTTACATTTCGCCTGAAAATCTGGTTGGTCACAACGATCCCGGCGCGGAAGCCGTGGCGCGGCTGTTTGAAGAACTCGTGGCCTGAAGTTCCTCCGGGTTCACGCAGGATGACGAGCTAATCCCACTTTCGACGCTTGAATGACGTTCACGGGACAGTCAACTATTTCAATATGGTTTTGACTGTCCCCGTGATACTGAAATTCAAACTACAAAGCATCGGAATCAGGGGACGGCACCGTGACTATCAAAAAGATACTTGTCGCTAATCGCAGCGAAATCGCCATTCGTGTCATGCGTGCCGCGACTGAGCTGGAAATAGCAACGGTCGCGATCTATGCCGAGGAAGACAAGCTTTCGCTGCACCGGTTCAAGGCCGATGAAAGCTATCTGATCGGCAACGACCTGGGGCCGGTAAAAGCCTATCTGTCGATTGAAGAAATCATTCGCGTCGCCAAAATGGCCGGGGCTGACGCCATTCATCCGGGTTACGGCTTCCTGTCCGAAAACCCGGATTTTGTCGAAGCCTGCAAAGCAAACAACATCACCTTCATCGGCCCGCCGGCGGAAGCGATGCGCCGTCTGGGGAACAAGGTGTCAGCGCGGAATCTGGCGGTCGAGGCGGGCGTTCCCGTCATGCCGGCCAGCGGTCCGCTGCCGGACGACCTGAAGGAATGCGCGAAAATTGCCGAAGAAGTCGGGTATCCCCTGATGCTGAAAGCAAGCTGGGGCGGCGGTGGCCGCGGCATGCGGGTAATTGAAGAGGCGTCGCAACTTGCAACCCAGGTCGATGCGGGCCGGCGGGAGGCGACGGCGGCTTTCGGCAACGGCGAGGTTTATCTGGAAAAGCTGGTTCGCCGTGCACGGCATGTCGAAGTTCAGATTCTGGGCGACTCGCATGGCAATCTGGTTCACCTGTTCGAACGCGATTGTTCCGTTCAGCGGCGAAACCAGAAAGTGGTGGAACGCGCGCCGGCCCCTTATCTCGACGAAACTTTGCGGGCGGAAATCTGCGAAGCGGCGCTGAAACTCGGCAGAACGGCCAATTACGTAAATGCCGGGACGGTCGAATTTCTGATGGATGCCGAAACCGGCAAGTTCTACTTCATCGAGGTCAATCCCCGGGTTCAGGTCGAACACACGGTGACGGAGGAAGTTACCGGCATCGATATCGTGCGGTCGCAAATCCTGATCGCACAGGGCGCGCGGATCGGCGACATGGAAAGTTCCGGTGTTCCGTCGCAGACCCATATCCAGCTTAACGGCCACGCCATGCAGTGCCGGGTTACGACGGAAGACCCGGAGAACAGCTTCGTGCCCGATTACGGGCGGATCACCGCGTATCGCGGTGCGACGGGCTTCGGTATCCGGCTCGACGGGGGAACGGCGTATTCCGGCGCTGTCATTACCCGTTACTACGATTCATTACTTGAAAAGGTAACCGCCTGGGCGCCGACGCCCAAGGCAGCCGTTCGACGGATGGACCGCGCCCTGCGCGAATTCCGCATCCGGGGTGTGGCCACCAACCTGGCGTTTCTGGAAAACGTCATCAACCATCCGGACTTTATCGCCGGCACCGTGACCACGCGGTTCATCGATGAAACCCCGGAATTGTTCAATTTTCCGAAACGCCGTGACCGCGCGACCAGAATTCTGCGCTACATTGCCGATGTGACGGTCAATGGCAGCGCGGAAGTCAAGGGCCGTCCTCGACCGCCTGCCCACGCAATCGAGCCTGTTCTGCCGCGCAATGTTCCTTCCGACCGCAAGCCCGGCACGAAGCAGTTGCTTGAGGAGCTCGGCCCGGCCGGATTTGCGCAATGGATGCTCGACCAGAAGCGCACGTTGATTACCGACACAACGATGCGCGATGCACACCAGTCGCTGCTGGCGACCAGAATGCGGTCCTATGACATGGTTGCGGTTTCCGATGCCTATTCCCGCGCCCTGCCGCAACTGTTCTCGCTGGAATGCTGGGGTGGCGCGACATTCGATGTTTCGATGCGGTTCCTGAAGGAATGCCCGTGGGACCGGCTGCATGACATCCGCAAACAGGTGCCGAACATTCTGACGCAGATGCTGCTGCGGGCGTCAAATGCTGTCGGCTACACCAACTATCCCGATAACGCGGTGCGCTACTTCGTCGAGAAATCGGCGGATGCCGGTATGGATGTGTTTCGCATTTTCGACAGCCTGAACTGGGCCGACAACATGAAGGTCGCCATGGAAGCGGTGCTGGAAACCGACCGTCTGTGCGAAGCCGCCATTTGCTATACCGGCGATGTTCTCAGCAAGGAAAAGACCAAATACGATCTGGATTACTATGTCGATCTGGCGACTGAACTGAAGGCCGCCGGCGCGCATATTCTGGGCATCAAGGATATGGCCGGTCTGTGCCGTCCGAAGGCGATTGATTTGCTGGTCCGCACCATCAAGCAGGAAACCGGCCTGCCGATCCATTTCCATACGCATGATACCAGCGGCACGGCGGCAGCCTCGGTCATCGCGGCGGCGGAAGCCGGCGCAGACGCGGTGGATGCGGCGATGGACAGTTTCTCGGGCCTGACATCGCAGCCGAATCTCGGGTCAATCGCCCTGGCGCTGTCGGATACGGACCGTGACCCCGAACTGGACCCGGCAACCATCCGCGCTTTCTCGGATTACTGGGAAGCAGTGCGGGTGCAGTACACCGCTTTTGAACCTGATCTCAAATCCGGCGCGTCTGAAGTCTACCTTCATGAAATGCCGGGCGGGCAGTTCACCAACCTGAAGGAACAGGCCCGGTCCCTCGGTCTGGCGGAACGCTGGCACGACGTTGCCCGCACCTATGCAGATGTGAACAAGCTGTTTGGCGATATCGTGAAGGTGACGCCGTCGTCCAAGGTTGTCGGCGATATGGCCCTGTACATGGTTTCAGCCGGCGTAACGCCGGACGATGTCCTCAATCCGGAAAAGGAAATCGCGTTTCCCGATTCTGTTGTGCAGATGTTGCGCGGCGACCTCGGTCAACCGCCGGGCGGCTGGCCGAAGGACATCCAGAAGAAAGCCCTGAAAGGGGCGAAGGCCACGACAGATCGTCCGGGCGCCCATATGGCGGCTTTGGACTTTGCGGCGGAACGGGAAAAAGCCGTGAAGGTCGCGCACCGGCACGTTTCCGATGAAGAGCTGGCGTCCTATATCATGTATCCGAAGGTGTTCGCCGACTATGCGCAGCATCGGCGGGAATATGGCCGGGTCGACATTCTGCCGACGCCGATTTTCTTCTACGGAATGGAACCCGGCGACGAGACCACCATCGAGCTTGATCCCGGCAAGGCCCTCGTTGTCCGCCTGATGGCGGTTGGCGAGGCGGATGACAGCGGGTTCTGCGAGGTGTTTTTTGAACTGAACGGTCAGCCTCGTGTCGTGCGCATTGAAGACAATTCGGTTGCTGCGACGGCACAGAAAAACGAAACGGCCGATCTGGCGAACCCGTCACATGTGCCGGCGCCGATGCCCGGTATGGTATCCACGATGGCCGTCGCCGAAGGGACAAAGGTGCGGGCCGGCGATGTGCTGGTCACGCTGGAAGCCATGAAAATGGAAACGTCGGTGACCGCCCCGAAGGACGGCGTGGTGAAACGTCTGGCGGTCAAGGCGGGATTGCAAGTAGACGCCAAGGATCTTATCGCCATCGTCGAGTGACGCTGGATAAAGAGCCCCGGCGTGTTTTACCAATCCTGAAGGGGCGTTTTTTCAGGTCCGCTTGTCTTTCACGCCTTCAGTTTTTTCCAGGCAAATTGCAGGATTGGCAGAAGAATAAGGACAATGGCCAGAACCATGATCGGGCCGGAGATGGGGCGCGTGAAAAAGATGCTGATATCGCCATCTGAAAACAGCAGCGACTGGCGCAATTTCGGTTCAGCGATCGGGCCAAGCACAATAGCGAGAACGGCCGGCGCAAGCGGATAGTCGAGGATCCGCAGCATGTAGGCACCAAGGCCGAACAGCACCATCAGCCACACATCGAACATGTCCTGATAAGCGGCAAAAGTGCCGACCAGCGACAGAACGAATATCAGCGGCGCAAGAATCGTGAACGGCATGCGCAGCATCCAGAGAAACACCGGAATGAAGGCGAGGTTCACCGCCAGGGCGATGATGTTCGAGATGTAGAAGGAGCCAATCAACGGCCAGACGAAATCCGGTTGTTGGGAAAACAGCAGCGGACCGGGTTGCAGCCCCCAGATCACCATACCGGCCAGCAGGACGGCGGTGGTGGGAGAGCCGGGGATGCCGAGGGTCATCATCGGCAGCATCGCGCCGGTTGATGCCGAGTTGTTCGCTGATTCAGGCGCGGCGACGCCGTCGGGATTTCCCTTCCCGAAGCTTTTCGGATCCTTGGATGTCATTTTCGTCACGCCATAGGCCATCAACGACCCGGGTGTTGCGCCGGCGGCGGGTAGAATGCCGACGAAGAAGCCGAGCGAAGATCCGATCAATGTGCCGCGCCAGACCGACGGAAATTCGCGCACGGATTTCATGATACGCCCGAATGTCAGATTTACATCTGACATCGTTTCCTTGAATTGCGACGAGTTGATCGTCCACAGCATTTCGCCGATCCCGTAGACGCCGATGGCAAGCACCAGAAAGCGGATGCCGTGCGAAAACCCGGTAATATCGCCAAAGACAAGGCGCGGTTCGCCGGTAATGATATCGTAGCCGACAGTCGCCAGAACCAGACCGAAACAGATCGAGAAAATCGTTTTTGGAATGTCATCACCGCCCAGACCGACGAAGGTTGCGAAGGCCAGCAGCATCAGTGCGAAAATTTCAGGATCGCCGAATTCCAGGGCAACCGTCGCCAGCGGCGGTGCGAAAGCCGTGAACATGATGGTTGAAATCGTACCGCCGGCAAATGACGCCAGCGCTGCGATAACAAGCGCCTTGTCCGCCTTGCCGGCAAGCGCCATCGGGCGTCCGTCAAAGGTTGTCGCAACCGCTGTCGATGCGCCGGGTATGCCAAGCGTAATGGATGAAATCGCGCCGCCATACATCGCGCCATAATAGATTGCGGCAAGGAAAATCATTGGCGAAGTCGCCGTGCCGGTCATCTGCTGAATGACGAAGGTGAACGGCAACAGAATGGCGACGCCGTTTACCGATCCAAGTCCTGGCATGGCGCCAACGAACAGGCCGATGATCACGCCAATAAAGGCAATGCCCAGGTTCACAGGCTGCAAGGCAACCCAGATACCGTCAATAAGCGAAGTCAGAATTTCCATTTACAACTCCAGGCAACAGAAACAGCGTTGTCCCACCCTGCACAGACGGCGATGCATCGGCGATGGGAACGGCCTATAGAAAAATGTCATAGAGCGGGATGAACAGAGGTTCGAGATATCCCTTTGGCAGCACGATCCGCATGGCCACGTCGAAGAAGAAAAAACTGACAACGGGAACCAGCGTCGATATCGCCAGCGTCCGGCCGATTGAATGACGACCAAGCGCACCGATGTAGTACACAAGAAACACAAACATCGCGCCGTAGAAGCCGATGACATGGATAAGGCCAAGAAATCCCAGCAACCCGCCGCCGACAAGCAATAGGGAACGGCGTCCCACATCATCCATAAAAGGGTCTTCCGACTGGGAGGGCGGCGATGTCTTGCGATACCAGTTTATTCCGATCCAGATACAGCACACGAACATCACCAGCGAGAGCCAGAAGGGCCAGAACCCTGCCCCCGGTCCTTCGTCGAGAACGAACCAGATGTTGTCAAAACGTGCAGCGTCGGGATTCCAGGAAGGCGGTTCGCCGCTCTTCCACATCAGATAAAGGGAGAGGAGGCCGAGAATTGCAGCCATCACGATTTCAGCCCTGCGCATCTGGGTGTCTCCTCTCCAGGGTGGATGCCGGTCGCGATCAGTTGATCGCGCCGGAAGCCTTCAGAATTTGTTCGTGTCTGGTCCGCTGAACCTGCCAGTATTGCTTCAGATCGTCTCCGGCCATGAAGTCGCCCATAAGAGACTGTTTGTTTTTGTATTTCTGCCAGGTTTCGGAGTCATAGACCTTTTTGAACAGGCCAGTGTAGTAGGCAAGCGCCTCGTCCGACATGCCGGGCGCACCCACGACAGCACGCTGCATGAAGTAGGAAAAGTCACCGCCGACTTCCTGCAACGTCGGAACGTCTGCAAACATTGGCAGCCGTTCGTCTGTGAAGGCGACGATCGGAATAAGATCGCCGGACTCATAGAACCCGAGCGCTTCCGAAGGGTTGTTGACCGAGGATGTGATCTGCTGACCTGCAAGCTGCTTCGCAACCTCGCCGCCGCCCTTGTAGGGGACGTATTTGATGCTGAGGCCGTAGTTTGAATTCAGATAGTCGGTAATGATGTTGTCTTCCGAATTCTTGCCGGTACCGCCCATCACCCAGTCACGGCCGCGCTTTTTGGCCTCTGCCAGGAACTGGTCGAATGTAGTGATCCCTTCATCCTTGTGGACCCACAGAAGAAACGTGTCTTCAGCCATGCGGCCGACCGGTGCGAAAGTCATGATATCGACATCGAGACCAGGCTGGCGAAGCGGCGTCGTGAAGAACGAGTTCAGCGTGACCATGATCGTATGGTCGGGATCCGACGCGTTTTTCATTGCCGTCAGGGCTTCAGCGCCGGAGCCGCCGGACTTGTTGTTCGGCACCAGCGGCCGTGAGGCCAGATTATCCTGCTCGACAATTGATTGCATCAGCCGCGCCATCTTGTCGGCGCCACCGCCCTTGCCGGCCATGATGATAAAGTCGACAGGCTTATTGGGTTCAAAAGCGACCGCTGCACCCGATACGAGCGAGCACGCAGCCAGACCTGTGAAACAAGCGATCAAATTTTTTCTTATATGCATCTGTCCGTTTCCTCCTTAGCGTTGCGTTTCCGATTGAACGGGTCGGCGACTATTCGCTTCCCCCGACGCGCCATTCTTGTTGTGGCGCTTTTTTGATGCCGGTTGGCATCAAAAACCCTTTTTGCCTAATGGACCATGACGACCGGTATCTCCGCCTGATCGACAACCACCTGCGAATTGCCGCCAAAAATAGTCTCCCGTTCATGGCTTTCGCTGTAGGCCCCCATGATCATCATGTCCGCACCGATTTCGTCGCAGCGGTGCAGCAGCGCCGTGCCGATTTTTCCCTTCGGTTGAAACCGGTCCAGCTTCACCGAAATGGACCGCAAGTCGTAGTATCGCTGCAAATCTTCGGCGGTAGCGCCGCTCGGCGCTTCACGACCTGCGGTCAGAATCGTCACGGTTTCGGCCTTTTGCACCATGTCCATCGTCAACCCGACGGCGCGCGCTGCTTCGACCGACCCGTTCCAGGCGATGGCGATATGCTTGCCCAGACTGTCCGGGCGCTTGGATTTCTGCGGGCACATCATTACCGGCCGGCCTGTGCTGAACAGGGCGGCCTGAAGGGTGTTGGTTCCCAGATTGCGGTCTCTGTCCGGTTTGGTGACGACAATGAGATCCGCCAGCCGTCCGCGCCTTTTGATCACGTCCGACATCTTGCCGGTTTCCTCCAGCCATACAGCTGACGGGCCGTTGCCGTCCGGCGACGTCGCAATCGTGATGTCTAGAACCCTGGCGAAATGTTCAAACTGTTCCCGCATGGTTTCTTCTTCCACGTCGGCAAGCTCAACGGCTTGTTGGTAGAGGGTGTTGCGAAGAAACGCCGGAATCGGGAACCCGTTCGGAATCGCATCCTTCGGCGTCGGCCGGCAGTGGGTTACCTCGACAAAAGCATCATATTTGAACGCCAGCGTTGTGGCGTAGGCGAGCACACAACCACCAAGGCCATCGCCGCGCACGGGTGCGAGGATTTTACGGATCATCGCTCGCATTCCCTTCCTGCGGGCTCGGCGCCGGGCTTTGCCGGCAATGGCTGAATGTTCATATCAGTCACCCTGACTCTCTGACTTCGTGCGGCGTCGCATGATAATTACATTGTACGAAGCCACAAGAGAATTAGATTAAATAAAATTGCAAAAAACAGTAATAAAATTATATTTTGCGATACAAACTGTCGCTTTCTCGGCACGCAAGAGCGACCAGCACACATTTTTTGGCGATGTGTTTGCGCTGTACGAAGAAAGTTTATATCAGGTAGCAGGGTTTACAGAGAGGAGTGCATCATGGGCACCAACAAGACGGTCGCAGAAATTCTGGTTGCCGGGTCGGATACGGATCGTGCCATTGGCGCGCCGGGTCGCACGGACCTTACATATGCAGAGTTGCGGGCTCATTGCCACTCCCTGAGGCGCCAACTTGCCGCGCGCAATATCGGCCCGGGTGACCGGATTGCCATTGTTCTGCCGAACGGGCCTGAAATGGCGACGGCATTCCTGGCTGTTGCTTCCGGGCTTTCCGCCGCGCCGCTTAACCCGGCTTACAAGGAATCCGAATACGCCTTCTATCTGGAAGACTTGAAGCCGAAGATGGTGTTGGTAGAAAGCGGCAGCGACAATCCGGTGGTGGCCGCTGCGGCCGGCCTGAACATTCCGGTTGCGGAGATTCAGGTGGCCGATGGCGCGCCCGCCGGCGCATTCCGGCTTTGGGATGAAGAGGCGGACGCCGCCGACCCCAAGCCAACCGACGAAGCGCTGGTTCTGCACACATCCGGTACGACATCGCGGCCCAAGGTCGTCCCGCTGACGCAGGCAAACCTGTTCGCATCGGCTGAAAATATTTCCAGCACATTGAAGCTGACGCCTGCCGATCACTGCCTGAACATCATGCCGCTGTTCCACATTCATGGGCTGATTGCCATCGTGCTGGCGTCGATGAAGGGGGGCGCATCGGTGTGCTGTTCACCCGGGTTCAACGCATTGAAATTCTTCGATATGGCGGTCGATCAACAGCCGAGCTGGTATTCCGGCGTGCCGACAATGCATCAGGCAATCCTGCTGCGGGCCGGCAGAAACCCGGACGCGGTATCGAAACTGTCCTTCCGGTTCGTGCGGTCGTCTTCCGCATCGCTGCCGCCGGCGGTTTTCGAACAATTGAGCAAGACCTTCGGCTGTCCCGTGATCGAGGCTTACGGGATGACGGAAGCAACCCACCAGATGGCATCGAACCCGTTGCCGCCCGGCGCACAAAAACCCGGTTTTGTCGGGCTGCCGGCCGGTCCCGAGATCTGCATTCTGGATGTTGACGGCAATGCCATGCCGGCCGGAACGGTTGGCGAGGTGTGCATCAAGGGCGACAACGTTACGCCCGGCTACGAGAACAACCCGAAAGCAAATGCGGAAAGCTTTACCGACGGCTGGTTCCGGACCGGCGACCAGGGCCTGCTCGATGAAGACGGCTATCTGAAAATCACCGGGCGCATCAAGGAAATCATCAACCGCGGCGGCGAAAAGGTATCACCACTGGAAGTCGACGATGTTTTGATGGATCATCCGGACGTTCAGCAGATCGTCACCTTCGCGATGCCACACAAGATGCTGGGCGAGGAAGTGGCGGCCGCCGTGGTGCTCGCCGATGGCGCCGAAGCTGACGAGGCCGCATTGAAGGCGTTTGCTGCAGAACGGCTTTCTGCATTCAAGGTGCCGAAAACCTTTGTTTTTCTTGACGAAATTCCGAAAGGGGCAACAGGGAAAATGCAACGGATCGGACTGGCGGAGAAACTAGGTCTCGGTGGTGACGCATGACAAAGGTTTGCATCTATGGCGCGGGCGCTATCGGCGGCATGATTGCCGCAGCGCTTGTGGAAGCCGGGGCGGATGTTTCGCTCGTCGCCCGGGGACCGCATCTTGAGGCGATCAGAAGTAAAGGCCTGATCTATCGCCGCGGCGGCGAAGATAGAACCTATCGGGTCACGGCGACGGATAACCCGGCCGATCTCGGCGTTCAGGACTACGTCATCATTACCCTGAAAGCGCATTCCGTGCCGCCGATTGTCAATCTGTTTTCCCCCTTGCTGGGGCCTGACACGGCGATCGTTTCCGCCGTGAACGGATTGCCCTGGTGGTATTTCCATCAGGCCGGGACTGGTACAGCGCTGGACAACAAATGGCTGGAAACGGTCGATCCGGGCGGGGCGCAATGGAAAACGTTCGGGCCTGAACGGGCTATCGGATGCGTTGTCTATCCCGCGTGTTCGATACCGGAACCGGGGGTCATCCAGCATGTCAGTGGTGATCGTTTCAGTCTTGGCGAACCGGACGGAAGTGCTACGCCGCGTCTGGAAACCTTGTCGAAAATGATGATCGCGGGCGGCCTGAAAGCGCCAAGAAAGCCGAAGCTCCGGGATGAACTCTGGATCAAACTGTGGGGAAACTGCTCGTTCAACCCGGTTTCCGCGCTGACCGGCGCCAGCCTTGATCTTATCGGCGGCGACGCTGCCTGCCGCTCCGTTGTCCGGTCGATCATGCTTGAATGCAAAGCCGTTGGCGAAGCGGTCGGTGCACGATTTGCAGTGGATGTTGAAAAACGCATCGATGGTGGCGCCGAAATCATCGGCCACAAACCGTCTACGCGGCAGGATGTCGAGCTTGGCCGGCCGATGGAACTGGATGCGCTGACCTCTGTCGTTCTCGAAATCGCCCGTCGGCTGGATATCGCGACACCGACGATGGATACGGTTTCGGCGCTGGTGCGGATGCAGGGTGAAGTGCTTGGCCTTTACGACAGAAAGCCTGGTCTGGAGAAGCTGATCGGCTATACTGACTGACCCTGGATGAGGCCTGCTAGTGACCAAATGCCTGATCTTCGACCTCTACGGAACGCTTCTCGATATCGGGTCGCCTGTCGCCCGGCTTTCTGACCGCGTCGGACCGGAAGCCGCGCGATTGGCCGATCTCTGGCGTGCAAAGCAGCTCGAATATGCCTGGGTCGCCACCTTCACCGGCCGGTATGAACCCTTCTGGACGCTGACGGGGCGGGCGCTTTCGCATGCCTTGGGGTCGGTTGGTCTTGCCGGTGACAGCTCTCTCGAAGACGATTTGCTCAATGCCTATAAAGCGCCGGATCTGTACGACGAAGTGCCGGATGCACTGACCGTTCTGCAGCAGCAGGGGCACCGCCTTGTCGTGTTTTCAAACGGCAACCCGGACATGCTGGACGAGGCCCTGGATGCGGTCGGCATCCTCGACCGGTTTCAAGCCGTCGTTTCCGTCGATCCTGTTCGCCGGTTCAAACCGGATCAGGCCGTCTACGCCCATGCAACGGACACACTTGCTGAACCTCTCGACAGGATCTTGTTCCTGTCGTCCAACGCCTGGGACATTACAGGCGCCATGACGTTCGGCTGGAAAACCTGCTGGGTGAACCGCAAAGGCACAGATTTCGAATTTGGCTCGAGAGACCCTTCGGAAATCATTTCATCCTTGTCGGAATTGCCTGAAAAACTGAACGCGGGCATATGAAAACCGGATCGGAGTCTATAAGGTACCGATCCGCTTGAATATGTCTGACAATGTACAGTTTTCAAAGGCATTCAGAATACAATTATGACCGTTGAACAGTCAAAATCTGCCGGCAGCCGCAACCGAATGCCGTTCTCTATTCCCATCGTTGTGGGGATCGTCGCCGCCGTCGATATCTTCTGGTTCCTTTCGATTGGTGTGTCTGTTCACCATTCCTATATTCTTGGCCGCTTGATGGATAACCAGCTCTATCTGTCTTCGATCGGCTTCGTGACGATTTTCGCGATTTTCATTTTCCACTACGGCGGCCTTTACGAATACAAGGCCTTGCTGTCGCCGTTTTCCAGTTTCTGGCAGATCGTCATCTCCTGCATGACAGCCTTTCTGCTGCTGATGGCCATCCTGTTTTCCCTGAAAGCCTCCGAAGAACTGTCCCGTGTCTGGACATTCTCCTATGCGGGGCTGGTGATTGCCGCGATTTCGATAACCAGACTGGCTGTCTTCGTTTTTCTTCGAACACTGACCAAGCAGGGCGTTCTGGCACGCAATGTCATTATCGTCGGCGGTGGCCGGCAGGCGGAAAAGCTGATCAGTCAGATTTATGCCGTGCAACCGCATCTCTACAATATTATCGGCGTGTTTGACGACCGAATGGGGCGCGTCGGCTCGTCCGTAGCGGATGTACCGGTACTGGGGCGGCTTAGTGATCTGGTTGCCTATACGCGGCGGGAAAGTGTCGATGACATCGTCGTAACCCTGCCCTGGTCGGCGGATGACCGTCTGATATCCATCGTCAGCCAGTTGCGCGAACTGCCCGCGAATATCTACATCGGGTCTGACCTGATCGGATTTCGCTTTCCGTTCCGGCCTTCGCCTGTGCAGTTTGTCGGCATCCCCGTTATGGAAGTCGTCCGGTCACCGCTATCCGGCTGGAATATCGTACTCAAATGGCTGGAAGACCGTATTCTCGGGCTTCTCATCGTAATTGCCTTTGCGCCGGTTATGGCCGTTGTGGCGCTGGCGATCAGGATGGAAAGCCCGGGACCGGTTCTGTTCCGGCAGAAACGGTACGGCTACAACAATCAGGTTTTCTACATCTATAAGTTCCGGTCGATGTATCACGGTGATGTTCCCGAAGCGAAGACGAAGCAGGCCACAAAGGACGACCCGAGGATCACCAGGGTCGGTAGGTTCATCCGACGCACCAGCCTCGACGAGCTGCCGCAACTTTTCAACGTTCTGCAGGGGGATATGTCGCTGGTCGGGCCGCGCCCTCACGCGGTGGACCACAACGAAGAGTATGCAGCTATCATCGAGGGATATTTCGCCAGGCACAACCTGAAGCCCGGAATCACCGGCTGGGCGCAGGTCAATGGTCTGCGCGGCGAAACCGATACGGTGGACAAGATGGAAGCGCGGGTCAGGTTCGATACCTATTATGTTGAAAACTGGTCGCTGATGTTCGACGTCCAGATATTGTTCCGGACGTTCTTTGTCGGTTTTGTGAACAAGAACGCCTACTGATGCCGATTGCCCGCAATAGTAACAATCACCTCAAGTAAAAGCATTGTGAATGATGACGGCTGTTAATAGTGGGGCTATGGCGCGCAATGATAAGTTTGTGATACGTAAGAGCCGACCTTGATAGCGACTAGTAATTATTTGATTGGTTTACCCACTTGGTAGATGTGTCCTCAGACGCGCGGGGCTACTCCGGTAATACCGGCATGCTCGGACCGGCGCTGTTCATTGGCGCGGTTTGCGCAGCTGTGCCGGTTTTCTGGTTCGGCCTGGTGTCGCTGGGCGATGCCTGGTCGACGCCTGAATACAGCCATGGCCCGCTTATACCGATCGTTTCGGCCTATCTCTTCCTGCGCGACATGAAGCATATTCCGTCGGCGCCCGTGGCGACGCGGAACCGATGGCTAGGCGTCTGGATCGTTACCTTTGCGATGCTTCTTGCGCTGATCGGCAATCTGTCGCGCATCCCCGATATTGTCACCTATGCCCTGATCGTCTGGGTATGGGGCATGATTCTGGTCAGTTTCGGCGCAGACCGAGGCCGCCATCTATGGCCCGGCGTCGTGCATCTGGTATTCATGCTGCCGTTGCCGAATTTCATTTACTGGAAAGTATCGATTTTCCTGCAGGGCGTGTCCTCCGAAATTGGCGTGTCCATCGTTCGCCTGCTCGACATCCCGGTCTTTCTCGACGGCAACATTATCGATCTCGGCATCTATAAACTTCAGGTGGCCGAAGCGTGCAGCGGATTGCGGTATCTTTTTCCGATCATGAGTTTCAGCTACATCTTCTCGCTGCTCTATCAGGGCCCCAAATGGCACAAGGCTATTCTGCTGCTTTCGGCGGCGCCCATCACGGTACTGATGAACAGTTTCAGGATCGGCGTCATCGGCGTGCTTGTCGACAGATACGGCATTGAACAGGCTGAGGGCTTTCTGCATGCCTTTGAAGGCTGGGTTATCTTTGGCGCCTGCGTCGGCATTCTGTTCGCAATGTCGATCTGCCTGCAGAAGATATCGAAAGACAAGAGATCGATTTCCGAGGCGCTCGATCTCGATTTCACCGGTATTCCGCAGCAGCTTTCGCGGATCAAGACGCTCACGTTTAACCGGGCAGCGGTCGGGTGCCTGGTGATCATCGCTGCCTTTGCGGCGGTAACCGTGGTGATACCGAACCTGAACAAAGAGGAAAACGTCGACCGGACTCCGTTTGCCCTGTTTCCGCGAAGCTTCGACGGTTGGTGGGGCGAACGGCGCTACCTGGAACCCAATATCGAAGCCGTTCTGGCGGCTGACGATTACCTGACCATGGCTTTCATCCATGACGATGGAAAAGTGGGGATCGATTTCTTTGTCGCCTACTACAACAAGCTCACCGAAGGCGGCGGCATACACTCGCCGGAAGTCTGCCTGCCATCCGGCGGGTGGGAGATGTCGAAGATTCAGAAGCGCCCGATATCCCTGGCTTCCGAAAACGGCGATATTCGGTTCAGTGTCAACCGGGCCATTATCCAGAAAGGCCTGCATCGCCAGCTTGTCTATTACTGGTTCGATACACGTGGCCGGCGTCTTACCGGTGACTACGAAACTAAAGCGTACACGATATACGATTCCATCACGCGGGGCCGCAACGACGGGGCGCTGGTGCGGGTCGTGACCGCCATCCGACCAAAGGAAACGGAAGAATCGGCGGATGCAAGGTTGATCGGATTCCTGCAGGATGTCGTGCCGGATCTGCCGAAATACGTTCCGAACTAGAGCTGCCCGGTTAGCGGTTCCATTGCGGGCCTTCCCTTGCTTCGTTTGGCGCGAAGAAGACTTTCAGCATGTAATAGACGCGGTAGAGCCTGATGCGAGTGAGGCAGCGGATCGCCATGAACCGGTCGCCCGGGCGCGACAGCCGGTCGCTCAACAGGGTTTTGACCGCGTGAACAGGGATGGAGCAGAGCACCACGACGGTACTTTTCAGCCAGGCTACCGTCGTCTTGTCGGATTCCCGATTCAGTTCCAGATCGTGCAGAATATGGCGTCGCCATTTGACGCAAAGCTCTTCAAAGCTGACCCGTCCGGGGTGGAAGACGATCATGTCAGGGCAGTACCGGATGGTGACGCCGTGCCTTGTCGCCCGTTGTCCCCAGTCGCGGTCCTCTGCGACGCCGAGACCGCGGAAGGGACCGACCTTTTCGTAGATCTCCCGATGCATTGCCAGATTGCCTGTGCCGGAAAAGTTTTTCTGTTCGATGTAGTTTTTCTGCTGATAGGCAAAGACCGATTCATAGGCCTCGATCTCTGTCAGGTTTTCCGGATCGACATAGAGAATGCGGACATCGCCGCCGAAAGCGGCGTCCGGGTGGCGGGCTGAAAAACCGGCAATCGCCGAAAGCCAGTGCGCGTCGGGCACACAGTCAGAATCGATGAAGGCGAGCAGATCGTGAGCAGCTTCCGAAACGCCCTTGTTCCTCGCCGGCCCCGGTCCCGGCTCGTCTTCATGCAGCAATTTGAAACCGTATGTCTCCGAAAGCCTGGCGACCTCCTGCAGGGTTTCCGGCTTCGATCCGTTATCAACCACGATTGTTTCGAATAGGTTACCCGGATAATCCTGCGCCTTAAGGGCGGTAAGCGTTCGCTCCAGATAGGCCGGTTGGTTCAGATGCGGCAGAATTACCGATATGTAACGCTCGTCAGCCATAAATATTAGCTTTCCCGGAATCCACACGATACTGTATCGCCATGTACTTACTCTACCTTCCGGGAGCATGACAACGATGGGAGCCGGTCGGGTGCTTTTTTGCCGACAGCGACCTACGAAGTTTGCAAACGGAAACGGGGTCTGTTTGAAAATCTCATGATCCGGTCGGGAGACTTCCGGTAGGTTCACCAGCTAAGACAAACCGGGTGCGGTATTGAAGAAGATAAAGGTTATGGCAGTGGCGTCCGGCGGCGGTCACTGGGTACAGCTGCGCCGGATGCGCCCCGCGTGGTCCGATTGTGCGGTCAGCTATGTCACAACGAACGCCGGCTACGCAAAGGAGGTTCTGCACGATCCGCTGATCCAGCCGGAGACCAAGCCGGGTTTTTACGAGGTTGTCGATGCCAACCGCTGGCAGAAGGTGCGGCTTCTTCGGCAATTGCTTCAGCTCTGCCTTCTTCTGGTGAAAATCAGGCCCGATGTGATCGTGACAACCGGCGCAGCCCCCGGTTTTTTTGCGTTACGATTCGGCAAGCTGCTGGGCGCCAGAACCATCTGGGTGGACAGCATCGCCAACGCCGAGGAACTGTCGCTGTCCGGCGCGAAAGCAAATAGCTGCGCTGATCTGTATCTGACGCAGTGGCCTGCCCTGGAAGGGTCGATCGACAAGGCCCGGCACCGTCCCAAATATAGTGGCAGCGTCATATGATTTTTTTGACTGTTGGCACACAGCTTCCGTTCGACCGGTTGGTCAAGGCCGTCGATGATTGGTGCGGCAAGACAGGCCGCGAGGACGTGTTCGGGCAGATCGCCGATCCCGGGCCGTCCGGCTACTATCCGTCGAACTTCGAATGGGCGAAGTTTGTCGATCCGCAACAATTCACAGAGAATTTTGAAAAGTCGGCAATTGTCATCGGCCATGCCGGCATGGGGACGATCATCAGCGGACTGACGCTCGGAAAGCCCGTTGTCATCATGCCGAGACTGGCCGAACTGCGCGAACACAGAAACGACCACCAGGTGGCGACCGCCCGGCAGTTCAAGGGTCGGAAACTGGTTCATGTCGCCGAAACCGAAAGAGATCTGCCGACGATGCTGGATGACGCGGCGCTGTCCGTCGATCAGTCTGACGGCGACAACGCCTCGTCCTTTGCCAGCGATGAACTCATCGCGACGTTGCGTGACTTCATCCACGCCAAAAAGAGCTAGGCCTTGACGATCCGCTCGCGGTTTTCCGTCACGTTTCTGGTGGCGTTTCTTGTATCGATCACCAGCGGCACCGCGTTCACCAGCGCCTGATAATCGACGCCGTCATGATCCGTGCAGATCAACGCGGCATCGTAGTTGCCCGCATGCAGACCATCGATCGGGACGGACCGTTTTTCCGGCATGTCCGGAAAGTTTCTGCTCGGCGGCATCACGGGCACGAAAGGATCGTGGTAGTCGATATCGGCTCCGCGTGACTGCAACTCGTCCAGCAGCTTGAAAGCCGGGCTTTCGCGCGTATCATCCACATTCTTCTTGTAGGCGAGCCCGACCAGCAGAATTTTCGATCCGTTGAAACCCTTCTTGTGCCGGGCGTCCAGCGCGATGCCAAGCTGGTTTACCACATAGGACGGCATGGAATTGTTGATTTCGCCAGAAAGTTCGATGAATCGGGTTGAAACCCCGTATTCGCGGGCCTTCCAGGTCAGATAGAAGGGGTCGATCGGAATGCAGTGACCGCCGAGACCGGGCCCAGGATAAAACGGCATGTAGCCGAAAGGCTTGGTTTTCGCCGCGTCGATCACGTCCCAGACATCGATGCCCATCTTGTCGTAGGTCACCTTCAGTTCATTCACCAGGGCGATGTTGACGGCCCGGAAAATATTCTCGGTCAGCTTCACCGCCTCTGCGGTTTCCATGTTTGCGACGGGTACGATCTTCTCGACAATTGACTGATAAAGGGCGCAGCCCAGATCGAGCGATATCTTGTTGTAGCCGCCGACAACTTTTGGTGTCGTCGAAGTGTTGAAGGTCTGGTTGCCCGGGTCTTCGCGTTCGGGTGAATAAACCAGAAAGAAATCGTTGCCGACGTCGAAACCCGCGTCCTGCAGGTAAGGCAGAATGATTTCCCGGCTGGTGCCGGGATATGTCGTGGATTCCAAAGACAGCATTTGCCCCTTTTTCAGATGCGGTTGCAGGGACGCCACTGTCTTGTCGACATAGGACAGATCCGGTTCCCGGTGCTGATCGAGCGGAGTGGGAACGCAAATGACGATGGCATCGACATTGCTGAGCCGCGAAATGTCAGTCGTCGCGTCCAGAAAGCCGCTCTGAACGACCTTGCCGATCTGATCGGATGAAATTGTCTTTATGTAGGATTTACCTGCCAGCAGGGCATCGGTCTTGTTCCGGTCGATGTCATAGCCAAGGACGGAAATGTCATGGCTTGCGAAGGACAGGGCCAGAGGCAGGCCGACATATCCCATACCAATGATTCCGACGATAACCTTGCGGTTGTCGATGCGTTCACCAAGATTTACGGCAAATGGTGACGGGTTCTCAGCCAAAACACTGTCCTTTATCTTGAGCAACCTTCGAACGTTGACGGTTCAACCGGATGAAGGCGATGCGGATATTTGTTCCTATTGGTACGAAATTCGATAGTGATCTATGCAAAGCAAAGCAATCATAAAGCAAACTGTTTGCGTAATTTCCGCATGCGCCTTAAGACTCGCGACCACATTCTAGTGATGATTTTCCAGCGATGACAGTTCGTGACACCGAGGTTCGATTTGGCTCTTAGCATTGTTGAAACGCAAATTCCGGACGTGAAAATTATCGAACCACCAAAGTTCGGCGACGACCGGGGTTTTTTTTCCGAAGTTTTTAACAGACGGAGCCTTTCCGAGGCCGGAATCGATTTCGACCCGGTGCAGGACAACCATTCCCTATCCGCGACAGTCGGTACGGTAAGAGGGTTGCATTTTCAGGGGCCGCCCAGCGCGCAAGCGAAGCTTGTCAGGGTGGCGCGCGGCGCGATCCTCGATGTGGCCGTCGATATAAGGCACGGGTCGCCGACATTCGGCCGGCATGTCGCCGTGGAGTTGAGTGCTGTGAACTGGCGGCAATTGCTGGTTCCGAAGGGCTTCGCACATGGATTCTGCACGTTGGAGCGCGATACCGAGGTGTTGTACAAGGTGGATGCGTATTACGATCCCGCCGTGGACTTTGGAATTGCATGGAACGATCCGGCGCTTGGTATCGATTGGCGCGTCAACGCGGCTGATGCTGTTCTGAGCGACAAGGATACCAGGCATCCGAAACTGGTAGAGATGCAGCCGGTGTTTTCGTACAAAGACGGGATATGACGAAATGAGCAAAACAGTTCTGGTGACAGGCGGCGCGGGATTTATCGGATCCGCACTGGTCAGGTTCCTGATCGACAGCACCGAAAACAGGGTGATCAATGTCGACAAGCTGACCTATGCAGCGAACCTGTCTTCGTTGGAGTCTATTGACAGCGATGACCGCTATGCGCTTGAAAAAGCGGATATCTGCGACGGTAAAATGATGTCGGAACTGTTCGATCGCTACCGGCCCGACGCGGTAATGCATCTTGCCGCCGAATCTCATGTCGATCGATCGATCGACGGCCCGGCCGATTTCATTCAGACCAATATCAACGGCACGTTTACGCTACTTGAAGCGGCATTGTCCTACTGGCGGTCGCTCGATACCGCCGGGCAGGAGGCGTTTCGCTTCCTGCATGTATCGACGGATGAGGTTTTCGGGTCGCTCGGTCCGGAAGGGTTCTTCCACGAAGACTACCCCTACCAGCCGAATTCACCCTATTCCGCCAGCAAGGCGTCGTCAGACCATCTGGTGCGCGCCTGGCGTGAGACGTTCGATTTGCCGACGCTGGTGACAAACTGCACGAACAATTACGGACCTTTTCAGTTCCCCGAGAAGCTGATTCCCCTGGTAATCCTCAAGATTTTGGCCGGCGACAGCATTCCGGTTTATGGCAAGGGCGATAACATTCGCGACTGGCTGTATGTTGACGATCATGTAAAGGCCTTGTGGAAAGTTGTCGTGGACGGCGCGGTTGGTGAAACCTATTGCATCGGCGGCGATTGCGAGAAGAGTAATATCGACGTGGTGAGAACCCTGTGCCGACTGGTTGATGAGCTGGCGCCGAGCGATCAACGGCCTGCGGCTGAAGAGCTGATAACCTTTGTCAAGGATCGGCCGGGCCATGATCACCGCTACGCTATGGATATAAGCAAAATCGGACACGATATCGGCTGGAAACCGCAGGAAACCTTTGAAAGCGGTATGCGCAAAACGGTCTCGTGGTATCTCGAGAACCGCAAATGGTGGCAGGATATTCTCGATTCCAGATATGCCGGTGAACGGTTGGGAAAGAAGGCCTGACAATCCGTATTGGTTGTGCCGGGTGTATCGAAAAGAAACAAGCAAGCAGGTGATCGTACGATGAAGGGCATTATTCTGGCGGGTGGTACGGGAACCCGGCTTTATCCCGCAACCTATGTTGTCAGCAAGCAGTTGCTGCCAATTTACGACAAGCCGCTCATCTACTATCCGCTGACGACCCTGATGTTGGCTGGCATTCGCGAGATTGTCGTGATCACGCGGCCGGAAGAAAGCGAATATTTCCGGCGCGTTCTTGGTGACGGCAGCCAGTGGGGTCTTTCGATCGACTATGCCACGCAGGCCGAGCCGAAAGGGATCGCGGAAGCGTTCCTGATCGCCAAGCCGTATATCGAGGGTAGCCCTGCAGCGCTGATATTGGGCGATAACATCTACTTCGGGCATGGCTTGCCGGAAACGCTTCGACGCATGTCTGCGCCGCGAAAAGGGGCGTCCGTACTGGCCTACTGGGTCGATGATCCGGAGCGCTATGGCGTCGTCGAATTCGATGCGAACGGAAAACCGACCCGCATCCAGGAGAAACCGAATCCGGCCCCGTCGAACTGGGCGGTGACCGGCTTCTACACCTACGATTCCAACGTGGTCGATGTGGCCGAAAACATGAAGCCGTCCGCGCGCGGAGAGCTTGAAATCACCGATGTGAACGCCTGGTATCTTAAGAACAGCGACCTGAATGTTGAAAAACTGGGCCGCGGCTATGCCTGGTTCGATACAGGCACGCATCAGTCGATGCTGGATGCCAGCAACTTCGTATCGGTGATCGAATCGCGCCAGGGCATGAAAATCGCCTGCCCGGAAGAAATCGCCTATGCTGCGGGTTATATCTCCGGTGAAGACGTTCTGAAACTTGCGGCTCCCCTGGAAAAGTCAGGTTACGGTGCCTATCTGCAGCGTCTTGTCAGGCAAGGCAGGTAACGCTTCAGGGGTCCCGGCCTAACCCACAATTTTTCTGAGAAAATTTTGTGAAAAAGCGGCCTAATTGACAACGATTGTTGGTGTTTGACTGCTTTCCGACAATTCCATTCAAATTGTCAACCGCTGGTCAAAAACGCCACTCTGTGTGCATTGCACCCTGTTCGGGCTTACTCTATTCACCATAGCTGACGGCATGAATTGATAACCGGTGAATTTTCACTGGTGTTCTAACGGCAACACTCAGAGAGTGGGAGATAGTAATGTTT
>CAYGSU010000023.1:44282-50236 GCA_964352715.1 uncultured Flavobacteriaceae bacterium | reverse complement strand
GAAACGCAGGATTAACGTTTCGAGAACTGGAAGGAACGACGGGCTTTCGCGCGGCTGTACTTTATCCCTTTGAAGTTGCGACCATCAATGATCAAAAAAAATTATCTATACTTCAAAAAGAAAAATAATACTTTAAAGTAGATAAAACGAATCAAGCAGCCAGAAAAGAGAGTTAAGGTGAGGAATCGTCCAGAAATTTTTATTGCACTTGTGGGAGCAGTTGGAACCGATTTAACTCGATTTCAAAACATACTAGAAAACGAACTGAGAACTGTTGAATACGAACCTCTGCCGATTAGATTAAGCGCATTATTAAAAGAAACAGATAAGTTTCCCAAATTGAACAGTAAAGTTCAAACCTCTGAAGACGCACGCATAAACAATTCAATGGATGCAGGCGAGAAACTGCGTAATCATTTTAAAAATGGCGACGCAGTAGCAAGATTGGCTATATCAAAAGTCCTGGATATTCGACGATCTAAGAACGGTGAGCCAGATAAACCAATCAACTCAGGTGCATTTATTTTCAATTCACTTAAGCATCCACGTGAAATAGAACTGCTTCGACAACTTTATGATAAAAGTCTCTATGTTCTTTCGATTTATACTCCTAAACATCAAAGGCTCAGCTCTTTGGCAGAACGTATTGCTAAATCTTACGGAAATTTTAACAATTCCGATTATGAAGAGAATGCAGAATTACTAATTGTTCGTGATGCGAAAGAAGTCGCAACAGATTTCGGCCAGAATGTTAGAGAGACGTTTCCTTCTGCAGATGTCTTCTTTGACATGACAGAAGGCAAGAACTTAGACGAACAAGTTAAACGCTTCATTGAAATAATTTTTCACCATCCATTTAGAACACCTACAGTAGACGAATATGGGATGTTCCATGCCGAATCTGCGTCTTTGCGATCTGCTGATCTTTCGCGTCAGGTTGGAGCAGTCATAACTAGCAAAGATGGAGAAATTATCGCTTCTGGCTGCAACGAAGTACCGAAATCCGGAGGTGGTTCATACTGGGAAGGGAGTGGATCAACTGCAAAGGATAATAGAGACTTTAAGCTTGGTTATGACTCAAGCGCCAAAATGAAATTTGAAATTGTAAACGAAATATTTGAAGCATTACCAAAAGATTGGCTATCTGAAGAATTTTCGAAGTTATCAACACAGGAAAAAACTGAGCAAGCTCTCTATTCGAAAGTTGCCCCACTAAAATCAACTAGAGTAGCAAACATCCTTGAATTTGGACGAATAGTTCACGCTGAAATGTCAGCTATAACTAGCGCCGCGCGCCGAGGTTTATCCATACGGGATGCAACTGTCTATTGCACCACATTTCCCTGCCACATGTGTGCTAGGCATATTATCGCAGCCGGAATAAGGAGAATTGTATATATAGAACCATATCCGAAATCGATGACAAAAGACCTTTATGGTCAAATTGTTCAAGTCGACAATGAAATTGGCGCGGATAGTGATGCTGTTAAGTTTGAACCCTTTCTTGGCATCGCACCAAATAGATTTATCGATTTTTTCGAAATGCCTGTTCGGAAAAACAGTGAAGGTCGGACTGTTGAGTGGCAGCCTTCTGAAAGTCTACCGAGAGCTGGAAAAACACCGAGTTACTTAATTGAGGAAACACCTATAGTCGAATCACTATCTATTATAAGCGAACTAACTTCTGGGGAAGGCTAATGGATAAAGATAAAAAGTCTTGGTTAGAAAGTGAGATAGCATCTGCAACTGAAAGGATGGGTTCATGGTCAGAGAATGCACGAAGCGCAATGAGGCAAGCAGTAGCTCCTCAAGAATCCCAAGATCAATCAAGAAGCAAAAAGTGCTCACGGAATCTTCAAGAGTCTTGAATAAGTTACAGAATTTAGGCTCCGTACTTGCAGATGCTGCTGATTTCGGTAATCCAGTCCATTCCTGACCCGGGTCCAGGGACAGCGACAGGGGCCTGGTTTCCGCCGCCCTGCTTTTCAGCAGATAGGCAACGTCTCCGCGCCGGAACGCGCTATAGCGCGACCGCATCAGCTGTTCGGCGGTGTTAGCCGGCGTACCGGCATGCAGCCGGCCGCAACACGCAAGATAGGTCGCACCGCTTCCGCAATCGCAGGGCTCAAACACGTCGCACTCTCCAGTTCCGCAGAAACCGATCGAACCAAAAAGGGCCCGCCGAAGCGAGCCCTTTCTGAAAATCGCAGAAGCGAAAAATTAACGCTTCGAGAACTGGAAGGAACGACGGGCTTTCGCGCGGCCGTACTTCTTCCGTTCAACCTTGCGGCTGTCGCGGGTCAGGAAGCCGTTCTGCTTGAGAACGCCACGCAGGGTCGGTTCGAACAGGGTCATCGCCTGTGAGATGCCGTGACGCACCGCGCCGGCCTGGCCCGACGGGCCACCGCCGCGAACCGTGCAGACGACGTCGAATTCGCCTTCACGCTGGGCGACATCGAACGGCTGCTGAACGATCATCTGCAGCACCGGGCGGCCGAAATAGGTCGCCAGATTCTTGCCGTTCACCGAGATGTTGCCGCTGCCGCGCTTGATCCAGACACGGGCGACCGCGCTCTTGCGGCGTCCCGTTGCATAGGAACGGCCGAATTCGTCGATAACCGGTTCTGCCGGTTTCGCCGGCGCTGCTGCGTCAACCGGGGCCGATGCGCCCGCTGCTGCCGGCGTGGCCGATGTGCCGGCAGCCGCCATTGCATCGCCCAGTTGGGACAGGTCGTTAACCGTTTGGGTTTCGTCAGCCATGGTTCATGTTCCGTGTGTTCTTCGAGTTACGGGCAGCGAGGTCGAGGGTAACCGGGTTCTGCGCTTCGTGCGGATGCGCCGCACCGGCATAGACCCGAAGGTTGCTCATCTGGCGACGGCCAAGCGGGCCACGCGGCACCATGCGTTCAACCGCCTTGTGAACAACCCGCTCCGGAAACTCGCCTTCCAGAATCTGTTCAGCCGTCCGGCTCTTGATGCCGCCGGGATAGCCGGTATGCCAGTAGTAGACCTTGTCGGTCCGCTTGCGGCCGGTCAGGTGAACCTTTTCCGCGTTGACGACGATGACATTGTCACCGCAATCGACATGCGGGGTGTAGCCGGCCTTGTGCTTACCGCGGAGGATCTTTGCAATTTCGGTCGCCATGCGGCCCAGCACCATGCCGTCCGCGTCAATCACGAACCATTGCTTGTTCACTTCCGACGGCTTCATCGAATAGGTTTTCATTTCAGCCATGTCCTTGCTGTTTCGTCCGGTCGCCGCGATGGAGCGCGTTTCCCGGTGTCGTTCGTTGTTTCTTCCGCCTATCAGAACGGCAAACGAACTGATGACGACGGGCGGGTATCTACTGGTCCGGTTCGGGTAAGTCAAACCATTTCAGCCGTTTTTTCATCAATAAAAACAGTTATCTAGAATAGCGGTATAATAATACCGCACATTCTGATCCACCCGGAAACATACCGGTAATCGACGCCGCTGTCCCGGCATGGCTTGCGCCGCCTCAGTTCAACAGGCAAAGAATCCCGTAGCATTTGCCCAGACCGAGTTCGAACACCGCATAAAGCCCTATATCCAGGAGGATGCAGGCCAGCATGAACAGCAGAACCGCGCGCCATGTCAGACGGCTGCGGCCGAGCCGCCGGTCGAGAAACTTTTCCCGTTTCGGTGCGCGGGCCCGGTCGGCATTCGCCAGAATATCCGCGGTTGTCGGATCGTCGACAGAGCGTGGCGCCGTTGTTTCACGGCCCTTCAGCGCGGCTGACGCCGCTGCCGTTGCCTTCGTCTTCTTCCTTGCCCGGCGCGCCATCGCCGTTCCCCCCGTCTGCTGCGGACCGGTTGCATGCGTTCCATAACCCTACACTGGGCCGGTTCCCCGTCCGACATAACCGAAAGCGACTGGAACCGCCACCTTGAACACTGCCCGCGCGCCAATCTGTTCCACTCCTGGTCCTTCGGAGAGGCGACCGTCGCGGTGGAAGGCGGCGAAATCCGACGCGGTTTCGTGCTGGCCAATCGCGATGTCATCGGCCTGGTCCAGGTGTATATCCGCCGCATGGCGCCGGGCTGCCATCATGTCAAAACGATCCAGGGGCCGGTTTTCGACCGGTCGGCGATCCTGCCCGAACAGGTCGCCGCCCTGACCGCGATCAAGAAGGCGTTTCCGGCATGGAAACTGAACTGGTGCACGCTGATGCCCGACCTGCCGGACAGCGAGGCGGTTCGCGCGATCCTCTCCGAAACCGGGTTGAACCGCATCCTCGCCGGGTATCAGACGGCATGGCTTGATCTCAGGACGTCCGAAGCGGACCTTATGGCAGGGTTGGATGGCAAATGGCGCAACCAGCTTCGCAAGGCGATGCAGGGCAACCTTTCGGTCAGTTTCTCGAACGATCCGTCCTGGCTGATGCAACAATACGAACGCCACAAGAAGGAAATTGCCTATTCCGGCCCGCCGGCAGCCGTGCTGCAACGACTGCTACCGGACGAACTGTGCGTCGCCACAGCCGCACTCGACGGAACGCCGGTCGCTGCTGTTCTGTTCATTATAACAGGGCGTTGCGCAACCTATCAGGTCGGGTGGTCTAATTCAGGCACAAGACAAGAAAACGCCCATAACCTTTTGTTATGGTATGGAATAACCGAACTTAAAAACAGAGGAATCGAGGCGTTCGACATTGGCGGGATCGACCCAAAAACCGCGCCGGGCGTCGCCCATTTCAAGACCGGTCTGGGCGGCCTGCCCGTCACGCTGGCCGGGACTTTTATCTAAGGCTGCCAATCTCTAAGGTGCCGCTTCGAAAGCAGAGGAACAGAAGATGATCGATAAAGTTTCAAGCCGCCATGACCGCGAGGAAGGGTCGGCCTTCGATCCAGTCTTCGACGCCAACGGGCTGATACCGGCGGTCGTCACCCATGCCGAGACCGGCGCGCCGCTGATGGTGGCCTACATGAACGCCGAAGCGCTGGCAGCGACCCGTAAGACCGGCGAGGCGCATTACTGGAGCCGCAGCCGCCAGGAACTGTGGCACAAGGGTGCGACGAGCGGGCAGATCCAGAAAGTCGTCGAAATGCTGACGGATTGCGATCAGGACGCCATCTGGCTGAAAGTTCTGCCACAGGGCGATGGCGGGTGCTGCCATGTCGGTTACCGCACCTGTTTCTATCGCAAGGTCGGCGCAGACGAACTGGAACTGACCGGTGAGAAAAAGCTGAAAGACTAGCTGATCATTCCGCTGGCGCTTCTGCCGCATCGGGCCGGGTTTCGCCCGGCAGCAGAACAATCGCCAGCAGGGTAACCGTCGCCAATATGGCCATGCCGGTCAGCAGCGGTGAAAAGCTGCCCGTCGCCTCGCGCGTCCATGAAATCAGCAGAACGCCCAGCGGCGCTGCGCCGAAGGCGAGAACGAACTTCACCCCGAAGGCCAGCCCCTGATGGTTTGCGGGCGCAAACCGGCTCAACAGCATGTTTTCCGACGGCAGGGCGCTGGTATTCAGCACCACCATCAGGGCGGAAACGACAAACAGCATGGCATTGCCGGTCATCGCCATCAGGAACAGCATCGGGATCATGCCCAGCCAGCAGATCAGATAAACGAATTTCAGCGGATACCGGTCCGCCAGATGCCCGCCGAGAAACTGCATCGCCGCGCCGGCCACATAGACGGCAGCGACCAGCAACCCGACTGCGGCGAGGTTGCCGCCCAGCAGGTCGACCAGCCCTTCCTCGAACAGCTTGGGCATCGCCGCCTGGGTGGTGTTGTAGATCAGCCCGATGGCGAACATCGGCAAAAGCAGCAGCGCGAAGGCTCGCATGTTGCCCTTGCCGGTGGCGTTGCGTTTTGCGCTCTCGCCGTTTTCGTTGGCAATCAGCCCGGTTCGCAGACAGTACAGCATCGCAAAACCGCACAGCACGCAGATCACCCCGGGTACGATGAACGCGACCCGCCAGTTTGCG
>CAYGSU010000023.1:35622-44182 GCA_964352715.1 uncultured Flavobacteriaceae bacterium | reverse complement strand
ACCGCACAGCACGCAGATCACCCCGGGTACGATGAACGCGACCCGCCAGTTTGCGATTTCGAGGAACAGACCGGTGATGCCGCCGGCTGCCGCAGCGCCGAGGCCGCCGGCAACGCCGTTTATCGCCAGCTTCTTGCCGGTCGCCCCGCCGGATGCGCGCACCAGCCAGGAAATGCCGACCGGATGATAGATTGCGCCAAACAGGCCGATACAGGCCAAAAGCCCGAGCAGCATCCATTCCGTATCGGCAAAGCCGCAGGCGGCTGTCGCCGCGCCCATGCCGAAAAACATGATGATCAGCATGCCGGGCGCGCTCCAGACATCCCCAAGCCGACCCGCCGGCAGGGCGGCAAGCCCGATCAGGATCGCCGCCGGGGTCCAGAGTTCGATCAGGTTTTCGTAAGACGTCGGCCATGCGCGGTCGAGCGCGATAACGATGGTGAAATACATCGCTGCAAAATAGTGAAACAGAAAATGCCCGACGCAAGAGAATGTCAGAGCCAGTGTCGCCGGTGTCTTGAACATGATCAGGCCGTCATTCTTTGCTGATACAGATAGTCGTATATCTCGCGGCCGCGTTTGGCAAAAGCCTGCAGGTGATCCGGCACAACGATTGTCCGCGGTTCTGCGGGTTTGAAGCCAGTGGACGCCTCCACAGATTTATACCAGTGCGCCCCCCAAACCCCGTCTTCCTGCCGTTTGCCCGCCGGCCAGGACAGCATCGCCCGGTCGAAGGGAATGCCGACTGTTTTGCACAGGGCAGAAAGCACTGTTTCCGGATCGTTCAGAATGTCGGCGCTGTCGACGACCAGCGGCGCTCTGCCCGTCCGTTCCCTCACAAAGTCGAACAGACGGCGCTGTCGTTCAAAGCCAAGCTCTTCCTCCGCAGGCATGGCTCGTTTCTCGGCGAAGGACGCGACAACCGCGTCGGGATCGCGGATCAGGAAACAGTTGGTCACCCGGTCAAGCCAGGACCAGTCCATATCGTCCAGCATATGCTGGGTCATGTGTTTCTGATAATAGACCGGCTTGCCGCCCGGAACCGGCCCGCACAACGCCTCGGCGACCGGCCGCCAATCGTGCGGCATGGTTTCCAGCACCTCCCGGCGCATCGGATGATCGATGCCGGTCTTGTCGAGGTAGTAACCGTAAAACGGTTCGTCGATCACGGCGCAGTCGGCGCGATTGCCGAACGATCGCATCATCGCCGTCGAAATGTTACGCGGGCCGGACCACATCGCGATGCGGACCGGCGCCTGGCCCTGCTTGTCTGCTACGCTGCCGGACATTCCTGTTCAACCAGATCGGCGTATAGTGTCTGCAGCAGTTCGGATTTCACCCCGCGCCGGCCGTCGCCGATGATCCGGCCGTCGATCATGCCGACGGGCAAAAGGCCGGCGAAGGTGCCGGTAAGGAAAGCTTCGTCAGCGCTGTAGACCTCGGTCAGGCTGAAATCCTTCTCGCGCGGCATGAGCCCTGCCTTATCAGCCAGCCGCAGCATGGCGTCCCGCGTGATGCCTTTCAGGCAATAGCGGCCGGTCGAGGTCCATAATTCGTCGCCCCGCACGATGAAGAAATGGGTGGAATTGCAGGTCGCGACAAAACCGTGCGGGTCAAGCATCAGCGCTTCATCAGCGCCTGCCTTCTGCGCCTGGATGCAGGCCGTGATGCAATTCAGCTTGCTGAGGGAATTCAGCATCGGGTCCTGTACATCGGGATAGCCGCGCCGGACATGCACGGTAAAAACCTTCAGCATGCGGTCAGCAGCCCCTGCATCGGGCGCTTTCCATTCCGGAATGATCGCAACCGTCGGGCCACCGATATTCACTGACGGGCTTTGATACGGCGTCGATTTCAGGCCGCGCGAAACAACGAGGCGGATATGCACGCCCGACGTCATGTCATTGGCTGCACATACGGCATAAATGGAATCAGACATCTGCTGCTTTGTCATGCCGAGGTCGATATCGATGGCTTTCGCGCCTTCGTACAGGCGGTCGATATGGGCCTGTTCAAACAACAGACGACCATTGTGCAGGCGAATACCTTCCCAGACGCCATCGCCCAGCAGAAACCCGGAATCGAACACCGAAACCATGGCTTCGGCCCTCGGCACTATCGCGCCATTGATCGAAATCCTGACCGTCTCATTGCGCTTGTCCGGCTCGTGCGTGTGAGATCCGCCCTTCAAATCCGCCTTCCTTTCAATCGTCACAAAACCGCGTCAGCACGACGCCTTACGGTTTATCATTATGCCAAGCTGGAAGGACTGAAAAGAGAAACGGCAAAAAAGAAGCACGGCCTAAGCCGTGCTTCCCTGTTTACCATTCAGGCCAAATTCGGATCAGACAAACCACCACCGCTCCAGAAGCTTGTTGCCGTCGAGGTCTCCGTTACGGGCCAGATTTTCATCCGTTCCGACTTTCGTGGACATCGCAAAGATGTAGTTGTTGAACATCGGTACCACGACGCCGCCTTCATCGCTGACAATCTGCTGCATCTCGACATACATTTCGCGACGCTTTGCATCATCGAGTTCAGCCCGCGCCTGCTCCAGCAGCATGTTGAACCGGTCGTGTTTCCAGAAGGTGTCGTTCCAGCTCGCGCCATCCGCATAGGCGGTCGAGAACATCCAGTCTTCCGTCGCCCGGCCGCTCCAGTAGCACATGCACCAGGGCTTCTTCATCCAGACATTCGACCAGTAGCCGTCATTCGGCTCGCGAACGAGATCGATTTCGATGCCGGCAGCTTTCGCATGTTCCTTGTAAAGCACAGCCGCATCGACAGCCCCGCCGAATGCCGCGTCGGCAGCGTGAAGCGGAACGGTGAGCGACGAATAACCGGCTTTCTTGAGGTGGAACTTCGCCTTGTCCGGATCGTAGGATTTTTGCGGCAGATTATCGGCATGATACCGGTTGGCGATGCTGATCGGATGGTCGTTGCCGACAGCCCCGTGCCCGCGCAGCACGGTTTCCAGCAGGGCTTCCCGGTCGACCGCATATTTCAGCGCCAACCGAACGTCGATGTTGTCGAAGGGCGCTGTATCGGTGCGCATCGGGATCGAATAATGCGCATAGCCGGTGGTTTCCGCGATCCTGATATTCGGATTGCGGTCAAGCAGGTTCATTGTCTTGATTTCCACCCGATCCATGGCATCGATCTCGTTGGTGCTCATGGCGTTGGTGCGCGCTGCGATGTCGACAATCGTCGTCATTTCAACCGCATCGAAATGAGCCCGACCTTCCTTCCAGTAATTCGGATTGCGTTCCAGATCGGCGCGAACGCCCGGCTCGAAGGATTTCAGGATATAGCCGCCGGTTCCCGTCCCGCTGGCCCAGTCGACATTGCCGGCGCCGTCGGACGGCATGATTGCCAGATGATAGTCGCTGGCGATGAACGGAAAATCCGCATTGCCACTGTCCAGCGTGAACACGACTGTGTCCGGACCATCCGCCTTGATGTCGGTAATAGATTCCACGATCGGCTTGGCGGCGGATTTGGAATCATCGCCCCGATGCATGTTGAAGGAATCGACCACATCTTGAGAGGTCATGGTCTTGCCGTTGTGAAACTCAACACCCTTCCGAAGCTGGAAAGTCCAGGTCTTCGCATCCGGCGAAGCTTCCCAGCTTTCGGCCAGCTCAGGCACAAGCTTGTCGTTTTCATCGAGTTCCGTCAGATGATTGTGAAGACCGTAGCAAAGATTGCTTGTGAACGTATTTTCATAGGTCGAAGGATCGAGTGAATCCGTGGTCGATCCATGTGCGATCCCGGCCCGGAACGTGCCCCCCTTTTTGGGGGTGGCCGCGAGGGCCTGACCTGATACGGAAATCGCCGCTCCAAGCGTCAATCCCAGTGCTGTCGCGCCTTCGATGAACCGCCTGCGGGTGATCTTCCCGGCGGTCAGATCGGTCTTAAGGCGGCGCAGTCCCTCGTCGGCATACATCGTATGCATAATGTCTGTTCTCCCAATATGAGTAACGGCGGATCGAGGTTCGATCCTGTCCCGGTCACCATCCCGGCTGGTGATGACAGTCAAGCGTCGAGAAGGTGAAGCTTTTGCGTCGTCAATGATTCTGCAGACTCGGTATTACGTCTCAAAATCAAGATTCCAGACTTTATACCTTTCCGGGTCATCCTGCCACCCGTCACGCACTTTCACGAAAAGGAACAGGTGCACCGGACAGTCCAGCATTCCCGACAATTCCTGTCTGGCGGCGGAGCCGATGGTCTTTATCTTCGAGCCGCCCTTGCCGAGCAGGATGGATCGCTGGCTTTCCCGCTGTACATAGATGGTCTGTTCGATGCGAACGCCGCCATCCTTGGTGTCTTTCCAGGTTTCAGTCTCGACAGTCAGCGCATAGGGCAGTTCCTGATGAACATTCAAGAACAGCTTTTCGCGGGTGATTTCCGCTGCCAGAAGGCGCTGCGGCATGTCGGAAAGCTGATCGTCAAGAAACAGCCAGGGCCCTTCCGGCATCTTGCCAACAATAAACGCCATCAGATCGTCGGTACCGCTGCCGTTCAGCGCCGAAATCATGAAGGTGTCTGTGAAGTCGTACAATTCGTTGAGCGTCGCCGTCAGGCCCAGCAGCTTTTCCCGCTTCATGCCATCGACCTTGTTCAACACAAGCACCGCCTGGCGTTTGTCGCCCTTGAGCTTCTCCACGATAGCGGCAACGTCCTTCGTTACGCCCGCTTGTGCATCGACCAGCAGCAATACCAGATCAGCATCTTTAGCACCCTGCCACGCCGCCCCGACCATGGCGCGGTCCAGGCGCTTCTTCGGCATGAAAATACCCGGCGTATCGATGAAGACCACCTGCGTTTCATCCACCACGGCGATGCCCAGAACCCGCGTTCTGGTGGTCTGGACCTTGTGGGTGACTATCGACACCTTGGCGCCGACCAGATGATTGATCAGGGTCGATTTGCCGGCATTCGGCGCACCGATGACAGCCGCAAAACCGCATTTCTGTCCGGTGAGACTGGCCTCGGTCATGACGTGAGCCGATCCAGCATGAGGGATGCCGCAACCTGTTCCGCCGCGCGTTTGGATTTACCGTCCGCCTTCAACGGCTGTTCTCCGTCGACGATAACCGCAACGGTGAACACCGGCGCATGGTCCGGGCCGTTACGATCGACAAGATTGTATTCCGGCAGCGGCCGGCCACGGGCCTGTAACCATTCCTGTAATGACGTCTTGGGGTCCCGCGGCGGGGCCGAACAGGCTTCCATTCTGGGCCCGAGATACTTTTCAACGAATGCGCGCGCCGCTTTCATGCCGCCTTCGCGATAGATTGCCGCCAGCAGCGACTCGACCACATCGCCCAGAATGGCCGGGTTGTCTCTGCCCCCGCTGGAATCTTCTCCTTCCGACAGGAAAATATAGTCACCGAGGCCCATATCCACCGCCACTTCCGCCAGGGTCTGGCGTTGCACCAGCGCTGCGTGGCGCTTTGCAATCTGTCCTTCGTTTTCATCACGGTAGCATTCAAGCAGCATATCCGCTACGGCAAGGCCCAGCACCCGATCGCCCTGAAATTCAAGACGCTCGTATCCGGACCAGCCGGACGCCGCGCTTCGATGACTCAACGCCCGCTTCAGCGTGAAATCATCCTTCAATTCGATACCCAGCGCATCGAAGAAGGCTTTATCGACAGCTTTATTCGATACCATCCAGAATCCGTCCAAACCGAATATCGAACCCATCACCGATCGAGAAGAACAGAAACTCGGCCCGACCGACCAGATTCTCAGCCGGCACAAAGCCGACCTCATTCAGATAGCGGCTGTCCTGCGACCGGTCACGGTTATCACCCATCGCAAAATAGTGGTCCGCTGGCACGACATATTCCTGTGTATTGTCAGCCGCGCCGGTATCGCCGAATGCTTCGATGATCCGATGTTCCTTGCCATTGGGCAGAACTTCGATGTACTGGCGCACAACGCTGCCTGAATCCGTTACATAGTCTTCAACGCGCTTGCGCTGCACCGGTTCGCCATTGATGTGCAGAATACCCGACTTGACCTGAATACGGTCGCCCGGCAGACCGATTATCCGTTTGATGTAATCGACATCGGTATTTCTAGGCTGGCGGAAGACGGCGACATCGCCGCGTTCCGGCCGGTCTTCCAGTATCCGGCCTTCAAACGGGATGATGCCGAATGGAAACGAATACCGGCTGTAACCGTAGGACAATTTGGAAACGAAAAGATAATCGCCGATCAACAGTGTTGGAATCATCGATCCCGAAGGAATATTGAACGGTTCGTAAGCGAAGGTACGCACCGTCACAGCGATCAGCAGCGCGTAGACAACTGTCTTTACAAGCTCGACCGCTTCCTGCTGCCAGGACTTGCGCGGCGGTGGAGACTTGTCTGACATGTTATCGCCGGCCTGACCGGAATCGTCTTTTGCTTCGTCCGCCATCAATCATCCGCAATTTTATTTGAGTACCCGAAGGCAAAACGCCCGAGCCGGCGCGGTATGGCAAAGCGATAAGGCATCTGTCAAGCAAAGCCGGTCATGCTGGGTATCATGTTAATCAATCCAGTAGAGAACGACGACCGCGTTCGCAAGGCCGGATTCGTCCGTCAGGGAAACTTCAGCCATGGCTTTCTTGCCCACCGGCGTCAGTTTCGCGAGACGTTCAGCCGCTCCGCCGGTAATCGACAGCGTCGGTTTGCCGCTGGGCAGGTGCACGACCTCCATATTGCGCCAGAACACGCCCTGCCGGAATCCCGTCCCCAGGGCCTTGGAACAGGCTTCCTTGGCGGCGAACATCTGCGCATACCGGCTGGCGCGCCGTTCCCATCGCCGGTCCGCCCTGAACCGTTCCTGTTCAGTAAACAGACGATGGGTAAAGCGGTCGCCGTAGCGTACCAGCGTTCCCTCGATCCGTCCGATATCGCACAGATCCGTTCCAAGCCCGATGATCATTCCTTTGTCCCTTCTTTTATGCGCTTCGGGTTGCGGTGCCGGGCCTTGATCAGCCGGATCAGCCTGGCGGCCTGATAGCGCTCGACGGATATCTTGATCGGAAAGTAGAAAGCGACCCAGGCAACGGCCCCGGACGGCAGACCGCCGACCAGCATCGGCAGAAAAATATCGAGGAAATGATCCAGCAGATACCGGAAGCTGAGATGCTCGGCATTGAAGTCAATCGGCTCCATGCCCAGCAACCACACTCCCAGATAGTAGATCCAGGCCCAGATGAAGGGAAAGGTCCACGGGTTTCCAACCACCGTGCCAATGACCGAGGCGACGATGCTGGCGCGGCTGACCCAGGAGAACAGCGCCGCAAACGCGATATGGCCGCCCATCAGCGGTGTGAATGAAATCGCTGCGCCGTAGGCAAAACCGGCTGCAATTGCATAGGGAGATCCCTGCAACCGGCCCAACCGGTGCCGCAGGTACTGAACCGACCGGCGAATACCGGCGCGGGGCCACAGCAATGCGATCAAACGGCTTTTGTAGGTGAGCTTCAAACGTCGGCGAAACAAGATCAAGACCCCGTCAGGAAAACGCGCGATCGACAGAATTGATAGCAGTCGTCGCCCGCAACCCGGCGATAATGTCATTCAGCATCCGAACATCGCTGACTTCGATATCGATCAGCATCTCGAAGAAATCCTCACCGCGATTGACGAATTTCAGGTTGCTGATATTACCGCCGGCCCGACCGATCACGCCGGTCAGAATGGCGAGACTGCCCGGTTCGTTCGCGATCACCGCTTCAATCCTGCCGACGAATGCGTGCTCGCTGCTGTCGTCGACTTCCCATCCGACATCGAGCCAGCGTTCCGGCATATCGGCGAAGTCTTCCAGCGTCCGGCAGGCGATGGTGTGGATCGTAACCCCCTTGCCGGTCGTCACAATGCCGACAATGCGGTCGCCGGGCACGGGATGGCAGCACTTCGCGTAGTGAATGGCCATGCCCGGAATAAGCCCCCGAACGGGAATCCGATGTTTGTTGCCCGCCTTCGATTTTTCCGAAGTCCGTGATTTGCCGGTCGTTGTCTGTGCATCGTCCGTTTTTTTCTTCGCGCCGGGATGCACGCTGTGCAGAACTTCGCGTCCCGTATGCCGGCCTTCGCCGATTGCCGCATACAGATCTTCAACCGTTTCAACCCGGAACTTCGGCAAGATGCTCTTGAGCGCTTTTTCGGTCAGGTCGAACCCGCCCTGCCGGAAGGCGTTCTCGGTTACCTCCCGTCCAAGACTGATATACTGGTCACGCTGCTTCGTGCGGATAAACCGGCGGATCGCCGACCGGGCCTTGCCGGTAACAACGAACGCTTCCCAGGCCGGCGACGGGGTTTGTGCGTTCGATGTAATGATTTCCACCTGGTCACCGTTCACTAGCTGGGTGCGCAACGGCTTGATGCGACCGTTGATTTTCGCGCCGACGCATCGGGTGCCGATGTCGGTGTGGACCGCATAGGCGAAGTCGATTGGCGTCGAGGCGCGCGGCAGCGCATACAGATCGCCCTTCGGCGTGAAGGCGAACACCTGATCGGAAAACATTTCCATCTTGGTGTGTTCGAGAAAATCATC